>NZ_JAGPYD010000012.1:0-312362 GCF_018070255.1 Streptomyces sp. RK62 | reverse complement strand
CACAAGGCCATCCAGCAGTTCTTCAACGGACAGCTCGACACGGACGGCTTCATCAAGGCCATGCAGGCTCTCCCGACCGACTGACGAACGGCTCATGACCACACAGATCACGAGCGCCCGGCCCGCCGCCGGCCCCCGCAAGGGGGCCCGGCGGCGGCCGCCCGCCTCGAACGCCACGAAGGTGGGCCGCCCGAGTTTCGCCTGGGCGCTGCCCGCCGCACTGTTCTTCGCCCTCTTCGCGATCGCCCCGCTGGTCATGGTGGCGGTGCTGTCCTTCATGACCTGGGACGGCATCAGCTCCCCCCAGTTCGTGGGCATGGACAACTGGTCGCGTCTGATGGACGACCCGGTGATGCTGAACAGCATCTGGCTGACCCTGCTCCTGACCGTGCTCGGCGTCGTCATCCAGACGCCGCTCAGCATCGTCCTCGGGGTCTGGGCGGCCGGCAACCAGCGCAACCGCGCCGTGCTGTCGGTCATCTACTTCATCCCGCTGCTGCTGTCCGCCACGGCCGTCTCCGTGCTCTGGCGGGCGCTGCTCGACCCGAACTTCGGCATCCCGGCGGAGGCCACCTGGCTGTTCGGCGACGGCAACCTGTTCGGTGAACAGGCCACCGCCATCGGCGTCCTGGCGTTCGTCAGCACCTGGCAGTTCACGCCGTTCCACACGCTGATCTACCAGGGCGCCGCCCGTGCCGTCCCCGAAGTCCTCTACCAGGCCGCGGAGATCGACGGGGCCGGCCGCTACCGGCAGTTCTTCCACATCACGCTGCCGCAGCTGCGCAACTCGATGATCACCTCGATGATCCTGATGATCGTCGGCGGTCTGACCACCTTCGAGACGGTCCTGATCCTCACCCAGGGCGGCCCCGGCACCGACACCACCATCAGCGCCTACTACATGTACGACAAGGCGTTCAAGAGCTTCGACTTCGGCACGGGCTCGGCGATCGCCCTGGCCCTGGTGGTCGCGGCCACGATCATCTCGCTGGTCGTCGTCCGGGTGTCCGGCTACGACAAGATGCGCAGCACCATGGAGGGTGTGTCATGAGGCGCCGCCCCAACTACCTGGCCGGCGCCGGCTCGCTCGTCTGGCTGTTCGTCGTCGGTCTGCCCCTGTACGTGATGCTCGCCGCGACGCTGCGCACCCGGCAGGACTACGCCGAGAACGGCCCGGTCTCCCTGCCCGACAGCTTCACCCTGGACAACTACACCGGCGCCTTCGACTCGGGCTTCGGCCAGTACTTCCTCAACACACTCGTCGTCACCGGCTGCGTGATCGGCATCGTGCTGCTGCTGGTCCCGCCGCTCGCCTACGCGATCGTCCGCAGCCGCGGCCGGACCACCTCGGCGATCTTCCGGCTGTTCCTGCTCGGCCTCGCCATCCCGGCCCAGGCCGTCATCGTGCCGATGTTCTACCTGATCAGCGAGGCCGGGCTGTACGACAACCTGCTGGGCGTCATCCTGCCCACGGCGGCGTTCTGTCTGCCGATGTCGGCGCTGATCCTCAGCGGCAGCATGCGGGACATCTCCCCCGAGCTCTACGAGGCCATGGCCATGGACGGCGCGAGCCCGCTGCGCATGTTCTTCCAGCTCGTGATGCCGCTGTCCCGGGGCGGGCTGTCCACGATCGTCGTCTTCTCGGCACTCCAGGCGTGGAACGGCTTCCTGTTCCCGCTGGTCCTCACCCAGTCCGACTCCACCAAGGTCGTCACGCTGGGTCTGTACAACTTCCAGACCGAACACGGCATCGACATCCCCGGTCTGCTGGGAGCCGTGGTGCTGTCCATGGTGCCCATCCTGCTCGTCTACCTGTTCGCCCGTCGCGCCCTCGTCCGGGGCCTGATGGGTGTCGGAGGAAAGTGAACACCGACGTGGCCGTAGAGACCACCCCCGAGACCCCCCTCTGGAACGACCCCTCCCACCCCGTCGCCGCCCGGGTCGACGCGCTGATCGGCGCCATGACCCTCCAGGAGAAGATCGCCCAGCTGTACGGCGTCTGGGTCGGCGCCTCCGACCAGGGCGGCGAAGTCGCCCCGCATCAGCACGACATGGAGGAGGCCGTCGACCTCGACGCGCTGCTCCCCACCGGTCTGGGCCAGCTCACCCGGCCCTTCGGTACCGTGCCCGTCGACCCCGCCATCGGCGCGCTGTCCCTGATGCGCACCCAGGCCCGGATCGCCTCGGCGAACCGGTTCGGCATCCCCGCCCTCGCCCATGACGAGTGCCTGGCCGGCTTCGCCGCCTGGGGCGCCACCGCCTACCCCGTCCCGCTGTCCTGGGGAGCCACCTTCGACCCCTCGCTGGTCCGCGCGATGGCCGAGGCGATCGGCCGTGACATGCGCTCGGTCGGCGTGCACCAGGGCCTCGCCCCGGTGCTGGACGTGGTGCGCGACGCCCGCTGGGGCCGGGTCGAGGAGACCATCGGCGAGGACCCGTACCTCGTCGGATCCATCGGCACCGCCTATGTGGCCGGCCTGGAGTCGGCCGGCATCGTCGCCACCCTCAAGCACTTCGTCGGCTACTCGGCCTCGCGGGCCGGACGCAACCTCGCTCCCACGTCCGTGGGCCCCCGCGAACGCGCCGACGTGCTGCTGCCGCCGTTCGAGATGGCGATCCGCGAGGGCGGCGCCCGCTCGGTGATGCACGCCTACACCGACACCGACGGCATCCCCTCCGCCGCCGACGAGGCCCTGCTCACCGGACTGCTTCGCGACACCTGGGACTTCGACGGCACCGTCGTCGCGGACTACTTCGGCATCGCCTTCCTCAAGACGCTGCACGGTGTCGCCGGTGACTTCGGCGACGCGGCCGGCACCGCCCTGACGGCCGGCGTCGACGTCGAGCTGCCCACCGTCAAGACGTTCGGGGCACCCCTCGTCGAGGCCGTCACCGAGGGCCGCGTCCCGGAGGAGATCGTCGACCGCGCCCTGCGCCGCGTCCTCACCCAGAAGGCGCACCTCGGGCTCCTCGACCCGGACTGGAGCCCCGTGCCGCCCGCGCTCGAGGACGCCGACCTGGACGACGCCGAGGCGCTGCGCGGCCGGATCGACCTGGACCGCGCGGCGAACCGGGAACTGGCCCGGCGGATCGCCGATCAGGCCGTCGTCCTGCTCGGCAACGACGGCACGCTGCCCCTGACCCGGCCCCGCCGGATCGCCCTCGTCGGCCCCAACGCCGCCGAGCCCACAGCAGTGCTGGGCTGCTACTCGTTCCCCCTGCACGTGGGTGTGCAGCACCCCGAGTTCCCCGTCGGACTCGAACTGCCCACGCTGCAGGACACGTTGACCGCCGAGTTCCCCGACGCGGAGATCACCGCCGTCCGTGGCACCGGTGTCGACGACGGGGACCTCTCCGGCATCGCCGCGGCGGTCGAGGCGGCACGTGACGCGGAGGTCGTCGTCGCCGTTCTGGGCGACCGCGCGGGCCTGTTCGGACGCGGTACGAGCGGTGAGGGCTGCGACGCCGAGTCGCTGGCCCTGCCCGGCGCCCAGCAGCAGCTCCTCGACGCGCTGCTCGACTCCGGCACGCCAGTCGTCACCGTCCTGCTCGCCGGGCGGCCGTACGCCCTCGGCCGGGCCGTCGACGAGTCCGCGGCGATCGTCCAGTCGTTCTTCCCCGGCGAGGAGGGCACCCGTGCGATCGCCGGGGTGCTCAGCGGCCGTACCAACCCGTCCGGGCGGCTGCCGGTCAGTGTGCCGCGCGGCGCGGGTTCGCAGCCGTCCACCTATCTCGGTGCCCGGCTCGCCCAGGTCAGCGAGGTCTCCAACATCGACCCGACCCCGGCGTTCGGCTTCGGGCACGGTCTGTCGTACACCACGTTCGCGTGGAGCGACCTGACGGTCGACATCGAACAGGCGGCGACGGACGGCGAGTTCGCGCTCTCCCTGACCGTCCGCAACACCGGTGACCGGGCAGGGACCGAGGTCGTCCAGCTCTATCTGCACGACCCGGTGGCGTCCGTCGTCCAGCCCGTGCAGCGGCTCGTCGGCTACACCCGCGTTCCGCTGGAGCCGGGCGAGGCACGCCGGGTGCGGGTCACGGTCCCGGCGGACGTCGCCTCGTTCACCGGTCGCGACGGGCACCGTGTCGTGGAGCCCGGCGAGCTGGAGCTCCGGCTGGCCGCGTCCAGCACCGACGCGCGTCTGACGGCGACGGTCACCCTGACCGGGCCGGTGCGGCGGGTGGACCACACCCGGCGCTTCCACGCGGTCCTCACCCAGGAGCCCGTGGACCAGGCCTGAGGGACACCGCCTCGGATGTGAGCGCACAGCGAAGGGCCCGGCCGAAGCCGGGCCCTTCGCTGTGCGGTGATGGTGTCAGGTCACCATCGGTACCAGCGTCCGCGACCACCACCTGCCGTGGTGGAGCGCATCACGAAGCCGAGCAGCCACACGACCAGAACCACGACCGCGATCCACCACAGGGCCTTGAGGGCGAAGCCCGCACCGAACAGGATGAGGGCCAGAAGCAGTACAAGAAGCAGGGGAACCATAGTTATCAACCTCCTGACCCTCGATTGCCCTGCGATCCTCGATCCATACACCGAGGTTGCCTTGTTTATACAGGGGAAGCCGGGGCACACGGTGACGTTGCGACCAGGCGGGCGATGAGTATCGCGGCGGGCGCCGGTCTATAGGAGCAGTACCGCCCTCGCACTCCCGGGAGTCCCGCCATGACCGCCACCTACACGTTCGACGTCTTCTCCAGTCTCGACGGCTTCGGCGCCGCCGGCGGCGACTGGACGGGGTACTGGGGCAAGCAGGGCCCCGAACTCCTCGACCACCGCCTCTCGCTCTACGGCGAGGAGCAGCGGATGGTCTTCGGCGCCCACACCTACCGCGCCTTCGCCCAGCTGATCGCCTCGGACACGGAGGAGGCGGTGCACGACCCGTGGGTGACCCGGATGCGGAACATGCCGGCCACGGTCGTGTCGAACACGCTCGAGGAGCCCCTCGACTGGCCGGACGCCCGGGTCGTCCGGGGTGACGCCGTGGACGTGGTCGCCCGCCTCAAGGAGGAGTCGGACGTCCCGCTGCGCTCGCACGGCAGTCTGTCGGTGAACCGGGCGCTGATGGCGGCCGGCCTCGTGGACCGCGTCCAGGTGACGCTGTTCCCCGTGATCACCGGCAAGAGCGGACTGGACCCGATCTTCCAGGGCGCGGCCGACTTCGACCTCGAACTGATCGACCACCGGACGCTCGACGGCCACATCCAGGAACTCACCTACCGGCCGACCCTGCATCCCTGAGTCCACCGACGCACGTCCCACGTGCCCCGAGCCCTCGGAGGGTTCGGGGCACTTCCGCGTTCTGATGCCCGGTCAGTTCACCACCCCTGTGCGCGGCGTCACAGACATCGATGCGATCCAAGTTGCCCGCATCACAGCGGAAATGCCCGAATAGGCCCAAGCTCGATTCGGACGCACACGCCCGAACTGGGCCTTATCGGCGTCGATTTGGATACGACCCACCTAAGTGACGCACACCACAGCGCTCGTGCCGTACGCCTCGCGCTTCCCCCGTGACGACGTACGCCCCCCGCTTTCCGCAGAGAGGTGCCACCCATGCCCGCGTTCCTGAGCCCCCCTGCCGTGATCCACGGCGAGCACACCGTGAAGACCAGCGAGATCGTGACGGACGTCCTCGGCCGGCACCCGGACGCGGCCTGGGCGCCGCGCGTCGAGAGCATCGCGGCCAGCACGGGGATCGAGGCCCGCGGCTGGATGCTGCCGCTCCAGGCCGCCGTCGCCCCCGGCGGGGGCAATGGACTCCCGGCCGCCGGTGCCGACGCGACCCGCGCGGCGCTGGCCCGCGAAGGCGTCACCGGGCCGGACGCGGACCGGGTGATCGCCGCACTGGAGGCGATACCCGCACCGCAGACCGTCGCCGAGCGCACCGCGCCCGCGTGGGCGGCCGTCCAGGAGTACGGCGAGCGCGCGGCGCGCGGCGCCCTGCAGATCGCCGGTCTGGACGCCTCGGACATCGACTGCGTGATCACCAGCAACTCCACCACGCCCGCCCTGCCGGGTCTCGACGTCTCCCTCGCCAACCGGCTCCCCCTGCGGGACGACGTCCTGCTGCTCCCCGCCACCCAGTGGGCCTGCATCGCCGGGACCCGCTCGCTGGCTCTGGCCGCCGACCTGGTGGCCGCGGACCCCGACCGGGTGGTCCTCGTGGTGATCTCCGAGGCGCTGAGCACGACCTACCAGCCCGCGGACGACACCCTGGAGTCCCTGATCGTCCGGCTGCTGTTCGCGGACACGGCGGTCGCCGCCGTCGTCACCGGCCGCCCGCGGCCCGAGTCGGTCCTGCGGCTGGACTCCGCCTGGAACCACACCCTGCCCGGCACCCAGGACCTGCACCGCCTGGACACCCGGGCGGACGGCACGCACTTCGTGATGAACCGGCGCGGCCCGCGTGCCGTGCAGGAGACCGTCACCGCGATGTGGGCCTGGCTCCAGGAGCGGTACGGGGAGGACCCCGAGGCCTGGCACCCCGACGTGCTGCTCGCGCACCCCGGCGGGACGCGGGTGCTGGAGTACATGGAGCAGACGATGCCCGAGGCGTGGCCGTCGGGACTGCTGGAGTTCAGCCGGGACAGCTACACCAGCGGCAACCGCGGCGGGGCCGCCGTGTTCGACATCATGCGGCGGGCGTACGACGCCGGGCAGCCGGCGGGCAGCCGTGCCGTGCTGTACGCGGCGGCACCGGGCCTGACCGCGACGGCGCTGGAAGGCCAGTGGCTGTAGACCTCAGCGTCCCACCGAGGCCCAGACCACCTTGCCGTCGTCGGTCCAGCGCACGCCCCACCGGGTGGTGAGCCCGTGGACGACGTGCAGTCCTCGGCCGCCGTCGCCGAGGAGGTCCTTGCGGCCGAGCCGGGGCCTGCCGTTGCCCTTGTCCCCCACCTCGCACAGCAGGTGGCCGTGGCCGCCCCTGATCAGCCGGACCGTGAGGGGGCCGCGGGCGAAGCGGACCGCGTTGGCGACCAGCTCGCTGACCACCAGCAGCACGCTGTCCCGGGTGTCCTCACGGGTGTCCCACCGCTCCAGCAGCCCGGTGACGAGGGCGCGCGCCCGGGCCGCGGCGTCACCGCGGGCGGGCAGCCGCCACGTCGCGGTGTCCTCCTTGCGGTAGCCGATCGTGCGGGCGAGCAGCAGGGTGACGTCGTCACGCCGGTACGCGGGCGCCAGCGAACGGACGACACGCCGTGCCGCCTCCTCCAGGGGGTCCCACGGATGCACCGCCGACACCGCGTCGGACAGCCTGCCGATGCCCTCGTCGATGGACATCGCCGGATCCTCCACCAGGCCGTCCGTGTAGAGGGCGAGCATCGAGCCGGGGGGTGCGGCGAACGCGTACACGTCGAACGGCTCCCGCAGCGCGAACTCGGCGCCCAGCCCGGGGTGCGGGCGGACCGCGACCGGTCCGGCGGTGCCGTCCGGGGGGACCAGGATCGGCGGCAGATGACCGGCGCTGGCCAGCTCCACCCGGTGGCTGACCGGGTCGTACACGGCGATGCAGCAGGTCGAGCCGAGGGCGCTGTAGCCGGCGGCGAGCCCCGACTCGGCGTCGTCCAGCAGCGACACCGTGTCGTCCAGGTGCTCCAGCACCTCGCCGGGCGCGAGCCCCGCGGACAGCAGCGCGCGGGCCTCCATGCTGAGCTGCCCCATGGTCGCCGCCGCGCCCAGGCCGTGCCCGACGACGTCCCCGACGACCATCGCGGTGCGGCCGTCCGGCAGCGGGAAGCTGTTGACCCAGTCGCCGCCGACGCCGGCGCTGTCGGGGGTGGCGGGCTGGTAGACGCTGGCGGTCTCGATGGTGTCGCCTGCGGACCGGGGCAGCAGGCGGCGCTGCAGCGCCAGGACCTGGGTGTGCTCACGCTGGTGCTGCCGGGCGAGGTCGACGTGGTGGGCGGTCCTGGCCACCAGTTCCTGCAGGTCGAACAGCTCGCCGTCCTCGAAGGGCCGGTCGGCGCGCCGCCAGACCTCGGCGACGCCGAGGACGACGGGCGGCTCGCCGTCCAGCACCAGGGGCACGCACGCCACGCAGGCCGCCTGGTCGCCGGGGATCAGGGTGCGGGCGAGGCGGGGGCTGCCGAGGACCCGCTCGACGGCCGCCCGGTCGGGCAGGACGACGGCCTGTGCGGGGTCGTCCCGGCGGATCGCGTGGGACAGCAGGCGGCTCGCGTCGGCGGGCAGGTCGTCGCCGGGGGTGACATAGCCGTCGGGCCACGCCCGGTCCGGTACGAGGGCGGCGCGGCGCAGCCGGACGCGGCCCTGCGGGCGGTCGGTGACGACCTCGCCGGTCCATACGGCGAAGTCGAGGTCGATGGCGGCCACGTCGCCCCAGGCCAGCAGGGACTCGGCGAGGGACTGCGCGGTCTCGCCGATGTCCAGCGAGGTGCCGATCGCGGTCTCGGCGGCGTACAGGTGGAGCCGTCGCGCCATGGCGATCAGGGAGATGGTCAGGCCCTCCCGGGGTTCCGCTGCGGACAGGATGCTCATGGAGACGACCAGCTCGGAGCCGTCGCGGCGGCGCAGCCGCTGGACCCGGGCGACATGCGGCTCGCCGGTCTCGAGGACCTGGCGCAGCCGCCGGGTCACCGTGGGGACGTCCCAGGGCGGCAGGAGATCGACGAAGGGCATCCCGGGGACGGGGTCCACTCCCGCGAAGACGGGCGCTTCCAGGTTGGAGTCGGTGATCCTGAGATCCCGGTCGACGTTGACGGCGCCGAGTATCTGCTCGGGACGCCCGGCGCCCCGCCGGCGATTTCCCTCTCCGCGCGACGCGGCCGACTCGTCGATGTCCCGGTTGTCCTCGGTGTCGTCGTCGGCGTCGCCCCGCGGGATGTACTCCCCCAGCGCACCGCTGACCATGTCGAACGGTGACGCAGACGACGGGGGAGGCGTGGAGTCCATGCGGTTCTCTCAGCTCGCTCGCCGGCCACGGCACCGCGCCGGCGCCGTACCGGAGCCAGGGTGACGGGGTCCCGAGATCTCTGGCCGCACACCCCATTCAATAACACCCCGCTCCGCTTCGCCCACAGCAGCGGGCCGGACGCCGGTCACGCGGAGTGACGTGCGTCCGGGCCCCTGCGGACGCCTCCCAGGTCGGGGCCTCCGTATCCTCGTCCCCGTGTCACTCCCCCGTCTGCACCGTGTCGCCGTCCTCGTCAGCGAGGGCGCCAAGCCGCTGGACGTCGGCATCCCCGCACAGGTGTTCACGACCCGGGCGAGCATGCCGTACGAGGTGCGGGTGTGCGGGGCGACACCCGGGCTGGTGACCGGCGGGGACGGCCTGTCGTACGCCGTCGCGCACGGCCTCGACGCCCTGGCCTGGGCGGACATCGTGTTCGTGCCCGGCTACCGGCATCCGGACCGCGACGAGCCGCCGCGGCCGGTCGTCGACGCGCTGATCGAGGCGCACGCGCGCGGGGCGCGGCTCGCCGCCATCTCGACCGGGGCCTTCACGCTCGCCGCCACCGGTCTGCTCGACGGGCGGCGCGCGACCACGCACTGGCACTACACCCGGGCGCTCGCCGCCCGCCATCCGCGGGTCCAGGTCGACGAGAACGTCCTGTTCGTCGACGAGGGCAGCGTGCTGACGTCGGCCGGTGCCGCCTCCGGCATCGACCTGTGCCTGCACATCCTGCGCGGCGACCTCGGGGTGGCCGCCTCCAACCACGCGGCCCGCCGGCTGGTGGCGGCCCCCTACCGCAGCGGCGGCCAGGCCCAGTACGTGCCGCGCAGTGTGCCCGAGCCGCTGGGCGAGCGGTTCGGCGCCACCCGGGAGTGGGCGCTGCACCGGCTCGGCGAGCCCCTGACCCTGGACGTCCTGGCGCGGCGGGCCGGGGTGTCGGCGCGCACGTTCTCCCGGCGATTCGTGGAGGAGACGGGCTACACGCCGATGCAGTGGGTGATGCGGGCCCGGATCGATCTGGCCCGTGAGCTGCTGGAACGCTCCGAGCGCAGCGTCGAGCAGATCGCCGCCGACGTGGGGCTGGGCACCGGCGCGAATCTGCGTCTGCACTTCCAGCGGATCCTCGGCACGACGCCGAGCGACTACCGGCGCACGTTCACGCGGGGCGAGTAAGCCGCCTGAGGACGGAGCTGGCGACATCCTTGCGAACCGTGGCGGTCCCGCCACTGTCCGGCCGTCCCGGCGCGCGCGAGCCTTGGTGGTGGCAACAAGAAGGGACACCCACTCATGACTCGCATCGCCATCAACGGCTTCGGCCGCATCGGACGCAACGTGCTGCGCGCCCTGCTGGAGCGCGACAGCGCCCTCGAGATCGTCGCCGTCAACGACCTGACCGAGCCCGCCACGCTCGCCCGGCTGCTGGCCTTCGACAGCACGGCCGGCCGGCTCGGACGTCCGGTGACGGTCGACGGGGACACCCTCGTGGTCGACGGGCGGCGCATCAAGGTCCTGGCCGAGCGTGAGCCGGCGCAGCTGCCCTGGGCCGAGCTCGGCGTGGACATCGTCCTGGAGGCCACCGGCCGGTTCACCTCGGCGAAGGCGGCCCGCGCGCACCTGGACGCCGGCGCCCGCAAGGTGCTGGTGAGCGCGCCGTCGGACGGCGCGGACGTCACCCTCGCCTACGGCGTCAACTCCGACTCGTACGACGCGGAGCTGCACACGATCGTCTCGAACGCCTCGTGCACCACGAACGCGCTGGCCCCGCTGGCCAAGGTGCTGCACGACCTCGCCGGGATCGAGCACGGCTTCATGACGACGGTGCACGCCTACACCCAGGAGCAGAACCTCCAGGACGGCCCGCACCGCGACGCCCGCCGCGCCCGCGCCGCCGGCGTCAACATCGTCCCGACCACGACCGGCGCCGCGAAGGCGATCGGCCTGGTCCTGCCGGAGCTCGACGGCAAGCTGTCCGGCGACTCGATCCGCGTACCGGTGCCGGTCGGCTCGATCGTCGAGCTGAACACGACCGTGGCGCGTGACGTGACCCGCGAGGACGTCCTGGAGGCCTACCGCACGGCGGCCGAGGGCCCGCTCGCCGGTGTCCTGGAGTACTCGGAGGACCCGCTGGTGTCCTCCGACATCACCGGCAACCCCGCCTCGTCGATCTTCGACTCGGCCCTGACCCGTGTCGACGGCCGCCACATCAAGGTGGTCGCCTGGTACGACAACGAGTGGGGCTTCTCGCACCGCGTGATCGACACCCTGGAACTGCTGGCCTCTCGCTGAGCATCGACAGGCTGAAGCGCCGGGCGGCCGACGACCGCCCGGCGCTTTGTTGTACGGGTGCCGAGGCTCCTCACGAGCCGCAGCAGCCGTCGTCGCTACCGTCTGCTTCAGAGATGTCGAAGAGCCCAGCTCCACCGCACACCCCGGTTTCCGGGAGGGTGAGTTCGACGCGGTCGGCGGAGTCGGTGTCCCCGGCGATGGCGGCCACGACGGAGCGGACCTGTTCATAGCCCGTCATCGCCAGGAACGTCGGCGCCCTGCCGTACGACTTCATGCCGACGAGATAGAAGTCCTGCTCCGGGTGGGCCAGTTCGCGGTGGCCGTGCGGGTAGACGGTGCCGCAGGAGTGCTGGTTGGGGTCGATCAGCGGCGCCAGCGCGGTCGCGGCCTGGAGCCGCTCGTCCAGGCCGAGCCGGATCTCCGACAGGAACGACAGGTCCGGCCGGAACCCGGTCAACGCGATCACCTCGTCGACCGGCTCCAGACGTCGGCCGTCCTCGGCGACCAGGACCAGACGGCCGTCGCCGGCGCGCTCGATCGCGTCGATACGGAAGCCGGTGACCGCGTCCGCGTGACCGTCGTCCACCGCGGCCTTGGCCGCGAGCCCGAGCGCGCCGCGGGCCGGGAGTTGATCGGCGGTGCCTCCGCCGAAGGTCGAGCCTGAGATGCCGCGCCGCAGGACCCACACGGCGTGGGTGCCGGCACCGTCCTCGGCTTCGGCCAGCTCGGCGAGGTAGGCGAGTGCCGTGAAGGCGGAGGCACCCGAGCCGATGACGGCGGTGCGCCTGCCCGCGTACCGGGCCCGTACGGCCGGGTCCTTCAGGTCGGGCACCCGGTAGGTGATCCTGTCGGCGGCCGCGCGCTCGCCTAGTGCGGGAAGGCCGCTGCCGCCGGCCGGGCCGGGGCTGGTCCAGGTGCCGGAGGCGTCGACGACCGCCCGGGCGAACACCTTCTCCTCCCTGCCGTCCGTATGGGCGACGTGGACGACGAAGGGCTGTGCCTCACGGCCGGCGTCGACGACCCGGTCCCGACCGGTGCGGGACACGCCGGTCACCCGGGCGCCGGTGCGCACGCGGTCACCGAGGACGTCGGCGAGCGGCCGCAGGTACAGATCGGCCCACTCGCCACCGGAGGGATAGGAGTCCGGGTCCGGCTTCACCCACCCGGTCGGGGCGAGAAGCTTCTCGGCTGCCGGGTCCGTGAGTTCGCTCCAGGTGGAGAACAGCCGGACATGGCTCCACTCGTGCACGGCGCTGCCCGCCGCGGTGCCGGCCTCCAGCACGAGCGGTTCGATGCCCCGTGCGACCAGGTGGACGGCGGCGGCCAGGCCGACCGGTCCGGCTCCGATGACCACGACGGGCAGGTTCTGCTGTTCCAGCTTGTCCATGACCCCTGCTTCGATGATTGTCGATGTCTTGAGGGGTCGAGCATGACACCTGCATCGATGGACGTCAACATAGACATCCATCGAATCTGCGGGTCAAGCACTGCTTCGACATGTGTCAACATAGGCATATGTCGAACACCAAGCTGCTGCCGCTGCTCGAGCCCGACGGTGAGAGTGCGGCGCCGTGCTGCCCGCCGCTGACCGAGCGGCCTCTGGACGCCGCGGAGGCCGAGACGGCCGCCCGCATGTTCAAGGCGCTCGGCGACCCCGTACGGCTCCGGCTGTTCTCCGCGGTCGCCTCGCACGAGGGCGGCGAGGCGTGCGTGTGCGACATCTCCGACGTCGGCGTCTCCCAGCCGACCGTCTCCCACCACTTGAAGAAGCTCAAGGAGGCCGGTCTCCTGACCTCCGAGCGACGCGGCACGTGGGTGTACTACCGGGTCGAGCCGACCGTCCTGGCCGCCATGGGCCGGTTGCTGGTCAACGCGTCGGCCGCGGCCTGAAGGGGAGGAACCGATGTCCTCGAGCCCGCACGCCTCGGTGCTGTTCGTCTGCGTGCACAACGCCGGTCGTTCGCAGATGGCCGCCGGTTTTCTCTCCCACCTGGCGGGCGACCGCGTCGAGGTCCGCTCCGCCGGCTCCGCTCCGGGCGACCAGGTCAACCCGGCGGCCGTCGAGGCCATGCGGGAAGTCGGCGTCGACATCTCCGAGGCGAGGCCGAAGGTCCTCACGACCGACGCCGTCCAGGCGTCCGACTACGTCATCACCATGGGGTGCGGCGACGCCTGCCCGGTCTTCCCCGGCAAGCAGTACCTCGACTGGGTCCTGGAGGACCCGGCCGGCCAGGGCGTCGAGGCCGTCCGGCCCATCCGCGACGAGATCAGGAGCCGTGTCGAGGCGCTCGTCGCGGAGATCGACGCCGCTGCTCTGCGCAAGAGCTGACGGTCTCAGAGCTCCGACGGCGGCGTCGGTTGCAGGCCGCCGCCGGGTCGGGCCGGGAGCCGTGCTGGGCGGCCATCGGCGGGGTGCGGATCTAGGACACGCCCGTCTCCGTGCGGGCCGGAGCGGCCCCCTCTCCCCCGTCCCGCACGCGAGTCCCGGCGTCGGCCGACTCCGCGCCGAGCCCCAGCCGGTAGCGGAGCAGCAGCAGGGCCGTGGTGTCGGCGACGGGGGCGAGGCGTTCCAGCAGGGTGCGGATGGCGGGATCGTCGCCGGCCCGTACGGCCTGGACGATTCCGCTGATCAGGGCGCGTACGGAGGCCGGAACGGGGTGGGTGTCGTCGAGCGGGGAGAGCGCTGGTTTGCAGTCCATGCCTCCGTGTACCCGGTGCGCACAGGGCTAGAGTCACTCGTTCGGGCGATGTGGGGTGCACGCGGGCTGCCGGACTCAGCCGTGCGGCCGTACGAGGAGCAGCGCGATGTCGTCCGGGTTCGGCGCCGGATGGCCGGCGTGCCCGAGCAGGGCGTCGGCCAGGGCGTCGAGGTCCTCCGGCGGAGTGGCGGCGAGGCGGTCGGTGACGGCGGCGATCGCGTCGTCGATGTCGACGCCGGGCCGCTCGACGAGGCCGTCGGTGTAGAGGGCGAGGACCGAACCCGACGGGAGCGGGATGTCCACGGTGGCGTAGTCGGCCTCGGGGGTGATGCCGAGCAGGAGTCCGGCGGGGGCGGTCACGGGTTCGGCCCGGCCGTCCGGGTGCCGCAGGAGGGCCGGCGGGTGTCCGGCGGTGGCCAACTGCGCGCTGTGCCGGGCCAGATCCAGATGGACGATGAGGCAGCTGACGAAGAGGCCGGGGTTCAGGTCGGCCAGGAGGCGGTTGGTGCGGGCGAGGATGTCGCCGGGCGAGGCGCCGGAGGTGGCGTGCGCGTGGACGGCCGTGCGGACCTGGCCCATGAGTGCGGCGGCCGTCGTGTTGTGCCCCTGGACGTCGCCGATCGCGGCGATGGCGCTCGTCGGGGTACGGCGGATGAGGTCGTAGAAGTCGCCGCCGATGTCCAGGCCGTGGCTCGCGGGCAGGTAGCGGGCGGCGGCGTCGAGGCCGGGGACGTTGCCCAGGCTGCGGGGCAGCAGGGCGTTCTGCAGGGTGTGGGCGAGGCTGTGTTTGGCGTCGTAGAGCCGGGCGCGGTCCAGGGCCAGGGCGATCAGCCCGGCCAGCGAGGTGAGCAGGGCCCGCTCGGCGGGCGGGAACGCGCGGGGCGCGTCGTAGGCGAGGACGAGGGAGCCCACGGGGCGGCCGGAGACGATCAGCGGCAGGAAGGCCCAGGAGGCCATGTCGTCCTGGTGCCGTGCCGGCGGGTAGTCGCGCTGGAGGTCGGCGAAGCTCCGGTAGAAGCTGGCCTTGCCGGTGCTCACGGCCCGTACGGCCGGGGTGTCGAAGGTGAGGGACGCCGTCTCGAACCGGGAGATCAGCTCCCCGCCGTACCCCCGGTGCCCGGCGATGCGCAGACGGCCGTCCTGCAGCATCAGCAGGGCGAGCGCGGCCGGGCCGAACGCGGGGACGATCTGGTCGGCCGCCAGCTCGACGACGTCCTTGACGCCGGCGGCCTCGGCGAGCGCGGCGGCGACATGGGTCAGGTGGTAGAGCGCCGCGGCGCCGACGGGTTCCGCCGGTGAGGGGGCCGGGGCGGTGTCGTGCGGGCCGGTGGGTCCGTCGTCGGCGGGGGCGATGTGGACGCTGATGCCGGTGTCGTTCGGGTAGAGCCGGAACGACAGCCGGGTGTCGGGCGGGCGGGTGGCGGTGAAGGTGATGGGCCGGCGGGAGACCACCGCGGCCCGGTAGCGGTCCTCGAACAGCGGGTCGTGCAGCCAGAGCAGCACCTCCCAGGGCCGGTTGCCGAGGAGCGCGGCGGCTCCGGCGCCGACGAGTTCGGCGCCGGCCGGGTTGATGTAGGTGAGCCGCCCGTCGAGGTCGAGCGCACAGCACCCGACGGGCAGGCGCTCGGCGAACGCGAGGGCCGCCATCGCCTGCAGCGGGTCGGCGTCCTCCGCGTGGGGCGCGGTCAGCAGATGCGGGATGTCCGGGATCTCGGGCGGATGGCCGCGGTCCGCCGCGCGCTGCAGGAACCGCGCCGCACGGGCACACCCGGCGCCGATCGCCTCCCGCTCGGCAGGGCTGAGCTCCGGTGGATGCCACACCGGCCACAGCAGCACCACGCCGCCCCAGACGGGACCGCCGTCGGCGATCGGTGCGGCGGCGAGCATGAAGTCGTACGGCAGCACGAGGCCGAGGCGTGGATAGCGGTGGGCGGTCTCCTCCTGGCTGCCCAGCCAGATCAGCCGGCGTTCACGGATGGCGTCGACCACCGGGATCGCCGTGTTCATCGGGATCCGTGCCCAGGGCGCCGCGATCCGCCGCGACACGCCAGACACCAGCGCGAGGCGCAACAACTGCTCGCCGGGCGCCGGCACGTACACCATCCCGACGGACGCCCCGGTGTCCCGGACCAGGTCGGCCAGCAGGGAGACGGGCAGTTCCGCGTGCGGACCGGAACCGCCGTCCGGCAGGTCCCGCACGGCGTCACCCGGTCCGCGCGCCACGCACCACCTGGCGGTGCGGCGGCCGTCGGTACCGCCGCCCGCGTGGGACGTCCGGCACGGAGGGCCGCGCCCCGCACCGACCGCGGCACAGCACGTCACCCATATGCGGACAGTACGCCCACGGGCGGGGGACGGCACCCTGACCGGAGCCCGGGGCGCCCTGCCGAAGCGGGCCGCGCCCGGACGGGTGAGGTGGGCGGGGTGAGCGGCGTTTCGGGGTGCGGGGTCCCGCGGGGCGGCGCACCGTCGGTCGGGTGGGGGCGCGGCCGTGGCCGGAACCGGTCGCCCGCGGGTGCTCACAGACGGGCGACGGCACCGGTCCGCAGGATTCCCGGAATAGCCCTGCGGGGAGCGGGGGTTGGTGCCGTGGGCAGGACATTCTTGCGACGGAAGGCATGTCATGAAGATCGGCATCATCGGAGCCGGCCACATCGGCGGCAATCTCACGCGTCGCCTCACCGCGCTCGGGCACGACGTCTCGGTCGCGAACTCCCGTGGCCCCGAGACCTTGAAGGAACTCGCCGAGGAGACCGGGGCCACGCCGGTACGGGCGGAGGAGGCGGCTCGCGGCGCCGAGATCGTCGTCGTCACCGTCCCCCTCAAGGCGGTCCCGGATCTGCCGTCCGGCCTGCTGGACGGGGCGGCCGAGGACGTGGCGGTCATCGACACCGGCAACTACTACCCGCAGCGCGACGGCAGGATCGCCGGGATCGAGGACGAGGGGCTGACGGAGAGCCGCTGGACGGAACGCCAGATCGGGCACCCCGTGATCAAGGCGTTCAACGGCACCTACGCCCACGACCTCATCGACCGCGCCCGCCCCGAGGGCGCCCCCGACCGTATGGCGCTGCCCGTGGCGGGCGACGACGAGGCGGCCAAGCGCAAGGTGATGGCCCTGATCGAGGAGCTCGGCTTCGACGCCGTGGACGCGGGCGGCCTGGACGACTCCTGGCGCCAGCAGCCCGGTACCCCCGTGTACGGGCTGCGCGGCGGCGTCAAGGAGGTCCAGGACGCGCTGGCGGCGGCCACGCCGGAGCGACAGCCGGAGTTCCGCGGCTGAGGCTCCGGCGGTCGCGTAGGCGCGCAGCGTCTGGCACCTCGGCGTTCTGTCAGGCGCCCAGCGTCTGCCGCATCGGCTTCTGTCAGGCGCCCAGCGTCTGCCGCAGGGCTGTGAGGCCGTCGCGGTAGATGCCCTGGAAGAGGGCGGCCGCCTCCTCCTCGCCCACCCCGGCCGGGGTGAAGGTCCCGGACCACTCGACGCGTGAGCCGGTGCCGTCCACGTCGTGCACGGTGAGGGTGGAGCGGTAGCCGGTCACGGGGAAGGGCGCGTCGACGATCGAGTAGGTGTAGGTGCGCGCGTCGTCGTCGAACCGCTCCAGGCGTTCGACGATGACGCCGCCCTCCTCGTTGGTCAGGACACGGACGCGGCCGCCCTCCCTCAGCTCGCTGACGGGGATGTACGGCAGCCAGTCCGGCAGGGCGTCGAAGCCGCCGATGAGCTGCCAGACGGTGTCGGCGGGCGTGGGGAGGTCGATGGTCGCGGTCGTGCTCGTGGTCATGGTGGTACTCCGATGATCAGCGGGTCAGGCGGTCGGTACGGGGGCGTTCTCGGCGATCAGGCCCTCCTCGCGCAGCGCGGTCCAGAACGCGGCCGGGACGTCCGCGTCGAGGGCGGCGACGTCCTCAGCGATACGGCTGGGCCGGGTGGCTCCCGGGATGGCCGCGACCGTGGCGGGGTGGGCCAGGGAGAACTGGAGCGCGGCGGCCTTGATGGGGATGCCGTACCGCTCGGCGAGGGCCTTGATCCGGTCGACCTTGGCGAGGACCTCGGCCGGTGCCTTCTGATACTCGAAGTGCTCTCCGCCCGCGAGGACGCCGGAGCTGTAGGGGCCGCCGACGACGACGTCGACGCTCTGGGCCTCGGCGGCCGGCAGCAGGCGCTGCAGGGCGCGGTCGTGGTCGAGGAGGGTGTAGCGGCCTGCGAGGAGGAACGCGTCCGGCTTGGGCTCGTCCAGGTCGAGGGTCAGCTCCAGCGGCTCGACCCGGTTGACGCCCAGACCCCACGCCTTGATGACGCCCTCGTCGCGCAGGCGCTGCAGGACGCGGAAGGCGCCGGTGCGGGCGGACTCGTAGGCGGCCAGCCAGTCGTCGCCGTAGAAGTCCTGCGCGACGTCGTGGACCCAGACGATGTCGAGGCGGTCCGTCCGCAGGCGCCGGAGGCTGTCCTCGATGGACCGCAGGGTCGCGTCGGCCGAGTAGTCGTTGATCATCTTGTTCGGCCGGCCGTGTTCGAAGAGGCCGCCCTTCTCCCCCAGGTCGCGGGCGGCGGGGTCCTCGGTCTCGTCGAGGATGACGCGCCCGACCTTGGTGCTGAGCACGAAGGCGTCGCGGGGGCGTCCCGCAAGGGCTTCGCCCAAGCGGATCTCGGACAGTCCGGCGCCGTAGAAGGGCGCGGTGTCGAAGTAGCGGATGCCCTGGTCCCAGGCGGCGTCGACGGTGGCGGCGGCCTCGTCGTCGGGGATGGCCCGGAACATGTTGCCCAGCGGGGCGGTGCCGAAGCCCAGACGGCTGGGCAGGAGGGACGTGATCGACATGGTGGTTCCTCGTGGTGGTGCGGGAAACGGTGCGGTCTGCGGGCCGTCGTGCGGAGGGGCCGGGGTCACCGGCCGGGCCTTCGACGACCTGACGTGTTCGACCGTAGGATCGGAACTTGAGACTGTCCAAGACTTGCTTGGACACACTTGAGTCCCTGGAGGTCTCACCATGCTCGACCTGCGCCAGATCCGGTACTTCGTGGCGGTCGCCGAGACCGAACACGTCGGCCAGGCCGCCGATCGGCTGCACATCTCGCAGTCGCCGCTCAGCCGGCAGATCGCGCAGCTGGAGAAGAGCCTCGGTCTGACGCTCTTCGAGCGCGGGCAGCAGCGGATCCGGCTCACCCGAGACGGCCAGGTCTTCCTGTCGGAGGCCCGGGCGCTGCTGCGGCACGCCGACCGTCTGGAGAACCTGGGGCGCCGGCTGGGCCGCGGCGAGGAGGGCGGCCTGTGCATCGGCTACATCGCCGACGCCATGCACACCGGTGTGCTGCCCGCGGCGCTGCGCTCCCTCAACGACGAGCGCCCCGGCATCCACGTCGCCCTCTACAGCCTGCCTCCCGCCGAACAGTTCGAGGGCCTGCGGCAGCGCAGCCTCGACATCGCGCTCGTCCACGAGCCGCCGCCGTCCGAGGACCCGGACCTGACGGCCGCGCCCCTGCTGGAGGACCCGCTGCTGCTCGCCCTGCCCGCCGGGCATCCGCTGGCTGAGCGGCCGGACCTGACGCCTGAGGACCTGGACGGGCAGCCGTGGATCGGCGTGGAGAATCCCCAGGATCCGGTCTGGCGGGACACGTTCGTCGCCTCGTGCGCCGCGTCCGGCTTCACCCCGGACATCCGCATGGACGCCGCCGAACCGCTGACCGCGCTCGGCCTGGTCGCCTCCGGGCTGGGGCTCGCCCTGGTGCAGCGGAGCATGGTGCGCGGCATGTCGGAGGCCGTCGCCGTCCGCGAACTCCCCTGGCACGACCGGTCGGTTCAGCTGTGGGCCGCGTGGCACCGGGTGGACCTGCGCCCGGTGGTCGCCTCCTTCCGCGCCCTCACGCTCGCGTCGGGACCGGTGAGCGCCGCCCGGGCATGAGCGCGCCGGGCGTCAGCGCCCGATCTTGTCCAGCTCGGCGAGATCACCGTCGGAGAGCGATAGGCCCGCTCCCGCGACGTTCTCCCGCAGGTGCGCCACCGACGAGGTGCCGGGGATCAGCAGGATGTTCGGCGACCGCCGCAGCAGCCAGGCCAGCGCGACCGACATCGGCGTCGCGTCCAGCCGAGCGGCCACGGCCGTCAGCGCGGATGCCTGGAGCGGGCTGAAGCCGCCGAGCGGGAAGAACGGCACGTAGGCGACGCCCTGTTCGGCGAGTTCGTCGATCAGCTCGTCGTCATCGCGATGGGCGAGGTTGTACATGTTCTGCACGCACACGATCGGCCCGATCGCGCGGGCCTCGGCGACCTGTTCGGCCGTCGCGTTGCTGACCCCGAGGTGCCGGATCAGGCCCTGACGCCGAAGGTCGACGAGCGTGTCGAACGGTTCCGCGAGCGATCCGGGGACGGTCCCCCGCGCGTCGCCCAGCCGCAGGTTGACGACGTCCAGTGTGTCGAGGCCGAGGCGGTCCAGGTTCGCCTCGACGGCCCGGCGCAGCTCCTCCGGCCTGCGCGCCGGAGGCCAGCCGCCGTCCGCGTCCCGGACCGCTCCGACCTTGGTGACGAGGTGCAGGGCGGCGGGGTACGGATGCAACGCCTCGCGGATCAACTCGTTGGTGACGTGGGGGCCGTACGCGTCGGCCGTGTCGATGTGCGTGATGCCGAGGCGGACGGCCTCGCGCAGCACGGCGAGGGCGCCCTGGCGGCTGGCGGGCGGACCCATGACACCGGGGCCGGCCAACTGCATGGCGCCGTAGCCGAACCGGGTGACGGTCAGATCGCCCAGGGTCCAGGTGCCTCCGGGGAGCGAGGCGGAGGGGGTGGTCATGATGGGCCTTTCGGGTCGGGTCCGGGACTGGTGCCTGACGGCGCCTTGCACCACTATTGGTTTGCTGCTTCCTGTAGGGAAGTAGGCACTTCGAAGTGCGTAGGGCACCCGACGGTGGGAGGAACGGCCCATGGCGACGACGGCGGAGGAGCAGCGGCAGGCTCAGACCAAGGCGGAGTACGACGCCTTCCTCGCGGCCTGTCCCAGTCGCCAACTCCTCGACCGGATCTCCGGGAAGTGGGTCACGCTGGTGCTGGCCGCGCTCGGCAGCGGCGACGCGCCCCCGCCGGGCGCCGACTGCGCCGACGAGCCCCGGGCGATGCGCTACTCCGAGCTGCAGCGCCTGCTGGCCGGCGTCAGCCAGAAGATGCTCACCCAGACGCTGCGTTCGCTGGAGCGCGACGGTCTGGTGTCGCGCACCGTCGTGCCGACAGTCCCCGTCACGGTGTCGTACGAACTCACCGACCTGGGGCTGTCGCTGTACAGGATGATGCGCGGCATCAAGACGTGGGCCGAGGCTCACATGGACGAGGTGCAGGCCCACCGCGAGACCTACGACGCGCACGGCTCCTGACGCTGTGCCCCCTATCCGACGAGGCGCCGACGCCAGTCCAGGGGCGTGACGGTGATGGCGCGGCCCGGGTCGCCGTCCCACTCCGTGTGGAGGCCGACCGCTTCGAGGGCGGCGACGATCTCGTGGCCTATCGCCTCCGTGGTCTCGGACGAGCCGTCGAAGCCGCCGTAGAGGAGCATCAGTCCATGGCCTGCCGCGGCGGAGTCCGTGCACTGGGAGTGGAAGAAGACATAGCCGCGGGCGTCGGGGTCGCCGGCGGCGCCGATCTCGGACTCGCCGCAGTTGCGGCAACAGGCGAAGTTCTCGCGGGCGGTGATGCCGGACCCTTGGAGGGCCGTGAACGCGCGGGTGAGCCGTTCGGGGTCGGTCTCGCCCTGCCACGTGGCCTGTTCGGCGACCCGTTCGAGCCACAGCCGGTCGGCCAGCGCTATCGCCTGCTCGTGGGACACGGGGCGGCGGTCGTCGGTGACCAGGTAGTCCTCGGCGAGTTCGGCCAGTTCGGCGCGGGTGGCATAGCCGCCGGCCAGCGTCTCGCGTACGCGCTCCTCCAACTCCGCGCGCTCGTCGTCAGGGAGGTCCAGTGGCGGGACGTCCTGCACCGGTCCCATGTCGAGCCGCGACCACGTCAGGTCCTGGTCCCATCCGGGCCGGCGGCGTGCCCAGCCCGTGAGCGCCGAGGCGACCGCCTCGGGCGTGTCGGCCGTTGCCTGGAAGTGCCGGTCGGCCGCGCCGTCGCGGTGCTCCACCGTGTAGGCGCCGCCGGCCTGGTACCAGACCTGGGCGAAGACGTCGGGCAGGTCGGGTATCCGCTGGACGACCAGGAACCGGTCGCCGTCGTCGCCGATGCGCCGGACGAGCCCGTCCAGTTCCTCGGCCGACACGCGCACGTGGTGCTGCCGGTTCTCCGTCTCCACCTTGATCTCGAGCATGCCCGGACTCTGGCACACGCCACTGACAACGGGCCCGGGTGGGCTGGCGATCGCCGTGCACCCTGCCTCAGCGAGTCACCCCCGCGGCCGTCAGGTCCGCGGCGACCGACCGGGCCCAGTCCTCGATCCGGGCGAAGTCGCGGAAGTCGCCTCCCTTCCCGCTGCGCAGGATCATCCGGGCGACCCGGCCACGCGCCCCCTCCAACAGGCAGCCGCCGAAGGTGATGTGGCCCTCGGCGTCCACCCGGTCCATCGCCCGCTTCACCCCGGGCACCGGAGGGATGTCACGCTCCGAGGCCGACGGGTCCAGCGGGCCGCTGCTGAACAGCCACACCGGACGCCCGGCCAGGTCCGCGCGGTGCCGCCGCACGAACCGGCGGGCGTCCTTGTGCCAGCGTCCCGCGTACAGTCCGCCGCCGACCACGACGGCGTCGTAGCCGGACACGCTCTCCACCGTGCGGGCGGGCAGCGCCTCGGCGGTGAGGCCCTCCCTGCCCAGCACATCGGCGACGGTCTCGGCGATCCCTGCCGTCGAGCCGTTCGTCGTCCCATAGGCGACCAGCACCTTGGTGGTCATGGTCCTTGCCTCCTGTCCACTCTCGGTTCACGGCCCGCGGAGCCAGTCGTGCGCGAAGCCGTGCAGGGCCGGTTCCTCGGGGCGGGTATGTGCGTCGTCCAGGCGGTAGGACAGCTGGTTCACCACCGCCACCACACCGTCGATCTGACGGGCCATCGACACCGCGATCTCCGTCTCGCTGCGGCGCTCCAGATGGCCCGCCACCGTGACCACGCCCTCCACGACGGTGACCGTGACAGCGCGCGGCGGCAGCCACAGGGCGCGCGCCAGCACCTCGTCGACGACCTCGGCGCGGATGTCCTCGTCCGGCCGGAGGAAGACCTGGAGCAGGTCACGGCGGGTGACGATGCCGACGAGGCGGTTCTCCTCGTCCAGGACGGGCAGTCGTTCCACCCGGTGTTGTGCCATCGTCCGGGCCGCCTCCACGATCGTTTCGTCGGCGTGGACGGTGATCGGGGGCTCGGTCATCAACTGCCCGGCGGTGCGGGCCTCGGCCTTCGCGGCGCGCCGGCGTCCGGCGCGGGTCAGCCGGTCGAGGCCGAACCGCTTCCCGGTGCCGGGCTCGGCGGCGTGGCGGGCCAGCAGGTCGGTCTCGGAGAGGACGCCGAGGACCATCTCGTCGTCGTCCACGACGGGGAGTCCGCTGATGTGGTGCCGGGCGAGCAGCCGGGCGACTTCCTTGAACGGGGTGCCGTACTCGGCGCGGACGACGTCCGTGGTCATGACCGAGCCGACCTTGTCGTGTTTCATCGGGGGCCTCCTCAGCGCAGTCGGCGCAGATACGGGTCCTGGGGTGCGCGGGGCACCAGGCGCACCCGCGCGTCGAGCACGGTGACGCTCTCCGGTGTCGCGAGCACCGGGTTGAAGTCGGCCTCGGCGAGCTGCGGCAGGTCGGCCGCCATCCGGGACAGGCGCAGCAGCAGTTGCTCGAGCCCGGCGAGGTCGGCGGGCCGTGCGCCGTCCGCGCCGAGGAGGAGTGGGGCGCACCGGGGTGTCGTGATCAGGTCGTGCACGTCGTGGTCGGTGAGCGGGGCGAGGCGGGCCGCGTGGTCGGCGAGGACGTCGCTGGCGGTGCCGCCGAGTCCGAAGAGGACGAGCGGGCCGAAGACCTCGTCCTGCATGACACCGGCGAACAGTTCGGTGCCGCGGTCGGCGAGCGGCTGGATCAGGACGCCGTCCAGCAATCCGGCGAAGCGGGTCTCCAGGTCGCGGAAGGCGGCCCGGACCTGGGAGTCGCCGCGCAGGTCGAGATGGACGGCGTGCTCGGCGCTCTTGTGCACGAGTCCGGGCCAGTGGCCCTTCATCACGACACGCCCGTCGAAGCCGCGCAGCCGCTCGGCGGCCAGGACGGCGTCCTCCTCGGTCTCGGCCCAGGCCCAGGGCGCCTGGAGGATGCCGTAGCAGCCGAGAAGTGCGGCGACCTCCCGCGGATGCAGCCAGCCGCCGTCCGGGTGCCGGTCGAGGAACGTGTCGGCGATGGCGCGGGCGCGGCCGGTCTCGACGCCGTCGAGGGCGGGGACCGTGCCGAGGGGGCGGGCGAGCCATGCGGCACGGCGGGCGGCGTGCGCCAACGCCCGCGCGGCCGCCTGGGGTTCGGCGTAGGAGGGGACGGTGGTGCCGTCGGCCGCGGGCAGCCGTTCGACGGGCAGGGCCTGTCCGAGGCGTACGGCGACGACCGGCTTGGGGTGCCGTCCGGACCGGGTGAGGGCCCGGACGAGGTCGTCACCGGTGGCGGCGGCGAGCGCCGTGGGGACGAGGGCGACGACGACGGCGTCCACGGCACGGTGGCGCAGGAGCCGGTCCACGCAGGTGGTGAGCTGGTCCTCGGTGACGGCGGCGGTGACGTCGACGGGGTTGCCGGTGACGGCGTCGGCGGGCAGGTCGGCCGCGAGGTCCGTGGTGAGTTCGGGGAGTTGGAGTCCCGCCTCGGCGCAGGCGTCGGCGGTGAGGACACCGGCGCCGCCCGCGTTGGTGACGACGGCGACACGGGGTCCGGCGGGCAGTGGCTGGGAGTGCATCAGCGCGGCGGTTTCGAGGAGTTCGCCGCAGGAGCGGGTCGCCGTGATGCCGGCCTGGGTGAACAGCGCCGCGCGAGTCATGGTGCGGGTCGCGGCGGCCGCGGTGTGGGAGGCGGCGGCGCGCCGGCCGGCCTCGGTGCGGCCGGCGTCGACGGTCAGGACCGGCATCCGGCGGGTCACACGCCGGGCGGTACGGGAGAAGGCGCGCGGGCTGCCGAAGGACTCCAGGTACAGCAGGGCGAGGTCGGTGCGGCCGTCGCTCTCCCACCACTGGAGCATGTCGTTGCCACTGACGTCGTACTTGTCGCCGAGGGAGGCGAAGGTGGAGACGCCGATGCCGAGCCGGGACAGCCCGTCGAGCAGCGCGATGCCCACCCCACCGGACTGCACGGCCACACCGGCCGTACCGGCACTCGGGGGACGCGGGGCGAACGTGGCGTACAGGCGCTGGTCCGGGTCGGTGTTCGCGAGGCCGAGGCAGTTCGGGCCGACCAGGCGCATGCCGTGGGACCGGCAGGTGTCGAGCAGTTCGCGGCCCTGTACGGCGTCCAGCCCGCCCGTGACGACGAGGACGGCCCGTACGCCGGACTTGCCGCACTCCTCGGCGGCCGCGGGGATCGCGTCGGCGGGGACGGCCAGCACCGCGAGATCGGGTGTCACGGGCAGCGCGTCCACCGAGGGGTGGCATGGGACTCCGAGGAGGGACCGTGCGGTGGGGTGCACGGCGAAGAGGCGGCCCGTGCAGCCGCCGGAGCGCAGCTGGTGCAGGATCGCCCGGCCCGCCGAGCCCGGCCGGCGGCCGGCGCCGATCACGGCGACGGTCCGGGGGCGCAGGAGTGCTTCGAGGCTGAGGACGTCGGCGGTACGGCCGCGTTCCTCGACGGCGGTGAGGTAGGTGTCGCTCTGGTCGAGGGCGATGACGCACCGGACCTCGGGGCCGTCGAAGTGGCGGGCGGTGCGCAGGCCGAGGCCGGCGAAGAGCCGCAGCACCTCGTGGTTCTCGCTGAGCGCGTCGGCGGCGAAGGTGGTGATGCCGGCGGCGCGGGCGGCGGAGACGAGGTGCTCGACGAGGAGGGTGCCGATGCCGCGGTGGTGCAGATGGTCGGCGACCGCGAGGGAGACCTCGGCCGTGTCCGCGTCCGGGGCGCCGCCCGTGTCGTACTCGGCGAGTCCGACGACGTCGCCGCCGGTCTCGGCCAGCAGGGCGAGGTGTCCGGGGCGGGGTGGCCCGCAGGTCAGGTCGGCGGCGGCCTCGGCGGAGCCCCGGCCGGCGGTGAAGAAGCGCAGGCGCAGGGTCTCCGGGGACATGGCGTCGTACAGGGCGCGGATCCGGTCGTGGTCGGCCGGCCCGGCCGGGCGGATGCCCACGGTGGTGCCGTCCGCCAGGAGGGCGTGGGCGGTGGGCCGGCCGGGCGTGTCGTCCTTCATCGCTCCCCCTGGTGCAGTCTTCTACGGTGTTCTGCGGTCTTCTACGGTGTTCTCCGGTGTGGGCCGGTGCGGCCCGGGGCCGTCCGTCAGTGGTGCGGGACGACGGCGACCGGTGCCACGGCGTGGTGGAGGACGGCGTGGGTCACCGGGCCGATGTGCGCGCCGAACGGGCGGCGGCGGATACGGCGGCCGACGACCACCAGGGACGCCTCGCGGGAGACGTCCACGAGCCGTGCTCCAGGGCTGCCGGCGGGCACTTCCTCGCTGACCTCGACGTCGGGGAACTTCTGCCGCCAGGGCTTCAGGGCGTCGGCTAGCAGGGCGGCCTGCTGCCGGACGACCTTGTCCTGGAGTTCGATGTCGACGGTCAGGCCGTAGACGTAGTACGGCGGGAGGTTCCAGCCGTGGAGCACACGCAGCCGGGTCCCACGGCGGGCGGCCTCCTCGAACGCGAACTCGATCAGCGTCCCGTCGGGGCTGTTCGCGTCGAGTCCGAGGACGACGGGCCGGAACGGCGTCTGGGTCGACGGCAGCCCGTCGGCGTCCGGTTCGTGCTCGTCGGTGGCCTGTTCACCGGCCCGGACGAGGACGACGGGGCGTTCCGAACGAGCGGCCACCGACAGTCCGACGGAGCCGACCATGAACCCGCCGATCCCGCTCAGGCCGCGCGAGCCGAGCACGATGAGCTCGGCGTCCTTCGCCGCGTCCAGCAGAGCTTCGGTGGCGTCGCCCGTGCGCTGTTCGATGGTCAGCTCCATGTCGGGGTGGCGCAGCCGGATCGCGTCGGCGGCCTCGCGCGGCATGCGCTCGGTCCAGTTCTGCTGGGTCTCGGCGCCGAGGAGCGGGGCCTGGGCCATGGGCGGAGGGATGGGCTCCCAGACATGGACGATGGTCAACGGCAGTCCGCGCAGCCGCGCCTCGCGGGCCGCCCACTCGGTCGCGGACCGGCTCTCGGACGAACCGTCCAGACCTGCGACAACAGTGCGGAACATGATGCTGCCTCCTGATCCGATCTCTGCTTCCAGGGTCGTTCGCGGGCGGGCGCGGGGGCAGGGGCCGCTGGTCCCCTGCCGGGGCCGACCGGCCCAACGGCGCCCGGTCAGCGCAGCCAGGGGTGACGGGCGACGAACGGCAGCCGGGCCCAGGCGTGGCCGAGCCCCCAGACGGCGCCGGCCCCTGCGGCGGCGAGCGCGATCAGGACGACGGCGTAGACGAGGTGGTAGTCGGCGAAGGGGTTGGTCGACATGCTCGGCGAGCCGTCGGACAGATGCCGGGCGGGAGGCCACTCGGCCATCCACATCAGGGCCATCATCACGGTGCCGGCGACGGCGGCGAGCCGCAGTGCGACGCCGAGGGTGAGGGCGACGCCGATGCCGAGCAGCCCGAGCATGAACAGCCAGTCCGCCCAGGCGTCACCGGCCCAGGAGTGGAAGACCGACTCCATCGGGCCGACCGCGACCCCACCGAGGAAGCCGCGGGTCGGCGAGCCTCCGTCGATCCACCCCTTGCCGGACGGGGTGGCGTAGCCGAGGCCGAAGGTCTTGTCCAGGAAGGCCCACAGGAAGACGAAGCCGGTGAGCAGCCGCAGCCCGGCGAGGACGTACGCGCTCACGGCGGTACGGCCGGCCGCGGCCTCGCCGATGGCGGACTCGGTGGTGGCCTCACGCGCGGGCGAGAATCGCAGACCGGGGTGCCGGTGTGACGGATCGTGCACAGCCATGATCTTCATCCCCCTCGGGACGGATGCGCCGTTGACGTCGTCCACTATCCCGGTGGGGACATGACGTGACGCGGTGCCGAAGGGGACGGGCCGGGGGGCTGAACGGCCCTACCGCGTGGGTACGTTCGGACCCACGGACGGCAAGTCTGCTTGCTGTAGGAGTGCTTGGCGCGTGCGACCTGTCAGCGGTCGCCGGCGTCCTGCCGCTCGGCCGGGGCGATACGGCGGCCCGTGAGGCGTGCGGGCCGCAGCGTGATCCACAACTCCCGTTCCCCGCCCACCCAGGGCGTGGTGTGCGCGTTCTCGGTGAGCCGCCGGGCCGTGCCGGCGTCCGTGACCGCGTTCGCGGGCCCCACCGCCAGCACGCTCCAGCCCTGGCTGAGGGTCTCGTCCACGTGGTCCACCTCGAAGGCGAACTCCGTCCCGGCGGCCGCCGCGACGACCGAGCCGGGTTCCGTCCGGAAGGCGATCATGTCATCGACGATCTCGTAGTTGACCGGGACGATCGCCGGGCGCCCGCCGGACTCCGTCACCCCGACGCGCCCCACTCCGTGCGTCGACAGCAGGGCACGGCAGGTGTCCGGGTCCAGGTCGGTCACCTCCGGGCGGAGCAGGGCGTGCCCCTGGCCGGGCGGCAGGTCCGCGCCTCCGCCGCGCAGCGCGGTCGCCGTGGTGCCGAGGACGTCGGCGAGGCGGGTGAGGGTGGCCGCGGTCGGGTCGGCGGGGTGTTCCTCCAGGTAGGCCAGATAGTCCGGGGACATCCGGGCCCGGGCTGCCGTCTCCTCACGGCTGAGCCCGTTCCGGCGGCGCGCGGCGACCAGGCGGCGGCCCATGTCACCCGGGTTGGGGGTTCTCCCCCGAGGCGCCCTGCGCCCGGTGTCGGACCCGGCGCCGGGCTCCTCCTGCTCGATGTGGTGGACGTGCGCGTCGGGGCCGGGGAAGACGAGGGTCACCTCGTCCGTGTCCGACCAGCGCACGTCGTACGGGGGCGTCCCGTCCTCGTGGTGCAGCCCGATGATCTCGCCGTCGCGTTTGGCGGCGCCGGTGGACGGGCTCTCGATGACCAGTTGATCTCCGACGTGCGCTCGCATGGCCGTCGCCCTTCCTCGCGGTGGTGCGCGGTGGTGCGTGATCCCGCGTTCTGCTGCTCTCACCAACGTCGCACGCGCGGCCGGAGGCCGCATGAGTCGACCGGCCCTAGGACGGAATTCGAAGGTCCCGTCCGGCTAAGGGCTGGAGGATCTCAGCACTTCATCTCGTCCGGCGCCACCAGTTCCCGCTGGGCGGTCTGCGCGACCCGGGAGAGCAGGGCGCGCAGCTGCTCGGCGTCCCCGTCGGTGAGGTCGGCCAGCAGGCGGGCCTCGGCGGAGGCGAGGCTGCGGCGCACGTCGCCGAGACGGGCGCGGCCGGCCTCGGTCAGGACGACCTGACGCGCGCGCCGATCACGTGGGTCGGGTCGGCGCAGCACCAGGTCGTGCGCTTCGAGGTCGTCGAGGAGGTACGTCATCACGGTCCGGTCCAGGCTGACCTCCTTGGCGAGGGCCAACTGGGAGGGCGGCTCGCCCTGGGCGAGGGCGACCAGGACGAGGTAGCCGCGGGCGCCGCCCGGCAGGTCGGCGACGGAGGCGGTGGCCACCCGGCGGAACGCGGTGGAGACCAGGCGGATCGCCCAGCCCAGGTCGGTGTCCAGGGATACGGGTCAACACCGTCTCGCCGGGTCCCGTGCGCACCGAGGGGACGGTGGCCATGCTCGGCGACAACGCGGAGGTCATGAACCGCACCAACGTGCGCGGCAAGGTCGGTGAGCCGGAGGAGATCGCCGAGATCGTGTCGTTCCTGGCGGGACCGGCGAGCTCGTACGTCAACGGGGCGGTCCTGATCGCCGACGGCGGCGAACTGAGCGCCCTCCCGGGCTGACCGGAGCAGCGAGCAGGCAGGCCGCCGGCCCAGCCCCGGCGGTCTGCAGCGCACCCCCAATGCCCCTCGCTGGCCAACGACCAGCGAAATTAACTACGTTGGCGCCACTCCACCACAGGCCCCGGGCAGAGGAGCGGCCACCATGACCCGCCGACAGAAGACCTTCCGCGCCCTCGAGACAGGCGACGGAAGCGACGGACGCTGGGCCGCCTACGCCCAGCCGCTGTGGCCGCTCGCGGAGGCCTGGCTGACCGAGGAGGGCAGGACAGAGGCAGGCGCGCAGGACGCACGCAAGCTCTTCGAGCAGCACATGCCCGAGCTGGTCCCCGTGCTCGATCGCCTCGCCGCCCAGCTCGACCGGCCGGAGGCGACGACCTTCCTCACCCTGGCGGCACTACGGCCGTTCTTCTCGGGCTGCACCCAGATCGGCTCCGAGGGCGAACTGCTCCGCAACTACGACTTCGCCCCCGACGACTGCGAGGGCACGATCGTCCGCTCCCACTTCCTGCGACCGGTGATCGGCATGCAGGAAGCCGCCTGGGGCCTGCTGGACGGCATGAACGACGCGGGACTCGCCGTCTCCCTCACCTTCGGCGGCCGCTTCGTCCACGGCCCGGGCTTCGCGATCCCGATCGTCCTGCGGTACCTGCTGGAGACGTGCACGACCGTCGACGAGGCGGTCGCCAGACTCGGCTCCCTCCCCATCGCCATCCCGCAGAACGTCACGCTGGTCGACGCCACCCGCTCCCGCACGGTGTTCGTGGGACCGGACATCCCCTTGACCGAGGCACCGGACACCTGCGCCGCCAACCACCAGCACCTGCCGGTACCCGAGGACCAGGAACGGTTCTCGAGAACCCAGGAACGCCTGACCGCCATCCGCGCGGCGGGCCGCGACATGGCGGCGATGCTGAAGCCGCCCCTCTACCAACTCGCCTACGACGAGGGCCTGGGCACCGTCTACACCGCCCACTACCGCCCCACCGAAGGCCAGGTGACCTACGCCTGGCCGGACACGACCTGGTCCCAGTCCTTCACCACCTTCACCCCGGGCACCCGCACCATGACCTTGGGCCTGTCGTGATCGACGCGTCCATCGCAGCCGTCCCCCTCGGTGATGTCTCCGGCTGGTGGCCCGACGAGGAGTTGCTAGAGACGACGCCCAAGGACGATCGGGTCGGGCCCTGACCTGCCCGAGGTGTGCCAACCCGGCAACATCGGCCGCCCGAACTCTGCCGTGGACCCGACAAGCAGTTCGGAGACGGGTGATGGCACGCTTCCGCGTATGAACAGCGTGCCCCAAGTGACGTGCCGCACTCGGTCGAGGCGGCCCCTGTGGTTCTTCGTCGGTCTCGGCGTGGCCGGGCTGGTCCTGGCCGTGGCCCGGCTCGTGGGCACGGGTGGGGTTCCCGACCGGTGGGTCGCCGCCGGGGCCTGCGTGCTCGTGCCGATCGGCGTCGTGGGGATGTACGGCCTCGCCGTCCGGGTGCACGCCGACGCGCGCGGGCTGTCGTACCGGACGCTGCTGCGTCGCCGAAGTGTGGCCTGGGGCGACGTCGCCGATGTGCGGGTGCACGTCCAGTACGTGCGGAACGGCGAGCTGTATCGCGTGCACGTCGTCACGCGGGGCGGGCGGACCCTGCGCCTCCCCCTGCCGTTCGGAACGGCCGCCGACGACCGGTCCGAGTTCGACGCCACCGTGGAGGCGCTGCGCGCGCTGCACCGCGAGCACGGCGCACCGGAGTCGGACCATCTCGCCGTGCTGACCAAGGGCACGGCCGGGCGCAGCCTCCGGCTCCCCGCCTTCCTCTGCGTCCTGTTCCTCGCGGGGGCCGTGCTGGCCGCGTGCTTCGTCCCGGTGGTGGCCGAGAAAAAGCTGGCGTGGACGTCGGCCGTGCCGTGCGCCGAGGAGTCGTCGGGGCGCGACGCGGACTGTCTGACGTACCTTCCGGCCGTGGTCGAGCGCACCGACGTGGCGCGGGGGAAGGGCCAGAGCTGGGTGTACTTCACCGGCGGGCGCCCGGTGGAGCGGGTCTCGGTGTCGAAGGAGGGAGCCTCCGGGTTCGACGAGGGCGACCGCGTCGAACTCACCGTCTGGCGGCGCCAGGTGCGGGAGATCGTCGCGGAACACCACGCGTGGCGCGAGCACTTCCCCGCCGCAGGGGAGGTCACCGTGATCGCGGCGATGTCCGCGCTCATCGCCGCCTACCCGGCCGCCCTGATCGTGCTGCGCAGGCGCGCGCGCCGGCGGCCCGCCGACGAGATGCTGCCGTCGCCGCTCCCCTTCGCCGGTGCCCTCGTCGGCACGGCCGTGTGGGCGCTGCCGTACTGCTACACGCATCCGACCCTCGTGCCCGGTTCGCCGGCCGGTGCCGCCTGGGCCGGCGCGGGGTCGCTGCTCTCGGTCGGTCTGTTCGCCCTGGCCTGGCGCGCCACCCGTATCCGTACGGCCGGGGCGGACAGCACACCGCATGCACCGGTGGACACGGGAGCCGAGGACGTGTTCCTGCCCGCCCGGTTCCTGGAGGCCACCGAGTACAACCCGAACGGCTTCGGCACCCACATCGTCCTCGGGGGCGGTGAGCCCGCCGTACTCCCCCACGCCGGTCCGGGCCGGTTCGCGGCGCGGCCGATCCCGGTGGAGCGGCTCACCGTCCGGACCGTGCGCCGGCCCCGCGGCGGGGACGGCGACCTGGTGCCGAGGAGCTGGGACATCGCCGAACTGGACGACGCGGGCAGGCCGGTCCGCCTCGCGGCCGCCCCCGCCGACCTGGCCCGCATCCTGAGCGCGTTCGCCGCCGACGACACGCCCACGGTCGCCGCCGGTTCGGACGGCTGACGGAGGACGGCCCTTCCGACAGCACAGCCCCCGGCACCGAGAACCCCTGCCACTCACATTGGACTGGACCAAACCCCGTCCGATGTCTTGACAGGGGTTTTCCGCTGCTCCTTAAATTCACGGTGTGAAGTAACTCTGCATCCCGCAGTAACCCCTGTTTCCCCCCACCCTCGTTCAGCGGTCGACGACTTCACAGCCCCCCACTTCCCGTCTGTCATGGGCACGCCAAGCAGCCTCGGTCGTGGGTGAGCCGCGAGCCGCTCCGCGCGACGACGACAGAACAGGACGACGCATGCCTTCTTCCTCCCTCCCTCGGACCGCCCGGCGCGGTGCCGCCGGCGCCGCCGTGGCCGCCCTCCTCCTCACCCCGCTCACCGCCCTCCCCGCACACGCCGCCGCCCAGGCCACCGGGCAGATCACCGGCCTCGGCGGCAAGTGTCTGGACGTCGCCGGCGCGGCCACCGCCAACGGCACCGCCGTACAGCTCTACGACTGCAACGGCACCGGCGCCCAGCAGTGGAACGTCGGCTCCGACGGCACGATCCGCGCCCTCGGCAAGTGCCTGGACGTGGCGTCCGGCGGCACCGCCGACGGCACCCGGGTGCAGCTGTGGGACTGCAACGGCAGCGCCGCCCAGCGCTGGAACGTCACCGCCGCCCGCGACCTCGTCAATCCGCAGGCCGACAAGTGCCTCGACGTGAAGGGGGCGAGCTCCGCCAACGGGACCCCGGTGCAGCTCTGGACGTGCACCGGTGCCGCCCAGCAGAAGTGGACCGCTCCCGGAGCCGACACCCCGGCCCCGGGACCGGGCGCGATGGCGGTCGCCCCGTACCTCTACAACGGCTGGGGCGACCCGCCGAGCCCGACGACGGTCATGAACGCGACCGGCGTCAAATGGTTCACCCTCGCCTTCGTCCTCAGCAACGGGTACTGCAACCCGCAGTGGGACGGCGGCCGTCCGCTGACCGGCGGGGTGGACCAGCAGACGATCAACACCGTGCGCGGCGCGGGCGGTGACGTCATCCCGTCCTTCGGCGGCTGGAGCGGCAACAAGCTGGAGAGCTCCTGCGGCAGCGCGGGCGAGCTGGCCGCCGCCTACCAGAAGGTCATCAACGCCTACGGGCTGAAGGCGATCGACATCGACATCGAGGCCGCCGCCTACGACAGCCCGGCCGTGCAGCAGCGCACCGTGGACGCCCTGAAGACCGTCAAGGCGAACAACCCCGGCATCAAGGTCTACGTCACCTTCGGCACCGGCCAGAACGGGCCCGACGGCAGCCTCATCGGCAGGGCCGCCGCCTCCGGGCTCACCGTGGACAGCTGGACCATCATGCCGTTCAACTTCGGCGGCGCCGGCCAGAACATGGGGCAGCTCACCGTCCGCGCGGCCGAGGGCCTGAAGACCGCCGTGAAGAACGCGTACGGCTACAGCGACGACCAGGCGTACCGGCACACCGGCATCTCGTCCATGAACGGGATCACGGACAACAACGAGACGGTGACCGTCGCCGACTTCCGCACGATCCTCGCCTACGCGCAGCAGCGGCATCTGGCGCGGCTGACGTTCTGGTCGGTCAACCGGGACCGGCCGTGCACCGGTGGCGGCGCGGACAGCTGCTCCGGGGTGGCCCAGCAGCCCTGGGAGTTCACCCGCGTCCTCGCCCAGTACGCCGGCTGACCGAAGGCCACCCCACCCCCGACTCGCGCCGCTCCGGCGGCAGGAGGAGCAGACATGCCCCCACGCACCCCACCCATACGGCCCCACTTCCTCGCCCGGCTGCTGGCCCTGCTGGCCCTCCTCCTCGGGCTCGCCGCCCCGGCGGGCTCCGCGTCCGCCGCTCCCGAGGCGGCGGCCCCGTTCAAGGTCATCGCCTTCTACAACGGCACTTGGGACGCCGCCCACATCGACTTCGTGAAGGAGGCCAACCAGTGGTTCCCGCAGGCGGGGGCCGAGAACGGCTTCACGTACCGGGCGACCACCGACTGGAACCTGCTCGCGAACGGCGGGGTGGACGAGTACCAGGTCGTCCTGTTCCTCGACGACGCGCCGCAGACGGCGGCCCAGCGGTCCGGCTTCGAACGGTATGTGCGCGGCGGCGGGGGCTGGATGGGCTTCCACGTCTCGGCGTTCACCACGAACGCGGGATCCTGGCCCTGGTACTACAACTCCTTCCTCGGCAGCGGGAACTTCAGGTCGAACACCTGGGGACCCACCACCGCCGTCCTGCGCACCGAGGACCGTTCGCACCCCTCGACCGCCGGTCTGCCCGGCACCTTCACCTCGGCCGTGAGCGAGTGGTACAGCTGGTCGAACGACCTGCGGGCCAACCCCGACATCAAGATCCTGGCCTCGGTCGATCCGAGCAGTTTCCCGCTGGGCACCGACCCGAACCAGTCCTGGTACAGCGGCTACTACCCGATCCTGTGGACCAACACCCAGTACCGGATGCTGTACGCGAACTTCGGGCACAACGCGATGAACTACGACACGAACACCCGGCTGTCGTCGACGTTCGCCAGCCCCACCCAGAACCGCTTCCTCCTCGACGGCCTGAAGTGGCTGGGCGGCGCGGGCGAGGGTCCCGCGCCCACCGACCCGATCTCCCCGACGGCCTGGTACGCGCTGAGCGACCGGGCCGCCGGGACCTGCGTCGACGCCCGGTCGGCGGCGACGGCCAACGGCACGCCCATCCAGCAGTACACCTGCAACGGCACGCTCGCCCAGCAGTTCCAGTTCCGGCCCACCGACGGCGGGTACGCGCGGATCGCCATCCGGGGCAACCCGAACCAGGTCGTCGACGTCACCGGCGTCTCCACCGCCGACAACGCGCCCCTGCAGCTGTGGGCGTACGGCGGAGGCGGCAACCAGCAGTGGCTGCCGGTGCGCGAGGCGGACGGCGCCTACCACTTCACCGCCCGGCACAGCGGCAAGTGCCTGAGCACGACCGGCGGTGCGGCGAACGGCGTGCAGCTGGTGCAACGGCCGTGCGACGGGTCGGCCGCCCAGAGCTTCCGGCTCACCGCCCAGCCGTGACCGCGGGCCGTGGCGGCCCCCTCGGCCGGGGTCGTCACGGCCGTCCGGGTGAGCGTCTGCGGGCCGTACGGGAGCGCGGCCGGTCGTCCACTGCCCGGCGGGCGCACGGGTGGCGATAATCGGCCGGTGAGCGGCTACGACCCCAGCGATGCCAGTGACCCGTTGACCAGCCAGACCCGGGCGCGCTGGCGGACGTTCGTGCAGACCGAGACGGGCAGCGCCGCCCTGCTGCTCGCTGCGGTCGTGGTGGCTCTGCTCTGGGCCAACATGGACCCGCACTCGTACGAGGCGGCGTGGGGGGCGACCTTCACCATCGGTTTCGACACCTACCACCTCGCGCTCGACGTGCACGAGTGGATCAACGCCGGGCTGATGAGCCTGTTCTTCTTCGTGGTGGGGCTGGAGGCGCGCCGCGAGTTCGACATGGGGGACCTGCGGGACCGGCGCTGGGTGGTGCTGTGCGCGGTGGCCGGCCTGGGCAGCATGGTCGTACCCGCGCTGATCTACGTCGCCATCAACGCCGGTCATGACTCGGTGCACGGGTGGGGCACGGCGATGTCGACGGACACGGCGTTCGCCCTGGGCATCCTCGCGGTGTTCGGCCGCCGGCTGCCGGCCGCGCTGCGCGCCTTCATGCTGTCGATCTCCGTGGTGGACGACCTGGTGGCGCTGGTGGTGATCGCCGTCTTCTACAGCGAGGGCGTCGAGTTCATGGCGCTGCTGGTGGCGTTCGGCGGTCTGCTGGCCATCGTGGGGCTGCGTCTGGCGGGCGTCCGCAACGGCATCTACTGCGCCCTGATGTCGCTGGTCGTGTGGATCGCCCTGCACGAGGCGGGCGTCGACCCCGTCGTCACCGGGCTGGCCGTGGGCGCGCTGGTGGTCGCCTATCCGGCGCCGCGCAGCGACCTGGAGCGGGCGAGCCGGCTGTTCCGTTCGTTCCGTGAGCAGCCCACGCCCGAGCTGCAGCGCTCCGCCGTCCAGGGGCTCGCCGCCGCGATCTCACCCAACGAGCGGCTGGAGCAGAAGTTCCTGCCCTGGGTGAGCTACGGCATCGTGCCGCTGTTCGCGCTGGCCAACGCGGGCATCGAACTCAGCGGGCCGAAACTCGCCGACGCGTTCACCTCGCCGATCACGCTGGGCATCGTGGTGGGCTGCGCGGCGGGCAAGCTGATCGGGATCGTCGGCTCCATGGCGGGCGCGCGGCTGCTGACGCGCGGCGTGCTGCGGCCCACCGTGGGCTGGGGTTCGGTCACCGCGGGCGGGGCCGTCGCCGGGGCGTCCTTCACGGTGTCCCTGCTGATCGCGGCGATCGCGTTCGAGGGCGAGGAGCTGGAGCAGGCGCGGATCGGCGTCCTCGCCTCACTCGTCGTGGCGTTCGCCCTGACCTGGCTGGTGTCCGGCGCGATCGGGCTGCTGCCGGAGGCCCTCAGGGCCCGCGCCCTGCTGGGCACGTCCGAGACACCGACGGATCTCGCGGTGGCCGTCGACCCCCGGCACGACCGGGTGCGCGGGCCCGAGCGCGCGGCCGTGACCGTGGTCGAGTACGGCGACTTCGAGTGCCCTTACTGCGGGCAGGCCGAGCGGGTGGTGCGCGAACTGCTGGGCTCGGACTCGGACATCCGCTATGTGTGGCGGCATCTCCCGCTCCCGGACGTCCATCCGCACGCCCAGCTGGCCGCCGAGGCCGCGGAGGCCGCCGCACGGCAGGGCAGGTTCTGGGAGATGCACGACCTGTTGCTGCAGCGTCAGGACGCGCTCACCGGCCGGCATCTGCTGGCCTACGCCGAGGAGATCGGGCTCGACGTGAAGCGCTTCCGCGAGGACCTCGAGCGGCACCGGGGGGCGCGGCGGATCGCGGAGGACGTCGACTCGGCCGACCTGAGCGGGGTGTCGGGCACCCCCACCTTCTTCATCAACGGCCGGCGCCACCAGGGCGCCTACGACATCGAGGCCCTGACCCGCGCGGTCGAGCAGGCGCGGCAGCGGGTCCTGGCGGCGGAGACCTCCGGATGGCACCCGCGGGACTGAGCGCCATCCGGTCCCTCAGCGGCTACAACTGTCGCGGCCCTTCGCGGGTCCAACCCGCACAGGCCACACAGGTGCGACCCCAGGGACAACACATGACGCACGGCAACCCGGCGGCCGTCGCCGCCGCCTCCTTCCTGCTCCTGACGGGCGCGGTGATCACCGCGGCCCCCGGCACCCACGCGGGCACACCCGCCGGGGCGCACACCGTCGAGCGCGGCAGCGACTTCGACGGCGACGGGTACGACGACGTCCTCGTCGGGGCGCCGACCGGGACGGACGGGAGCCGTAAGAACTCCGGCTACGTCACCGTCCAGTACGGCGGAGCGCACGGCATCGGCACCGCCACCGGCGCCCGCGCGGCGCGCACGGCGGTGTTCGGGCAGAACACCGCCGGTGTGCCCGGGAGCGCCGAGTCCGGCGACGGCTTCGGTGCCGCCGTCGCGAGCGGGGATCTGAACGCCGACGGCTACGACGACGCGATCGTGGCCGTGCCCGGCGAGGACGTCGGTGGTGTGAAGGACGCGGGCCGGGTCACCGTCCTGTTCGGCTCGCGCACCGGGCTCAAGGCCTCAGGCAGCGTCACGTTCGGGGCGGCCACACCGGGCGCGGACGCCGGGTTCGGCCTGGCGGTGGCCGCCGCGCGGCTGAGCGGCGCCGCCCCCGGTGACATGCTCGCCGTGGCCGACCGGCGGGGCGTGCATCTGTTCACCCACGCCGGTGGCGCGCTGCGGCCCGCGGGCCGCCTCGACACGGTCGGCGCCCCGGGCGACGAGAAGATCCAGCCGGCGTCGCTGACCACCGGCGACTACGACGCCGACGGCCACGCGGACCTGATCGTCGCGGGGCGCAGCCTGGAGGAGGACGGTCAGGGACGCTCGGCCGTCTACCGGGGCGGAGCCGGCGGCCTCACCTATGTCCGCGACCTGCCCGGTGGCCCGGCGACCGCCTCCGGCGACATCGACCACGACGGGTACGACGACCTGGTCGCGGGCCGTCCGGACCGGCTGGAGGACGAGTACGAGCCGCTCACCGGCGGCTCCGTCCTGGTGTTCCTCGGCGGCCCCGACACCTTCACCGATCTGGACGAGTACGGCCGGCCCGACCAGGTGTGGCTCCAGCGCGATCCGGGGGTGCCCGGCACTCCCGAACTCGGCGACGGCTTCGGCTACGACGTGTCGCTGGGCGATGCCGACGGGGACGGTTTCGCGGACCTGGCCGTCGGCGTGCCCGGCGAGGACATCGGCGCCGTACGGGACGCGGGGATGGTCGTCGTGCTGCGCGGCTCGGCCCGGGGGCTGACCACGGCCGGCGCGGTCTCCTTCACGCAGAACACCGCGGACGTGCCGGGCACGGTCGAGAAGGGCGACCGGTTCGGCGCTCAGGTCCGGTTCGTGGACACCGGCCGTGACGGGCGCGCCGCTCTGCTGGCCATGGCGCCCGGGGAGAACTCCGCCGACGGAGCGGCCTGGTATCTGCCGGGGTCGGCGGCCGGCACGGTGGCCCGGGGGTCGTGGTCGTACGGTCCGCGTTCCCTGGCCGCGCCGCCCGCCGACGCCGGGTTCGGGACCGCCGTCGACGAGTGAGCGGAACTGCCCGTCAGGGCTTCAGGGGGTGGGCCTGGGCGATGAGGAGGGCCACGTCGTCGTGGTCGGAGGGCTTGCGCAGCGCGCGCAGGAGCCGTTCGCACCGGTCCTCCGGGTCGCTCGGCGGGCCCTGGAGCAGGCGCAGCAGGTGGGCGAGCCGCTCGTCGATGGGGTCGTGGCGGGTCTCGACGAGTCCGTCGGTGTAGAGGACGAGCTGGTCGCCGGGTTCGAGGGCGACGGTCGTGGTCTCGAAGGCGCCGCCGCCCACCCCGAGCGGGGTGCCCGAGGGCAGGTCGAGCAGTCTCGGCGGGCCTCCGTCGGGCACCAGCACGGGCGGCAGATGCCCGGCGGACGCGATGTGCAACTGGTGCTGATAGGGGTCGTAGACGGCGTACGAGCAGGTGGCGAAGAAGGGGTCCAGGTCCTGGGTGATCTTGTCCAGGTGGGTGAGGATGCGGGCCGGGTCGAGGTCGAGGTCGGCGAGCGTGGATGTGGCGGTGCGCAGCCGGCCCATCGCGGTGGCCGCCGGGATGCCGCTGCCCATGACGTCGCCGACGGCGAGGGCGGTGCGGTCGCCGTCGAGGGGGATGATGTCGTACCAGTCGCCGCCGACCTCGCTGAACGCCTGGGCGGGCCGGTAGCGGGCGGCGATCTCCAGGCCGGGGTGGCGGGGTGAGATCTGCGGGAGCAGGCTGCGCTGGAGGGTCTCGGCGGCGCTGCGGATGTGCTGGTGCAGGATCGCGTTGTCGATGCTGAGCGCGGCGGCCGAGGCCAGCTCGCAGGCGAGGGTGAGGTCGTCCTCGTCGAACGGCCTGGGGTTGCGGGCGCGGGCCAGGCCCATGACGCCGATGACCTCGTCCCGGGCGATCAGCGGCACCGCCATGTCGGTGTGCACCCCGGCCTCGGCGAGCAGCCGCGCCGCCTCGTCGTCGGCGGCGACGCGGACGAGGTCCGCCCGGTCCAGGTGGGTGATCAGCAGGGGTTCGCGGGTGCGGAAGCAGTGGGCCGCCGGATGGTCGGCGTGGTAGGTCGTCAGGTGGCCGGGCTGGATGATCGCGGTGGAGGCGTCGGTGGGGTAGGCGGTCTTGACCGCGAGGGCGCGGAACAGCGGGAGGCCGTCGCCGGCGTCGGGGCGCCCGGACTTGAGCAGGGAGTCGACGATGTCGACGGCGACCATGTCGGCCAGTTCGGGGACGAGGACGTCGGCGAGTTCCTGCGCGGTGCGCTCGACCTCCAGGGTGGTGCCGATACGGGCCGAGCCCTCGGCCATCATGCGCAGCCGCTGCTGGGCCCGCTCGGCCGCCCGCGCCGACTCGTAACGGTCGGTGACGTCGACGATGACGTTGGCGATGCCCAGGACCTGCCCGGCGTGGTCCTCCAGGCGGTACAGGGACATGGCCCAGGCGTGGTCGCTGTCCGGGTCGGCCCGGGTGCGTCCGACCACCTGCTGGTCGACCACGGGCAGGCCGGTCTCCAGGACCTCGTGCATCTGGGCCTCGGCGGCCGCGAACGGCTCGCCGGGCAGGATCTCGCGGAAGCCGCGGCCCATGTGGTCGGCCTCGGGGACGCCGTGCATCTCGGCCAGGGCGGGGTTGACGGCCACATAGCGCAGCTCGGTGTCGAGGACGGCGAGCCCGATGGGCGCCTGGGTGACGAGCTGGCTGGACAGGGCGACCTTGCGCTCCACCTGGCGCAGCGTCGCCCGGTCCGTGGCGAGTCCCAGCGCGTAGTGGTCGCCGATGTTGTCCGTCAGCCGCATGTTGCGGAACTCCACCGTGCGGATGCCGCCGTCCTTGTGCCGGACGGGGAAGACGCCCGCCCAGTCCTCCCCGCTCTCCATGACCGTGGCGAACAGCCTGATCGCCTCGGCGCGGTGCTCCGGGTCGACGAGCAACCGGGCCGCGTACTGTCCGAGGGCCTCCTCACCGGAGAACCCGAACAGCGCCTCGGCCTGGGGGCTCCACATGTCGATCCGGCCGTCGGCCTCGACGAGGACCGCGGCGACGCCGAGCAGGTCCATGAGCCCGCTGGCCCCGGAGGTGGCCTCCTGCGGAAAACCCGGCCGCGCCTCCGGACGCTGATTCGCTCGGCCCATCACACTCGCCCCTCTTCCCGTCCCACCGGCGTCCCCCGGTCCGCACCCCGCCGATGACGGCGTTCTTCCCACAGGTCGGCGACCCGTTCACGATGCGGCAAGGGACGTACGACGGCCAGGGGACTCGCCGGGACCGCGCGGTGCCGTCGGGCCTCCCTGAGGTCCGGCACGCGGTAGACGACCCACACCATGATCAACCCGTCGCCTCGGTCAGCACGTCTTCTGCTTCCCATGGTCCGTCGAGGGCCTCGCCGGGGCGCTCGGACCGGCCGTTTGCCTCGTCGTATGGGTGGTAACCCGGGCGGGCATGAGCGAATCGCCACGCCGTCCACCGGGACGGAACCGTGTCCTGTCGTTGCTGGACCGTCTGGAGCGCGAGCCCGCGGCCGACCGGGTCGTCGACGCGCTGCGCACGGGGGTGCGGGCCCTGCCGCTGGGGCGCGCCCGGGATCTGCTGCACGGCCGGCCCCTGGGGCATCCGGTGCACCCGCTGCTGGTGCAGGTGCCCATCGGCAGCTGGCTGTCGGCGGCCGTGCTGGATCTGCGGCCCGGCCGGTCGCGGGAGTCCGGGCTGCTGATCGGGGTCGGACTGGCCGCCGCGGGACCCGCCGCCGTCGCCGGCTGGGTCGACTGGGCCGAACTGCACCGGCAGCAGCAGCGCGTCGGCCTGGTCCACGCCCTGTCGAACATCGCGGCCGTCGGCCTGTACGCCACCTCGCTGACCTGCCGGCTGCGAGGCCGTGAGGCGGCGGGCCGGGCGTACGGCTTCCTCGGGCTGACGGCGGTCGGTGTCGGGGGCATGCTGGGCGGTCATCTGGCCTACCGGCAGGCGTCCGGCGCCAATCACGCGGAGGAGGTGCCGCACGTCGTCACCGAGGGCTGGCACCGGGTCGGGGCCGTCGCGGACTTCCCGGTCGGCGAGGCCGTGCGGCGCAGCGTCGACGACGTGCCGGTGCTCGTGGTGCGGGAGACGGGCGGGGAGGTCCACGCGCTGGCCGAGCGGTGCAGCCATCTCGCCGGGCCGCTCGCCGAAGGAACGATCGCCGACGGCTGTGTGCGGTGCCCCTGGCACGGCAGTGTGTTCCGGCTGTCGGACGGCTGGAACGTGAGCGGTCCGGCCACCGCCCCGCAGCCCTCCTTCGAGACCCGGATCATCGGCGGTCATGTCGAGGTGCGGCTGCGGCACCAGAACGGCGGGCGGCCCGCCCGCAGGCAGGTCGCCCGTTCAGCGCGTCCGTAGGAGGGGGGTCAGCCGCCCTCCCCCATCGTCTTGCGGACCGTGTCCCGGGTGCGGTCCATGAGGGCCGCGACCGGGCCGACAGCGATGTTCGCCGCACCGGACTCCACGCCGGGGTGCGGCCGGGTGGGCGCCATGGACTCGGCGGCCTTGACGGCCTTGGCCATCGTGGCGAGCTGCCCGGGGTCGGCGCTGCGCCGGATGTGCGTGAACTCGTACCGTTCCTCGGCACGCGCGTGTTCCTGGACCTCGGTGCGCAGCTTCATCAGCCGGGGCATGAACGTGGGGTCGTCGGTGTCGGCGTCGTCGAGGGCGGCCAGGGTCTCCTTGGCCGCGCGTTCCTCGGCGAGCCGGTCCTCGACGACCTGTTCACCGCCCGCGAGGTTGCGCCGGGCGTACGGGTGGACGACCTCCTCCTCGGCGGTCTCGTGGACGGCGAGCAGCCGCACCAGGCGGCGGAACGCGTCCCGGCGCTCCTCGCCCTGACTCGCCTCGACCTCGTCGAAGAGGTTGCGGATGTCGCCGTGCTGACGCATCAGCAGCGCCACCACGTCGTCGTCCATGGCCCGGTCGTCACCGGCCTGCGGGGTGTCGAGATCACTCACTGGCGTCCCCTCACTTCTCGCGCATGGCGGGGTCCGGGTGCTCGCCCTCGGACTGGACGCGGTACTCGCGGCCGAACATGTCGTCGTGCATCGCCATGACCCGCTCGCTGGGCGGCTCCTCCCCTCCGTGGATCTGCTCCTGCATCTTCTCGAAGCGCTCATGGGCCTCGCGGACGTAGCCGGCGCCGAGCGTGGTGAGGTCCATCTGGGTGTCCAGCAGCTCCCGCAGGTACTGCTTGTTCGGCTCGAAGGTGAGCACGTCGGGCAGCTCCGGGGCGAGAACGGACGCCGGGTCGCGGCCGTCGTGGCGGCGCATCAGGTCGCAGGCCTCGTGGAGGTGCTCCAGCTCCATGTTGAGGTGCAGCTCCCAGATGGCCTTGACCTTCGGGTCGCTCTCCTGCTCCATGAACGAGTAGTACAGGTAGCACTCGTTGTACTCGTGGTTGACGAGCTGCTCCCACCACGTCTCCCCCGGGTCCACCAGGGACTCGTAGTGGGTGACGTGCTCCTCCTCGATGAGCCCGATCTCCTGGTAGAGCTGGCGGGCGATGGGCTCCATGTAGGTGGGCCCGGTGTTCATGTAGAAGTTCATGGTCTGCTGCTCGGCCGCCATGATCGTCAGCGCGTGCAGCTTGGACAGCGGGTCCGTCCGGTCCTTGTCGTAGGGGTCGCGGACGTTGTCGACGGGGTTGCGGTGGTGGTACTTCGTGGGCCGGCCGGGCATGACCTCGCTCAGGTTGTCGACGATCGACTCGGCCTTGCGGTGCTCGATCATCTCGTACAGGTTGGCGTACCGGTACAGATGGTCGAAGTCCTCCAGCACACCGAACTGGTACGCCTGCTTCAGGTAGGGGTCGGGCTCCATCCGGGCCACCCACGCCGTCAGGTCCACCGCGACCTGCTCGTACGCGATGGTCGTCTCCAGCACCGAGGAGACGCCGGGCAGCAGCCAGTTCACGACCTTCTGCTGCTGCGCCTCGATGTACCGGGTGCGTGCGAGCTGCCGTTTGATCTCGGGGTCGACGGTGTTGCGGGCGAGCTGGTGGCTGAAGAGGATCGCCTCCACCTCGATGCCGTTCATGGCGATGATGCGACACCGTGTGTACGGGTCACAGCGGTCGGGGTCGATGGGCGGGACGTCGAGTTCACGCCAGTTGCGCAGTTGTTTGTCCAGCGGGATACCCCGCTGCTCCAGAGGGTTGAAGGTCACGTAGGCACTCCTCGATCGGGGTGAGGGGCCGCAGTACCCCTGCCGCTGGAAGCCATGCGGCGGGCCGCGCGCCACAGGCCATGTTTCAGCCGTCCGGCCGTACCAGCCACCACACAGGGGCGGGAGCCCCACGTTCGGGCCTCCCGCTGGGCCGACTGGCGGCACTCGCGGCGCGCCCCACGCCATGGGCGTCTCCGGGATCGGACGGAATCCGGGGCCGGGCCATGCGTGCACCTCGGATCGGGGGTACTCGTGGGGCGCAATCGGGGGCCCCACCACCTCGGAGGTGAAGCCATGGCGACCTCTTCCCGGTCCTCCATGGAGACCCATCCGGACATCCTCGACATGCGCAAGCGCCATGAGATGGCGGAGCGCGCGTCGACCACCCCGCGGGGGCAGGCCATCGAGACGCTGGCCCTGCTCACGGGCCTGTATCTGGCGGCGTCGCCCTGGATCGCGGGGTTCAACGGCCTGACCACGCTGGCCGTGAACAATCTGATCCTGGGGATCGCCTACGCGCTGCTGATGAGTGGCGGCTTCGGGCGGGCCTACGAGCGCACGCACGGCATGGCCTGGGCCTGCTGCGCGCTGGGCCTGTGGACGATCATCTCGCCGTGGGCCGTGGCCGGTGACGTCAGTACGACGAGGTCGGTCGTGAACAACGTCATCGTCGGCGTCATCGCCCTGCTGCTGGGGCTGGCCGCGAGCGCGGCGGCCAAATCGGCCGACGCTCCGTCCGCCAAGCGTCGCGGCATGCCCACCACCTGACGCCGTCCGTCACCGGCGCCCTGGGAGTCCCTCCACCGCTGTGAGGGCTTCCAGGGCGCTTGCCTGGGTGCGCCAGTCGGCCGGGTTGGGGGCGGTGCCGGCCCAGCGCTGGCCCAGGCGGTTGAGGGGGTCCCGGTCCTTGGTCCAGATCGAGTCGGCCTGGCGGGTGAGGTAGGCGCGGTGGGCGGCCGATCCGGTGGCGTCCGCGAAGTCGGCCAGATGGCGGACGAAGATGCCCTTGAACTGCTTCTGGTTGTCGTCGCAGGACGCGGTGCCGAGGTCGCAGGACTCGGTGAGGACGCCGTCCCGGGTGAGCTGCGGGGAGGTGACGGCCGCGTCGGCGAGCCGCCGGGCGGTGTCGAGGTAGCGGCGCTCGCCGGTGCCCCGCCACAGCTGGGTGAAGGCACCGATGGCCAGGCCCTGGTTGTAGCTCCACACGGTCTGGCCGTTGTTGGCGCAGCCCGCCGTCAGACCGTCGTTGACGAGTCCGGCCGCGTTGATCATCCCGCTGTCCAGGTACCAGTTGGCGGCCGTCGTCGACCGGCCGCCCCAGAGGGTGTCGCCCGGCAGACGCTGGTGCAGGGCGGTCGTCAGCCACAGATACAGCCCGTTGGTGACGGCGTTCTTGTAGGTGCGCTCGCGGTCCCACCACACGCCTCCGCCGCAGGTGCGCGGGTCCCAGTACTCGTGCACATAGGAGGTGATGGTGACGGCCTCGTCCAGATAGCGCCGCTCGCGGGTGAGGTCGTACGCCGTCAGCCAGGCGACCGCCCACCAGGCGGCGTCGTCGATGGCGCGGCTGATGAAGTGCCCCTCGACGGGGTCGGAGCCGCGCGCGCCGGCCGGGAAGACGCCCTTGTTCTGCTCGTAGGTGCGGGCGACGGCCCAGTCGTAGTCGTGCCGGCCGGTGCGGCGCGCGAACTCGGCCACCGTGGTCACGGCGACCGCCGAGTTCCACCAACTGCTCCGCCACCAGCCCTCGTCGGTCCGGTACGACGCCATCAGGGCGTCCGCGGCGGCCCGGGCCCGGGTCGGGGCGGGCCGCGCCCACGCGGTGCAGGCGCCCTCCTGGCGGTCGGCCGCCCGCCCGCAGGCCCGGACCGCCCCGCCGTACAGCAGGCCGCGCGGGTCGCGGGTCGCGACCATGACGGTGTGTGTGCCGGACCCGCCGGCCGGTACGGACGTACGGCCCAGGGAGGAGCCCTCGGGCCAGGTCGCGCCGCCGTCCCAGGAGCGGTCCAGCCAGATCTCGTCGCCGGCGCCGCCCCCACCGATCGTCGCCCAGGCCATGCCGCGTGCCTGGTCGACGTGCAGGTCGATGGCGCGTCCGAAGAGGGTGGCCGTCGGTACGGGCCGGTCGTCGCCGGACGCCCCGGCGGGGTCGGCGCCGTCGCAGGACGAGCCGTCGCACACCGTCGGGTACACCCAGTCGGTGCAGGTGACGGCCGCCGCGTCGCCGCAGGCGCGGATCCAGCCGCGGCGGTGCGCGACCGGGTCGGTGAGGTTGTACATGAGGGTGCGGGTGCCGGTCCACGTCCCGGGCACGGTGGCCTTGCCGAGCAGGGGTTCCCAGGTGGCGCCGCGGTCCCAGGAGCGGTCGAGCCATACGGCGTCGCCCTGGGTCGCCCGGTCGATGCTGGCCCAGGCCATCGAGTCGGGGTCGGAGACGTGCAGGCGCAGCAGGAGCCCGTTGATGACGCGGTCGGCGACCGGGAAGGTGTCCTGCTTGGCCTTCGACGGGTCGAGGGTGTCGCAGGACAGGGCGCACACCGGTGCCGGGGCGGCGTGCGCCGGGCTGGGGTGGGCCGTCAGGCCGGCCGCGGCGACGGCCAGGGCGACGAGCCCGCCGAACAGGCTGCGCATCCGTATCGGCATGACGTCCCGCTCCTGTTCCCCCGCACCACCGGAACTACGTCATGTCCACGACAGCACCGTCCGGCCCCCTTGTCCAGGGTGCGCGTCAGCCCACGCCGGCCCCGCCGGACCGCCGGGCCACCGCGGCCACCGGCGGCGCGGAGCCGTCGGACTGCTGCAGCTCCGCGAGGAGCTGGTTCCGGCCGGCCAGCAGCTCCGTGAGGATGCGCCGGGCGGCCCGCAGCAGCTCGGCCACGTCACCGCCGGCGAGCGCGTAACTGACGGTCGAACCCTCCCGGATGGAGACCACGATGCCCGCGCGCCGCAGGACGGCCAACTGCTGCGACAGGCTGGAGGGTTCGATCTCGATGTCGGCGAGCAGGTCCCGCACCGGGACCGGGCCGTGCTGCAGCAGCTCCAGAACCCTGATGCGCGCCGGGTGCCCGAGCATACGGAAGAACTCCGCCTTGGCTTGATAAAGGGGAACGTGCATCACGCTCTTCCTGCCGGTCCGTCAGTACGTCTCCCATGACGCGGCGGACCGGAGGGTCCGGACGCGTCATGGGGTCCCGCTCATCCTGCTCTGCCCGGGCGGCCGGCGTTCACGAAGTGCGGCCCTCTCCATGTGATGACTTGAAGAAGTCTTCAATTCGTGGGCGCACGGCGGCCCGGAACGGCCGAAGAGTCAGACCTCGAGTTGTTCCTCGAGCCGCTTGAGCTGGTGGCGGGCCATGGCGAGGTTCGAGCGGGCCTTGTCCAGGACGAGGTAGAGGAACAGGCCGTTGCCTCCCCGGCCGGCGATCAGCCGGATGACGTGGTACTGGTGGCTGAGCGTGATCAGGATGTCCTCGACCTCGCCCTTGAGGCCGAGGTGCTCCATGGTCCGCACCTTGGCGCGGATGACGTCCGTGTTGCCGGCGGCGGCGACGTTGAGGTCCAGGTCCTTCCCCCCGCCCAGCGTGCCGAGGGCCATACCGCTGGTGTAGTCGACCACGGCCGCTCCCAGCGCCCCCTCGATCCCCGCCATAATCTCCTTCAGCGTGACTTCCACGTTCGCCATCGGCGCCTCCCCTTGTCGGTGCGTTCGGCGGGCGCCGGTCTCGGCCCCGCGAACGGCACCGTAGGCCGATCCGAGGGGCCCGGGGGGCGGCCTGTACGGGAACGACACCGACCGATCGGAAGATATGAAGAACGGATCGGTGAACGATCACGCCTGACCGGCGCGTGCCGTCCCGGTGGCCGTCCCGGACGCCGGGCCGGAGCCTTCCTGGTCGCGGTGGCCCACGCGGTACGGAGGGGGCTCGCGGGGTTCCTGGGACGGGGGGATATGTCCGGCACAGCCGGGTACTCGGCGCCGGATCCCACGGCAGCCGGCCCTTCCCGCCGGCGGGCCTCAGCCGGGCGGAAGCAGAGGAACGATAGCGATGAGCCAGCCCAACCCCCTCAAGCGGGCGGCGGACAAGGTCACGGAAGCCGTCCAGGGCGACGGCAAGGGCCCCGAGGACGGGATTCCCGGCAAGCCGGCCCCGCAGTCCCCGACGCTCGCGGAGCCGACCGAGCCCATCGAGCCCCTGCCGCCGAAGCCGGACCAGAGCGGGCCGGACACCATGTCCCCCACCGGTCAGGCGACGGGAGCGGCACGGGCGCGCATGGCTCAGTCGGGGGCCTACCTGACGGACGCCCAGGGTGTCCGCCGGTACGACACCGACCACTCGCTGAAGGCGGGCCCGCGCGGCCCGGTCCTGCTCCAGGACCACCATCTGCGCGAGAAGGTCATGCACTTCGACCACGAGCGCATCCCGGAGCGGGTCGTGCACGCCCGCGGCGCGGCGGCGCACGGTGTCTTCACGAGCTACGGCACCGCGTCCTCCGTGACGAAGGCGGCGTTCCTGGCGCCGGGTGTGGAGACGCCGGTGTTCGTGCGCTTCTCCACCGTCCTGGGCTCCCGGGGCTCCGCGGACACCGTGCGTGACACGCGGGGCTTCGCGACGAAGTTCTACACCGAGGAGGGCGTCTTCGACCTCGTCGGCAACAACATGCCTGTCTTCTTCATCCAGGACGCCATCAAGTTCCCGGACATCATCCACGCCGGCAAGCCGCACCCGGACCGGGAGATCCCGCAGGCGCAGAGCGCGCACGACACCTTCTGGGACTTCGTCACCCTGCACACCGAGGCCACCCACCACACGCTGTGGAACATGTCCGACCGGGGCATCCCGCGGTCGTACCGGATGATGGAGGGCTTCGGCGTCCACACCTTCCGGCTGGTCGCCGAGGACGGTTCCACGACGCTGGTGAAGTTCCACTGGAAGCCGAAGCTCGGGGTGCACTCGCTGGTGTGGGAGGAGGCGCAGCTCGCCGGCGGCGTCGACCCGGACTTCCACCGCCGTGACCTCGCCGACGCGATCGAGGCCGGCGCGTACCCGGAGTGGGAGCTGGGCATCCAGACCTTCCCCGACACCCCCGACCAGATGTTCGAGGGCATCGACCTGCTGGACGCGACCAACATCGTGCCGGAGGAGCTGGCCCCCGTGCAGCCCATCGGGCGGCTCACGCTGAACCGCAATCCGTCGAACTTCTTCGCCGAGACCGAGCAGGTCGCGTTCCACGTCGGTCATCTGGTCCCCGGGATCGACATCACCGACGACCCGCTGCTCGCCGGGCGGCTGTTCTCGTACCTGGACACCCAGATCACCCGGCTGGGCGGCCCGAACTTCGCGCAGATCCCGATCAACCGGCCGCACGCACCCGTCAACGACATGCACCGCGACGGCTTCCACCAGGACGCCGTGCACCGCGGTGTCGCCCCGTACCGGCCCAACTCCCTCGACGGGGGCTGCCCGTTCCTCGCCGGGGCGGACAACGGCGCGTACATCGAGACGCCGGTGCGGGTGCCGGAGGGCACGAAGGTCCGCGAGGCGCCCGAGTCGTTCTCCGACCACTTCAGCCAGCCGCGCCGGTTCTGGCTCAGCATGAGCGCGGTCGAGCAGGAGCACATCGTCGGCGCCTACACCTTCGAGCTCGGCAAGTGCTACGAACAGGCCGTCAAGGAACGGGCGTTGCAGGTGCTGGCCAACATCGACCCCGGTCTGTGCGCCCGGGTCGCCGAGGGCCTGGGCCTGCCGGCGCCCGAGGCGACCGTGCCGTTCGCCGACGTGGAGCCGAGTCCGGCACTGTCCCAGGTCGGTCAGGTGTGGCCGACGGAGGGCCGGCTCGTCGGCATCGTCACCGCCGACGGCGGCGACCTGGACGGCGTACGGGCGGTGCGGGAGGCGGTGCTCGGCGCGGACATGGTGCCGCTGGTCGTCGCCCCCACCGGCGGCACGCTGGGCACGGGCGACGACGCGGTGACCGTGCAGCGGACGTTCGTGACCGCGCGGTCCATCGAGTTCGACGCGGTCCTGGTGGCGGGCGCGCCGGCGGCGGGCGGCGACGCGTACGGCTCCCGTGACGCCAAGGCACTGCCCTCCGGCCCCCCTGCGGGCACGGACCCCCGGGTGGTCCAGCTGCTGGCCGAGGCCTACCGGCACGGCAAGGCGATCGGTGCGTGGGCGGGCGGCGAGGCGGCCCTGGAGGCGGCCGGCGTCCCCGTCGACGCGCCGGGTGTCGTGGTCGGTGACGACGGCGCGGCCACGCTGGAGCGGGTGCGGGAACTGATGGGCGCGCACCGCGTCTGGGAGCGGTTCACCACGACCGTCTGAGTCACACGGCGGGCGTGCCGGTGGACGTCCGACAGCGAAGGGCGAGGAGATCCGTCTCCTCGCCCTTCTCAACGTATAGCCCACATGGGGGCTTGCGGCAAGGCCCCCATGAGGGCGCAGAATCGGCGGCCGTTGCCACTGCCTGCGGAAATGAGGGCTCGACGTGCTTGTGGTGTGGTCGGCGTACCAACGGTCGCTTGTGCCGTGCGGGACGACCGGGGCGGAGGTGGCGTGGTGACCGAGCCCCTTGTGGTGGACCTTTGGGACGTCGACGCGACGCGGATCGCCGACGTCGGCGGCAAGGGCGCCCACCTGGGCGAGCTGTCCCGGATCGACGGCGTCCGGGTGCCCGACGGGTTCTGTGTGACGACGCACGCCTTCCGGCGAGTCGTCTCCGCGTCGCCGGAGGTCGGTGAACTGCTCGACCGGCTGTCCCTCGTGGACGACAAGCGCGCGGCCGGTGACCTCGCCGCGCGGCTGCGCCGGGCCGTCGAGGAGACACCGCTGTCGGACGAGGTGGCGGCGGCGATCACCGGCGCGCTCGCCCGGCACGGTGAGCGGTCCGCGTACGCGGTGCGGTCCAGCGCGACGGCGGAGGACCTGCCGACCGCCTCCTTCGCGGGCCAGCAGGACACGTACCTGAACGTCGTGGGCGCGGAGGAGATCCTGCGGCACGTCAGCCGGTGCTGGGCCTCGCTGTTCACCGAGCGGGCGGTGACCTATCGCGGACGCCAGGGCCTCGACCACCGTACGGTCCATATGGCCGTGATCGTGCAGCACATGGTGGTGCCGCGGGCGTCCGGCATCCTGTTCACGGCCGACCCGGTGACGGGCGACCGCCGCACGGCGACCGTCGACGCGGGGTTCGGCCTCGGCGAGGCCCTGGTCTCCGGACTGGTCAACCCCGACGTGCTCACGGTGCGGGACGGCGAGGTCGTCACCCGGACGATCGCCGCCAAGCAGCGCGCACTGCAGGCCCTGCCGGGCGGCGGTACGAAGGAGACGGCTCTCGATGAACGACGGTCGCGGGAACCGGCCCTGACGGATCATCAGGCCGTGCGGCTGGTCGCTCTCGGCCGGCGGATCGAGGCGCACTTCGGCAGCCCGCAGGACATCGAGTGGTGTCTGGCCGACGACGGCTTCCATATCGTGCAGAGCCGGCCCGTCACCACCCTGTTCCCCGTCCCCGAGCGCGACGACGACACCTTCCGCGTGTACGTCTCCGTCGGGCACCAGCAGATGATGACCGACCCCATGAAGGCGCTGGGGCTCTCGGTGTGGCGGATGGTGGCCATGGCGCCGATGCATGAGGCGGGCGGACGGCTGTTCGTCGACGCCACCGCCCGGCTGGCCGCGCCCGCGAGCCGGGCCGCCCTCCTCGACGTCATCGGCAAGGGCGATCCGCTGACCCGGGACGCGCTGGAAACCGTCCTGGAGAGCGCGGAGTTCGAGCCGGCGCCGCCCGGCGGGGCGGGCCCCGGTGGCCCGCTGCCCGGGGACGGGACCGCCCCGATCGAGACCGATCCGGGCATCGTCACCGAGCTGATCGAGCGCAGCCGGCGGTCCGTCGCCGCGCTGGAGCGGGACATCCGCACGAAGACCGGCCCCGCGCTGTTCGACTTCCTGCGGGAGGCCTTCGAGGAGCACAAGCGGGTCCTCGGTGATCCGCTGAGCATGCGGGTGATCATGGCGGGCATGGAGGCCACCTGGTGGCTGAACGACCGGCTGGAGGAGTGGCTCGGGGAGAAGAACGCGGCCGACACGCTCACCCTGTCCGCCCCGGACAACGTGACCTCCGAGATGGGCCTGGCGCTGCTCGACGTCGCCGACGTGGTCCGCCCACACCCGGAGGTGGTCGCCTTCCTGCGGGGCGTCGAGGACGACGACTTCCTGGACGAGCTGCCGAAGCTCCCCGGGGGAACCGAGGTACGGGACGCGTTCGAGTCGTATCTCGACCGGTACGGCATGCGCTGTGTCGGCGAGATCGACATCACGCGGCCGCGCTGGCGCGAGCACCCGAGCGCGCTCGTGCCCGTCGTCCTCGACCACGTCCGCGGCTTCGAGCCGGGGGCCGCCGCCCGCCGCTTCGAGGAGGGCCGCCGGAAGGCGGAGGCGAAGGCGCACGAGGTGCTGGCCCGGCTGCGGGCCCTGCCCGACGGGGAGAGCAAGGCCGAGGAGACCCGGCGGATGATCGAGCGGGTCCGGACCTTCATCGGCTACCGGGAGTACCCGAAGTACGGCATCGTCGCCCGTCTCTTCGTCTACAAGCAGGCGCTGCTACGGGAGGCCGACCGCCTGGTGCGGTCCGGTGTCCTCGCCGGCCGGGAGGACGTCTTCCACCTCACGTTCGCCGAGTTCGAGGAGGCCGTGCGCACCGGCCGGGTGGACGAGGGGCTGGTACGGCGCCGTGCGGAGGCCTTCCGGTCCTACCGCGCGCTGACCCCGCCCCGGGTGCTCACCTCGGACGGTGTGGCCCTCACGGGGGCGTACCGGCGGGACGACGTGCCGCCCGGGGCCCTGGCCGGTCTGGCGGTGTCGGCCGGGACGATCGAGGGGCGGGCCCGTGTGGTCCTCGACATGGCGGACGCGGACCTCGCTCCGGGCGACATCCTGGTCACGCCGTTCACGGATCCCAGCTGGTCACCGCTGTTCGTGGGGATCGCGGGCCTGGTGACGGAGGTGGGCGGGCTGATGACGCACGGCGCGGTGATCGCCCGGGAGTACGGCCTGCCGGCCGTGGTCGGGGTGGAGGGCGCCACCCGGCTGATCCGGGACGGGCAGCGGATCCGGGTGCACGGGACGGACGGCTATGTCGAGCTTCTGTCCTGACCGCGACGGCCATAGCGAGCTGGCGCTATAGCGAGCTTCTGTGCTGACCGGGACGGCCAAAGCGAGCTGACGGCTACAGCGAGCTTCTGTCCTGACCGCCGGGCCGGCGCTCGGTTCCGGCGGTGTGGGGCTCGTCGACCAGGCTGATCCGGGCCGTGATGCGCTTGCCGACCTCCTCGCGCTGGGCCGAGAAGCCCTGGGAGACGGCCATGACGATCTCCAGACCGTGCTGTCCGACCCGGCCGGCGTCGGCCGCCCGGGCGACGGGCAGCACGGGATCGGAGTCCCACACCGCCACCTCCACGGCGTCGCCGTCGATGCTCAGGTCCATCCGGGCCGGACCGGGCGCGTACTTGCGGGCGTTGGTCACCAGTTCGCTGACGACGAGCTGGGTGAGGTCCATGCCGCGCTGGGACAGGGGCACGCCGTACTCGCTCTGCGCCCGGGTCAGGAAGGCGGCGGCCATGTGGCGGGCGTCGGCGATGGCGGTGCCGTCCCCGTCCAGCGCGACGCTCGTGCGCAGCACGGCACTCTCCGCCGCGCCCGCCCTCTGCATGCCCGTGGGCTCTGGATCCCTCATCAATGCCTGCGCTCCCCGTTCGTCCGCCCGCGCCTACCCACGCGCGGCCGGTCCACTCCCCACGCCCGGCCGCCGTCCGGCCCGCCTCCCCGGCGGCGCCGTCCGATCCTGCCACCCCCGGCATACGACGGCGCTCGGGCACGAACTCCCAGCGTGCAGTATCGCCCACCCGGCGCGGGCCCGCACGGCCGACCCGGATTCCGGACGGCACGGCCTGCTCAGCCCGAGCCGGGCTGCCTCGTCGGGATGCGTGAGGTGAAGAAGAGGGCGAGGGCGCAGGCGAACGCGAGGATGGCGAGGGCGGCCCGCAGTCCGTCGAGGCGGGCCTCGGCATTGGCGTCCAGCGCCGCCCGGGCGACCTCCTCGTCCACGCCTTCCTCGTCGAGCGCGTCTCTGAGCTGAGCGTCCGACAGGAACGTCACGCCGCTCTGGAGTTGTACGGCGGCCCGCTCGCCGATCTCGGGCGGGACCGCCGGGTTCTGCTCGAAGCTGGTCAGGAACGACGAGGCGAGCACGCCGATCAGCAGGGAGCCGGCGAGGGCGGTGCCGATGGACGAGCCGAGGTTGGTGACGGCGTTCTGGATGCCGCCGACCTCCGCGCTCTGCTCGTCCGGCACCGCCGACACGGTGACCGCCCCGAGCTGGGAGGCGAGCGCGCCCGTGCCGAGGCCGATGAGCAGGAACGGCACCGTCACGACCTCCGCCCCCGCGTCGGCGTCCAGCGCGGCCATCAGGACGACCGCCCCGGCGAGCAGCGCCAGGATGCCGAGCCGGACGACCCGGCGGGGTGAGACGTCGGGGAGGAAGCGGGGGATCAGGGTGGCCGCCGCCAGCAGGGTCAGCGACAGCGGCAGCAGCCGTGCGCCGGTCTGGAGCGCGGACAGGCCGAGGGCGATCGACAGATACAGCGGGACGACGAAGAACACGCCCATCAGGACGAGGTACTGGAAGAAGAACATGGTCAGCCCGCCGGTGAGCTGCCTGACCCGCAGAAGCGCCGGGTCGACGAGCGGATCGCGGTGCCGGGCGACCAGATGTGCCTCCCAGTGCAGGAACACCCGGATCAGCAGCACACCGGCCAGCATCAGCCAGACAACGAGCGACACGCCGAGCCAGTCGGGGGCGCCGGGACGGGGGCGGAACCAGCCCCATTCGTCGGAGCGGAGCACTCCGTACACGAAGGTGCCGAGGCCGAGCGCGGACAGGGCCGCGCCGATGAGGTCGAGGCGGGGGCGTCCGGCGCTCAGCGGGTCGCGGATGTGCCGGGCCACCGCCAGGATGGCGGCCACCACGACCACCTCCCCGGCGAACACCCAGCGCCAGGAGAGATAGGTGGTGGCGAAGCCGCCGATCAGCGGGCCGAGGGCGATCGCCACGGCACCGGCCGCCGCGACGAGTCCATAGGCGGCGGGCCGTCGTTCCGCCGTGAAGTTGCCGGCCACGAGGGCCACGATCGCGGGCAGGATGAGGGCCGCTCCGACGCCCTCCAGGAAGGACCAGCCGAGCAGCAGCACGGGCAGGTTCGGGGCGAGGGCGGTGGTGAGGGAGCCGCATCCGTAGATGACGCAGCCGATCGCGAAGGCGCGGCGGCGGCCGATGACCGCGCCGACCTTGCCGCCCGGGATCATGAGCATGGCCATCACCAGGGTGTACGCGGTGATGGCGCCCTGGATGCCGGTGACCGTCGTGCCGACGTCGTCGGCGACCGTCGCGATGGAGACGTTCATGACGGAACTGTCGAGCGCCATGAGGAACTGCCCGGCGGCCAGCGTCCACAGGACGAGCCGCCCTTTCGTCGCACCCTCGGCCGTGCCGGTCCCGGACGTCATGAGCAAGGCATTGCCGCCCGTCCGTGCCGTGCCCTGGCCGGGCGGCGGAGTTCAGCCGCTCGGCGGACACCCGGGCGAGGCGTGCGGGGCCCGTCCGCTCCCCCGTGGAGGGCGGCCCGTCGCACGCCGTCGCCGTGCCGTCAGCCGTCCGAGCCGCACATCGGGTCGTCGAGGGCGGTCACCGTGTAGGGCGGGGTGCCGGGCGGTTCGTCGTTCTGGCTGTTGACGACGTACAGGCGGCATCCGCGGCGGGCGAGGGTGGTGGGCAGGTCGAAGGTGTCGCCGGTGACGCGGTGCACGACCGTGCCGGTGCGCAGCTCCGCGTCGAGCCGGGCGATGTACACCCCGTGGGGGGCGCCGTAGTTGAGCACCGCGTACAGGGTCCGGCCGCGCAGCACCATGCCGTCCGCGCCGAACGACGTCTCCCCCAGGTCGAGGCGGCCGATCTCGCGGGTGGCGGTGTCGATGCGCCAGACGGCCTCGGTGCCGTTGGAGGCGACGAGGAGGGTGTGCCCGGCCGGGTCGGCGACGATGCCGTTGAGCAGCCAGTACCGGTCGGGGAAGCCGGGGAACGCGCCGCGCATGTCGGCCCAGGGCTCCAGCGGGCCGACCCTGCCGTGGCGCAGCCCGGCGCGCAGGACGACCGGGTTGGCCCAGTCGGTGACGTACACGGCGTCGGGGGTGATGACCAGGTCGTTCAGGTCGGGGGCGCCGAAGGGCCCGGCGGGGGCGTCCACGGCCTGAAGGAGACGTCCGTCGGGCGCGTGCACGGTGAGCCGGCCCCGGCCGACGGAGAAGACCCGGCCCGCGCGGTCGGTGTGGACGCCCCGAGTGCTGCCCCGGGAGGTGGCGCCCTCCGCCGGGAAGGGCCGCATACGGGGCGAGGTCACCCGGCCCCGGTACAGGGCGCCGGTCGCGTCGGAGGACACGTACATCGTCCCGTCGGCGCGGACGTCGATGCCCTCGGGCACCGTGCCCGGGGTGCGGGAGACGACGTAGCTGCCGGGGAGCGGCCGGCCGGTGCCCGCGGCGGGCACGGCGGCGGTGCCGACCAGTAGGGCGGCGGTGACGAGCGCGGGCGCGAGGAGTCGGTGCGGTACGGACATCTGGCCTCCAGGAGGTCATGGCGCAGGGGGTCGTGGCGCAGGGGGTCATGGCGCCGGCGTGGGCGCCGGATCCGCACGCAGGATCGCCGTCCGTGCTGGGCGCGCGCCCGTCCTTTCGGGCAGGGCCGAAACAGGGGCCGCTCCGGTAGCCTGCCCGGCGTGTTACGGATACGGTTCGGCCCGGCCGACCTCGCCCGCGTCACCGTCGCCACGGCGCCCGACGTCCTCCTGGAGACGGCCCTGAGCGTCCGTCACCTCGTCGCCCCGGCGCCTGGTCCCGCGGGCCGCCGGGGCGAACTCGCGGCCTGGCGGCGGGCGGTCGCGCCGGGGCTGGCGGCCCGCGCGGGCGTCCTGACCCGGCTGGTCCGGCCCACCGGCGGACTGCCGGACTTCCTGTACCAGCCGACGGCGAGGGACGCCGCCTCCGCCGCCGAGCTCGCGGCCCGGACCCCGACGGCCCGACTGGCCGCCGAGCTCGCCGTCCTGCCCGAGGATCCCACCGCGTCCCTGACCCGGGACCTGGCCCAGGGATCGCCGGCCGCGCGGCGGCGCCTGTTCGAGGACCTGACCCGCTATCACCGCTCCTCGGTGGCCCCGCTGTGGCCCGCCGTACTGAACGCGGCCGCCGCCGATCGCGCGCTGCGCTCGGAGACGCTGCTGCGCGGCGGCGTCGAGGCGCTGCTCGCGACCCTCCAGCCTGGCTGGCGCTGGGAGCCGCCCGACCTGCTCGTCCCGTTCGGGTCCTCGCACACCGTCGAGCTGTGCGGCCGGGGACTGCACCTGGTGCCGTCCTACTTCGCCGCGGGCGCGCTGCTCGTGTACGACCCCTCGGCGCCGACGGTGCTCGTCCGGCCGCTGCCCGTCGCCGACCGCGCGGTGGCTCCGGGCGACGTGCTGGGCGCGCTTCTGGGCCGCACCCGGGCGCAGGTACTGGCGTCGCTGTCGACGCCGGCGGGGACGACGGCCCTGGCCGAGCGGGCGGCGGTCTCCCCGGCGACGGCCAGCGAGCACGCCTCGGTGCTGCGGGCGGCGGGACTGATCACGACGGTGCGGGACGGCAGCCGGGTCCTGCACGCGCTCACCCCGCTCGGCGAGGCGCTGCTGGCCGGCGGGTGAGGCACCGGGCGCACGGAGCCGGGCCGGGGAACTGATCGTCCGCCCGCCGCGTGATGAAAGGCATGGCACAGGGCGGAAGCACGATGGGTGAGGAGCCGGGCTGGGGCGAGCTGCTGGGAGCCTTCGTCCTGGCGGCGTCCATCCCTGTGGTCGTCGGCGGCGCGCTGATCTGTGCGCTGGTGGGACTCTCCGTGTGGGTCTCTTCGGCGGTACGGCGGCGGCGTCCTGGCGGGGGCGGTGGCAGGGAAGCGGTGCGCGATCCGAACGGTCCGGCCTGATCCGAACGAGAGGCCCTAGCCTGGAACGGTCCCCGGCTGTCGGGACCGTGTCCGGTGCGGCGGCCGCCTCTGGTGAGCGAGGAGTCCTCATGCCCGCGCCCGGTGCCCCGTCCTCGTCCCTGCGCACGATCGGGGGCACGCCCCTGGTGCGTCTGAGCCATCTCGTCCCCGACGGGGCGGCGGACGTCCTCGTGAAGGTCGAGGGCGGCAACCCCACCGGCAGCTACAAGGACCGCATGGCCCTGGCGATCATCGAGGGCGCTGAGCGCCGGGGTGCCCTGCGGCCGGGGCAGCGCGTCGTCGAGTACACCGGGGGCAGTACGGGTTCCGCGCTGGCCTTCGTCTGCGCGGTGAAGGGGTACCCGCTCTCGCTCGTGTCGTCCGACGCGTTCGCGCCCGAGAAGCTGCGCACCATGCGGGCGTTCGGCGCGGACGTCATCGTGCTGCCGAGTGAGGGCGGGCGGATCACACCCGAACTGTTCGTACGGATGCGGGAAGCGGTCGAGGAGATCGTGAAGCGCGACGGGGCCTTCTGGACCGATCAGTTCCACAACACGGACGCGCTCACGGGTTACGCCGGACTGGGCCGCGAGATCCTCGAACAGACCGGCGCCGACGGGACTTCGGTGGACGTGTTCTGCGCCGCGATCGGCACCGGCGGCATGTTCGCCGGAGTCTCCACGGTGCTCCGCGAGGCCGGCCTGCCGCGCGCCGTCGCACTCGAACCGGCGTCCTCGCCGATGCTGTCCGCCGGTGAGTCCGGGCCGCACCGGGTCGAGGGCATCGCCACCGGGATCGTCCCGCCGCTGCTCGCGCACGGCCCGTTCGACGAGGCCCGCACCGTCGAGGAGCAGGAGGCCCGGCGGCTGGCCCTCCCGCTGGCCCGCCGGGAGGGCGTGTTCACGGGCACGTCGGGTGCCCTCAACGTCGTCGGCGCGCTCCGCCTCGCGCGGGAGGCGGGCGCGGGGCACACCGTCGTCACGGTCGCCCCGGACACGGGCCTGAAGTACCTCACGGGCGATCTGTACGCCGACTGACCGCCTTCCTCGCCGCGCCACCTCTGGACAGGTCCGCGTCAACGTGCTGTCATGCCAACGGCCGTCATTTCCAACGTTGTAGAGGATGGCGGAGCCCAGCGCTCCACCGTCTTGCCCCCGCCTCCCCACGTACATGCGCGACATCGCTGTCCCCCTCGATCGCCCCCTTTCGGAAGGCAGGTTCCCCATGTCGCTGAGTCGACGGGCGTTGCTCGGTGCGGGTTCGTTCTCCCTCGGAGCGGTGGCTCTCGGCGCTCCTCTCGCCGGGGTCGCGGCCGCGGCGCCCAGACCGGCGGCGGAGACGCGGGTGCCGGACCGGTTCCTGCGGCTGCGGCCGGGCAGCGTCACCGCGCGCGGCTGGCTCGCCGGACAGCTGCGGCTCCAACTCGACGGCCTGTGCGGGCGGTTCGAGTCCGGCTCCCACTTCCTGGACTTCTCGGCGACCGGCTGGGTGCACCCGGAGCGCGGCGGCTGGGAGGAGGTGCCGTACTGGCTGCGGGGCTATGTGCCGCTGGCCGTCGCGACGGGCGACGCCGCCGCGCTGAAGCGGTCGCGGGTGTGGGTGGACGCCATCCTGGCCACGCAGCAGAGCGACGGCTTCTTCGGCCCGCGCGCCCTGCGCACCTCACTCGACGGCGGCCCCGACTTCTGGCCGTTCCTGCCGCTGCTCCAGGCCTTGCGCAGCCACGAGGAGTACACCCGCGACCCGCGCGTGGCACCGTTCCTCGTGCGCTTCCTCCGCTTCATGAACGCTCAGGGGCCGGGCGCGTTCGACCGCAGCTGGGTGTCGTACCGCTGGGGCGACGGTCTGGACATCGCCGTCTGGCTCTACCGCCGTACCGGCGAGGCGTTCCTGCTCGACCTCGCCGCGAAGATGCACACCCACGGTGCCGACTGGACCGGAGCCACCCCGAGCCGGCACAACGTGAACATCGCCCAGGGCTTCCGTGAGCCCGCCCAGTACGCGCAGCTCACCGGGTCCGACGACCTCACCCGGGCCACGTATCGCGCCTACGACGCCGTCATGGGCGAGTACGGCCTCTTTCCGGGCGGCGGGATGGCCGGTGACGAGAACTACCGGCCCGGGTTCACCGACCCCCGGCAGGGCTTCGAGACCTGCGGCATCGTCGAGTTCATGGCCAGCCACGAACTGCTGACCCGCATCACCGGCGATCCCGTGTGGGCGGACCGCTGCGAGGAGCTGGCGTTCAACATGCTGCCCGCCTCCCTCGACGCCGAGGGCAAGGCCATCCACTACATCACCAGCGCCAACGGCATCGACCTCGACGACCGGGCGAAGACACAGGGGCAGTTCCAGAACGGCTTCGCCATGCAGGCGTTCCAGGCCGGTGCCGACCAGTACCGCTGCTGCCCCCACAACTACGGTATGGGCTGGCCGTACTTCACCGAGGAGCTGTGGCTGGGAACGCCCGACGGCGGTCTCGCCGCCGCCCTGTACGCGCCCAGTTCGGTGCGCACCCAGGTCGCGGGCGGCACGACGGTGACCGTCACCGAGACCACCGACTACCCCTTCGGGGACACGGTCACCCTGACCGTGTCGACTCCCCGCCCCGTACGCTTCCCGCTGCTGCTGCGCGTCCCCGGCTGGTGCCGCGACCCCGAACTCCGGGTGAACGGCAGCGCGTTCGCGGCGTCGGACGGCCCGTCCTGGGCGCGAGTGGAGCGCACCTGGCGGGACGGCGACACCGTCCGCGTCCGGTTCCCGCAACAGGCCCGGCTGCGGAGCCGGCCCGGCCAGCATGGCGCGGTCAGCGTGGAGCGCGGCCCGCTCGCCTACTCCCTGGCCATCGGGGAGGAGTACGAACGCATCGGCGGCACCGACACGTTCCCCGCGTACGCCGTCCACGCCACCACGCCGTGGAACTACGGACTGGTGCCGGACACCCCGCTGACCGTCTCCCGCAGCGCGTCCCGGGTGCCCGGGCAGCCGTTCACCCCGCAGGCGGCCCCCGTGCGGATCACGGCACAGGCGCGCCGCATAGAGGAGTGGGTCGCGGACGACGAACACGTCGTCGCACCCCTTCAGGACAGCCCGGCCCGCAGCACCGCGGCCGTGGAGACGGTGACGCTCATCCCCTCGGGCGCGGCCCGGCTGCGGATCACCTCGTTCCCCACGGCGACGCCCGACGGCCGGCCGTGGACCCCCGAGCCGCCGTTCCGCCGGGTGCAGAACAAGCACAGCGGCAAGGTGCTCGCCGTGGACGGGATGTCGCTGGAGAACAGCGCCCGTGTCGTGCAGTTCGCCAACACGGGGACCGCCGATCACGCCTGGCAGCTCGTGGACCGGGGCGACGGCTGGCACCTGATCCGCAACGGCCACAGCGGCAAGGTCCTCGGCGTCGACGGCATGTCGACCCAGAACAGCGCCCGGGTCGTGCAGTTCGAGGACAACGGTACCGACGACCACCTGTGGCGGCTGGTCGAGGACGGCGACGGCTGGTACCGCGTGCTCAACAAGCACAGCGGCAAACTGCTCGGGGTGGACGGCATGTCGACCGCCGACAGCGCACAGGTGGTCCAGTTCGAGGACAACGGCACGGACGACCACCTGTGGCGCTTCCTGTGACGGCCCCGCGGCTCCCTAGGATGTCGCCCGGATCTGCTCCAGCCAATCGGCGGCCAGCGCGCGTCCGCCGGGGAGCCGGTCGTCGCGGTCCCAGCGCCAGGCGGTGACGATCGCCAGGACGAGGGTCCGGCAGCGGCGCAGAAGGTCGTGGTCGGCGCCCGGGTAGTGGGCGCCGACCTCTTCGGGCGCGTGGGCGAGGTCGAACTCGACGGGTCCCCGGCAGCAGGTCTCCAGGTCGATGAAGAGCACCCCGTGTTCCGTGGCGAGGACGTTGCCGGGGTGCGGTTCGCCGTGCAGCAGCTGCTCGGCGCCGCCGTGCGCGCTCACGGCCCGTCCGAGGGTGCGCAGCGTGTCCGCGAGGAGGGTCCGGTCGGCGTCCGGGAGGTCCGGCGTACGGGTATGGTCCGCCACGAGCCGGCGGGCTTGCGCGACACGGTCCGTGAAGTGGGGTGCCGGGACGTCGAGGGCGCGCATGCCGGTGTGCAGCCGGTTGAGGGCGGCCGCGTACGCGGCGGGCGGGACGTCCGGCGGAGCGGCGGGCGGGTAGTACGTCCACAGCGTGATCACGAAGCCGTCCCGCTCGTACGGGCGCGGCGCGACCCGAGGGTCGAGGGCGGCGACGGGACTTCCGGAGCCCGCGAGCGCCTGGGCCAGGGTGATCTCGAAGGCCGCCACCTGGTCGGTCGCGGGTGCCACCCGGGCCAGGAGGTCGCAGGGCAGCAGGCGCAGGGTCAGCTTGTTGGAGTCGTTCAGGACGACCGCTTCGTCGGCGGGCAGGCCGAGCGAGGTGACGACCTCAAGGGCCGCGGCCTGCGCGCGGGCCGCCTCGGTGCGGTGCATGATCGTTCTGCCTCTCCCCGGGGACGCGACGTGCCGGCGATCATGCCAGCCTCCCGGCGGGGTCCGCCTCCCGGTTTGCGGTCACGTCTCCCAACTCGGCCCGGTAGGTTGCTCCTTGCCGGGTTGAACAGGCCAGATCTGGAGGACTTCGCGTGACCGAGATTTCCGCTGCGTCGAGGGAGGCGCGCAAGCGCATCAAGACGGACCAGCCGCACACGGCCCGCATCTGGAACTACTGGCTGGGCGGCAAGGACAACTACGAGGTCGACCAGGCGGCCGGGGACCAGATCCGCGGCCTGCACCCGGGCATCGGCGACTACGCGCTGGCCGACCGCAAGTTCCTCGGGCGGGCGGTGCAGTACCTCGCCGGCGAGTGCGGCATACGGCAGTTCCTCGACATAGGCACCGGTCTGCCGACCGCCGACAACACGCACGAGGTGGCCCAGCGCATCGCGCCGGAGTCCCGCATCGTCTACGTCGACAACGACCCCATCGTGCTGGCGCACGCGGAGGCCCTGCTGACCAGCACGCCTGAGGGGTATACGGCCTACCTGGACGAGGACCTGCGCAACGTCGACGCGATCCTGGAGCAGGCGGAGCGGACGCTGGACCTCACCCAGCCGGTGGCGCTGATGCTGCTCGGCGTCGTCATCTTCATCGAGGACGACAAGGAGGCGACCGGGATCGTGAGCCGGCTGATGGACCGGCTGCCCTCGGGCAGCCACCTGGTGCTCTCGCACACGGTCACGCACCCGGACATGCCGGACGTCGACGCCGCCGTCGCCTTCTGGAACGAGCACGGGACGCCGAAGCTGACCCAGCGCACACCGGAGGGTGTCGCCCGGTTCTTCGACGGCCTCGAGGTGCTGGAGCCGGGAGTCGTCTCGTGCAACCGGTGGCGGCCGGACGAGAGCCTGGCCGGGCTGCCGGAGGACGTGGCCATGTACGGCGGCGTGGGGCGCAAGGCCTGACATCCGGCCCGGAGCCGGTCGTGCTCCGGACACACGACGGGGCGGCCAGTCATCGCTGCTGTGCCGCCCCGAAGTGCGTCCCTGCTCCACCCGCCGATCGAGTGCCCCGGCGAAGCTCCCTCACACACGTGATCCAAGAAGTTTTTCCGGTCGCCTCAGGCCTGGTGAGTGGGCGCCGCCTCGGCCCGGGTCTCGGCGGCGGACGACGTGATCACCTCGGAGCTCGCCGTGCGGCCGTCGCGCCGCTCCATGGCGCCGCCCGCGAAGGCCAGACCGAGACCGGCGACGGCCAGGGCCGCGCCCACGAGGCTCGGCGAGGCCCATCCCCAGCCCGCCGAGATGGCGAGGCCGCCGAGCCAGGCGCCACCGGCGTTGGCCAGGTTGAAGGCGGAGTGGTTGGAGGCCGCCGCCATCGTGGGGGCGTTCTTGGCCTTCGCCATCAGCAGCATCTGGACGGGCGTCGTGATGAGGGACCCCATGGCGCCGATGAACGTGATCGTGATCAGCGCCCCGACCGTGCTGTGGACGGTGAAGTAAAACGCCACCAGCGCGGCCGCGAGCAGGGCGAGACCGCCGTACATGGTCGGCCGCAGGGCGCGGTCGGTGAGCGGGCCCGCCACCAGGGTGCCGAGCGTCATGCCCACGCCGTACAGGGCGAGGACCAGGGTGGTGGAGGAGTCGGAGATGCCGGTCAGGTTGGTCAGCATCGGCACCAGGTAGCTGTAGACGGCGAAGAAGCCGCCGAAGCCGACCACCGCGGTGCCCAGGCCGATCGCGACCTGCCGGTTGCCCATGGCCCGCAGCTCGTGCCGGATGCCGGACTGCCGCCCGCGCGGCTGGTCCGGGACGAACAGCGCCAGCGCGATCAGCGCCAGGACCCCGATGACGGCGACGGCGCCGTAGGCGGACCGCCAGCCCAGCTGCTGGCCGAGCGCGGTGCCGGCCGGGACGCCGACGATGTTGGCGATCGTGAGCCCGAGGAACATCTTGGACACCGCCCGGGCGGCCCGGTCGGGGGCGACCAGCTTGGAGGCCACGACGGCGCCGACACCGAACAGCGCGCCGTGCGGCAGACCCGCCAGGAAGCGGGCGGCGAAGAGCAGACCGAAGTCGGGGGCGAAGGCGGAGGCGACGTTCCCGACCACGAACAGGGCGGACAGCCACAGCAGCAGCCGCTTGTGCGGGACGCGGGCACCGATACCGGTCAGCAGCGGCGCGCCGACCACCACGCCGAGCGCGTAGGCCGAGACGACGTTGCCCGCCTGGGGCACGGACACCCCGATCCCGTCGGCGATCTGGGGCAGCAGCCCCATGGTGGCGAACTCGGTGGTGCCGATGCCGAAGGCGACGACAGCCAGGGCCAGCAGAGCCAGAGGCATGGTGCGGGGGAACCTTTCGAAGACGGTGGTCCGGGACTATGGAGGAGCCGAGAGGCCGAGGTCACAGGAGTTTCTCGACCGGCCGCGTCGAGCACCCTTGCCCAGCGCACCGCCCCACGCAGGGCAGGCCCATCAACACGGGAGCAATCATGGACCTGCGCGCATTCCTGGATCGAGCCACATAGTGACGTGATCTACGTCATGTCATGACGTGCCGGTGCGCGCCCGGCCCCATCGTGGCGCTCCGTGATCGTCCCGCCGCCGTCGTACGCGTGTCCCGCGTGCATCAACGTGCATGTGGCGAGCGGATGTTGGGTGGTCCGAGCCACCACTTCACGAGCGGGCTCACCCGCTCGGATGCTCTCGGCGCGCAGAAGATCGTCACGCTGTGCATGGTGAGATCATGAACACCACACCGCGCCTGAAGAAGGCCATCTCCCGCATGCCGCGCACGCTCGCCGTGACCACCGCCGTCGGAATCGCCTGTGCCGCGGGCCTGGCGACCGCGGCCCCCGCCATGGCGGCGCCCACCACTCACGCCGCCGTGCAGGCGGCCCCCGCCGGCGGCGGGGAGGACCAGCAGTGCGGCAACGGACTGCTCGTCCTGCTGAACTTCTGTAACTGACCGACCACCCGAACCGACCCCACAGCCTCCCCAAGGCGGTCAGGCACAAAGGCGAGTGACTTTGTGCCTGACCGCCCTGACGCGCGCGGCCGGTCTCAGACGCCCACCTGCCGGGCGGGGACGGACGGCCGTACGGAGACGGCGGAGCGGCGCTGTTCGGCGGCCGTCGCACGCGCGGGGGCGACACTGCGCAGCCACCAACTGGACAGCGCCAGCAGGCCGGTGAAGACCACGAGGAGCAGCACGGACGTCCACATGGTCCGGCTGCCGGGGGACGAATACGCCGTCCCGAGGCTCGTCGACGCCCACAGCAGGGCGCCGGCGGCGTAGACGGTGCGCATCCGGCGCAACTGCCGGGCGATCGACCAGGATTCACGGGACTCGCTGTGGGCTGCCATGCGCGCCGTGTACCCCGGTCCGCGCCGTACGCACCTGCCATCTCACAGATCTCACGGAACCACTGGCGGGCCGGGTACCGGCTGCGCGTAGGCTGCCGTCGGCAGGCAGACGGCGGGGGCGGGGTGGATGAAGTCCGAGGTCGCACAGACACAGGGGTGGGCGTCGACGCTGGACGCGGTGGTGGTGTACGCGCAGGGCGCGCTGTGCACCCGCGTCGCCCGGGGCACCGTACCGGCGGACGGCCGGGTGCGGGTGGCGGGGCTGCCGCGGTCGATGGACCCGGGGTCGCTGCGCGCCCGGGTGGCCGGTGAGAGCGGCGTACGTGTCACCGAGGTCCGGGTCGAGGTGGACGCCGAACCGGCCGGCGCCGAGGACACCGACGCGCTGCGGCGCGAGATGGAGCGGCTGCGCGACGCGCACGCGGCGGTCCAGGCTCGGTGCGACCGGCAGGCGAAGCTGATCGGTGAGATCGCCGCGCTGCGCCCGGTACCGCCGGCCCGTGAGCCCGGGGACCCGCCGCGTCCCACGCCCGCCGACGCCTGGCTGCGGCTGGCGGAGTTCGTCGACGAGCGGCTGCGCGCGCACCAGCTCCGGCTGACCGGGCTGGAGGAGGAACTGCGGCAGGCCGAGCACGAGCTTGCGGTGGCGACGGACCGGTGGACGCGTGCCTCCACCGACGTGCCGTCCGAACACATCGCGACGAGCTTGGTCGCCGTCCTCACGCTCGACGGCGTGACGCCGGACGCCGCGCCGGTGGAACTGGAGCTGGAGTACGGCGTCCCGGGTGCCGTCTGGGTCCCGGCGTACCGCCTCCTCCACCGGCAGGGCGAGGACGGCGGCACACTCGTGCTGCGGGCCTCGGTGGCGCAGCGCACGGGCGAGGACTGGACCGGCGTCCGGCTCGCCCTGGCCACCGCGGATCTGCGCCGCCGTACCGATCTGCCGAGGCTGCGCTCGCTGCGGGTGGGACGGCGGCAGCCCGCTCCCGCGCCGTCCGGCTGGCGGGAACCCCCGGCGGGGCTCGCCGACCTCTTCTCCGGGTACGACGCGGCGGGCCCGCGCCCCGTGCCCACTCCCCCGCGTGCCGCTCCGGTCCCGCCACCGCCCCCGATGCCCCCGGGATACGGCGTGGCGCCCGCCGCGCTGCCCGAGCCGGGCGGTCCGGCCGCGCCCGGGGCGGCTCCCTTCCAGGCCGCCCCACCGCCACCGCCCGCGCCGCAGGCGTTCGGGATGCCGCCGGCCGGTTTCGCGGGTGCCCCGCCCGCCTTCGACGTGGGAGCGCCCGCCGCGGCACCGGCGCAGCGGTCGCGGCGCGCGGGCGCCGCCCCCATGGCCCCGCCTCCGTCACCGCCGGCCGCCGCGCCGCCCCGGCCCAGCGGGGCGGAACTGGACTACGCCGCGCTCGTGCTGTCCGGTGCCGACGAGTCCGGTGACCGCCGGGGCCGGTTGTTCCCCGGGGCGTCGTACGACGCGCGGGCGGACGAGCTCCGCCGGCGCGCCGAGTCGGTGGCCGCGCTGCCGCTGCCCGGGCACGCCGTACGGCCCCGGGCGTCCGCGGGGTCCTTCGACCATCGCTACGACGCGGTCGCCCGGGCCGACATCCCCTCCGACGGTGTCTGGCACACCGTCACCGTGACGGAGATCCCGGTGGGGCTGCGCACCGAGTATCTGTGCGTGCCGTCCGTGGAGCAGACGGTGTACGCGACAGTCGTCCTCTCCAACGCCACCGACCAGGCGCTGCTCGCCGGGCCGGTCGAGGTGATGAGCGGCGACGACTTCCTGACCACCGCCGCGCTGCCCACGCTCGCCCCCGGCGGTGTCCGCCGGATGGGGCTGGGACCGGCCGAGGGCATCCGGGTCACCCGCCGCACCGAGCTGCGCGAGTCGACGGCGGGGCTGCGGAACAACACGACGGTGCTCGCCCACCGAGTGCACGTCGAGCTGGCCAACCGGCTCGCGCACCCCGTCACCGTCGAGGTGCACGAGCAGGTCCCGGTGACGTCCGAAGCGGACGTACGCATCGACGAGCAGGCCGACTGGACGACACCGGAGCAGGACGCCGACCGGTACACCCCGGGCACCCGCGTCTGGCGCGTCGACCTGCCCGTCGGCGGCGAAATCGCCCTCGACGGCGGCTACGACATCCGCGTCCCGGCCGCGAAGGCCCTGGTCGGCGGCAACCGGAGGAGCTGACACCATGCCCACGGACACCCTGCCGGTCCCACTGCCCGTCACCGCCGTGACCTGCCTGGAGGACCGCGCCCACATCGAGCGCACCGCCGACCTCGACGTCGGCGCCGGCGTCCAGCGGCTGCGCCTCGGCCCGGTGAGCGCGCTCGCGGTCGACCGCACCCTGCACGCCGACCTCACCGGTGACGTCGAGGCGGACGTCCTCGACGTACGGATCGTGCGGACCTGGACGCCGCGCGGACCGCGGCCCGCCCCGGACGACTCCGCGCTGCGCACCCGGGTCCGCGCTCTGGAGGAGGAGCAGCGCACCCTCGGGCACACCCGCGACCGGCTGCGCGCCCGGCTCGACCTCCTCGGCCGGCTCGCCGCCGACCTGCTGCGGGACATCGCCGAGGGCGCGGGCTCCGGTGAGACCGACGAGGGCCGCTGGACCCGTGAACTCGACCGGGTCGACACCGAGCGCGACACCTGCGCGGAGGAACTGCGGGCCGCCGAGGCCCGGTCGACGGCGCTCGCCGGCGAACTGGCGCAGGCGTCCCAGGCGCTCGGGCTCGCCGAGCAGCAGCCCGCCGAACTGGTCGGGCATGTCGAGCTGACCGTGCGGTCCGAGGCCGCCGGACGGCTCCGGCTGCGACTGACCCATCTCACGGCGTGCGCGCTGTGGCGCCCCGCCTACCGGGCCGTGCTCGACGGCGACACGGTGACGCTGGAGACCGACGCGATGGTCTGGCAGCGCACCGGCGAGGACTGGTCGGACGTACGGCTCACCCTGTCCACGGCGCGTTCGGCGCTGACCACGGATCCACCGCGGCTGACCGAGGACCGTCTCACGCTGAAGGACCGGACGGCCGAGGAGCGCCGCACGGTCGACGTGGAACTGCGCGAGGAGGACATCGCGGAGCTCGGCCCGACGGCGGTCGTCGGCCTGCCCGGCGTGGACGACGGCGGCCGGACACGCGTCCTGCACTCCCCCGCGCCCGTGTCGGTCCCCTCGGACGGCCGGGCCCACCGGGTGCCGGTCACGAAGGTCACGACGCCCGCGCGCAGCCAGTACGCCGCGTCACCGGAGCTGTCGCCGCTGGTCACACAGGTGGTGCGGTTCGACAACACCTCCGGTCACGCCCTGCTGGCCGGGCCCGTGGACCTGGTCCGGGGCAGCGGCTTCACCGGCCGCGGCACGCTGGAGTTCACCGCGCCGGGCGCCCCCGTGGAACTGGCCTTCGGCAGCCACGACGACTACCGGGTGGTCCGCCACACCGAGGAGTCCCGCGACACGGCCACGCTCACACAGCGCTCGGTGATCACCCGCATGGTCCGCCTGCACATCTCCCGCTTCTCGGCACCCGACGCCCAGGGCGACCAGGTCGTATCCCTACGCGAGCGCATCCCGGTCTCCGAGGTCTCGGCGGTCGAGGTCCGACTCCGCAAGGAGGCGTGCACCCCGGAACCGGACACGATCGACGCGGACGGAATCGCCCGCTGGGACCTGCCGCTACCCCCGGGCGGCCGACGCACGGTCACCCTGGTGTACGAACTCTCGGCAAGCGGCAAGGTGGTGGGGCTGTAGGCGGCGACGGGACGGGGCCGCCCTGAAGGGGGCGGCCCCGCTCGGTGCAGTGTGTGCTTCAGGCGGTCACTCGATGATGATTCTGAAGGTGCTGGTCGTGTTGCGGATGTCCTGGGCGTTGCCGTTCATGCGCAGGTTGCGGAAGACGGCCTCGCCGACGGCCGGGCCCTGACCGGGTTCGGGCAGCTCGTTGGCCCAGATGCCGAAGCCGGACTTGGCGTCGAACGCGTCGCCGCTCTTCTTGGAGTCGGTGATGGAGACGTCGGTGAAGATGGTGTCCTTCACCGGGAACTGCGGTTGCCCGCCCACGTAGTTGGTCTGGAACATCACGCCTCCGTAGGTGGAGTCGCTGATGTCGACGTCGTTGACCCGGATGCCCTGGAAGACCTTCGAGGCGGAGAACGCCCAGATGGCGGGGAAGACCTGCGAGCCCCAGAAGTGGCCGCCGGTGCGTTCCAGGGAGACGTTCTCGATCGTGGTGGGCTCGGTCCCGAAGCCGTTCATCGGGTAGCCGAAGTCCAGCGAGGAGATCGTGATGCCGGAGTAGACGAGGGTGTCGGCGACGCGGATGTTGCGGAAGGTGTTGTCGTAGCCGCCGTAGACGGCGATACCGGCCGCACGCCAGGTCAGGGTGGAGGTCAGGTTCTCGTAGAGGTTGTTCTTCTCGTCGGCGCCGCCGGCGTCGATGGCCGAGAAGAGGGCGAAGCTGTCGTCTCCGGTGGCGCGGGCGTCGTTGTTGACGACGTGGTTGTCCGTCGAGCCGTTCGTCATGTTGACGCCGTCGGCGAACAGGTCGCGGATACGGGAGTTCTTGATGGTCATGCTGTCGGTGTTGGCGCCCCAGTAGAGGCACACCATGTGCTCGACCCAGATGTCGTCGATGGTGATGTCGGAGACGTTGGAGAAGTCGAACACCTTGCCCGGGCCGTCGATCCGGGACGTGTAGTTGCCGAAGTAGGCGAACCCGGCGAACGTGGAGCCCTTCGCACTGGCCTCGGCGCGGAAGCCGACGTCGGTGTTCTCCTGCGAGGCGGGGGCGTGGAACCGGGTGAACCACGGCCCGGCGCCGACGACCTTGACCGCCTTGCCGTAGACCTGGAACTTGCTCGACGTCTCGTAGTCACCGGCGGGCAGATATACGCCGACGAGCGTGCCGGTGGTGTCCATACGGACCTTGTCGAGGGCGTTCTGCACGTCCTGGTGGGAGAACCCGGCCGGGACCGCGTAGGCCGCCGGGTCGGGGTTGGCCTTCGCCGTCGCCTGTTCGGTGTTGACGAAGTCGATGGCGTATGTGGAGGAGTTGGCGGCGTCCTTCTGGAGCCGGATCCGGGAGCCGGCCGGCACGGTCCTGCCGAGGTGGACGTTCGCCTCGTCGTAGATGTGCCGGGGGGCGCCGGCGCCGGGTGAGTTGCCGGGCGCGGTCTCGTTGCCGTACAGCCAGGCGTACTTGGAGGTGAGGTCGATGGGCTTCAGGAACTGGCCGTCGACGTAGATGTTGAGGGTGGTGTTCGTGCCGTCGGGGATGGAGAAGCGGGTCACCAGGGTGTTGGTGGCGGCGCGGGTGGTCCACTCGACGTACTGGCCGGTGCCGTTGAGGGTGACGGCCTTGCGGCCGCTGGCCTCGCCCGCCACGTCACCGATGGTGCGGTTGGGGCCGACGACCTTGGCTCCGCCGCCGACCGTGCCGTCCTCGGCCTCGTACATGTCGTACGGCATGTCGGCGCCCCGGCCGACGAACAGCGGGTGGGTGGTGGTGTTGTTGGCCCGCTTGACCGGCAGTTCGTTGGCGTCGTCGGCGATGACCGTCTTCACGGTGTACTTGCCGTTCGCGGCCGTCCAGGTGCCGAGGCGGACGGGCGCGGTGGTCTGGCCCGCCGCGATGGCGCCGGTGTGGGAGCCGGTGAGCGTCTTGACGGTGGCTCCCTTGGCGTCCTGGACGGTCAGGGTGATGCCGTGGGCGCCGGACGCGGAGGCCACCGAGCCCTGGTTCTTCAGGGCGACGGTGAACGTGACGTCGTCCCCGGCCGAGGCGCTGGTGGGCGTCCAGGAGACGGGAGCGGCGAGCAGGTCGGAGCTGGCGACGGGCTTGACGACGAGGGCGTCGGGCCGGGTGTAGGTGTTGTTCGCCTCGTTCTGCTCGATGACCTTCTGGGACGGGTCGACCTCGGCGCCGACCGGGTAACTGCCCGCGTCGCGGGTGCCGATGCTCGCGGTGACGGTCTTCGACTCGCCGGCCGCGAGGGCCGGGACGTCGGCGGTGGCCGCCTTGCTGTCGGCCAGGGTGAAGTCGAGGTCGGTGGCCTTGGACGCCTTGGTGCCGCTGTTGGTGACGGTCGCGGTGAGGCCGATGGTGTCCGACTCGACGGGGGCCGCGGGGGTGTGGGTGATGCCGGTGACCTTGAGGTCGGGGTTGGCGGCCGGGGTGCCGATGACCTGGAGTTCGGCGACCTGGGCGCCCGGCGCTCCGGAGTTGGCCGTGAACCGGAGCCGGATGTCGGCCGCGGCGCCGGAGACCGGGATGGTCACGGTGTTCCCGCTCGCCGGGTTGAACGTGTACTCCTTGGCGGCGGCCAGGGTCTCGAAGGTCGTCGCGTCCTGGTCGCGGCCGAGGACCTGGATGTTCTGGGTGCGGGTGGACCAGGCGGAGTCGGGGTTGAGCTTGACTACGACGCGGTCGAGGTCGGCGTTGGCGCCGAGCTTCGTGGTGAGGGTGGCCGGGTAGGCGCCGCCGCCGCTCTCCCAATAGGTGGCGATCTGGCCGTCGTTGGCGTTCGTGGCGACATAGGTGAAGACGGTCGAGGACGCCTCGATGGGCTTGCCCTGCGCGAGGTCGGAGCCGGCCGTCGTACCGGGGCGGGTGACGCTGTTGCTGGCCGGCGACACGTTCCCGGCGGCGTCCTTCGCCTTCACGTGGTAGGTGACCGTGGCCCCGGCGGACGGGGTGTGGGTGTACGTCGTCACGTCACCCGCGACGGACTTCAGCAGCTGGTTGTCGGCGTACACGTCGTAGCCGGTGACCTTGACGTTGTCGCTGGACGCCTGCCAGGTCAGCTTCACGTCCCCGCCGGACTGCGTGTAGGCCAGGTTCGCGGGCGCGGTGGGTGGCTGGGTGTCGCCGCCCGACCCCTTGCGGGTGACGCGGTTGCTGTCGGCGGAGACGTTGCCCGCGGCGTCCTTGGCGCGGACGAAGTAGGTGACGTCGTCGCCGGCCGGCTGGGTGTCCGTGTAGGTCAGCACGTTCCCGGCGACGCTCGCCCGCAACTGCCCGTTGGCGTAGACGTCGTAGCCGCTGACGCCGGTGTCGTCGGTCGCCGCGCTCCAGGTCAGCCGGATCTGCCCGGTGGCGGGCTCGGTGTAGGCCAGGTTCGCCGGCGCGGAGGGCGCCTGGGTGTCGCCCGTGGCGGGCCCGTACACCTCCAGCTCGGACACCTGGCCCGCGGGCCAGCCGGTGTTGGCGGTGATCAGGACGCGGACGTACCGGGTCGTCGTCGCGTCGAAGGAGAGGGTCGCGGACTGGTCGTTGCCGCTGTCGAAGGAGTACGCCTTGGAGGCGGTCAGGTCGGTGAAGTTCCGGTCGTCGGTCGAGCCCTGGAGCTTGAGGGTCTGGCTGCGGCTCGGCCAGCCGGCGGGCAGCCGCAGCGTCACCTCGTTGACCTTGACGGAGGAGCCGAGGTCGACCTGCAGCCACTGCGGGAAGGCGTTGTTCCTGCTCTCCCAGTAGGTGGCGCGGTTGCCGTCACCGGCGTTGGCGGCGCCGTAGACGTCCGCGTGCCCGCTCTCGGTGAAGGGCTTGCCCTGGGCCAGGTTGGGGGTGGCGGCGGCGCTCGTGAGGACCTGTATCTCGGCGAGTTGCGCGGTGCCGGCGACCGAGTTGGAGCTGAAGTCGGCGCGGACGTATCGGGCGAGGGTGGCCGGCACGGAGATACGGACCGTGTTGCCGTTGCCGGGGCTGAAGACGTAGCGCTTCGACGGCTTGAGCGTGGCGAACGTCTTGCCGTCGGCGCTGCCCTGGACGGCCAGCGTCTGCGTGCGGCTCTTCCAGTGCTCGGGCAGGCGCAGCACGACCTGCCGGACACGCTGGTCGCGTCCGAGGTCGGTCTGGACCCACTGGGCGGACTTCTTCGCGGCCTGCCAGTAGGTGTTGGTGTCGCCGTCGGTGACGGCGGCCGCCGCGTGGGCTTTCCGGGCGCTGCCGGCCGTGGCCGGGGCGGTGGCGGCGGTGTCAGGGCCGCCGGCCGCGTGGGCGTTGACGGCCGGCAGGCCCAGCACCGCGACGGCACACGCGAGCAGGGCGGTGGCCGTGCGCCGTCTCGGAGTTCTCGGCTTGGGTCGAGTCATGCGGGGTCACTTCCTGGGGAGGCTCGCACGCCGGGGCGGCGAGGGCGGCTCGTTCCTGAGGTGATGCCAGGTGGTGCCAGGTGGTGCCAGGCAGTGCGCGGGAGCAGGATTTTGCAGTGATTCATCGAAATATTGCAGAGCAGTGTGGGCCGGTCTACAGTCACGGCAGCACAAATTTCACCAGAATCGCTCAGTGACGGGCGCGGGAGGCGCTGCGGCGACGGAAGCCGGACCCCCTCGGCCCTCAACAGCCGTACGCACCACGGTCACTGGGCCACATCAGGAAGCACTGCGGCCGCGCGACGACCTGCCGTTCACTTACGCACCGACAGCGCAAGTGAACGCAAAGACGCGCAACTTCTTGCGCAGCGATGCCGCGCGCAGCGCACACACTTTCAGGGCGTCAGATACGCCTGCACGGCCGGTGCGTACCGCTCGACCAGTTCGTCCACCGCCGTGGCACGCACGTCCGTGCCCCGCGCGATGCCGTACATGACGCCCAGGCCGAGGAGGGTGGCGACGGCCAGTTCGGCGCGCAGGCCCGCGTCGGGGCCGTCGAGGCGCGCCGTGATGCGCTCGGTCACCTGGCGGCGGAAGTTCGCGCGCAGGATGTCGCCCTGCTCGCCGTGCAGCGGCGCGAACACGATCCTCAGCAGCGGGTCGGCGCCCTGCTCGGACTGGCTGACCAGGACATGCCGGACCATATGGGCGCCGAGCCGCTCCAGCGGCGCGGCCAGCAGGGCGTCGGCGTCGGCCTCGAAGGACATGACCTGGGCGAACAGGGTGTCCTTGTTGCCGAAGTACTTGAGGATCAGCGGCGGGCTGACGCCGGCGCGGTCGGCGACGGCCTTGAGAGTGATGTCGGCGTGCGCGTGCCGGGCCAGCAGATACCGGGCGGCCCGGAGGATGGCCGCCTTGGTGGCGGCGGCGTCCCTGCGGGCCGGTGTGGGCGTGACGGGTGGAGTGCTCACGGCACTCATGCTCCCTCCAGCGCCTCGTCCCGCGCGCCCCGGGGGCCGTCCTCGGTGCCGCCCTCGATCCCGTCGTCCTTGGGACCGCCCTCGGCTCCGTGCAGGACGCCTTGCGCGCGGCCGGCCGGTTCCGCCGGGATGCACCAGGCGGCCACCGCGGCCACCAGGGCGACGGCTCCCGCCATCACGAACGCCAGGAGATACCCGTGCAGGGTCGGCACCGGTACCCCCGCGACAGGACTGGTGTGGTGCACGAGGATCGCGGCCACGGCGGCGCTCGAACCGGCCTGGCCGATCGTGCGCATCAGCACGTTGACGCCGTTGGCGGAGGCCGTCTGCTCGGCCGGGACGGCCCGCAGGATGAGCGTGGGGAGCGCCGAGTACGCGAGCGTGGTGCCGACGGCGACGACGGTGGCCCCGGTGATGATCATCCACAGGTCGCGGCTGTCGGCGATGCGAAGGGCGTACCCGGCCGCGATGACCAAGGCGCCGAGGGCGAGCGTGACGCGGGGGCCGCGCGCTGCGGAGATCCGGGCGGAAACGGGCGACAGCAGCAGCATGACGACACCGCCGGGCAGCAGGCACAGGCCGGTGGCCACGATGGACAGCTCCAGCCCGTACCCGGTGGCCTCGGGGGCCTGCACCAACTGGGCCGTGACCAGGGTGTTGGCGTAGAACGCGAACCCGGCGAGCAGCGCCGCCACATGCGACAGGCCGACCCTCGGCCGGGCCACCAGCCGCAGGTCCACCAGCGGCTCCCGCGAGCGCAGTTGCTGTACACACCACAGGCCGAGCACGACGACGGCTCCGGCGAACAGTCCGAGGACCCGGGCGCTCCCCCAACCCCACTGACCGCCCTGGGAGACGCCGAGGAGCAGGCACACCAGTCCGACGGCGAGCCCCAGCGCGCCCGTGACGTCGAAGCGGCCCGGCTGCCGGACCGGGGACTCCCGTACGGCCCAGCGGACCAGCGTGACCCCGGCGGCACCGAGAGCGCTGGTCACCCAGAACATGGTGTGCCAGTCCGCGTACTGCACGATCAGGGCGGCCAGCGGAAGCCCCAGCGCGGCGCCGATGCCCACGGTGGAGCTCATGAGCGCGACGGCCGACCCGCGGCGTGCGGGCGGCAGTTCGTCGCGCAGGATGCTGATGGAGAGCGGGACGACCGCGGCGGCCGCCCCGGACAGGGTGCGGGCGGCGATCAGGACCCGGATGTCGGAGGACAGGGCACACAGGACGGAGCCCGCGGTCATCAGGGTGAGCGCCGCCATCAGGACCCGCCGCCTGCCGTACATGTCGCCGGCCCGGCCCAGCACGGGGGTGAGCACGGCCCCGGACAGCAGGGTCACGGTGACCATCCAGGAGACCGCGCCCGGCGAGGCCCCGGTCAGCGCGGGCAGGTCGGGCAGCAGGGGCACGACCACCGTCTGCATGAGGGCCATGAGGATGCCGCCGTAGGCGAGCACCGGCACGGTGAGCCGGTCCTTGAGGCCGCTCTTGGTGAGCGGCTCGGTTATGTCGGCGGATCGGTCCATCGGCACGTCACTCCAGCGGGGAGCGCCTGGTGGGGCGGTGGGCGAAGAGAGTGAATGGCTATTCACCCTATCTGGTGAATAGCCATTCACCAAAGCCCACGGGTTTCCCCCGCCCAGCCGTCAACAGCAGGCCGGCCCTCCCCCTCCCTTGCTCCCGGCGCCCCGCACCCGTACGCTCACCGGCCATACCGACTGGACGGTAGGTGCACCCGTGAGGGCGCCCCCGTCCACCGGTGGCATCGTTTCGCCGACCTCCAGGGAGCCTCCGCACATGTCCGGAACCAATCACCAGGTACGTCTGGCCGCGCGTCCCGTGGGCGAGCCGCGACCCACCGACTGGGAGCACACGGAGGAGCCGGTCGGCGAGCCCGGCGACGGCGAGTTCCTGGTGCAGGTGCTCTACCTGTCGATCGACCCGGCGATGCGCGGCTGGATGAACGCGGGCCGCTCCTACATCCGCCCCGTGGAGATCGGCGAGGTCATGCGGGCGGGCGCGATCGGCCGCGTGATCGCCTCGCGCCACCCCGGGTTCGCCGTGGGCGACCACGTATCGGGCTCGTTCGGCGTGCAGGAGTTCTGCGTCTCCGACGGGCGCGGCGTGACGACGGTCGACCCGGCGGTCGCCCCGCTGCCGACGTATCTGGGCGCCCTCGGCATGTCCGGGCTGACCGCCTACTTCGGTCTGGTGGACATCGGGCGTCCCGAGCCGGGGCAGACGGTGGTCGTCTCCGGCGCGGCAGGAGCCGTCGGCAGTGTCGCCGGTCAGGTGGCCAAGGCGCTCGGCTGCCGGGTCGTCGGCATCGCGGGCGGCGAGGAGAAGTGCCGGCTGCTGGTGGACGAGTTCGGGTTCGACGCCGCGATCGACTACCGCGGCGAGGACATCCGCAAGGCACTGCGCACGCATGCGCCGGAAGGCGTCGACGTCTACTTCGACAACGTCGGCGGCGACGTCCTGGACGCCGTCCTGCCCCGGCTGGCGCGCGGCGCCCGCGTCGTCGTCTGCGGTGCCATCTCGCAGTACAACAGCACCGAGCCGAAGGGCCCGGCCAACTACCTCTCGCTGCTGGTCAACCGGGCGACGATGACGGGGATGGTGGTCTTCGACTACGCCGACCGGTACCCGGAGGGCGTGGCCCAGCTGGCGGCGTGGCGGGCCGAGGGGCGGCTCACCTCCCTGGACGATGTCGCGACCGGCGGTGTGGCGGCCTTCCCCGACACCCTGATGCGCCTGTTCCGCGGCGAGAACCGCGGAAAGCTCGTCCTGAAGATCGCGGACTGACCGGGCGGGACGGGAGGGGAGAGCGATGAAGGCACTGAGCTTCCACGGCCGGCACGACATGCGGTACGGCGATGTCCCGGACCCGGCCGTCACCAGCCCCACGGACGCGGTCGTGGAGGTGACCACGGCCGGTATCTGCGGCAGCGACCTGCACATCTACACCGGCCATCCGTTCAGCCCCGAGCTCGGCTACACCCCGGGCCACGAGTGCGTCGGCGTGGTCGCCGACACGGGGGGCGAGGTCACCGGCTTCCGGCCCGGCGACCGGGTGCTGGTGCCCGCCTCGGTCGGCTGCACCCGCTGCCGGACCTGCGCCGCCGGCTTCACCGCCCGCTGCGAGCGCGCGACGTCGAGCCTGGAGCTCTGCTACGGCGTCAGCCCGCAACTCCCGGGCAGTCAGGCCCAGTTCCTGCGGGTCCCGCACGCCGACATCAACCTGGTGCGGCTGCCCGAGGGCATCTCCGACGAGGCGGCCGTCGTCCTCACCGACAACGCCCCCACCGCCTGGTACGGCTGCCGCCGTGCCCGTATCCAGCCCGGGGAGACCGTGCTGGTCATCGGTCTGGGGCCGGTCGGGCTGATGGCCGCCCAGTCCGCCTTCGCGATGGGGGCGGCACGGGTGCTCGGCGCCGATCTGGTGCCGGAGCGCCGTGCGTTCGCCGCCTCCTTCGGCGTCGAGCCGGTGGAGGGCGACGACCCGAAGGCCGCCGTGCGGGAGCTGACCGGCGGCCGGGGACCGGACGTCGTGGTGGAGGCCGTGGGCTCGGACGCCACCATCGAACTGGCCCTCAAGGCGGTGCGGCCGGCGGGCCGGGTCAGTGTGATCGGGGTCAGCCACAGCAAGGCGTTCCCGTTCCACATGGGGCTGGCGCAGATCAAGGAGCTCGAGTTCCACATCGGGCTCTGCTCGATCCACTACGAGCTGCCGCCCCTGATCGCCCTCGCGCAGAGCGGCCGGATCACGCCTGAGGCCGTGGTCTCGCACCGCTTCCCGCTCTCGGAGGGCGCGGCGGCGTACGCCCTGTCCGCCGACCGGTCGGACGGGGTCCGCAAGATCCTCCTGGACCCGAAGGGCTGACCGGGCAGGTTCAGGTCGCGCGGGAGCGGATGGTCATGCCGGGGCGCCTGCGGTGCACCGTCACATACGACAGGCCCTGCTCCCCCGCGGCCAGGGCGCGCCGGCTGCCGCGCGGCAGCCACAGCAGCCCGCCGGTCGTGAGGTTCTCTTCGCCACCCGAACCGGTGACGGTGCCGTCGCCCGCGACGACGAGGAGCAGGACGTCGAGGTCGGGTTCGGCGTGCGGGTCGACCCGGCGGCCCGGCGGCAGATGGACGACGTTGGCGTCCAGTTGCCGCCCCGGCTCGCTCAGTTTCCACAGGACCCCGGCCGACGCTGGGGCCTCGGTGAGCGCCGTGACGTCGCACAGCAGCCGCGCGAGCGGCTCCTCCTCCGGGCCGGTCGATCCACCCTGGTCGCCCACGAGCCGTTCCTTCCGATCGGGTGCCGGGGCGATCATACGGAAGCGGCGCGGCCGTCGGGTCCGGCGACGGCCGTGCCGCGTCCGCTCAGATGGAGAACCGCTCCTTGCGCAGCAAGGGCCGCACCCGGCTCGCGAACCCGCCCGTGCGGAATGGGGCCTGGAGCAGTCCGGGGCGCAGCCGCTGGGCGAGCGCGGCGATGACCATGCCCTGGTCGAGGGCGAGGACGAAGTCGCTGACGCGGCCGGTGGTGACGTCGACCGAGTCCCGGAAGCCGTACCGGTCGTCGTAGGCGCCGAAGGCCCGGTCCAGGCCGCGCAGGTTGGCGACGGCCTCGGTGGGCGCCTGCGCGAGGGCGAGGAAGCCGGCGTGCGGGGTGACGACACCGAGCGACCGGTAGCCCTCCTCCTGCATGCCGAGGGCGTCGACGCCGTACTCGCTGTACCCGCCCTCGGGGACGGAGGCCGGGGAGAACCCCCAGTAGCCGTAGCCCTGTTCGGCCAGGCCGTGCTCGATCTGGGCGCGGACGTACCGCTGGTGGGTCAGGCCCCAGGAGCGCGGCGACCACTCGGACTCGGGGACGAAGAGCGGGACCATCAGGGCCTCGAACATCGAGCCGCCCCAGGTGGGGACGACGTCGAGACCCCGGTAGGTGTAGTGCCCCTGCCACACACGGACGCCGTCGATCTCGGTGTACGCGCCGCTCGGCTCCTGCTCCTGGCCCGCGCCGGGCAGCAGGGTGCGGAACAGGTGCCAGTAGTGGTCGGAGGGTACCGAGCCGTCGGCGATGCCGAGGTAACTGGCCATGCGGGGCTCGGTGTTGAGCGCCCCGTAGTGGTGGCCGGTGGGCTCTCCCTTGCCGGGCTTGTCCGGCCAGTAGCCGCCGCGCAGCTGGCCCGGTCCGGCGACCGGGTCCGCCGGGTCGTAGGGCGTGTAGTAGTACGACCAGTCGGCGTCGGCGAGGAGCGCGGCGACGCGCGGGCGCAGGGCGGGGTCGGCGTCGGCGGCGATGCGCAGGCCGGTCACCAGCCAGGCGTTGTCGACGGTGGAGAGGAACGGCCGGACCGGGTCGCCGGTCTCGGGCCAGGCGGTCAGCAGGGAGCCGTCGTGGGCGTCGTACCAGTTGAACCAGAACCCGTGGGCGCGCTCCAGCCGTTCCACGGCGGTCAGGGCGCGGTCCAGACGGCGGTGCATGGTGCTCTCGGAGATGAGCCCGAGTCCGGCGGCGGCGACCGTGGACCACAGGCCGCAGCCGATGTTGGTCGGCGAGGTCTGCGCGGAGGGCACGGGGGTGCCGCCGCCGCTGACGTCGATCTTGTCGGTGGCCAGGCCGAGTTCGGTCGTCATGGCCTCCATCGAGCGGTACGTCGCGGCGAACCACTCGGTGAGCAGGCGGCGTTCGGTACCGGAGGGGGCCGCGTGGGCGGTGAGCGGGGTGGCGCAGGTGAGGGCCGCGGCGGTGCCGGCGGCGGCGGTGATGAAGCGTCGGCGGTTCATCGGTCTGGCTCCCTGGGGTGAGGGGACGGACGGTGCGGTGCCGGGGAGTTGCGAGGTCGAGGCGCGGGCCGGCCGGTGTCAGGGGCCGGCCGGCCCGCGCCTGTCCGGGGCGGCCGTGGGGCGGGGACACGCAGGGGGCGCCGCCCCGCCCGGGCCGGCGGGTCAGCCGCCGATGCGGGGCAGCGCGCGGTCGCGGGCGAGGCCGCCCAGCCAGACCGCGGACGGCTTGGCCGTACGGGCGAAGGTGACGGGGTCGACGGCGATGAGGCCGAAGGTCGGCCGGTAGGAACCCCACTCGTAGTTGTCGAGCGCGCTCCACGCTAGGTAGCCACGGACGTCGAGCCCGTCGTCGAGGCAGCCGGCGACGGCGTCGAGGGCGCCGGTGTAGTAGTCGATCCGGCGGCTGTCGTCGGCGGTCGCGATGCCGTTCTCGGTGACGATCAGCGGGGTGTCGTCGCCCAGGACGGCGGCGGTGTGCCGCAGGGCGTGGCCGACGGCCGTCGGGTAGTACTCCCAGTGGGTGAGGGTGCGCTCGGCGTCCTCGGGCGCGGGGATCGGGCCGTCGGCGCCGATCTTGGTGCGGGTGTAGGACTGCACGCCGATCCAGTCGTCGCCGCGGGCGGCCTCGATGAAGACGTCCTCGCGCGGGTGCCGGTAGTCGGCGGTGATCTGCTCGGCGCCGGGGAGGGCCTGGTACACCTGGTTCGCGATGGTCCAGCCGACCTTGATGTCGGGGTGCCGGTCGCGCAGCGTCTTCACGGCCGCGTGGTGCGCGGCGATGATCGCGTGAGTGGTCTCCTCGTCCGGGGTGGGCAGCCCGGCGGGCGGGAAGCCCTGGTCGCCGGCCTTCTTCAGACCGGCCATCACGGCGATCATGTTGGGCTCGTTGATGGTGCAGACGTACGGCACCCCGTCGGCGATGATCGGCGCGCAGTGCTCGACGTAGCGGGCGAAGAGGTCGGCGGCGCCGTCCGCGGTCCAGCCGCCGCGGTCCTCGAACCACTGCGGGACGGTGAAGTGGTGCAGGGTCACCATGGGGCGCAGTCCGCGGGCGATCGCGCCCTCGACCATCCGGCGGTAGTGGGCGATCTCGGCGTGGGAGAAGGTGCCCTGGACCGGCTCGATCCGGGACCACTCGACGCCGAAGCGGTAGTCGGTGAAGCCGAGCTCGGCGAGGAGGTCCATGTCCTCGTCCCAGCGGTGGTAGCTGTCGCAGGCGTCGAGGCTGGGCTCCTCGATGCCGGCCGCGGGGTCGTGCTCCTTGCGCCACCAGTCGCTGTTGACGTTGTTCCCCTCGATCTGGTGACCGGCGGTGGAGGCCCCCCACAGGAAGCCGTCGGGGAAGGGGGTGGTGCGGTGGGTCATCGTGTGTGGCTGTCTTTCCGTGGGTGGGGGTGTGGGGGTCACATCCGGGCACGACGGCCCGGCCCGGTGGCGTACGGGACGGCGGCCGGGAGGGTACGGGGGGGCGGGGTGGACCTGGTTGCGGCTGGGCCTGCTTGAGGCCGGGCCTATTTGAGGCCGGCCGTGGCCACGCCCTGGGTGAAGTGCCGCTGCAGGACGGCGAAGACGAACAGGACCGGCAGGACCACGAGCAGCGAGCCGGCCATCAGCATGCCGTTGCCGCCGGCGACGGTGCGGTTGGGATCGTTGGCGAAGGTCGCCAGCGCCACCGGCAGCGTGTACTTGTCGGGGTCGTTGGTGGCGATCAGGGGCCAGATGAAGTTGTTCCAGGAGCCGAGGAACGTGAAGATCGTCAGCGTGGCGAGGGCGGGCTTGACCAGCGGCATCACGATCCGCCAGAAGATGTACCACTCCCCCGCGCCGTCGAGCCGGGCCGCCTCCAGCAGTTCGTCGGGGACCTGGAGCATGAACTGCCGCATGAGGAACACCCCGAAGGCGCCCGCCGCGAACGGCAGCACCAGACCCGCGTAGGTGTCGATCAGGCCCATGCCGTTCATCAGCACGTACAGCGGCAGGATCATCAGGTTGCCGGGGACCATGAGTGCGGCCAGGACCAGGCCGAAGACCTTGGAGCGGCCGGTGAAGTCGAGCTTGGCCAGCGCGTAGCCCAGCATCGAGCAGAACACCAGGTTGCTGACGGTCACCAGGACGGCCACGATCGCCGAGTTCAGGAAGTACCGCGGCATGTCGAGCTGGTCGAGCAGGGCGGCGAAGTTGTCCAGCGTCCAGTGGGTGGGGATCCACACCGGCGGGCTGGCCGTGAGGTCCTGCCGGGTCTTGAACGCGGACAGCGCCATCCACAGGAACGGGGTGGCCATCACCAGCAGTCCGAGCGAGGCGACGGCGTACAGCAGGGGCTTGCGCGCGCGTCCGGTGCGGCGCGGCATGTGTGCCTTGACGGCTGTCTCGGCGGTCATCGGGTGTTGTCCTTCAGCAGGCGGAGCTGGAGCACCGTGATGCCCATGATCACGACGAACAGGACGTACGCCATGGCGCCGGCGTAGCCCATGTGGAAGAAGTTGAAGCCCTCCCGGTACATGTCGAGCGACACCGTCAGGGTGGAGTCGGACGGGCCGCCCTGCGTCATCACGAACGGTTCCTCGAAGACGTTGAGGTAGCCGATGGAGGTGATGACGGTGGCGTAGAGCAGGGTGGGCCGCAGCAGCGGGACGGTGATGCGGCGCAGTTCCTGCCAGGCGCCCGCGCCGTCCAGCCGGGCCGCCTCACGGACCTCCATGGGGATCGCCTGGAGGCCGGCGATGCACAGCACCATGACGGTGCCGAGGTTGCGCCACACCGCCATGGCGATGAGCGACGGCATGGCCCAGGTCTCGGAGCCGAGGAAGTCGGGTGCGGTGACGCCGAGTTCGGTGGCGAGGGAGGCGACGAGCCCGTCGGACGGGTCGAGGACGAACCGCCAGACGATGGCCACCGCGACGATCGTCGTGACGACCGGAGCGTAGAAACCGATCCGGAAGAGCGTACGGGCGCGGTCGACGCCGTTGTTGAGGAGGATCGCCGCGAACAGCCCCAGCAGGATGGTCGCCGGCACGCCGACGACGACGAAGTACGCCGTGTTGAACAGGGCCTTGAGGAAGGTCTCGTCCTGGAACAGCCGGATGTAGTTGTCCAGGCCGACGAACTCCGCCTCCAGCGGGCGGGTGACATGGCGGGCCCCGAAGTCGGTGAAGCTCATCAGGAGCGTGGCGACGATCGGGAAGAGCATGAACAGCCCGAACAGCACCAGGAAGGGTGTGGAGAACAGCCACCCGGTCAGGTTGTGCCTGCTCAGGGACCGGCGTCCGCGGGGTGCGGGGGTGCTGCCGGGCCCGGGACTCTTGTCGACGGCCGCGTGGGGGGCGGCCGGTCCTGTCGTGAGGGACATGAGGGGGCTGCTCTCTTACTTCACGAGGCCTTCGATCTGGGACTGGGCCTTGTCCAGGGCGGCCTTGGCGCCGGACTTGCCCTGGGTGACGGACTCGATCGCGGCGTCGACCTTGGAGGTGATCTCGGTCAGCCGGGGCTGGGACGGCGGGGTCTTGGCGGTGTCCATCTGGGCGCGCCAGATCTGCAGCGCCGGGTCCTTCGCGAGCTCACCGGACTCCCAGGCGCCCTTGTGGGCGGGCAGGTCGTTGGTGCGCTCGAACCAGCCGGCCTGGCCCTTCGCGTCGGCGAGGGAGGCGACGAACTCGGTGGCGGCGGCCTTGTGCTCGCTGTCGGCGGACACGGCCAGGCTGGAGCCGCCGGCCATGGACACGGACGCCTTGTCGGCGGGGACGGGGGCGATGGCCCACTTGCCCTTGAGGTCGGGGTAGTTCTCGTCGAGGAGACCGGTCATCCAGGGTCCGCCCAGGAACATCGGCACGGCGCCGGTGTTGAAGTCCTTCGTCACGTCGTAGCCGGGCTGGACGGACTTGTCGCTGAGGTCCTTGCGGAAGAAGCCGCCGTAGTTCTCCAGCGCCTTGACGGCGGCGGGCGAGTTCACGACCGGCTTGCCGTCGTCGTCCAGGACGGCACCGCCGGCCGAGTACAGGAACGGGTAGAAGCTCTGCACGGTGTCCAGGCCGCGGGGCTGGATGGACAGGCCCCACTTGGTGCCGGCCTTCTCCCGGTACGCCTGCGCGGCGGTGCTCAGCTCGGCCATGGTGGCCGGCGCCTTGTCGAGGCCCGCCTTCTTCGCGAGGTCGGTGCGGTAGAACAGCACGCGCGTGTCCACGTACCACGGGACGCCGTAGGCGGTGCCGTCGTACGAGCCCTGCTGCCAGGCGGCGGGGAAGAAGTCCGCCTCCTTGAAGGTCTTGGTGTCGACCGGCTCCAGGACGCCCATGTCGGCGAACTCGCCCAGATAGGTCCCGCCCATCTGCACGACGTCGGGGAGCTTCCCGGCGGCGGCCGCGGCGACCAGCTTCTGGTGGGCGACGTCCCATCCGATCGGGGTGACCTTGACCGTGATGTTGGAGTGCGTCTTCTCGTACTCCTTCGCCACGTCACCGAGCTTCTCGCCCTCGGTGCCCATGGCCCACACGGTCAGGGTCTGCTCGGCGTCGGCGGCCACGCCCGCGCCACCCGAGCCGCCACAGGCGGAGAGGGTGAGCGCTGACGCGAGGGCGAGGGCCAGCGACCCGGTGGCGGCGGCGCGGTTCATGGAGGGCTCCTCCTTGAGCTCTGAACAGATGTATGCGCTGTCTGTAAGCGCATACATCACTCTGTTGCAGCGCTTCGGGGCCTGACAAGAGGGGTTGTGGTCACACTCCGGTAACGAGCGCGAAACCTGCCCGCCGGCCCGGGCGGCACCCCTGCCACGAGGCCGCGCGGTCGGCGGTGCACCTGCAACGTAGGTCGGATCATTGCATAGGGAAAGGATGTGTGATGTATGCCGCGGGGTCCCTGCGGGGCGGGTGTGGGCGCGGCCTGCGGACGGGGCGGGCCCTGCCCGGCGGGGGGCTAGGCGCTGGCCTGCGGGCTCCTCTGGTGGCAGGTGCGGGGGCGCGGGCGCTGCGGGGCGCTGGAGGGCCGGGCGGTGGCATGCGGGGCGCCGGAGAGGCGCACATGGCTTTGCTGCCGCGACCCGGCGGGCGGCCGAGCCGGCGGTCGGCCGACGCGGACCGCTTCGTCAGTCGGCGTAGTACTCGTCGTAGTAGGCGGAGTGCTCCCCCACGGAGAAGTCCTCGAACTGCCCGCACGCCTCGAGCTCCAGCAACCGTTCCAGTGCCGCGGCGGCGGCAGGTGCCGGATGGGCCGAGAGGTGGGCCTTCGTCGCCTCGAGTCCGTGACCGAGCAGCAGCTCGGCGTCGATCGAGCAGGCCGCGTCGAAGCTGGACTGCTTGGCATCCCAGATGCGGAGCACGTCGTCGAGGTCTCCGCCGTTGAACAGGTGGACACAGCAGAGCTTCATCACGAGGGTGTTGCCCTCGCCCTGGCCGCGTCGCTCACGCGCCGCGTGCTCCGCGAGGAGTGCACGGATCTCGTCGAGGTCCGCCCCGACCGGACGAAGCCCGTAGCGGCGCAGGCATTCGTCCTCTTCCGTGCCGTAGTCGTCCATGCCGACTTCACTCATACCCGTCCCCCGTGATCACTGTCCACAGCCGCATTCATAGGCTGGGCCGGCGGTCGAACGCAACACGAGGGGGAAACAGGTCCTGCCTGCGCACAAGCTCGAGATCGGAAGCGAACCACTGGCCGAACCGGCGCGGAACTCGGTGTGCGGCCAACTCTTCCTCGACCTTGGCCAGGACTGGCCCGAGTGCTGCTGCGGTGAGCGGATGGCGCTGTTCTTCCAGTTCGACATCCCCTCGGACCTCGAACCCTTCGGTGGCGACCACCTCTTCGTCTTCCACTGCCGCGCGCACAACGACGCGTCCTGCCCCGAGGTCGTCGACGGCCGCCTCGAGCCCCGGTACTGGGACGCTCCGCAGCCGGGGTTACCCGGCCCCGTTCTGCCGGGTGCTGATCCAGAGCCGCGGGGCGCAGCCGGCTCCCGAAGCCGAACCGCACATCCGCGCGTTCCCACTGACCCTGCGCTCCTCCGAGGACACCCCGGCCGGGGCCCAGACCTTCAAGGTCGGCGGCGCCCCGTCCTGGGCGAAGCGGCCCGAGTTCTACACGTGCCCCTGCGGCGCGGACCTGGTGTACGTCTGCCAGGTCCCGGAGAACATGGACTTCGCCGTTCACCCCGGCCGGCCGGAACAGCCCGACAGCGTCAGGCCCGACGCCTACGGGCTGTTCCTGGGCAACGAGGTCTACCTGCTGGCGTGCCCGGACCGCTGCGATCCGGCGGCCGTGTGGCCGGTCAACCAGAACTGAGGGGTCCGCATCACGTCCTCTGTCCCACACCGGTTGCTCCCCGAGACGTGCCATCGGCCTGCGCAGCGTCGTCAGGGGCGGAGCCGCCCGCGTCCCCCGTCGGGATGGTCGGGCCACCGGTCGGCCCCGCCCGGCCGCGAGCCTTCCGCGGAGCCGGGCCCGCGACCGGTGTGCCGGAGCGGCCGTAGTGATAGGCCGCGATGCCCTCGCTGTGCCGCGAGTTGACCAGGTGTATGAGCAGCACCCCGAGGGCGATCATCGCCAGGATGGCGATCACGGTCACGAACGTCTCCATGGAGCTCACCTCTCCGTCGGCTGCTGCGGCGCGGTGCCGGTCGCGGCCGGGAGAGGGGAGCGTGCGGCCGGATCGCGCGCCTCATGTCCCCCTTCGGAGTCCCAGACCGCCTCCACGGCCCGGTCGGCCTCATCCACCGTCCGCAGGCGCGCCGCCTCCGCCATCAGCCGGCTCGCGGTCGACGTGCCCAGCGGGTCGCACGCGGCGGCCATCAGCCACGCGGCCGAGGCCGGAGGCGTCTGCGGCGGCACCACCAGGAGGTTCCAGCGGCCCCTGCGGTACGAGAGCAACATGAGCTCATGTGGGTCCTGTTCGGCGAGGAACCAGCCCACCTTCACCACGTGCCCGGTGACGGGCACCCTGCCCGGTACCACCGGCCAGTGCGTGGGATTCACCGTGACCCGGGTGATCCGCCGCCCCCACAACGCTTCCAGCACGGCGGTCAGGGAAGGGAGTTCCGCCCCGAGATCGCGGCTACGGGGCCACCAGGCGCCGTCCAGCAGAGCGGGTGTGGAACCGACGGGAACGAGCGACAGACGAAGCAACGACGACGAGGTCAGCTCGTCGGGTTCGAGTGTCGGCGAGGAGGAGATGGTCGCAGTCATCACGCGGACCCTGCCCCGGGCAGGCCGTGGCCGGCCCAGCGTATTCGATCGCCGAAAACGACACGGCCGTGGAAGCCGGTGCACGGAATATCCTCGGTAGGTCCAACGTACTCCCTCGGCAGGCCGAACGGACCGTACGGCCGAGGGAGATACGACGCCGTCCGCCCCCTCCGGCATCCCGTCGCCGGCGCGGCGGTTCGCCCCGGGGCCTCGAGGACGGGCGCGGCCGGTCCTCCGTGCCACCGGGACCATCCCCTGCGGGCCTACGGGCCTTCCACGACGCTCGTCGGGTCCGTTCGCCCGGTGCCGGTGTCGATGAGGATCTGTTCAGCCTGCGTCGCGCTGCCGGCGCGGACGGCCTCGGCCATCGCGGCCTGTGCGGCGCCGGGCGTCGCATGCGGTGGGATCACGAGGAGGGAGAAGAGATCCTGGTCGCCGCGGGTGATGAGAATCGTGTCGTCGCCGACCGGGAAGGAGTCGATGTGGACGACGCGGTCGTCGATGATCATCCGCGTCGGCAGCCCTTCCCACGCGCCCGCGTCCAGGCCCACCCGCGTGATGGGCCCGAGGTGCCGGGTCAGTGCGGTGATCAGGCGGGGGAGCTCGGCGACGATGTCGCGGGAACGAGGCCACCACGCCCCGTCGAGCACACCCTGCCGGTCATGGGTCGTCTCCAGCCGTGCGACAGCCGTCCCGGGCTGCACGGCCTCATGGAGGGTGTCCGGCAGAAGCCGGGTCACCCGCGGGGAGCCGGAGTCGGACATCGCGCTCGCCTGCCTGCCTGGCTGCCGGGACTGGGGAGACCGAGTGGCCTCCTCGTTTCACCGTACTCCGCGGGCCGCACCGGCCGGAAAGGCCAACGGTCATCCGTGAGACACCCCGGCGGTAGAGTGAGTGATCAGTCCCCATCCCATACCGGCACATCGAACTCCGAGGTCGCCATGCAGTCCACGGAAAAACCCTCGGAGGGGCACGCCGAGGTGCACATCGTCGCGGCCTCACCCGAGGTCGCCCGTCGGGTCGCGGAAGTCCTCCGTCGTTGCTTCGCCGCCACCGAGCAGCGCAGCTATCCCGCGGGCTCCGACGGCGGGACCCGCCTCGACCTCACCGTGGACACCACCCGCGCGGCGGAACCCGCCCGCTCCTGGCTGGAGACCAGCCGGTCCGCGCAGGACAGCCGGCCAGGAAATTGAGACGGCGGCCGGAAACGGCCCGCCCGGCTCCTCCGGGGAGTAGCGTGAAGTCACCGGGGGCACTTCGCACACCGGCCCCTATGCCGATGTCGTTCCCGGTGTGTGACGACACCGGTCGGTTCCGCTCCCGCGGCAGTGCCGGAGACAGGTCTGCGCGATGTCCGCGACCACCTCTCATCTGCCGCTGCGGGCCGCTCCCTTCAGGGCTCCGACCGTGCGCCTCGCGCTGAGACCCGAGAGCCCCGCCCGCGGGCATTCCGACCTGGACGGCGCCTGGTGGCCCCGTTCTCGTGACCTGGCGAGCGAGCTGTCCAGTCTGGCGGACGTGCTCGATCCGCTGTGGGGTCGCATCACCCGGGTCGCGGTCAACCCCCGCCACTGGCCGAGCCTCTCGCCCCGGATCTCCGTCAACGGACATGTGGTGAAGGTCGGTTGGTTCACGTCGGAGCTCGATCCGAACGAGATTCTTCTGCTGTCCTACACCGCGGGCCGCTGGGACCTACTGGTGATCCCGCCGGACACCGGTGCCTCTTCGGCCGCCCGGCTGATGGCCGCCGCGAGCGGGGACACCGCCGCGCACACGACGGCGACCGCGGTCATGACGGCTGAACGGGTCCGGCACGCGAGGCCGGACCCTGCCGAGGATGCGGGCGGCGACGCCTTCTCCACGCGGGACCCGGATCAGCAGGGCGCCGTGGGGATGTGAAAGCCCGTCTGGTGCCGTCCGGTCGGGCCGGGCGGCACCAGACCGGTCCGCGTCTCACCCCTGGTCGCCCGCCGCAGCCGCCATGAGCGGTTCCGCGGCGTCCTCGGTCGTCTCCGGCGGCACGACCAGCAGGTCCCAGCGTCCTTGGCCGGGCGCGAGCAGGACGATGGTGTGTGCGGCGGATGCCGTGAGGGTCCGGCGCAGCCGCACGACCTGGTTGGAGACGAGCATCCGGCCGGGCACCGCGGCCCAGGTCGCCCCGTTGACGGTGACACTGGCGATGTTCCCCCACGCGCGCGGCAACTCGGCGAGCAACCGGGGAAGTTCGGCGAGCAGGTCGTACGAGCGGGGCCACCATGCCCCGTCGATCGACCGGGGCACACCGCCCCGGGGCGCCAGGCGCAGACGGACCAGGGGCGGGGAGGGACGCGGGGGTTGTTGTGCGGTGGTCATGAGAGCTCCTGCCGACTGCCGTGCGCGGGCGGGTGGTTGGAGTCAGGCGCGGTGGGCGTCGATGAGCGACGGGGAGGGGCGGAGTACGTCGGGCGCCCGGCCGAACCGTTCGAGTAGACGGTGACGGCGGCCGTCGGGTCGAGCCGGCCGCCGTCGACGCCGTGGCGGGCGCTGGTGGGGTCGGCACCATGGAGGCCGTGCCGGCTCTCGCCGAGGGAGGGCGGGGCCGCCGGCGACTGCTCGGTGGCCCGGTCGCGGCGCAGGGGCGGCGGTGCGGGCCGCGACGGTGCGACCGTCGTGCAGGGCGTAAGGCTGACCGGCATGCGGACTCCTCGACCTCGATGCGGATGGCGCGGCCGGAGTCAGGGGCTGCCCATAGGACGGGGGCGCGCCGTAGTCGGTGGCGCGCCGTAGAAGGAATGTGGTCTGGTGGACCCATTGGAATACGAGGGCTGGAACACGAGTGAGCGGTCCGGAGCCGGTCGGAGTTCCGGCATACGAAAGGGCCTCGTCGTCCCCACGGTACTCCCGGCGGTGCGACGACCGCGTCTGCTTCGCCTCGCATGCGGCATCGCGCACCTCATGGATCACCGCCGGACGTCGACGGCGGCACGGCTCGACGCCACGCCGCTCCGGCATCCGGCACAACGCACAGGAAAGCGGACCTTGATGTACGACCAGACACGCGCCCAACAGCCGGCGGACGGGCCCCGCGGTCGCGCGGAGCGTCGCTCGCCCGGCCCGGCACCGCTGTTCCCGTCGGACGAGCGGGACAGGATCGCCCGGCGCCTCGGGCGGGCCCTCAACACCTTCCCGGACGCTCCGGTGGAGTCACTGGAGGAAGCCGAAGCCGCCTTCGACGAGACCACGGCACAGCTCATGGAGGCCCTGGCCGAGCAGCGGCGCGCCCTCCGCGAGGGCTGGCAGGACCACGATCCCGAGACCCAGTCCACCGAACTGCACCTCGCGCTGAGGCAGTACCGCGAGATCACACAACGCCTGCTCAGTCTCTAGCGGCACCTAGGGTCTTTCGTTTGGATCAGGCCGGATCAGGGAGCGGGGTCTGGTGTCGTGCATCGCAAGGCGGAGGAGGGCGCCATGGCGGAGCCATGGCAACCGACGACAACGCGGCGAGGTGCGGCCCCAGACCCCGCGAGCCCGGCATGATCCAAACGAGAGGCCCTAGGGGCGGGGACCTCAGACAGCGCCGAACGTCCCCGTCCCCTTACCGGCGCAACCGCAGCTCTCGCGGCGGGCGACGCTGACCGGCAGGACCAGGGACACCGGCTCGTCGCCGCTCTGGCCGCGCAGGCGGCCGATCAGCAGCTCGGCGGCCTGCTCGCCCAGGCGCACCATCGGCTGGCGGACCGTGGTGAGGGAGGGCCGGACCAGACGGCTGAGGGGGATGCCGTCGAACCCGGTGACGACGACGTCGTCCGGGACCCGTACGCCTCGCCGTTCGAGGGCCTGGAGGGCGCCCACGGCCATCTGGTCGTTGGCGAAGACGAACGCCTCGGGCCGCTCGCCGTCGGTGTCGGTGTCGGTGTCGCTGCCGCACAGCAGGTCGGCCGCACGGGCGCCCTCCGCCTGGGTCATCATGGGCATCCGCAGCGCGGGGTCCGTCCCGGTGTCGACGCCGGCCTCGGCGCAGGCCCGGCGGAAGCCCCGGAAGCGGGCCTCGACGTCCGGCGACGTGTCGTCGACGCCGACGTAGGCGAGGCGGCGCAGCCCGTGGTCGTGCAGGAGGTGCCGGGTCAGTTCGTACTGGCCGTCCTCGTTGGCCACCTCCACATGGTCGAGGTGGTCCAGGGAGGGGTCGGCGCGCGGTCCGGCGAGCATGACGACGGGCTGACGCCGGGAGATGACCTCCAGCTCCTCGGTCGGTACGGTCCGCGCCAGCACCGCGAAGCCGTCGACGCGGCCGGCGACCTTGGCGACGAGGCTCTCGGGGCCGCCTTCGAGGGAGGCGGCGATCAGCAGGGCGTAGCCGTGGCGCCGGGCGGCGCGCTCCATGCCGCGGATGATCTGGTCGGAGTAGAGCATCGCCGCGTCGTCGTCCTCGATGTCCGCGGTGTCCGGGTCCGCGTAGTCGGGGAAGCACAGGCCGAGGACTCCGGTGGACCGGCTGGCGAGACCGCGGGCGTTGCCACTGGGCACATAGCCCAGCTCGCGGGCGGCGGCGAGGACGCGTTCGCGGGTGGCGGCCCGTACGGAGTCGGGGTTGCGGTAGACCCGGGACACGGTCGCGATGGACACGCCGGAGCGCTCGGCGACGTCGTACACCGTGGGTGCGGCGTTCACGATGCGGCGCCCTCCATGATCGTTCCCCCGTCCTTGCTGGTCGCGCAAGGCGCCGACCTACGAATGAAAGCGCATTCACCCTAGGGCCGGGGCGGGGCGGGAGGCAACCGTGGACTTCCCCACGGGGCAGGTCGATGGCGGCGGAACGGCGCTTGCGGTGACGCGCGCGGCATCGAACGACGGAGAACTCACCGGACAGCCTGAGGTCCCGTCTCCCATGCCGGTGGCCGTCCCCCACCGAACAATGCGGTGGATTCGCACCATAGATAACCGTTTCGTCCGAGGGCTGGCGGGGACCCGCACCGCACGCCGTCGGAGTGCTGAGACTTCGCCGGTGGACCGGGCGGGTGAGACAACCGTTCCTCGATCCAGGGGAACGCCTCGCGCAGACGTACCGGAACCGTGGGCTCCGTCCTGGAACGGCCGGGAGCCGGCTCCTCGCGCCTTCGTCACCGCCACGCAGCGACATCCAGGGACCACATCATGAAGGCAGCCGTATACGAAGGACCGCGCACCGTCGCGGTGAAGGACGTACCGGACCCGAAGATCGAGCACCCCTGCGACATCATCGTCAAGATCACCACCACCAACATCTGCGGTTCGGACCTGCACATGTACGAGGGCCGCACCTCGTTCGAGTCCGGCCGCACGCTGGGACACGAGAACATGGGCCAGGTCGTGGAGGTCGGCTCGGCCGTGAGCAAGGTGCAGGTGGGCGAGTACGTGGTGCTGCCCTTCAACATCGCCTGCGGCTTCTGCAAGCAGTGCGAGCGGGGCCTGACCAACTACTGCCTCACCATGCAGCCGGAACCCTCCCTCGCCGGAGCCGCGTACGGCTTCGCCGACATGGGCCCCTACCAGGGCGGCCAGGCGGAGTTGCTGCGTGTGCCGTACGGCGACTTCAACGCGCTGCGCCTCGGCGAGGACGCCATGGAGCGGCAGACCGACTACGTCATGCTCGCCGACATCTTCCCCACCGGCTACCACGCCACCGAGATGGCGAACGTCAAGCCGGGCGACCAGACGATCGTCTTCGGCGCCGGCCCCGTCGGGCTGATGGCGGCCTACTCCGCCGTCCTCAAGGGCGCCGGCCGTGTCTGGGTGGCCGACCACCAGCCCGACCGGCTGGGCAAGGCGGAGGAGATCGGGGCCATCCCCATCAACACCGCCGAGCAGGACCCGGCGGAGGTCGTCAAGGAGGCCACTCTCGGCCTGGGCGCCGACAACGGGTGCGAGTGCGTCGGGTACCAGGCGCACGACCCCGAAGGACACGAGGACGCCAGCCTCACCCTCAACAGCCTGATCGATTCGGTCAGGTTCACGGGCGACATCGGCGTGGTGGGCGTGTTCCTGCCCGAGGACCCCGGCGGTGAAGAGGCGCAGGGCGAGTGGGAGGCACAGGGCAAGGTGCCGATCGACTTCGGGACGATGTGGTTCAAGGGCCAGCGCATGGGCACGGGCCAGGCGCCGGTGAAGAAGTACAACCGGGCGCTGCGGGACCTGATCGCTGGAGGGAAGGCGACGCCGAGCTTCATCGTCTCCCACGAGCTCAGCCTGGACGAGGCCCCCACCGCCTACGAGCACTTCGACGCCCGTGACGAGGGCTGGACCAAGGTCGTCCTGCACCCCGACGGCCACGGCAACGGCCACAAGCGGTAGTGCGGGCCCCGGCGTCGGCCCTGTGAGTCCTCCCTGGGTCCCCCATGACATGGCTCACCTCCTTCCGTTCCGTCCGCCTCCGCGCATGTGAGGAGCACCGATGACCACAGAGACCCGCCCCACCTCCCGCCTGCGACACGATCCGCTCGTACGTGGCCTCGGCTGGGCCAGTGCGTTCCTGGGCGTGCCCCAGGTCGTCGCCCCTGCGGACTTCACGCGGACCCTGGGCGTGGGCGACGCCCCCCGGCACCGGTCGGCCGCGACCGCCGTCGGCGTGCGTGAACTCGTGGCGGCCGCCGGGCTGTTGGGGCGGCCGCATCCCGTCTGGCTCTGGGGGCGCGTCGGCGGCGACCTCATGGATCTGACGATGCTCGCCCGGGCCCTGAAGAACCACGACGGGCGCGGCCTCGGGCGCACCGTCGCCGCGACGGCGGCGGTCACCGCCATCACCGCCACGGACGTCTACGCGGCCGTGACCCGCACGCGTGGGAGCAAGCCGATGGAACTGACCGCGACGACCACCGTCACCCGGTCCCCGGACGAGGCCTACGCCCTCTGGAAGGACCTGGAGCGCCTGCCGGACTTCATGGCGCACCTGGACGAGGTGCGGGTGACCGGCCAGCGCACCAGTCACTGGAAGGCCCGCGCGCCGTTCGGCAGGACGGTCGAATGGGACGCCGAGACCACGCACGACGTCCCCGGCCAACTGATCGCGTGGCGGTCGGTGGAGGGTGCCGACATCGGTAACTCGGGCGAAGTCCGCTTCGTGCCGGCTCCGGGCGGCCGGGGCACGGAGATACGGGTGTCCCTGCGCTACGACCTGCCCGGCGGACCGCTGGGCAAGGCCGCGGCCCGCTACTTCGGCGAGGAGCCGCACCAGCAACTGGACGACGACCTCCGCCGCTTCAAGCAGATCGCGGAGATCGGTGAGGTCGTCCGCTCCGAGGGTGCCCCCGGCGGCAAGCGCGCCCGGGGCGAGTTCCCGCAGCACCCCGCCCGGCCGTTGACCGAGGACGAACTGAAGGAGGCCCTGGCATGAAGGCCAACTGCTGGACGGGACGCAACTCGGTCGAGGTGCAGGACGTTCCCGATCCCTCGATCCTGAACGACCGCGACGTCATCGTGAAGATCACCGCGACGGCGATCTGCGGCTCCGACCTCCATCTGGTCGACGGCTACGTGCCCACCATGCAGAAGGGCGACATCCTGGGCCATGAGTTCATGGGTGAAGTCGTCGAGGTGGGCCCCGGCATCGGCGACGGGAAACTGCGCGTCGGCGACCGGATCGTGGTGCCCTTCCCCATCGCCTGCGGCGCCTGCGCGTCCTGCCGCGCGGAGCTGTACTCGTGCTGCGAGAACAGCAATCCCAACGCCGGCGTCTCGGAGAAGATGTTCGGTCATCCCACCTGCGGCATCTACGGGTACTCCCATCTCACCGGCGGCTTCGCCGGCGGCCAGGCCGAGTACGCGCGGGTGGTGCTCGCCGACACCAACGCCCTCAAGATCGAATCGGACCTGACCGACGAGCAGGTCCTCTTCCTGTCCGACATCCTGCCGACCGGTTTCATGGGCGCCGACATGTGCGACATCGAGGAAGGTGACGTCGTCGCCGTCTGGGGTGCCGGGCCGGTCGGCCAGTTCGCCATGGACAGCGCGCGGGTCCTGGGCGCGGAAAAGGTCATCGCCATCGACAAGGAGACCTACCGCCTCGACATGGCCGCCGCCCAGGGCTACACCACCGTCAACTTCGAGGACACCGACGTGCGGTCCGCCCTGCTCGAACTCACCGGCGGCCGTGGCCCCGACAAGTGCATCGACGCGGTCGGCATGGAGGCCACACACGGCGCCTCCCACATCCACCTCTACGACCGTGCCAAGCAGGCGGCCCGCTCCGAGACCGACCGGCCGCACGCCCTGCGCCAGGCCATCATGTCCTGCCGGAGCGGCGGCGTGGTCTCGGTCATCGGCGTCTACGGCGGGATGATCGACAAGTTCCCGGCGGGTGCCTGGATGAACAGGTCACTGACCCTGCGGACCGGCCAGTGCCACGTGCAGAAGTACATGCGGCCGCTCCTTGGCATGATCGAGCAGGGCAAGATCGACCCCACCCGGATCATCACCCACCGGCTGCCCCTGACCGAGGCACCGACCGGCTACGACCTGTTCAAGAACAAGAAGGACCACTGCGAGAAGGTCGTCCTCACGCCCTGAGACAACGGCGGGGAGCCGGTCAGGGCGTGACCGGGCATCCCTTCGGAGCGTGACCGGCATCCCTTCGGATACGGCCACCCGCGCTCAGTGCCTGGGCTGCGGGGCCCACCCCGGTGGGCCGAACGCGTAGCCCGCTCGGTCGCGCCAGCGGGTGGCCGTCCGGATGTCGTGCCAGGTCGCCGTGTACTCGTGGAAGGCGACGCGCAGTGGGTTGTACGTGTCGATGTTCTTCGTGAGGCCGTACACCACACGCTCGCCCTCCGGCTGGAACGTCCCGAACAGGCGGTCCCAGATGATGAGGATGCCGCCGTAATTGCGGTCCAGGTACACGTTGTTGGAGCCGTGGTGGACGCGGTGGTGGGACGGCGTGTTGAAGACGAACTCGATCGGGCGCCACAGGCGGTCCACGCGCTCGGTGTGCAGGAAGAACTGGTAGATCAGGCTGATCGACTGCTGGAGCAGGATCATCCACGGCGGAATGCCGAGCAGAGCGAGCGGCATCCAGAACGGCAGCCCGCTCATCGGCGTCCAGCTCTGCCGCAGCGCCGTCGACAGGTTGAACCGCACGCTGGAGTGGTGGACCACATGGCTCGCCCACAGCAGCCGCACCCGGTGGTGTGCGCGGTGGAAGGCGTAGTAGGCGAGATCCTCGGCGAAGAAGAGCAGCACCCAGGTCGACACCGACCCTGGCGACAACTGCCAGGGCGCCACACTGTAGAGAGCGGCGTAGGCGACGATCACCACCGCCTTCCACGGCAGGGCGATGACCTGGCTGCCCGCGCCCATCGACATGCTCGTCGCGGTGTCGCGTACCTCGTAGCCGCGTTCGTCGTCGTCCGGCAGGAAGCGGTACGACAGCGCCTCCACGGCGACCAGCAGGACGAACGCGGGGATGGCGTAGACGACGGCGGGTATCACGCCGGACCTCCTTCGGGCTCCCGGGTGGGGTGGGCGGCGGGGACGCTGCGGGCCAGCAGGGCGCGGGCCGCCGCCTCGGCGCCCTTCTCGTCGCGCGAGGCGACCAGCGCGGCCAGCTTCATGTGCCCGGCCATGTCCAGCAGTTCGGTCGCGCGCAGTTCGACCGGCACCTCGCCGGCGGTGAAGCGGTCGGCGACCAGGGTGTTGAAGGCCAGCAGATAGGCGATGTTCTCGGAGCCCTCCACGATCAGACGCCACCACGCCACGTCCGCCGCCGCCAGATCGGCGAGATCCGGGCCGCGATGGGCGTAGGCCGCCGCCGCGCCCACGATCTCGGACGCCGTCCGCTCGGTGCAGCGCGCGGCGCACAGCCGGGCCGCGTCCGCGCCGATGGACGCCCGCATCTCGAGGATGTCGCGGCTGAGGTCGTAGGACGTGGACAGGCCGTCGCTTTGGGCGAGTTGCAGGGCCAGGTCCAGGCCGGCCCTGCGCCGCCAGTCGAGGACCCGGGTGCGTCCGCCGTGGCTGACCTCGACGAGCCCCGCCTGCTGGAGCCGCTTCACCGCCTCCCGTACCGCGTGCCGGTTCACTGCGAACTCCGCGGCCAGGTCGCGCTCCGCGGTGAGCGCGGTGCCGGGGGCGAGGGCACCGCTGAGGACGCGGTCCCGGAGCAGCGTGAACAGCTGGTCCGAGACCGCCTCGCGACGGATGCGCTGCTCTGTCATGGCCACACCGTGTCAGCGGCCACCGGCACTGGTCAACTGGTTGGACCAGATTCCTTTCTGGCTGAAAGCAGCCGTGCCGTGGTGCTCCGGGAAGGGGGTGGACTCGGCCCGGCGGCATCCGAAACACCGCCTCGAACCTGTGCGTTGGCAATCGATCGAACGACGCACGACGGCCCTACCCGCGTTTCACACGTTAGATTTCGCAATACGTGCGGACCCGGTGTCCGCGACAGGGACACGTAGAGAGAGGTGCCACGCGTCATGTCCGGAAACAGCACCACGGTCACCGAGTTGACCTCGCAGTACAGCGCACAGGTGACGGCCGACCTGGAGCGCAACCGCAAGGAACAGGACCGCATCGCCGGTGAGATCGAGGCGTTGCAGGGGCAGTTGGCCGCCCTGCGGCACGATCAGGCCGTCCTGGAGAACATCCAGCGGGCGATCGGGGCCCCGCAGGAGCCCGCCGTCACAGCCGAGGAGCCCGGCACGGAAGCAGAGCAGGAGGCCGTCGCGGCCGTGCCCGCCCCGCGTGCCGCCCGGCGTACGAAGGCGTCCGGCCCCGCCGAGCGGACGAAGCCGACACGCCCGGCCAAGCGGGCGAAGGGCAAGGCCGCCGCCACCACGAACCGCAAGCGGAGCGGCGCCAAGAAGGCCACGAAGTCCACCGCCGAGACCGCTGCCGGGACCGCCGAAGCGGCCTCCTCGTCCACCCCGTCCACACCGTCACTCGTCGAACTCGTGCGCGACCATCTGGCCGCTCACGAGGAGCCCCGCTCCGCCGCCGAGATCACCTCGGCGCTGGCCGAGCAGCACCCCGAGCGCGGCGTGAAGGCGACGGTCGTGCGCAGCACGCTCGAAGGGCTCGTCGCCCGGAACCAGGCGCACCGCAGCAAGCAGGGGCGGTCCGTCTTCTACACCGTCCCCGACACGGCGGCCGAGCCGTCCGCGCCCACCGAGGCCGCCCCGGAGCAGTCGGACTGACCCTCCACACCGCTCGCCGCCTCCGAACGGACCAGCCGCCGGGGTCTTTCCGGTGATTTACGCCCACCCGGGCCCGTCGCCCGGGCGGCGGCGGGTACGGCGTCTGCGGACCGACCTCACGACCTGGAGGAGAGTGGGCATGTACGCAGTGGTGCGGCGGTACGAAGGGGTGACCGATCCGGCGGAGGCGGGACGCCGGGTCGGGGAGGAGTTCGTGCCGATCCTGCGCCAGGTCCCCGGGTTCGTGGCCTACTACTGGGTCGACGCCGGTGGCGGCGTGATGCTGTCGACCGGTGTGTTCGAGGACCGGGCGGGCGCCGAGGAGTCGACGGCCCGTGCCGCCGGCTTCGTACGGGAGCGGCTGGCCGAGCTGCTCCCGCAGGCGCCGTTGGTGACGGCCGGCGAGGTCGTGGCCCATTCCTAGGCTCCGTCTCACAGGCCACTCCCCCGCATCCGCGGCCCCGGCCGGGACCACGAGACTCTGGAGGCAACGGTGACGGTGAACCGCCTGGGACTGGTGGTGCACGGAGGGCGTCCGGAGGCCGTCGACGCGGCCGCCGCGGTCCGTGCCTGGTGCGCCGAGCTGGGTGTGCCGTGCGCCGACATCGACGTATGGCACGAGGGCGGGCGGCACAACGCCCGTGACGAGGTCGAGGCCGCCGGTGACCCCGACCTCATCGTCACGCTGGGCGGGGACGGCACGTTCCTGCGGGGCGCCCGGCTCGCCGCCGAGAACGACGCCCTCGTGCTCGGGGTGGACCTGGGACGGGTGGGGTTCCTGACCGAGGTGTCGGCGGCGGCCATGCGGTCCGCGCTGGACGCGGTGCGGGAGGGGCGCTTCGACATCGACAGCCGCCTCCTGCTCGCCCTGCGCGCCTCCCGCCTCCTGGAGATCCCGTCCGGGATGGAGGCCCTGATGGAGTACGGCCGCGGCCCGCTCCTGCCGCCGCCCCGGGTGCGTACGGACTGCAGGGTCGACGAGGACTGGGGCGTCCCCCTGGACGTGACGGCGCTCAACGACGTCGTACTGGAGAAGCTCGCCCGCGACCGGCAGGTGTCGGTGGGCGTGTACGTCTCGGGGCGGCTGCTGGCGTCCTACTCGGCGGACGCCCTGCTGGTGGCGACGCCGACCGGCTCCACCGCCTACAGCTTCGCGGCCGGCGGTCCGGTCGTCTCGCCCCGCGCGGAAGCCCTCGTCTTCACGCCGGTCGCCCCGCACATGACGTTCGACCGGTCCGTCGTCACCGCGCCGGACGAGCCGGTCGGGCTGCGCATCCTGGAGCGGTCCGGGCAGGCGGCGGTCAGCATCGACGGCCAGCTGCGCGGTGTGCTGGGCCCGGGCGACTGGATCGGTGTGTACGCCGCGCCGCGCCGGCTGAGGGCCGTACGGCTGGGGCCGATGGACTTCTACGGGCGGCTGCGGGAGCGGATGAACCTGACCGACGCGCCGGCCGCCGTCGCCGACGGGTCGGCCGCCCCGCTGTGGTCCGTGACCACACCGCCCCCGGGCGACATCGCGCACCTCGCCCTGCTGACGGCCCCGGAGGGCCCGCCGCGCGCGCCCTAGAAACGCCCTGGCGATCCACCCCGGACCTGGTCACCGCTCCGCGTTGACGTCCGCCGTCGTCCACTCGAAGGCGTCCGGGTCGGTGAAGGGGCCGGCGGAGCTCGCGATGGCCAGCCGGTGGGAGCCGGTGCCCTCGGGGGAGACACCGGCGACCTTGGCGAGGCCCCGGCGCTTGTAGAGGGCCAGCTTGACCGGGCCGGTGCCGGTGTCGAACTCGCAGTACTTGCCGCCGAAGCTCTTGCTCACCACGAGGCCGTGGTCGACGTAGAACTGCTTGCTGGCCTTGACGTCCTCGACGCCGAGCAGCAGCACGATCTCCTGGAAGTCCCGGGTGGCCGGGCCGGTGTTCTTCTTGGACGAGGAGGCCACCTGCCAGATCGTCCCGTCGGGCGCCTGGACGACACCGCCGTAGCCCCACAGCGACTTGGCGGCGGGCTTCAAGGTCGTGGCGCCCGCCTCCACCGCCGCGTCGACGAGGGCGTCGACGTCGGCGGGCTGGGCCACGACGAGCGACAGGGTGAAGCCGCGGAAGCCGGTGCTGGGCGTCTCGGAGGCCCGGAGCCGGATCTGGCCGGTGAGTCCGAAGGCGGTGGTGTAGAAGCGTTCGGCGGCGGCCGGGTCGGCCACCTCGAGGGTGACGAAGTCGATGGAAGTCATGAGGAAGACGCTAGAAGGGTCCGGCGCGCCGCGCTTCTCGATTCCTGACCGGTCCCGCCCGGCCCCCTCATAATCGCGCGGAGTGTCGTCCGGGCGGCCGGTGTCCAGCGGCATGCGGCATGTTCACCGGATCGGGGGAGGAAGGCCTTGTGCCGCGCGTGTCGTGGGCCGCGGTCCCCTAGCCTCGCGCTCCTGTTCCCGTGTCCCCCGGCCGGCGGCATCTCGCCGCCCCGTGACGACAGCGGCGCCGGCGCCGCCGGGCCACGCCCGGGACAGCACCACCCTTCACGACCCTGGGAGCACAGTGCCGGGCACCAGTCATGCCGAAGACCGCCACGGCCGCACGGAGGCCACCCGGCTGCTGTGTGCCGGCGTCTACCAGGACGCCGGCTTCCGGCGCCGTGTCATCGACGAACTCGTCGGCCATCGCGAGCGGCCCGTCGCGCCCTCCCTCGGTGTGGACGTCCTGCCGGTGCTGGCCCACGCCCTGCGGGTCACCCGTCAGGAGACCCGGACGGCGCTGCTGATGCTGGCGGCCTGGGCCGGGTTCCTCGTCTCCGACCTGCTGATGGTGTGGGACAGCGTCTCCGACCGCTGGGGCCCCGGCGCCGAGGTGGATTTCGGCATCGCGTTCGACGCGATGTACCTCGGCCAGGAGAACGTCACCGGCGGGCTGTGGCTGCCCTGGTCCCACGTCTACGCCGTCGTTGCGTTCGCCCTGTGGCTCGCGGCCGCCCTGAACGAGCGGGGTCCCGCCGTGAAGGAGCTGGGGCTGCCGGCCCCGGTGGCCCGCGCCGCCGACGGCATGGGCAGCCTCGCCACCGTGGGCAGTCTGCTGCTCGTCGTCGCGTACTGGTACTGGTACGTGGCCGGTCTGATCGACGGCACCGCGCAGACGCCGTACCCGGCGCTCTTCCCCCTCCTGATCGCGCTCATCGGCTGGCAGCACCAGGCCGCGCACCGCAAGGCGCTGTGCCAGTGGCTGTCGAAGTGGACGTTCCGCACCGCCACGCAGCCCGGACTGCCCACGGGCCCGCCGTACGACACCCTGGTGCGCGACATCCGCAGGGAGCAGCACGCCCCGGTCACCCTGTACGACGTGGAGCAGCCGTTCGTCGGGCTGGGCACGCGCAAGCGGAGCTGGTCGTTCGCGATGGAGCTGCGCAAGGTGTTCGACGGCCGCCGGGACCGTATCCCGGCGCAGGTCGACGGGGCGGCCGGTGCCGTGCCGCGAACCAGGGAGCGGCTGACGGCGCGTGCCGCGCTCGATCTGATCGAGCCGCAGCTGGTGGAGCTGCGGGAGTCCGCGGCGCGGACCGGCCGGGACCGGCTGCGGGAGCTGGAGATCGAGCGGTTCCTGTATCTGCCGGGCGGCGTCGGCCGTGCGGAGGAGCTGGAGCTCGGGGGTGTGGACGACGCGGGCGCCCACGCCGCCTCCGGGCAGGGCCGGGGCGCCGCGTACGCCGTCTACGAGCCGGAGCAGATCGCCGCGCACCGGGACGAGGCGATCGACGAGGGCGGCGAGGCCCGGCGGGTCTTCCTGCGCGTCCGGATCGGCGGCTGGCACGAACAGCTCGTGGTCACGGTCCTGGTACGGGTGCACACCCAGGGCGGGATGCTCGTCCTGGAGGCCGAGTCCTCCGTGCTGGGGCCGATCCGCAAGGAGTTCCGCGGTGTGGACGCGCTGGTGGAGCGGCTGCCGGAGAAGTGGCACAGGGCCGCGCTGCGCGCCCTGCGGCACGCTCCCGCGATCGGGCTGGACTGCGCGATCGGCGCGTTCGGCACCCTGTGGCGGACGGTCACCTCGCACGTGCCCCGGGACGAGGAACTGCCCGATGTGCCCCGGGTGTCGCTGCGGGCGCTCGCCGCACAGCAGAAGCTGTCGCGCTTCCAGGACATGGACGCCGAGCGGTACATCAAGACGGTCGAGGAGCGGATCGTGGGCGGCGTCCGGACGGCGCTGCGTGAACACGGCTACCGGACCGAGGAGTTCGAGCAGCACATCTACCAGGTCAGCGGTGGCGGCGTGTTCATCCAGGACATGTCGGGCGGCTCCATCGCCACCGGCAGCCACGGACAGGCGCACGCGCACACCACTCCCCCGCCCGGCACCGGACGCCCCGGTCAGGAAGGACACCCCGCATGAACCAGCACAGCAGCCCGGCGCAGCCCTCCGAGAGCGCCGGGGAGGGCCGGGACGCAGCCGGGGGCGGCATCGTCATCGGCTCGATGTCCGGCGGCTCCATCGCCACCGGGCGGGAGGGCCGGGCCGTCTCGTACAACACGACCGGTGCTCCCGCACTCGACACCGCCCATCAGGAACTGCTGACCGCCGTACGGAAGTTGCTCGCCGAGCTGCCCGACGGGGCCGGCCGCGGGGCGGAGGACGCCGCGCTGCACGACGAACTCGTGGGCCTGCAGGAGGAGATCACACGGTCCGGTACGGCCGAGCCCGGGCGGCTGACCCGGGCCCAAGGCAGGGTCCGCAACTGGCTCGGCTCGCAGGCGGCGGCGGTCGGCGCCGTGGCCTCGGCGACGGCCGTCGTGCAGGGCATCGCCCAGTTGCTCGGCTGAGAGCCGACCGGAGAACGCAGACGGCCGGCAGCCTGGAGGGACGACGGCGATGAAGGTGTACGACAGGGAACGGCAGGACTGGGCGGACGGGCGGCGCGAGCACGACCTCCGGACGGACCGGGACCTGGATCTCCCGCGCCAGCGGCGCGTGGTGCAGCGCGGCGGCATGGTCCTGGCGGCGGTCGGGATGTGCTTCGGCGTCTGGGCCTTCGGCTGGAAGGACGAGCCGGAACCGCCCCCGCCGCCCACCGCATCGGAGCAGGAGCAGCAGCAGCCGGGGACCGAGCCGTCGGACACCGGGCCGGATCCGTCCGACACGGCCACGGTGGCCGGGGCCGCCCTGCCCGACGGCTACGAGGAGGTGCGGGACGAGGAGGGGTTCCGTATCGCGGTCCCGGCGGACTGGACGCCGAAGCACAGCGCGTCGCAGTACGGCATCAGGGTGGTCAACTACAGCAGTCCGGACGGTCTGCGCCGGCTGCAGATCTTCCAGGTGAAGGAGTTCGGGCCGTACGACTCCCTCGTCATCGCCCAGGAGGAGGCGACCAAGCTGGACGGATACGAACGGATCGAGCTGGGCCCGCTCGAGGGGGCCTCCGACGCGGCTGCGGAACACGAGTACCGGGCCAGCGAGATCGCCGGCGAGTCGGACTCCGGGACGGTCCGGCATGTCATCGACCGCCGTTTCCGCGCCGCCGACGACAACCGCTACGCGCTGGTCGCCTACGGTCCCGACAACCAGGACTCCGCCGAGCGGGAGCTGATCGACACGGCGGCCGCCTGGTTCTGCCCGCCGGCGATGACCTGCCCGGCCCCGGACGGATCGTGACGGCGTGAGCCGTCCGCGCCGGTCGGGTGGCAGGGCGGCCCGGCCGGAGTGATCCTTGGACAGGCGTGTCGTTCGGGGGCCCGGTGATGGCTGGAGGTCCGGTGGGAAAGCTCGTGGTCGCCGGTGTGGACGGCTCGTCGTCCTGCAGGGCGGCGGTGGAGGCGGCCGCGCTCGAGGCCCGGCGCCGCGGTGCCGGGCTGCGTGTGGTGCATGCCTTCGGCCCGCCGACCCGGCCCATGTACGCACCACCGGACCCGGGCCCGCTGGAAGAGCTGATGCGCGAGGCCGCCGACCACGCGCACGAGGCGGCCCCCGACATCGAGGTCACCCATGAGGTGGTGACGGGCGGTGCCGTGGAGGTGCTGACGGCCGAGTCACGGGCCGCCGACCTGCTGGTCGTCGGTGCCCGGGGCGTCGGCGGCTTCGTCGGGATGCTGCTGGGGTCGACGGCCGTGTCGCTCGCCGCGCACGCCCTGTGCCCGGTCCTCGTGGTCCGTGGCGAGCCGGGCGGCGACGGGCCGGTGGTGGTCGCCGCCGACGGGTCCCCGCGGGGTGAGCGTGCCGTGGAGTTCGCCTTCGCGGAGGCGGCGCTGCGCGGGGCCGAGCTGCTGGCCGTGCACGCGTGGCAGCCGGACTACGCACCGGCCGGTACGGGGGTGGAGGCGGCGGAGCGACTGCTGGCGCTGGCGGTCGCCGGGTTCGCCGAGCGGTACCCGGACGTGGTGGTCCGGCAGCAGGTGCTGAGCGGCGAACCCCGCGAGACGCTGATCGAGTCCAGCCGGAACGCCCAGCTCATGGTCGTGGGCGCCCGGGGTCGCGGCGGCTTCGCCGGGCTGTTGCTCGGCTCGGTCAGCCAGGCGGTGCTGCATCACGCGCACTGCCCGGTGGCCGTCGTCCGGGGCAAGGACTGAAGCACGGCCCTCAGGGGCGTACGTCCACATAGTCGCCGGTGGCCTTCGCCGCGCCCGTGGTGGCGGTGCCGGCGAAGTGCCAGCGCCAATAGCCGTCCTCGGTCGCTCTGGCCATGATGTGCAGGGCGCCGGTGCTGCTGGTCCTGGCGGTCGCGACGGTCGCGTAGGTGCTGGAGTCCTTGGGGCGGAACTGCAGCTTCACCATCTGGCCCGCGTATCCCCGGTACCGGTAGGTGTCCCAGTCGGCCCGTTCGAGCCGGCCGGTGACGATGAACCGGGAGCCCTCGGTCGCCGGCTCGGGTGAGGCGTTCACCGTGAGCCGTGCGGCCCGCTTGAGCGAGAACGACCCGAGGTCCCGGGCGAAGACGGACGTGCCGTCCGCGGTGTCGGCCAGCGCGTCGACGGACCAGGTGCCGGCCTGCGCGTTGGTGAGGTCGACCGGGTCGTCGCCGCCCGGCCGAAGGTGCGCGTTGACGGTGAACGTGGTCGTGCAGGCGGTGGCGCTCTCGCAGAAGGCGTCGGTGGTGTAGAAGCCGCCGTTCGGTCCCTTCAGGTCGACGTCGACGAACGTCAGGGCGGGGTCGCCCGAGCCGGTGACCGTGACGGGGAAGGTCACGTCCTGTGTCGTACCCACGACGACGTCACGTCCCTGGTTGACGACGGCCTGGCCGACCACCGGTCCGGCGGCCCGGTCCGCGCCGGCGGCGCCGGCCGACGCGCCGGCTCCCGCGAGCAGCACCACGGCGGTTCCCACGACGACACCGCGACGACTCATCGTTCCTCCAAGGGGGCGTTCCTACTGCCGCGTTCGGCACTGCGTACGACTGTCGAGGTGGCCCGATCGTTGCCCCGCCGGAGCCGATTGCCGCGCACGAGTTTGCGGCCCGTCTCCGCTCCCCCGGCTCATCGGTTCCCGCGTCCGCTGACATAAGAACGCTGTAAAGGGGCATTCGGGGTGCAGCCAACAGTGAGGAGAGCGCGGACCGTTCGGTCCGCGCGACCGGCAACAGGGAGTGTGCAATGGCGAGTTACGGTGGTTCCTCTGCCGCTTCGGGGTCGCGTACGAACGGCCTGGCGATCGCGAGCCTGTGCTGCGGCGTCGTGGGCCTGTTCGTCCTGAACATCATCCTCGGCCCGCTGGCCATCGTCTTCGGCGTGGTCGCCCGGCGTCAGGCGGGCGCGAAGAACGGCGCGGGCATGGCGACGGCCGGCATCGTCCTCGGCGTGGTCGACGTGCTCCTGTGGATTCTGTTCGTCACGCTCGCGGCCAGCAACGGCGGCTTCAGCTGGTACATGGGCGGCTGACCGCCCACCGCTGCTTCCCGCCCCACCGATGGGCGTGACGGCGCGCCGACGGGGCATCCGCTTGGGGGGCCGCTCATGCGGCCCCCTGAAGCACGTATCCGTGAAGGCCCTGTGGGAGACCCGACGTGAAACTCGACGACATACCGGCACCGACTCCTGACCAGGACAGACCTGCGTCGACGGCGGAGCGCAAGCAGCGGCTGCGCCGCCGTCTGGAGCGGCTCATCGGGGTGGCGGCGACGGAGGGCAACGAGCTCGTTCCGCTGCGCAACGGCGACGAGATCTTCCCCGCGATGCTCGGCGCGATCCGCGAGGCCGAGCACACCATCGACATGATGACCTTCGTCTACTGGCGCGGTCAGATCGCCCACGACTTCGCCGCCGCCCTCGCCGACCGCGCCCGTGAGGGCGTCCGTGTGCGGCTGCTGCTGGACGGTTTCGGCGCGAAGGAGATCGAGGGGCGGCTGCTGGAGCTCATGGCGTCGGCCGGGGTGGAGATCGCGTGGTTCCGCAGGCCCGTGTGGCTGTCCCCGTTCAAGCAGAACCACCGCTGTCACCGCAAGGCCCTCATCCTCGACGAGCGCACCGCCTTCACCGGGGGTGTGGGGATCGCCGAGGAGTGGTGCGGCGACGCGCGCAACCCGTCGGAGTGGCGGGACACGCATGTGCGGGTGCGCGGTCCGGCCGTGGACGGGATCGCCGCCGCGTTCGCGCAGAACTGGGCGGAGTGCCACGAGGAACTGTTCGACGAGCGTGACCGCTTCACCGAGCACCGGCAGGAGGGGTCGTCGGTCGTACAGGTGGTGCGCGGGTCCGCCAGCATCGGCTGGCAGGACATGCAGACGCTCATCCGGGTCATGCTGACCTCGGCGGAGGAGCGCTTCCGGCTGGTCACCGCCTACTTCGCGCCGGACGCGTACTTCGTCGACCTGCTGTGCGCCACCGCGCGGCGCGGGGTGCGGGTCGAGATACTGCTGCCCGGTCCCTACACCGACCAGCGGGCCTGTCAGCTCGCCGGCCAGCAGCACTACACGCGGCTGCTCGAGGCGGGCGTGCACATCCGGCAGTACCAGCCGACGATGATGCACGCCAAGATCATCACCGTGGACTCGGTGGCCGCCCTCATCGGCTCCACCAACTTCAACCGGCGGTCCATGGACCACGACGAGGAGGTCATGCTCGCCGTGCTGGACGAGGAGTTCACGGCCGAGCTGGACCGGGACTTCGAGGCCGACCTCGAGAAGAGCGTGGAGATCGATCTGCGCCGGTGGCGGCGGCGTGCCGCCGTGCAGCGCGTGAAGGAGGCCGCGGTCACCCCCATCCGGCGCTTCCTCTGAGGCCGGGGGCGGGCCGCCCGCTCAGTCGAGGCAGAACTCGTTGCCCTCGATGTCCCGCATCACGATGCACGCGTCGTGGCCGTCGTACAGCAGTCGCTCGCGGACCGCGCCCAGCGGGAGGAGGCGCGCGCACTCGGCCTCGAGCGCGGCGAGGCGTTCCTCGCCCACGAGTCCGGTGGCGACCCGTACGTCGAGGTGCACGCGGTTCTTGACGACCTTGCCCTCGGGGACGCGCTGGAAGAACAGCCGCGGTCCCTCCCCGGAGGGGTCCTGGCAGGCGAACCACGCGCCGCGCTTCTCCTCCGGCCGTTCGTCCCAGTACGCGTCCCAGGTCGCGAAGCCGCTCGGGGGCGGCGGTACGACGTACCCGAGGACCTCGCACCAGAAGCGGGCGAGGCGCTCCGGCTCGGCGCAGTCGAACGTGATCTGGACCTTCCTGATCTCTGCCACGCCACGCACCCTAACAACGCGCGCGGGGAATGACCTTGGGAGCGGGCGGGTTTCCCGAGCATGACGACGAACGCGCAGCCCGAGGTGCTCCGGTACACCGCCTTCTCCAGCACGCCGGAGGGAGGCAATCCCGCGGGGGTGGTCCTGGACGCGACAGGTCTCGACGACGGGGACATGCTGGCGATCGCCGCGGACCTCGGCTACTCGGAGTCCGCGTTCCTCACGGCTCCTCCCGCGGACGGCGGGGGTCCGGACGGGCGGGCGTACACCATCCGCTACTTCAGCCCGAAGGCGGAGGTGCCGTTCTGCGGGCATGCGACGGTCGCGGCGGCGATCGCGCTGTCCGAGCGGATCGGGCCGGGTGGGCTGGTGTTCACGACGCCGGCCGGTGTGGTGCCGGTGGAGGTGACGGAGGACGGCGGGACGGTCCGGGCGACTCTCACCAGTGTGGAGCCGCGCCTGGAGCAGATCGCGGACGCCGATCTCATGGAGGCGCTGGCCGCGCTCGACTGGCGGGCCGGTGATCTCGACCCCGCCTTTCCGCCCCGGATCGCGTTCGCCGGGGCCCGCCATCTCGTCCTGGCGGCGGCGACCCGCGAGCGGCTCGCGGATCTCGCGTACGACTTCGCGCGGTTGGAGGCCCTGATGCTCCGACTGGACCTGACCACCGTCCAATTGGTGTGGCGCGAGTCCGCCACCGTCTTCCATGTGCGGGACCCGTTCCCGGTCGGCGGTGTCGTGGAGGACCCGGCGACCGGTGCCGCCGCGGCCGCGTTCGGCGCCTACGCCCGCGAGCTGGGCCTGGTCCCGGAGGACGCCGTGCTGACGCTGCTGCAGGGCGAGGACCTGGGCCGTCCGGGCGAGTTGACGGTGACGCTGCGCACCGGTGATCGGCGGGTCCGGGTGAGCGGCGCGGGGACGCGGATCGGCTGAGACCCCTCGTCCTGCGGTTCGGGTGGGCGGCGTGTGCCGCCCACCCGGACCGATGACGTCCCGTCAGGAGATGCGGATGCCCGACCAGTCGGTGCTCTTGCCGGCCTGGGTGCGGTTGGCGAAGCCGCCGCGTCCGTCGCCCTTGTTGAGCCAGGCGCGGCCCTGCTTGTCGAGCGAGATCAGGTCGGCCCTGCCGTCCCCGGACAGGTCGAGGCCGCCGACGACGTCCTTGTAGGACGTGCCCCAGTCCTTGAAGACCAGCGCCCGTGGCGTGAAGGTGCCGCGGCCGGTCCCCTCGAAGCGCCATAGCTCGTTGGACTTGTCGATCGCCAGCAGGTCGTTCCGTCCGTCGCGGTCGAGGTCCCCGGCGGCGATGAGCCGCTTGTACGTGCCGAAGCCCGAGCCTGCGACCGTGCGGGCCTTGAAGCCGCCCGCGCCGTTGTTCGCGTAGAGGTAGAGCTTCCCGCTTGCGGCGGAGCGGGTGAGCAGGTCGGGGCGGCCGTCGCCGGTCAGGTCGCCGGGTGACAGGACGGTGTCGTAAGCGCTCCAGTCCGAGGAGACCTTGACGCTGTACGTCTGCTGGTCGGGCTGTCCGCCGCAGATCGTGACGTGGATCCGGGCCTCGCCCTGGGGGCCGCGGGTGAACACGTCGTTGCAGCCGTCGCCGTCGAGGTCGCCGTAGGGCAGCACGAGCGTGCCGGACGGCCAACTGCTGCTCCGCTTCTGGGCGGTGAGCCTGGTCGCGTCTCCGGCGTACACCTTGACCCCGGCGCTGCTCCGGCCGAACAGGTCGGCCTTGCCGTCGTCCGTGTGGTCGCGCCACGCGGGCAGGGCGCGGGCGCCGGTGGTGGCCTGGTGGACTCCGTCGAGGACGGTGGCGCCGGTGGCGGACGGCTGGTACTCGTCCCATACGGCGACCGGGCGGCCCTTGGCGTCGGCGGCGAGCTGCGGGGCGCCCGCGAACCGGTCGCCGGTCGCGCTGAGCCGGTGTGCGGCGGACCAGGTGCCGCCCTTGAAGACGGCGGCCATCGCGTACTCGGCGCCGGAGTAGCCCTCCCGCCAGGTGACGGTTACGGTGCCGCCCGAGGTGGCGGCGGCGGACACCGAGCGGACCTTCTTGTGGGTGGAGAAGGCCTGGGTGAAGGGCTGCCAGGTGCCGGTGGCCGCCGAACGCAGCGCGTACCAGGGGCCGGTGCCGTAGCCGGGGGCGCCCGCGACGAAGAGGTCGCCGTTCGGCAGGTGGACGGGTGCCGTCATCCCGCTGGTGCTGCCGGTGGCGGCCGCGGCGCGCGGGGCGCTCCATGTCGTCGATCCGGCGGTGCGGCGGGTGTACGCGAGATGCTCCTGGTCGTCGTAGAAGACGTCGAAGCCGCCCTGGGGGCGGGCGAACGCCTTGGGGCGTGCCAGGTCGGCGGCGGGGACGGGGAGGCCGGTGACCGTCTTCCAGGCGGTCGCGCTCCGGGACTTCTCCAGGGCGACGACGGCCTTGGTCCGCTGCCACTGCCACACCAGCAGGGCGGTGCCGTTCCTGTCCACCGCGAGGTCCAGGGCCGCGATGTCCCGACTGCCGGACGGCGGCTGTGTGTTGAGGCCGGTCGGCGCCGTCCACGCGGCCTGCGGTCCGGCCTTCTCGGCGGCCTTCACCACGCCGGAGTCCGTCCATACGGCGACGAGGCGGCCGTCGGGCGCTGCGGCGAGGTGGTGGTACCCCTTCTCGGGGACCGGGGCGATGTACTCGGGTGCGGAGAACGCGGTCGCGCCGGGGGCGAGGGTCGCCATCCGCAGCCAGTGGCTGCCGTGGTCGTCGGCGCGGCGGGCCCGCCATACGAGGCGTACCGAGCCGTCGCCGAGCGCGACCAGTTCGGTGTTGTAGGCGCCGGCGTCCGGCCAGGTCTGCGGTGCGAGCCAGCGGGTGCCGCCGGCGGGCCGGATCCGGGTGGACCGGGAGAGCGCGTCGCCGGTGAGCGCGACCAGGGTGCCGTTCCCCGCCGCCACGAGGGCGTTCAGGCCGCCGGACGCGGAGCCCGGGGTGGGGCTCGGGGCGAGCTGGGTCCGGGTGGCCCAGGGGCCGGGTGCGCGCTGGTCGGCGGTGACGGCTGTGGTGGCGCCGGCCGGGGCCGCCGTCGGCTGTGCGGTGGCCGGTGTCACCGCCGCCAGGGTGAGAACGGGTGTGAGCGCGAGGCCGAGCACCGCGCGTCCTTGTGTCGTCATGGGAAAGCCCCCCCGGGCCAGGCGAATCCGACGCGCGGATTCGCCGAACTGTTCGAAGGGCAGCAGCGTATATCAGCCAAGATCACCTGGCATCCATGCTCGTTCCTGCTCGGAACCGCTGTTTATCGAGCACGTATTGACATGCACGGGTCGAAGCCTCCAGAGTCATGCCGCGACAGAACGACCGTGTCCCGGCACTGATGCACGCCACCCCTGAGGAGTGTTGCCGTCATGTCCGAAGCACCCGCTGTCTCCCGCCGGCTGCTCCTCGGCGGAGCCGTCGCCACCGGCGCCCTCACCGCCGGTGTCACCGCCGCGGCCGCCGCGACCGGCCGCGAACCCCGCCGCCGCCCCGGGCAGAAGTCGATGATCGGCGTGCCCTTCGAGCCGCACCGGACCGTGCGCGTCGCCGTCATCGGCCTGGGCAACCGCGGCGGCGGCATGATCACCGGCTGGGCGGCCGTCCCCGGCTGCACCGTGACCGCCGTGTGCGACATCCGCGCCGACCGTGCCCGCGCCGCCGCCGACCGGCTGGAGGCCAAGGGAGAGCCCCGGCCCGCCGCGTACGGCGGCTCGGCGGACGCGTACGCGAAGATGCTGCGAGGCGACGACATCGACCTGGTGTACGTCGCCACACCGTGGGAGTTCCACCACGAGCACGGCCGGGCGGCGCTGCTGAGCGGCCGGCACGCCGTCGTCGAACTGCCCGTCGCGACCGAGCTCGACGAGCTCTGGGACCTCGTCGACACCTCCGAACGCACCCGGAGACATCTGCTGCTGTCGGAGAACTGCAGCTACGGCCGCAACGAGCTGGCCATGCTGCGGATGGCGCACGACGGCCTGTTCGGGGAGATCACCAACGGGCACGGGGGCTACTGCCACGACCTGCGGGAACTGCTGTTCTCCGACACGTACTACACGGACTCCTGGCGGCGGCTGTGGCACACCCGCAGCACGGCGTCGCTGTACCCGATGCACGGGCTGGCCCCGATCGCGGCGGCCATGGACATCAACCGCGGCGACCGGATGACCACACTGCGCGCCACGGCGACCGCCCCGAAGGGGCTGGCCGACTACCGCGCGCGCTTCATGCCGCGCGACCACCCGTCGTGGAAGGAGACGTACATCAACGGCGACCTGATCACCTGCCTCATCGACACACACCGGGGCAGGGTGCTGCGCGCCGAGCACGAGGTGAGTTCACCCCGCCCGTACAGCAGGATCAACACGCTGGCCGGCAGTCGCGGCATCGTCGAGGACTACGCCGGGCCGTCGCCGACCGGTGCGCGCGTCTATCTGGAGCCGGACCACGCCGGGCACAGCTGGCGGGACTTCGCCGACTACCGCAAGGAGTACGACCACTGGCTGTGGCGGAAGGTCGGGGACGACGCCGCGAACAACGGCGGGCACGGCGGCATGGACTACGTCCTGCAGTGGCGGATCGTCCAGTCGATGCGGGCCGGGCTGGTGCCCGACATCGACGTCTACGACTCGGCCTCCTGGTGCTCGGCGGTGCCGCTGAGCGCCGCGTCCCTGGCCCGGGGCGGACGGCCCGTCGAGGTCCCGGACTTCACCCGGGGCGCCTGGTCGGCCCGGCGCCCCGGCCTGGACTCCGAGCCCACCGACATGCCACCGGTCGGCTGACGCACGTCTAATCGCGGCGGCAGCGCACGAACAGATGCGGCTCGGGCCCGCCGTCCGGGTGGTCGGGGGTGAACACCGTGCTGTCCGAGGACAGCACGGTCAGTCCCCCGTCCCGGACCAGCGCGAGCACCCCCTCCTCGGAGAAGCTGGTCGCGCGGATCGCCCGGCCCATGAAGACCACCTCGACGTCCTCCACGTCGGCGGGCACCGTGGCCAGCACCAGGTGCCCGCCGGGCCGCAGCGCCGAGGCCAGCCGCCGCACCAGCGCCGTCTGGTCGGCGCGGGACATCTGCAGCAGCGAGAAGAACACGCAGATGCCGTCGAACGCCCCCTCCTCCAGCGGGAGTTCGCGGATGTCGGCGTGGCGGAACTCGGCGCCGGGCACCTGACGGGAGGCCAGTTCGACCATCACCGGGGAGACGTCGACGCCGAGCACCGAGTGGCCCGCCGCCACCAGGGCCGCCGCCGTGGGCCGCCCGGTGCCGCTGCCGACGTCGAGGACCCGCCCTTCTCGCGGCAGCCGCTCGGCCAGCCACTCCAGCACGGACAGATGCGCGGGGGCGTGCGCGAACGCCTTCTCGTAGTCGGCGCCCAGCGCGTCGAACAGCTCGGCCGCGGGCGGCCGTAGGTCGTCGTGCCTCACGTCGGTGTCCCCTTCCGTCGCCGGAGTGCATGGTCGCACCGGTCGGGTACACGCCACAACGGGTGCCCGCGGCGCGTCCCGCCGTCATGGGCGGGGGACAATGGGGGCGTACCCATCGGACGACGTGTGCGAAGGAGCGGACATGCAGGACGCGCGTGCGGGGCAGGTCGCGGGGCCCGGGGATCTCGTGGATGTGGCCCGGCTGGTCACGGCCTACTACGCCCTGCGGCCCGACCCGGCCGAGCCGGGGCAGCGGGTGGCGTTCGGCACCTCCGGACACCGCGGCTCGTCGCTCGCGGCGGCCTTCAACGACGACCACATCGCCGCGACGAGCCAGGCGATCTGCGAGTACCGCGCCCTGCAGGGCACCGACGGCCCCCTCTATCTGGGGGCGGACACCCACGCCCTGTCCGAGCCGGCCCGGGTCACTGCCCTGGAGGTCTTCGCCGCCAACGACGTGACCGTGCTGATCGACCAGCACGACGGGTACACGCCGACCCCGGCGGTGTCCCACGCGATCCTGACGTACAACCGGAACCGGACGTCCGGACTCGCCGACGGTGTGGTGGTCACGCCCTCGCACAACCCGCCCGCCGACGGCGGGTTCAAGTACAACCCGCCCAGCGGCGGCCCCGCCGGCTCCGAGGCGACCTCCTGGATCCAGGACCGCGCCAACGAGATCATCGCGGGCGGCCTGAAGGACGTACGGCGGATCCCCTACAGCCGCGCCCTGGCCGCGCCCGGCACCGGCCGCCACGACTTTCTCGGCGCGTACGTCGCCGACCTGCCCCAGGTGCTGGACCTGGACGCGATCCGTTCGGCCGGGGTGCGCATCGGCGCCGACCCGCTCGGCGGGGCGTCCGTCGCCTACTGGGGCCGGATCGCCGAGCAGCACCGGCTCGACCTGACGGTGGTCAATCCGCTCACCGACCCGACCTGGCGTTTCATGACGCTGGACTGGGACGGCAAGATCCGCATGGACTGCTCCTCGCCGTACGCGATGGCGTCGCTGATCGAGCGGCGCGACCGGTTCGACATCGCCACCGGCAACGACGCCGACGCCGACCGGCATGGCATCGTCACCCCCGACGGGGGCCTGATGAACCCCAACCACTATCTGGCGGTGGCGATTTCCTATCTCTTCTCGCACCGGGAGCAGTGGCCGGCGGGCGCGGGGGTCGGCAAGACCCTGGTGTCGTCCGGGATGATCGACCGGGTCGCAGCGGACGTCGGCCGGGAACTCGTCGAAGTCCCGGTCGGATTCAAGTGGTTCGTCGACGGCCTGTCCGACGGCTCGCTCGGCTTCGGCGGCGAGGAGTCGGCGGGCGCGTCCTTCCTGCGCCGCGACGGGTCGGTGTGGACCACCGACAAGGACGGCATCATCCTGGCGCTGCTCGCCTCCGAGATCACGGCCGTCACCGGCCGGACGCCGTCCGAGCACTACGCCGGGCTCACCGAACGGTTCGGCTCCCCCGCGTACGCGCGCATCGACGCCCCCGCCACCCGGGAGGAGAAGGCGCTGCTCGCGAAGTTGTCTCCCCAGCAGGTCACCGCCGACACGCTCGCCGGTGAGCCGGTCACGTCGGTGCTGACCGAGGCCCCCGGGAACGGGGCGGCCCTCGGCGGCATCAAGGTCTCCACCGCCAACGCCTGGTTCGCCGCCCGCCCGTCGGGCACCGAGGACGTCTACAAGATCTACGCCGAGTCCTTCCAGGGCCCGGACCATCTGCGGCGGGTCCAGGAGGAGGCCAAGTCCGTGGTCCTCACGGCGCTGGGCGGCTGACGGGCGGGTCGCGGGCGGCGCGGAGCGGGACGGCCGGCGGGGCAGGCTCGGACGGGTCAGGATCCGGCGAAGTGTCTAAAATAGGGACACATCGTCTCCGGCGTCAGGAGCAGGCATGTCCAGCCAACCCGCGCCGATCAGCAGCGCCGCTCGCCAGGCCCTGGAGCAGGAGCTGTCACGGCTGCGCACCGAGCGCGACACCGTCGCCACGACCCTCAGGGACTCGGACGCGTCGGTCGGGGACCTCGCGGACGCGGCCGACGAGTTGCAGCGCGCCAACGACCTGCGGCGGATCGACGCCAGGATCACGGACCTCACGACACGGCTGGACACGGCCGGCACGGCGGGTCCGCCGCGGGACGACCGGGTGGGCGTGGGCAGCACGGTCACCGTGCGCTTCACCGACGGCTCGCAGGAGACGTTCCACGTCGGTGAGACCACCGTGGGCTCCGACGGGTCGCTGGTCACCGTCGACAGCCCGCTCGGCCGTGCCCTGCTGGGGCACGAGCCCGGCGACACGGTGCACTACCACACCCCCGGCGGCTCGCAGAGCGCCGTCGTGGTCTCCCTGGGGCAGTCCTGACCTGTTGTCAGGGCGTGCCGTCCGCGGTGCCTCGGAGCAGCCGCGCCGCCGTGGCGGCGACCTCCTCGGGCGGGGGCGTCACATCGATCGAGGTCCCGTCCTCGCCGGGTTCCAGGGCTTCCAGCGTCCGCAGTTGCGAGGCGAGCAGCCGGGCGGGCATGAAGTGGCCGCTGCGCCGCCCGATCCGCTCCGTGAGCAGCCGCGGGTCACCGGTGAGGTGCAGGAAGAAGGCACCGGGGCAGGCCGCGCGCAGGACGTCCCGGTAGCGGCGCCTGAGCGCGGAGCAGGTGACCACGACACCGGTGCCGTCCTCCCGGTGCGTGTGGAGCAGCCGGCCGACGCTCTCCAGCCAGGGCAGGCGGTCCGCGTCGTCGAGCGGGACGCCCGCCGCCATCTTGGCGATGTTGGCCGGCGGGTGCAGTTCGTCCGCGTCCGCGAACGGCACGCCGAGACGTCCGGCCAGCAGCCGGCCCACCGTGGACTTGCCGGTCCCGGAGACGCCCATGACCACCACGCAGGGTGGGTCCGTGCCGTGCGGGGTCATCGTGCGGGCGGGCCGTCCGAGCCGGCCGGATACTCCTCCAGCGGTACCAGGCCCTTGCGCCACGCGGACAGCACAGGGTCGACGACCCGCCACGCCTCCTCCGCCTCGTCGCCGCGGATCGACAGGGCCGGGTCGCCGGTGAGCACGTCCAGCAGGACCCGGGCGTAGGCGGGCAGGGGCGGCGGGTCCATCCGGGCGGTAAGGGTGAGCGGGGTGAACGCGTCGGTGCCGGAGCCGGTGCCCGTGAGGTCCAGGGTGAGTCCCTCCGGTTCGAGCTGGAAGCGGAGCACGTTGGGCACGGCGGTCCCGCCGTGCCGGAACGGCAGGTGCGGCACGGAACGGAAGTGCACGGCCACCTCCTTGCGGTCCGTGCCGAGCGCCTTGCCGCTGCGCAGCCGGAAGACGCATCCGGACCAGCGCCAGTTGTCGATCTCCAGTTCCACCTCGGCGAAGGTCTCGGTGCCGCGCTCCGGGTCGACGCCGTCCTCGTCGGCGTAGGCGGGGATGTCACGGTCGCCGATCCGGCCCGGCAGATAGCGTGCCCGGCGGGTGCGGCGTACGGCGTCCTCCTCGGTGAGCGGCCGGACCGAGCGCAGGACGTCGACCTTGCGGTCCCGCAGGTCCCGCTCGCCGAGGGTGATCGGCGGTTCCATGGCCACCAGGCACAGCAGCTGCAGCAGATGGTTCTGGATCATGTCCTTGAGGGCGCCGACGTGGTCGTAGTAGCCGGCCCGGCCCTCCAGGGCGAGGGTCTCGTCCCAGACGATCTCGATCTCGGCGATGTGCGTGCCGTTCCACAGCGGCTCCAGGACCCGGTTGGTCAGCCGGCTGCCGAGGACGTTCTGCACGGTCGACATGGCCAGGAAGTGGTCGACGCGGAACACCGCCTGCTCCGGCACGAGCGCGGCGAGCAGCCGGTTGAGCTCCTGCGCCCCGGCCAGGTCCTCGCCGAACGGCTTCTCCAGGACGATCCGGCTGCCCTCCGGCAGGCCGGCCCGGTGCAGCGCGACGACCGCCGCGGGGAACACCGCCGGGGGCAGCGCCAGATAGACGGCGACGGGCCCGTCCCCGGCGAGGGCGGCGGCGACCTCGTCGGGGTCGGTGACATCGCAGCGGACATAGCGGGCCGACGCCACGACCGCGTCGGCGTCCTCGGACCGTGACGGCCCGAGCCGGTCCGCCGCCCACTCCCGGTACTGGTCGGTGCTCCAGTCCTGGCGTCCGGCGCAGAGCAGGTCCAGGCCGTCACCCACGTGCCCGGCGCCGCGCAGGGCGGCCAGCGCGGGCAGCAGGAAGCGGGCGGTGAGGTCGCCCGTAGCGCCGAAGACGGCCAGCCGACCGATCATCGCGGGACGCCCGCCCGGGCCCTGGCGAGGTTCACCCCGCTCGCGACCACTCCGATATGGCTGAAGGCCTGCGGGAAGTTCCCCATGAACGCTCCTGTCGTGGGATCGATCTGTTCCGACAGCAGCCCGAGCGGGCTCGCCCGGGCGCACAGCGAGGCGTACAGGTTCTCCGCCTCCTCGATCCTGCCCTGGGCGACGAGGTTGTCCACCAGCCAGAAGCTGCACAGCACGAACGCGCCCTCGTCACCGGCGAGTCCGTCGGGCGACTCGTCGTGCAGATAGCGGTACAGCAGGCCGCCGCCCGCGGACAGGCGTTCGGCGACGGCGGCGGTGGTCGCCGTCATCCGGGGGTGACCGGCCGGCACGACCTCGCGCAGCGGGAGGGCGAGCAGACTGGCGTCGAGGACGCCGCCGCCGTCCAGATGCGCGCTGAGGGTCCGCGCCCCGGGGTCCCAGGAGTCCAGGACGAGCTGCCGCAGCCGGTCCGCGGCGTCCCGCCACTCGGTGACCCGGCCGGGCAGTCCCCGTCGCGCGCCGATCCGCGCGGCCCGGTCCAGGGCGACCTGGCAGAGCCCGGCCGAGTAGGTGAACACCCGGCCTTCGCTGCGGACCTCCCAGATCCCCTGGTCCGGCTGCCGCCAGGCCTGCTCGGCGGTGTCGGCGAGGCCGGCGAGGCTCGCCCACAGGGCGGGCTGGATCTCGCCGCCGGCGCGCAGCCACTGGTGGGCGCAGTCCAGGATCTCGCCGTACACGTCGTGCTGGCGCTGGTCGGCGGCGCCGTTGCCCCAGCGCACGGGGGCCGAGCACCGGTACCCCTCCAGGGCGCCGTCCACGACCTCGTCGGGCACCGGGCCGCCCCGCAGGCCGTACATGATGCGGGGCTGTCCGCTGTCCTCGAAGGCGTCGAGGACCCAGCCGAGGAAGGCGTCGGCCTCGCCGCCGAACCCGATACGGCGCAGCGCGAACACGGCGTAGGCGGCGTCGCGGATCCAGGCGTAGCGGTAGTCCCAGTTGCGGATGCCGCCGATCGGGGCGGGCAGGGAGGACGTGGGGGCGGCGACCAGCGAGCCGTGCACCCAGTCGTCGCAGAGCTTCAGGGTGATCGCGGCCCGTCTGACCAGGGGTTCCTCGGGGCCCTCGTAGACGAGGTGGCGCATCCAGCGGTGCCAGGCGTCGGCGGTGGTGCGCAGCATCTCCTCCGCGTCGAAGCGGTGGTGCCGGTGGAAGCGCCCCCAGGACAGGACGACGTCGAGCCGTTCGCCCTGCCGCAGTTCGTGGACGGTGCGCAGGCCGTCGAGCGGCCGGTTGGAGCGCAGGTGCAGCCGTAGCTCGGGGCGGCCGGACGGCAGCACCTCGAGTCCGCTGAACAGGGCCCGGGTGCGGGCGCCGCCGCGCGGTTCCAGTTCGGCGCGCAGCCGGACGTGCCCGTCGAGGACCCGCGCCGAGCGCACGAGTTCCCCGCGGCCGGCCGGCACGTCGTCGGTGAGGTCGGCGCCGGAGCGCAGGGACAGCGCGTCGGTGATCCGGACGACCCCGGTGGCGGCGCGCAGTTCGGTGACGAGGACACCGGTGTCCGGCTCGTAGAACTGCCGTGCCTCCCTGAGGTCCTCGGGCGCGAGGGTGAAGTGGCCGCCCCGGGCGTGGTCGAGCAGGCCGCACAGGACGGGTGCGTCGTCGAAGTGGGGCAGGCACAGCCAGGGGACGGACCCGTCGAGGCCGACCAGGGCGGCGGTCGTGCCGTCGCCGATGAGCCCGAGGTCCTCCAGCGGGAGATAGCCGTCGGGTCTGCGGACCGGCCGGAAGGGCGGGTCGGGGTCGTGCATGCCGTCTCGTTTCCCAGCGTCGAGGACCGGGTCCCGTACGCGCCCGGGGACCCCTCAGAGCATCGTGTCGGGCCGGTGACGACCGCGCGTGCGGTGCCGTCCTTCCGGGGATGTGCGGGGGCCGTACGGCGCAAGGGGGGGTTTCGTCCGACCGGTCCCGGCCGATGAGTTCCGGGCCCGGCGCCGGTCTCCCCTCACAACGCCGTGCACCGACCCGGAGGACACCATGACGTCCACATCTCGTGACCTGGACACCGAGCGGCCCGGCCGCCCCGTCGTCGACCTGGCCACCTGGCAGAAGGCCCGTGACGAGCTCCTGGTCCGGGAGAAGGCCCACACCCGTGCGGGCGACGCCCTCGCCGCGGACCGGCGCCGGCTGCCGATGGTGGAGTTCGACGCCACGACGGAGGTCGTCGGCCCGGACGGCCCGCTCCCGTTCCTCGACCTGTTCGAGGGCCGCGACGAACTCCTCGTCTACAAGCACATGTGGTACGACGACACCCCGCCGCAGGGCCAGTGCGAGGGCTGCACGACGGTCGCCTGGCATCTGCGGGACGCCGTGTACCTGAACGCCCGCGGGGTCTCCTTCGCCATCGTGACCACCGGCCCCTGGGACGAGGTGGCCGCCTTCGTGGACTTCATGGGCTATACCCAGCCCTGGTACTCGGTGCGCGGCGTGGACGAGCCGGTCGGCGGTGCGATGGGCTATCTGACCAGTTATCTGCGCGACGGCGACCGCGCGTTCCTGACCTACAGCACGACGGGCCGCGGCAACGAACCGGCCAACCCCTCGCTCGCCCTGCTCGACATGACGCCCCACGGGCGCGGTGAGGCGTGGGAGGAGCACCCCGAGGGCGGTACGGCCCCGGCCGGCGAACCCTGCTGGTACTGGCGCACGGACGCCGACGGCCGGGCGACCTGGGGCCCGACGAGCCGCCCCGCCGCGCAGTGGACGCGGCCGGGCGCGACCCCCGAGACGACCCTCGGCCGGAGGGGTCCCTGCCACTGACCGCCCACCCGGCCCTACTGCCCGGTGGCGCGGACGACCACCACCGGGCAGGCCGCGTGCTGGGCGCAGTGCTGGGCCACCGACCCGAGGAGCAGACCGGCGAAGCCGCCGCGGCCCCGGCTGCCGACCACGAGCAGGGTGGCGTCACGGGACGCGTCGACCAGGACCCCGGCGGGGGCGCCGTAGCGCACCTCGGTCCGCACCTCGACGGGCGGCCGTGGCCCCAGCGTCTCCTCGACGGCCGTGGTCAGTTCGTCGCGGGCGCGTTCCTCCAGGGCCGCCTCGTCGGTGCTCTCCGGTGGCAGCCAGCCGAGCGCCCCGTGGTACTGGGGGACCACCCAGGCGCCGAGCACCCGCACCCTCCCCCCGGTGAGTCGCGCCTGCCGCACGGCCCAGCGCAGGGCCTCCCGGGACGCGTCCGAGCCGTCCACCCCGACCACGACCCGGTCCGCTCCCTCAGCCTGCTCGGCCATGCTTCCTCCTCGGCTCGACGGCCCGGGCTCCAGCCTCCGCCCGATGGCCGCCCGCCGCAGTCCCACAGGGCCGGCCGGGGAGTCACGAGCGTCGGAGATATCAGAGGCGGATGACGATCAGCGCGATGTCGTCGGAGGAACCGCCCGCGACGTCGAGCCGGGCGAGCAGCGCGTCGGCCAGCTGGTCGGGACCGAGCGTGCCGTCCTGGGCGAGGGCGGAGGTGAGCCGGGCCAGGCCGACGTCGATGTCCTCCCCGCGCCGTTCGATGAGGCCGTCGGTGTAGAGCACGAGGGTGTCGCCCGGCTGGTACGAGACGCCGGCCTGGGGGCGGGGCACATGGTGCTCACGCGTGCCCAGGGGCGGGTCGGTCGCCTTGTCCAGCAGCTCGCACGAGCCGTCGGTGTGCAGCAGGACGGGCGGCGGGTGCCCCGCGTTGCTGTAGATGATCAGCCGGCTGCGGGTGTCGACGAGGACCTTCACCGCGGTCGCCGCCGTCGCGCCCTCCACCGAGCGGGAGTACAGGCCGAGCACCTCCAGGGCCTGGGCCGGGCTGGGGGTGGCCCGGATGACCGCGCTCAGGGCGCTTCGGAGCATGCCCATGACGGCGGCGGCGTGCAGCCCGTGCCCGACCACGTCGCCGACCGCGGCGGCGTAGCGGTCGGGCGGCAGGTCGACGACGTCGTACCAGTCGCCGCACACGTTGAGCGAGGAGGCCGCGGGCAGATAGCGCACGGCGATGTTGTCGTGGTGCAGATCGAGGTCGGGGTCCGACAGCATGGCCTCCTGGAGCGCCACGCCGATCTGGCGTTCGCGGGCGTGGGCCTGGCGCAGCTCCTGGTTCAGCCGGTGCACCTCGCGGGCGCGGACGTACAGCTCGGCCGCCATGCCCTTCCACAGGTCCGTGAACTCGCCGGCCGGCTCCTGAGTCCGCTGGGAACGGACGAACCCGGTGACGTCGTCGGCGCGCTGGACGATCCACCGCACCGCGCCGTCCGGACCGGCGATCGGGGTGTGGATCTCCGACCACCAGCGCTCCTCGAAGCCGCCCGCCCCGTCGCGGGCGGGGACGTCGTAGCGCTGGAGGACCAGGGTCTCCGGTTTCCCGCTGTTCAGGACCCGGTTCAGGGAGTCCCTGAGGTTGTCCTCGGCCTGCTCGGCGCCCGGGTTCTCCGGCAGGGCGTCGAAGAAGCGCTTGCCGACCAGTTCGTCGGCGGTGCGGCCGATGACCCGCACATAGGCCGGGTTGGCGTAACGGATCACCAGGTCCGTGTCCAGGACGAGATACGGGCTCGGTGTGGCGTCGAAGAAGGCCGTGAATTCGATGTCCGCCGTCATGCGCGCTCCCCGCGTCCCCCGAGCGCGTTCGCCGTCAGTACCAATCTAAGCGGTCAGTTCCAATCTAGGCGGGGTGCCGCCGCCCGGCTTCCCGGTGGGCTCCGCGCATCCGAGCCGGGCCCCGGGCCCGCCGGCATCCCAGGCGCCCGTATCGCCGCAGGCCGCAGAGGGCGGGACGGTTCCAGGGCGGCGGGTCCGGCACGGGTGGTTGCGGCGGGTCCGTGGGTGCGGTGATGCTCGTGGTGTCGCACCGGGCGGGAGCGGACCGACCATCCGCCGACCGCCGCCCCGGGCGATTCCACGCGTCTGTCACGCCGGGCCCGCAGCGGCTGCCGCTCGGCGTCATCTCGGGGGAGACACCGGCTTGGAGACGATCATCGTTCAGCCGTCCGGCCCGTCCCGGCCGGGCGCCGGCGAACTGCTGCACCTGGGGCCGGGCGACACGGCCGAGTTCGGGCGCGACCTGCCCGGCGAGCGGGCCGGCCGCTTCGTCGCCCTGCTCGATCCGGGCGTGTCCCGGCGGGCGGGGCTGCTGGAGGCCGCCGGGGACTACTGGCGGCTGTCGAACTTCAGCGGCGACTCCGCGTACGTGGTGGAGAACATGGAGAGCGGCGGGGAGTATCTGACCGTGGCGCCGGGACGGCTCGGCGCGCCGGTGCCCTTCGAGTTCTCCCGGGTGGTCCTGCCCGCCCTGGACGGGAACGCCGGGTTCACGGTGTTCGCCCCGCAGCACGCCTACCTCGACGAGCGGTGCGCGCCAGGTGGGGGCGAGCACACCGTGCACCCCTTCGCGCTGGACGCGACGGCCAAGTACTTCCTGGTGCTCGTCGCGCTGTGCGAACCGCGGCTGCGCGGGGTGCCGGACGGCGCGCTGCCGGGCGCCGGCGACATCGCCCGGCGATTACGGCCCCTGGACGGCCGCGGTGGCCTGACCCGTTCCGCCGTGAACTACCACATCGACTATCTGGCCCGCACGAAGCTCCGCCTGGACCTCGGCGGGGACACCGGTGACGAGGAGGGGCGTACGGGGGCCAAGCGCGCCCGGCTCGCCTCGCTCGCCCTGCGCTTCGGTCTGGTCCGGGAGGAACACCTCGCGCTGCTCCCGCCCCGCCGGCGCGTCGCCCCGGCAGGGGACGGGGCGTGACCCCTTGCGACCGGGAGCCCCGCCTCCCGGTGGGCTTCCGCGTCGGGGGCTGGGAGTTGGGCGCCGTGATCGGCTCGGGCGGCCGGAGCCTCGTGTACGAGGCCCGGTCGCTGCCCGGGGGTGCGCCGGCCGCGGTCAAGGTGGTGTCCGCGCCGGACGACCTGGTGGAGCGGGAGGCGTGGTTCGGGACCCGGGCCGACCATCCGCACCTCCTGCGCACCCGTGCCGTCCACCGGATCGACGCGCCGGAGCCGGCCGGTGCCGTCGCCCTCGTCATGGACCGGGCCGACGTCGGCCTGCGCCAGGCGCTGGACGCCGGTGTCCCCGGCCCGGACCCCGTACGGCTGCTCCACGGGGTCGCGGCCGGGCTGGCCCATCTGCACGGCCTGGGGTGGGTGCACGGCGATGTCACCGCCGCCAATGTGTTGCTGGGCCCGCGCGATGGGGTGCGGCTCGCCGACTTCGGCCTGACGTCGGAACCTGACGGCGTGTACGCCCGTACCCCCCCGCTGGGCACGCTCGACCACCGGCCGCCCGAGTGGTGGTCCCGGCGCAGGAGCGCCGACGGCATGGTGCTGCGGGCCACCGCCGACATCTGGGCCTTCGGGGTCCTCGCCCACCAGGTCCTCACCGGAGGGCACCACCCGTTCCCCGGCCTCCACGCGCGGGCCCGCGCGCTCGCCGCCCAGGCCTACGCCCGCGGCAACGCCCCGCTGCGGCTGCACCCCTCCCTGGACGGGGGATGGCACCGGTTCATCGCGGACTGTCTGGCCCCGGACCACGCCTCCCGGCTGCCGCACACCGCGGCGTCGCTGGTCACGCGGGTCGGAGACCGTCGTAGAACATGGCGGCGGGATCGACGTGGAACATGACGGCGGGATCGACGCCTGTACGACGGCGTCGATCCCGCTGGATCAGGGCAGTGGCCCTGTCAGTGCTTGCCGTGGCGCATCAGCCACACGCAGACGCCGAGCGCCGCGGCGGCCACGAGCAGGCCACGGTGCTCCCTGGCCATCCGCGCACCCTGGGCGGCCTTGTCCTGGACGGGCTGGGGCGCCTTCTCGTGCCACAGCCGGCCGGCCTGTTCCGCGGTCTCCTTGACCTGGTCGGGCACCTTGGCCTGCACGCGGGCCGTGGCGTCCGAGGCCTTGGCCTTGACCTCCTCGGCCTTGTGGGCGGCCTGCTCCTTGAGCGCGCCGGCCCGGTCGGCCGCCTGGACCTTCACCTCGGCGGCCTTCTCCTGGGCCCGGGTCTTGACATCGGCCTTGGCCGCCAGGGCCTCCACCGTGGTGCCGAGTTCATGCCGGGTGTGCTCCACCTGCGCGCGCAGTTCCTCGGGGGACTCGGCGGTGGGCTTGTCGTGGGGCGGCTGAGTCATCGGTGCGCACTCTCCTTGATCTCGGCCACGTCGGCCTTGACGTTCTCGATCGTCTGTTCGGGCTTGGGCGGGGCGGCCCGCGACACCTGCTTCTTGCCGGTCAGCGCCATCACCGCGGCGATCACGCCGAGCACCGCCGTCACGATGAGGGCGGCCGCCCACACCGGCAGCGGTACCGCCAGCGCAGCGATCGCCGTGGCCACGAGTGCCTGGAGCATGAGGAACCCGACCAGGCCGGCGCCTCCGAAGAGCCCGCCCCCCTTGCCGTACCGCTTGCCCTTCTCCTTCATCTCCGCCTGCGCCAGGTGCAGTTCGGCCCGCACCAGCTCCGTCAGCTGTTGCGAGGCGCGCTGCACGAGTTCGCCCACCGGCTCCGACTTCGCCGTCTGCTGCTCGGCGAGGGGGCGCGTCCGGGTGTCCGACGCCATGGCGATCACCTCCCGTCTCTCGGTTCTGGCAGGAAGGCGCCGCAGCGCCGTCCGCTGAGCGGGCGAGTACCCCGAAAGTCCCGTTCACGACAAACGAATGCCGGTCGGATGACTGCTTCACGCCACCTCCACGCCTCCGAGGCGTGCGCCGGGCCCGTCGAACGCCGAAGGGCCGGCCCTCCGCGCCCGCGTGATCGCGGGGCGCGGAGGACCGGCCCTCGGTGCTGTCGGCTGGTCGGCCGGGGCGGCTGGGGTCTAGGCGGTACGACCGCCGCTACGGCCGCCGCCGCGGCGGTCCGCGGTACGACCGGCCGCGGCTCCCCCGCCGGTCGCTGACCTGCGCGGGCCGCCGCGTCGCGCGCCGCCCGCCGAGGTGCCGGTGGCGGCCGTGGCGCCGGACCCGGATCGGCCCGTCGCGCCGGACCCGGACCGGCCGGTGGAGGCGCGTCCGGTCTTGCGGGCGGCGGCCTCGGGCGCCGCCTTGGCCTGGCCCTCGGCACGGCGCCGTCGGCCGCCGCGCGAGGCCGCCGGCTTGGCGGCGCCGTTCTTGCGGGCCGGGCGGGACGCCGCCGGCTGGGGCTGCTCGGGCACCGGGAGGGTGACGGCCACGCCGGACGGTTCACGGGCGCCGGTGATGGTGGCCAGAGCGGCGTCGCTGGAGGTGATCCGGGACGTGCGCGGACGGATGCCCGCCTCCGACATCAGCCGGGTGACGTCCCGCTTCTGCTCGGGCAGGACGAGCGTGACGACGCTGCCGGAGCCGCCGGCGCGGGCCGTGCGGCCGCCCCGGTGGACGTAGTCCTTGTGGTCGGTCGGGGGGTCGACGTTCACGACGAGGTCGAGGTCGTCGATGTGTATGCCGCGGGCCGCGACGTTGGTCGCCACCAGCGCGGTGACGTCGCCGTTCTTGAACTGCTCGAGCGTGCGGTTGCGCTGCGGCTGCGAGCGTCCGCCGTGCAGGGCGGCGGCGCGGACGCCGACGGACAGCAGCCGCTTGGCGAGCCGGTCCGCGGACCGCTTGGTGTCCAGGAAGAGGATGACCCGGCCGTCACGGGCCGCGATACGGGTGGTGACGGCCTTCTTGTCGGTCTCGTCGAGCAGGTGGAGCACATGGTGCTCCATCGTCGTCACCGCTCCGGCGGACGGGTCCACGGAGTGCACGACGGGGTCGGTGAGGAACCGCTGCACGAGACGGTCGATGTTCGCGTCCAGGGTGGCCGAGAAGAGCAACCGCTGGCCGTCGGGCCGTACCTGCTGGATCAGTTTGGTGATCTGCGGCAGGAAGCCCATGTCTGTCATCTGGTCGGCCTCGTCCAGCACGGTGACACGCACCTGGTCGAGGACGCAGTCGCCGCGTTCCACGAGGTCGTTGAGCCGGCCGGGGGTGGCCACCAGCACCTCGACGCCGCGGCGCAGCACACCGGCCTGCTTGGTGATCGACAGGCCGCCGACCACGGTGGTCAGGCGCAGGTTGACGGCGGTCGCGTAGGGCGTCAGCGCGTCCGTCACCTGCTGGGCGAGTTCACGGGTGGGCACCAGCACGAGGGCCAGGGGCGCCTTGGGCTGGGCGCGCAGTCCGGCGGTGCGGGCCAGCAGGGCCAGGCCGAAGGCGAGCGTCTTGCCGGAGCCGGTACGGCCGCGGCCGAGCAGGTCGCGTCCGGCGAGCGAGTTCGGCAGCGTGGCGGCCTGGATGGGGAAGGGGGTGGTCACGCCCTGCGCGGCGAGCGTCTTGAGCAGCGCTTCGGGCATGTCCAGACCGGCGAAGTCCTCGACGGCGGGAAGTGCGGGCGTCGTGTTCTCCGGCAGCCGGAATTCCCTGTGCGACGGCGTGGGCGTGGCGGGTGCCGAAGCGCGCCTGTTGGACTTCTGGGGTCTGCGGGCCATGCGGTTCTCTCTCTGCCTTCCTGGAAACAGCACAAACCGGGGTCCGCATCACAAGGATGCGGACCCCGGTGAGCGGAATACGTCCGGCAATCAGGCGGGGACGATGTTCTCCGCCTGGGGGCCCTTCTGGCCCTGCGTGACGTCGAAGGAAACCCGCTGGCCCTCCTGGAGCTCGCGGAAGCCCTGCGTCGCGATGTTCGAGTAGTGGGCGAAGACGTCAGGGCCGCCGCCGTCCTGCTCGATGAATCCGAAACCCTTTTCGGAGTTGAACCACTTCACGGTTCCCTGTGCCATGACGTTCTCCTTCTGATAGGCAGAGGCCCCATCCGGAGAAGCCGGTAAAAACGAAATATGCGCCTGATGGATAAGCATTCCCGTCAGGCGCACATAGGTTCATGGGTACCACAACTGCAACTCTGAAAGCGTAGCACAGCTCGGCCGGTCACACCCGTCGGCACGCCGGGTCCGGGCATCCCTGAGCTGGAGCGGTAAGGCCGTCCTGGCGGGGTAAGCGGACGTCCACCGGCCCCCGGCCGGGCAGTCGGACGAGCCCCTGTGGAGAAGGATCCAGGATGACCGAGGACGCGTACCTGTTCCTGCTGGACGAAGACGACCCCACCGCGCCGCTGGGCGTGGCCCCGGCCGCCGTCGGTGATCTCGCCTGTATGGACACCCCGGCGGTGCGCGCCTGGCTGGACGCCCAGGGTGTCACCGCGACCTCGCCGCGGCTGCGGCTGCTGCCGCCGGAGGAGACCGGGGCCATCCCGGAGGGCGCCGAGCGGCTGCCCGTCCCGCTCGGCGACGAGGAGCTGAGCCGGGTCCGGCACACGACCGCGCCGGAGCCGCTGGCCCGTCTGGAGGAGGAGCTTCTGGCGTGGCGGGACTGCGCGGACGGCCGGGACGGTCTCATCGGGCGGGCCCTGGCCGCCGGTGTCGCCCCGCACCGCATCGTCGAACTGACGGGCGTGGACCCCGCGACGGTGACGGCCGCGGCGCGCGGCTGACGGGCGGCCCAAGGGGCAGCCGCCCGCTCCCGGGCCTGGCTGGACGGCCGGCACAGCCCTGCGGGTCAGCCGCCCGCCCTGGACCAGGCTGGACGGGCGGCTGACAGCCGCCCCGCGGGTCAGCCGCCCGGCCCGGGATCCGGCTGGACGGCTGACGCGATCCCCGCGCGGGCCGCCTCCAGCTGGGCCGCGAAGGCGATGCCGAGGAACAGGGCGACGGCCGTCAGGTTGGCCCACAGCAGCAGGGCGACGAACGCGGTCAGCGGCCCGTACAGGGCGCCGAAGGCACCGCTGCCCTCCACGTACAGCGCGAGCAGCCAGGTGGCCGCCACCCACAGCACGAGGTGCACGGCCGAGCCGAACGCGAGCCAGGTGTAGCCGGGCTGCACCCGGCGCGGGCACCAGCGGAAGATCACGGCGGAGGCCACCCAGGCGAGGACCAGCCCGACCGGCACGTCGAGCACCGACCACCACGGCGAGCCACCCTCCAGGCCCGCTGACTCCGCCACGGCGTCGCCGAGGGCCTCGCCCGCGACGAGGGCGACGAAGCCCAGCCCCAGGGGCAGGCCGGCGGCGATCGCGAGCACCATCGCGCGGGCGTACTTGCGCGGGAACGGCCGGTCCCGCTCGATGCCGTAGATGCGGTTGGCGCCCCGCTCGATCTGCCCCATGGCCGAGGCGAGGTTGAGCAGGGCGAAGCCCAGGCCCAGCCACAGCGCGAGGGTGCTCCACACGTCGCCGTGGGCGGTGCGCCGGGTGCCCTCGAAGGCGTCGGCGACGATGTCGGCGCTGGCGCCCGGCACGATCCGGCCGAGGGTGCGCTCGATGATGTCGCCGACGCCCTCGGTGTGCACGGAGGTGGCGAGTCCGACGAGCGCCACGGTGCACGGGACCAGGCCGAGGACGACCTGGAAGGCGAGGGCACGCGCGTTGCTGAACCCGTCGGCGTAGCGGAAGCGGGCGAAGGAGTCTGTCAGCAGCCGCCATCCTCCGTAGTGGCGCAGGGCGGTGAACGCCTCGTCGCCGGAGAGCTCCTCCCCGATCATGTCCCGGGTCTGTGGCACACGGACGGCGGTACCCATGGTGGCTCGGCGCTCCCTCGTCGTACGGCGGTTCCGTGACCGCATGCCCGGGAACGGTCCCGCTCCACCTCTCCCGGCGGTAAAGCCGTGGGCCCGGCCCGCGGAGGCCGGGCCCAGGCAGGTTCGGACGGGGTCAGCTCTGCTTCCGGCCCTGGCGCGCCGCCTGGTCGGTGACGTCGGCGACCCGGCCGGCGGGCGGGGCCTCGGCCTCGACGTCGGTGCCGCAGTCGGTGGACTCCATCACCGTACTGATCGTGATCCGCCGGGGCGAGCCGCTCGCGCCGCCGGACGCCGGCGCCTTGACGGTCATGTCGATCGGCGGGTGCGGAGCGTGCGCGGGTGGGCACCTGGCATTCCGCGCCGCTGTCGTCTCGACAATCGGAACACGAAGATCGGGTACGACGTCGGGGTCAGTGCACCGTCCAGCGCGGGGCCGTACGGGCCCAGTCCTCGTCCCAGCGGGCGAGGTTGCGCCGCTCCAGCCGGCGGACGGCCCAGCGGTGGGCGACCGCTCCGGCGACGGGTACGGCCAGCGCGGCGAGCACGGCACAGCCCAGGGCGCTGTCACGGATCTGATCCCGGGTCAGGGGTGGCTCGGTGATACGTCCTTCGGTGTCGGCCCACACACGGATCGTGCTGCCCGCGGGCGTCGACGGAGGCACCTTGGCCTCGGCGGTGCGGGTGCGGCCGGCGTCGTCGGTGAAGCGGACGGTGACCGGGTAGCGGGCCTTCCCCGCCTCGTCGCTGCCGGGTTCGAGATGGCGCGGTGCGTCGTGCTCGGTGACGGCGGTGACCTCGTAGCGGGTCGCGGCCTGCTGACGGGCCGTCCGCAGATAGTGGCGGTGGGCGGCGTCGCCGGTCAGGACCATGGCGACGGGGGTGGCCGCGAGGACGGCGAGGAACAGGCCGAGGGCGATCCACGCCTGCGCGAGGTCGGCGGGCCGCCGCAACGGGTTGCGCCGCCAGCGCCAGGTCAGGGCGTGGCGGGGTTCGTCGGGGTCGGGGTGTTCGGGGGGTGGCTGTGCCGGGGGGATCGCGCGGGCCATGGGGGCTCCTTCCGGGTGCGGTCGGCGGGCATGCGCGAATGCCCTGCGGACGTGCGTCCGCAGGGGTTCGTGAGCAGCCTGGTCTAGTGCGGGTGCGGGGAGTCGCCGGAAGCGGGCGTGGCCACCGACGGATGGCCGTGCGCCGACTGCAGGAGTGCCGCCGCGCCGCGTACGGCGGCCGTGTGCGGGGCCGGCACCGGTCGTACGGGGGCCTGCAGTTGCTCGGTCAGGCGGTAGGTGAGGTCGGGGCGCAGGGCACCGCCGCCCGCCAGGAGGATGCCGCGTCGCAGGGCGCCCCGCGTCTGCGGGGTGTCGTCCAGGATCGCGCTCACCATAGCGATGACCGCTTCGGTGATGCGCGCGGGCGGCGCCGACCGGTCGATGTCGCCGGTGCCCACCGCCGTGCGGCGCGCGTCGGCCACCGTGCCGTCGATGAGCAGGACGACGTCGGTGACATGGGCGCCGATGTCCGCCACGAGCAGGGGCCGGCCCAGGTCGGCGCCCGCCGCCTCGGCCACGGCCCGCGCCGCGGGCACCGTCAGCACGCTCTGCGGGCGCAGCGCCTCGGCCGCCGTACGGGCCTCAGTACGGAACGCCATGCCGCCGAGGACGGGCGCCGCCAGGATGACGAGGGGCCGGCCCAGGCGGGGCAGCCGGTGGCCGAGGAGCCGGTCGAGCATCCGGGCGGTGCCGGGGGTGTCGACGATGACGCCGCGCCGTATGGGGTGCAGGGGGCCGTCGCCGAACGTCACGGTGGGGACGTCGAACAGCAGGCCGTGGCCCGGCATCCACGCGCGGGTGCGGGCGCTGCCCAGGTCGAGGGCGATGCCGGGGCACCGCCGCGGCCAGGGCCGGTGCCGGGCCCGGGCCGCGTGCGGGTCGACCGCGGTCACCGCTGGGCCTCCTTGACCTGCTGGCACCGCGCGCAGTAGCGGGCCTGGGGCACGATCATCAGGCGTTCGCGGTCGATGGTCCGGCGGCACAGACGGCAGGTGCCGTAGGTGCCGTCGTCCATACGGGCCAGGGCCGCCTCGACGTCGGCGAGGACCATGCGCGCGGAGGCGGCGAGCTTGACGCCCACCTCGACGCGGCCCGCGGCCTGGCGGTCGCGCAGCGCCTCGGCGCGGGGCAGGGCCGCGGCCGTGAGCTGCTGGAGCTGCTCCCGGCGGAACAGGAGCTGCTCGTGCAGGTTCTCGCGGAGCGCGGCGAGGTCCTCGGCCGACAGGGCCGCGGTGCGGTCACCGGTGATCTGGTTCACCACTTCACCCCTTCGGGCAGGGCGGGAGACGGAGACGGGCGGAGAGGGACGGGGTCGTCAGGTGGTGGCGCGCTGGCAGGGCACGCAGTACCGGGCGTACGGCAGGATCTCCAGGCGTTCCGCCGGGATCGGCCGGTCGCAGCCCTGGCAGGTGCCGTAGCCGCCGGCCTCCACGCGCGCGAAGGCGGCGTCGATCTCCTTGAGGACGCGTTCCAGGGTCTCCTTCTGCCCTGACATCAGCTGCTCGGCCTCCGCCTCCTCCCCGGCCTCGGCGAGGGCCCGCAGCTGGGTGAGCCGGGCGGCGCGCTCGTGCTCCAGGCGCCGGCGGATCTCGTCGGCCGTCGCCTGCTGGGGACGGTGAGCGGAGTCGGAGGGGGTGGTGTCGAGAGACATGGCGGGTCCTAGGGTCGTGGCGCTCGTGACGGGGCCGGCATCTCGTGATGGGGCCGGGCGCATACGGAGAAGACCTGCCGGCGGCAGGCCTGGCGGATACGGGGGCCGGGATCACGGTGGCTGGGTCATGCCCCCACCGTGGCCGATCCCGCGCGCGAATCCCATCGGGCGCGATACCCATTTACTGACCGTCCAGCCAGTCGTCGGCACGGCTCCCACCGGTGGAAATGGGCACTGGCACCCATCGACGGACGCGTCCGCCACGAGCAAGCTGGGGCTCAGGCCGGTCCGCAGCCATGGCCGTAGCTCATGCTCGGGGTACGCGGTGACCGAAAGGGTGGACAGAGCCCTGTCACAAAGAGAGAGGCGTCATCGCGGTGTCCTTGTTCTGGCGGATCTTCGCGCTCAACGCTGTGGTGCTGGGTACGGCGACCGCGCTGCTGCTGTGGGCGCCGGTGACCGTCTCCGTACCGGTGCTGCTGACCGAGGCGATCATCCTGGTGGGCGGCCTGGCCGTCATGCTCATCGCCAACGCCGCCCTGCTGCGCATCGGGCTGGCCCCGCTGGGCCGGCTCACCAAGCTCATGACCACCGTCGACCTGCTGCGTCCGGGCCAGCGCCTGCCGGAGCAGGGGCGGGGTGAGACCGCGGAACTGATCAGCACGTTCAACGCCATGCTGGAGCGGCTCGAGCACGAGCGGGCCGCCAGCAGCGCGCGGGCGCTGCTCGCGCAGGAGGGCGAGCGACGCCGTATCGCCCAGGAGCTGCACGACGAGGTCGGCCAGAGCATGACCGCCATCCTGCTGGTGCTGAAGAAGGCGGCGGACGAGGCCGACGAGCCCCTGCGCGGTGAGCTGCAGCAGGCGCAGGAGATCACCCGGGAGAGCCTGGACGAGGTCCGCCGGCTGGTTCGCCGGCTGCGGCCGGGCGTCCTGGAGGACCTTGGTCTGGTGAGCGCGCTGACCTCGCTGGCGACGGAGTTCGCCACGCACACCGGGCTGCGCGTGAGCCGTTCCTTCGACGCCGACCTGCCCGAGCTCGACCCGGAGAGCGAGCTGGTGCTGTACCGGGTCGCGCAGGAGGCGCTGACGAACGCGGCCCGGCACGCCGAGGCGGCGAAGGTCGAGATGAGTCTGAAGCACACCGGAGGCACGGTGACCCTGACCGTCAAGGACGACGGCCGCGGCACGGGGGTCGCGCGCGAGGGCGCCGGGATCCGCGGCATGCGGGAGCGGGCCCTGCTCGTGGGTGCCGCGCTCGACATCACCTCCGAACCGCGCGCCGGAACACAGGTCCGTCTCGCGGTGCCCGTCCCGTCCGTCCCCGGAAAGCAGTCATGACCACCACCGACACACCCGTGATCCGCATCCTCCTCGCCGACGACCACGCGCTGGTACGGCGCGGGGTACGGCTGATCCTCGACCGGGAGCCGGACCTCGAGGTCGTCGCGGAGGCCGGGGACGGCGCCGAGGCCGTGGCGCTGGCCCGCGGCCAGGGCGTCGACCTGGCCGTCCTGGACATCACGATGCCCCGGATGACGGGCCTTCAGGCCGCCCGTGAACTCAACGCGCTCAAGCCGGACGTGCGGGTGCTGATCCTGACCATGCACGACAACGAGCAGTACTTCTTCCAGGCGCTGAAGGCCGGGGCCAGCGGCTATGTGCTGAAGTCGGTTGCCGACCGCGACCTGGTCACCGCCTGCCGCGCCGCCGTGCGCGACGAGCCCTTCCTGTATCCGGGCGCGGTCACCGCACTGATCCGCAACTACCTCGACCGGGTCCGGCACGGCGAGGAGCCGCCTGGGCAGGTCCTCACGCCCCGGGAGGAGGAGGTGCTGAAGCTGGTCGCCGAGGGCCACTCCTCCAAGGAGATCGCCGAGCTGCTCTTCATCAGCATCAAGACGGTCCACCGGCACCGGGCGAACCTGCTGCACAAGCTGGGCCTGCGGGACCGTCTCGAACTCACCCGCTACGCCATCCGGGCGGGGCTCATCGAGCCCTGACCCCCTTCCCACTGCCCGAGGGTCCCGGCCGCCTACTCCCCGGCCAGGATCCTCGGGCGCACCACGGCTCCACCGCACCCGACCAGAGGGGGACGAGGCATGGCGCGCACCGCACGGTCCGTCCCCCGTGCCACGGGGCCGGTCGCCGTCCTGCTCGCCGTGCTCCTGGCGCTGCTGAGCCCTCCGGTCCACGGCGCCCCGCACCCCTCCCCCGCGCCTTCGGCGGGCAGCAGCGCACCGCGGGCGGACGACGGACACGACCACGTCCGCCCGGCCGTGGTCCGCGGCCAGGGTGACGCCCCCGCCGAACGGCCGGCGACACCCGCCGAGCCGGCGTCGCGCCACGAGCCCCACAGCGAGCCCCCGCAGGCCCATGTCTTCCGTACGGCCGCACTCGCGCCGGCCCACGCCCACCCGGCCCCGACCCCCCACCGCCGCGCTCCGCCCTACACCTCCGGCATCTGACGCACGTCGTTCCCTTTCCTTCCCGACCCCCGGTCACCGTCGTGGCCGGGGTGTGCCTGCCGGAGGCCACCCGTGAACCGCGCCCTGCGCATCAGAGGGCTGCTCGCCCTCGCCGTGATCGCCCTGTCCCTGTTCGTCTCGTTCACCCAGCCCGTACGCCTCGGGCTCGATCTGCGCGGCGGCACGCAGATCGTCCTGGAGACCCGCCCCGGCGAGGGCGACTCCCCCGCCGAGGCCACCGACCGCACCCTGGAGGTGCTGCGCGACCGTATCGACGCGCTCGGCGTCGCCGAGCCCTCCCTGTCCCGCTCCGGCACCGACCGGATCGTCGTGGAACTGCCCGGCGTCCAGGACCCGACCGAGGCCGCCGACGTCCTGGGCCGTACCGCGCAGCTCACCTTCCACGAGGTCCTCGGCACGGCTGCCGATGGAGACGGCACGATGGCGGGCGCCGACGGTCCGCGCGTCCTGAAGGACGAGTCGGGGCAGCCGCTGCGGCTGGCGGCGGCCGAGCTGACCGGCAAGGACGTCGAGGAGGCCGCGGCACGCCTCGACCAGCAGGGCGGCGCCGGCTGGCATGTCGCCCTCGACTTCAAAGGCAGCGGCGACGGCTGGGCCCGGCTGACCGGAGAGGCCGCCTGCCATCCCGCGGGGGACGCGAGGCGGCGGGTGGCCATCGTCCTGGACGACAAGGTGATCTCCTCGCCCCAGGTCGACCCCTCGGTCGGCTGCGGCACCGGCATCACCGGCGGCTCCACCCAGATCACCGGTTCGTTCACCGTCGACGAGGCCAAGGAACTCGCCCTGCTCATCAACGGCGGCGCGCTGCCGGTGCCCGTCGAGACGGTCGAACAGCGCACGGTCGGCCCGACGCTGGGCGCCGAGGCCATCACGGCCAGCGCCTGGGCGGCGATCGTCGGCACGGCGCTGACCGGCGTGTTCATCATCGCCGTGTACCGGCTGCTCGGCTTCCTGGCCGTCGTCGCGCTGGCCTGCTACGGCCTGATCTCCTACGCCGCGCTGGTCGCGCTCGGCGCCACGCTCACCCTGCCGGGGCTCGCCGGGTTCGTCCTGGCGATCGGCATGGCCGTCGACGCGAACGTCCTCGTCTTCGAGCGCGCCCGCGAGGAGTACGCGGCCCGCCGGCGGCCCAGCCCGCGGTCGTCCCTCACGGCGGGGTTCCGGGGCGCGTTCAGCGCGATCGCCGACTCCAACATCACCACGCTCATCGCCGCCGGGCTGCTGTTCTTCCTGGCCTCCGGGCCGGTGCGCGGCTTCGGCGTCACGCTGGGCATCGGTGTGCTCGCCTCCATGTTCAGCGCGCTGGTCGTCACCCGCGTCCTCGCCGACCCCGTCGTCAACCGGGCCTGGCTGCGCCGCCGGCCGCGGCTGACCGGGATCGCGCACACCGGCGCGGTCCGGGACCGGCTGACCCTCAGGGCGCCCCGGCTGATGCGGCACCCCCGGCGCTGGCTGGCCCTGTCCGCGGCGGCGCTGGTGCTGGCGGCGTCGGGCATCGCGGTGCGCGGCCTGGACTTCGGTGTCGAGTTCACCGGCGGCCGGCTCATCGAGTACGGCACCTCCTCCCCCGTCGACCCCGACCGGGCCCGCGCCGCGCTCGCCGACGCCGGGTTCCCCGGGGCCGTCGTACAGGAGTCCGGGGACCAGCGGATCAGCGTGCGCACCGACCGGCTGACGAACGCCGAGGCGGCGGCCGTCACCGAGGCCGTCGACGCGGTGGGCGACGGGGCCGACAAGCTCCGGGACGAGACGATCGGACCGAGCCTGGGCAAGGAGCTGCGCCAGGGCGCGCTCATCGCGCTGGCCGTCGCCCTGGGCGCCCAACTGCTGTATCTGTCCGCCCGGTTCCGCTGGCTGTTCGGCTCGGCGGCCGTCGCCGCGCTCGCCCACGACGTGGTGATCCTCGTCGGGATCTTCGCGTGGCTGGGCAAGCCGATCGATGGTGTCTTCCTCGCGGCGCTGCTCACCGTCATCGGCTACTCGGTCAACGACTCCGTCGTCGTGTTCGACCGCGTCCGGGATCTGATGCGCCGTAAGCCCGAGGCACCCTTCGCGACCGTCGCCGAGCGGGCGCTGCTGCAGACGCTGCCGCGCACCGTCAACACCGGGATGGGGGCGGCGTTCATCCTGACCGCTCTCGCGGTGTTCGGCGGCGACTCCCTCACCGATTTCGCGCTGGCCCTGCTCATCGGGGTCGCGGTGGGCACGTACTCGTCGATGTTCACGGCGACCCCGCTCGCCGTGGAACTGCACCGGCGCACGTAAGGGGTGACGGTCACAGAGCCCAGACGTGCAGGGCGCTGTCGGCGGCGGACACCGTGTACCAGGTGCCGTCACCCAGCGCCCTGGGCGGTCCGGACACCTCGCGCGGGTAGGTGATCCGGTCGAGCGGGCGCGGGGAGGCCGGGGCGACGAGCCAGTGCCGGCCCGCCCCGTACTCCTCGTCGCTCTCGGTGGTGCCGACCACGACGGTCTCCTCGTCGACGAAGCCGCCCTCGTAGTCGAAGTACGCGCGGATCTCGTCGGCCTCGGCGTCCCCGGCGTCCTCCTCGGCCGCCGGGTGCGGGGGAACGGCTTCCGCGTCCAGGGCGGCCGTCACCGAGCCGTCGGCGGCGCGGTGCACGGCGAGGGTGTCCTGGTCGTGGGTCACGGTGAGCAGGCGGTCCCCCGTGGGGCTCACCGCGAGCAGCACGCGGTCCTCGCCGCCGAAGGTGTCCACGGTGAGCCGGCTACCGTCCCATCGGCCCCAGAGCAGCGGCGAGCCGTCCTGGCCCTCGCCGACGCTCAGGCCCATCCGGCCGGGGTCGGGGTGCGGGACGTGGACGGAACCGGCCGCCACCGTCCCCGTGGCGACGCGGGCCAGCACCGTGCCGTCGGCGGCGTCGAGGACCAGCCACACCTCCGGGCCGTCGTCCCCGTCCGCGTCCCCGTCCGCCGAGGGGCCGGGTATGTGCGCCCAGACGAGCCTGCCGTCGGTGGCGAAGGCGACCGAGCCGCTGCCGGAGTACCGGTGGTCCCGGTCGCCCACGTACTCGGAGGCGTCCGTGTGTCCCGCGCACCCCGCCCAGCAGGGGTGCCGAAGCTCCCAGCGCGTCCGGCCCGACCGGTCGACGGCGCGCAGGGCGTGCCGCCCCGCGAACACGGCGAGGTCGGCGCCGGGCGACAGCGCCCACGAGCCGAGTTCCGGCGGCCAGGGCGCGGGGAAACGGATCGTCGAGCCCGGCGCCCAGCCCGCGAGTTCACACACGATCAGCTCGGTGTCGTCGCGCTGGACGAGGAACCGGGCGCCCGGCCCGGACATCAGGCACGGGGCCGTGTCGAAGCCGGTGACAGGCGAGGGGGCGTCGAGCGAGGCGACGAGGCGGGCAGGGCGGGACACGTGGGCTCCACAGGGTCCGGGGACTCTGGTGGAACCCTAGGTCAGGCCACTGACATCGCCTCAGGCGGCCAGCGTCTCGTCCTCGGGCCTGCCCTCCCGGCGGTCGGCGCCGTAGCGCTCGAGCAGGGCGTCCGCGGCCTTGAGCGCGTCGTCGGCGGTCCGGGCACCCGTCATCACGCACAGCGTGTAGGTGGCGTCCTCGAGCACCCGGCTGGTGCGGCCGGTGGGAAGGACGTCGTGAGCGATACGCGCCTCCGCGAACCGGGCCAGGGCGCTGCGCAGTTCCTTCTCCGCCGGCAGGATCATGGCGATTCCTCTCTCCCGAGACAAGGCCGTCGTACGGCCGACTCCCCGCGCGGGAGGAACCGAGTCCGTCCCCGCGCAACACCGCCCGGCACCAGGTCCGGCACCGAGCTGATCACCAGGTGCCCCGGGTCGAAAGGTCCATGCCTGCACCCTGCACGGAATTTCACACGGGTCTGCGTCCCCAGGCCGTCAGCAGCCCTGCCGACAGGTCGGCGCACGCGTCCGAGGACAGATACCGGATGCCCTCGTCCACGGCCGCGTCGTCGACGCGGCCCGTGGCGCGCAGCGCCTCCCGGCTGCGGTCCCAGGTGTCGGCCCAGAAGCGGCTGATGGGGCTGCCCGGCTCCAGTGGCGGTACATGGATCTCGGCGGCGACCCGTTCGAGTCCCGACGCGCGCAGCAGCCGTGGATACGACGGCACCCGGGTGACGTCCGTGCCGATGGTGTCCCGCAGGCCCTGCCACATCGCGCGCATCACACGTGTGTAGGGGGTTTCGGGGGTGCGGTCGCTCGTCAGGTCGACGGCGTCGCCGAGCACCAGGAAGCCTCCGGGCTCCACGCACTCCAGCAGCACCCGGATCACCCGCTCGCGGTCCGGGAGGTGCATCAGTACGAAGCGGGCGTGGACGAGGTGGAAGCGGCCGGGCCCGAAGTCCGGTGCGGTGACGTCGGCTTCGCGTACCTCCAGGCCGGGTACGGCCCGCTCGGCGAGGAAGCGGACGTCGCGGTCGACGGCGAGGACGCTGTCCACGCCGGCCTCGTCCAGCAGTCGCCGCGCGACCGTGCCGGTGCCCGCGCCCACGTCCAGGCAGCGCCACCCGGGCCCGGCGCCGAGCGCCCGCAGCCGCGCCACGGTGACGTCGTCGTAGGCGAGGGCGCCGTAGTCGATGCGCTCCCCCTCGCCCTGCTGTCCGGGCCGGAAGACGGTCTCGCCGTAGCGACCGGAGCCGGGTTCCGCCCCCTCCTCGGCGGGCCTCATGGCGCCACCGGCGTACGGGTGTGCAGTGTCATGGCGGACCTCGTCGCGCGGCGGTGAGGGGAGCGGGGGCGGCCCGTCAGGTGGCCGCCCCCGCACCGATCCTGCACGCGGACCCTCCCGTACGGCCGAGGCGCGCCGAGACACACCGAGGCTGAGCCGATCGGCCCAACGCACGGGCAGCGCGCGGGCGTCAGCCGACCACGGGGCTGCGGCGTTCGATCAGCATGACGGCCGGACTCACGGTCGGCTCTCCTCGGCGTATCGAGTCGGTCAGGGCGGCGTTGCGTGCCCACGGTCCCATGCCCAAGGTGACAGCGGGGTGGATGGGCCGACGGCGTATTCCTGAGGTGACCTCTCCCTATGAATGCGGAACACCTTTCAAGTTACCCGGAGGTTTCTCGTGACTTCTTTCACAGCTCTGCGTAGAACTCGTTTCCGTTCTATGTCAGAAGGGAGATCTGCATGGACTCTGGCAGAGCCAGTCACGTCGAAGGAAGAGGTCTTTCCCGCCGCCACTTCATCAGTGGAACAGGTTCTATTCTTGGCGCCGCGACTTTGGGCGTATTCGACCTTCCCCCGGCCGCCGCCGCCCCGCGCGAGGCGGTCATCGAACCCGGCGCACAGGTCACCGCACTCGTCATCGGCAGCGGATACGGAGGGTCCGTCACCGCGCTCCGGCTCGCGCAGGCCGGCGTCGACGTCCATATGGTGGAGATGGGCATGGCCTGGGACACCCCGGGCACCGACGGCAAGATCTTCGCCAACACCACCAGCCCCGACTACCGGTCCTTCTGGCTGCGCACCCGCACCAAACAGCCGCTGAGCAATTTCCTCGGTTTCCCGCTCGACCGCGACGTGCCCCGGTACACGGGCATCCTCGACGCCGAGGAGATGGGCGGCATCGTGGTGTACCAGGGGCGCGGGGTCGGCGGCGGCTCCCTCGTCAACGGCGGTATGGCCGTGACCCCGGAGCGCAGCCGCTTCCCCGCCGTGCTCCCGTCGGTCGACGCCGACGAGATGTACGACGTCTACTATCCGCGCGCCAACAGCACCCTCGGTGTGCGGACCATCGACCCGGCGTGGTTCGACACGACGGAGGCGTACACGTACGCGCGCGTGGGCCGTAAGCACGCCCAACGGTCCGGCTTCCGCTTCGTGTTCGTGCCCAACGTCTACGACTGGGACTACATGAAACGCGAGGCCGAGGGGTCCGTGCCCCGGTCGGCCCTCGCCAGCGAGATCCTCTACGGCAACAACCACGGCAAGAAGTCTCTGCCGAAGACCTATCTCGCGCAGGCCCGCGCCACCGGACGGGTCACCATCTCACCGCTGCACCGGGTGACGTCGGTGACACCGGCCACCGGCGGCTACTCGGTCACCGTCGAACAGCTCGACACGACCGGGACCGTCACCGCCACCAAGACGGTGACGGCGCGACGGGTGTTCTTCGCCGCGGGCAGCGTCGGCACCAGCAAGCTGCTCGTCCGCCTCAAGGGGACGGGTGCGCTGCCCGCGCTCAACCACGAGGTCGGCAACGGCTGGGGCGAGAACGGCAACGTCATGTGCGGCCGCGCCAACCATCTATGGGACCCCACCGGGGCGCTCCAGTCGTCGATCCCGACGGCGGGCATCGACAACTGGGCGGCGGGCGGCGCGTTCGCGGAGGTGGCGCCCCTGCCGACCGGCATCGAGACCTGGGCGTCGTTCTATCTGTCCATCACGAACAACCCGCACCGCGCCCGGTTCACCTGGAACGCGGCGGCGGGAAAGGTCGAGCTGGACTGGCAGACCGCGTGGAAGCAGCCGTCGATCACGATGGCGAAGACGATCTTCGACAAGATCAACGCGAAGGAGGGGACGATCTACCGCTCGGATCTGTTCGGCGTCCACAAGATCTGGGGCGACCACCTCACGTACCACCCGCTGGGCGGAGCCGTGCTCGACAAGGCGACGGACAACTACGGGCGGCTGCGCGGCTATTCGGGGCTGTATGTGATGGACGGGGCCCTGATCCCGGGCAATGTGAGCGTGAACCCGTTCGTCACGATCACCGCGCTCGCCGAGCGCAACATCGAGAGGATCATCGCCGACGACTTCTGACGGCGACTCAATGGGCGGGGCGGGCCGGGACCACGGGGTCCCGGCCCGCTCGTCATACGCCGCGTGCCGTCGGGACCACGCACACGCTGTCGATGCCCAGCACATGGTTGAGCCTGCCGAACGCCAGCCAGGAGCCGATGCTCATGCTCAGCTCCACGATCTCCGCCTGGCTGTAGTGCGCCTTCATCCGGTCCCAGAACGCGTCGTCCAGACCGTGGTGGTCGGTCGCGTAGCGCTCGGCGTACTCGGCGGCGAGCCGGGTGCGTTCGTCGAAGGCGCCGGTCGTGCGCCACTGAGCGACGGTGTCCAGGAACTCCTCCTCGACCTTCTGCCCGTCGCGTTCGGTGCGCCAATCGAGGCAGAATTGGCAGCCGTTGATCTGCGCGATCCGCAGCCGGGCGGCCTCGAACTCGCGCAGCCCGAGGGTGGTGTGCTCGTAGACGGCCAGGGAGAAGGCGCCGGCGGCCCGGCCGATCTCCGGTACGAGGTCGCCCCAGACGTACGGGATGGGGTCGGCGCCCTCGGGGATGTCGATGCGCATGGTCACCTCTTTCCGAGTCGGCCCGCCGCCGGGCGCAGCGGGACGTCGAGTGCGTCGTAGAGCCCCGGTCCGGCCTCGGCCAGCCAGTCGATGGCGTTCACCAGGCGCCCGGCCGCCGTCGCGTTCCCGCCGGCCGCCCGGTTCTGCCCCTCGTCCGTGGCCTCGACCGTGACCTCGATGCGGGGGCGGCCCTCGACGATCACGCGGTGGGCCCCGGCTCCGCCGTCCGGCGGCGTGGGCCAGTCCGGTGCGCAGGAGGGGTGGATGCGGGTGATGTGCTCGACGACGATCCGGGGCTCGCCCGCGACCATGCCCCGCACCTCGAGGCGTACGGCTCCCTGGGTGCCGGCCCGGAACTCCCCCATCGTGGCCGTGTGGACGGTCTCCTCCAGCGGGCGGCGTTCCAGCGTCTCGTCGATGCCGTCGAGTGCGGCGCCCAGCGCGCGGGCCATCATCCGCAGCTGCCCGCCCCAGATCATCGTGGGGATGCCCTCGGCGAGCATCAGCGGCTGGTGGTCGAGCGGATGCCCCATGCCGATCAGATCCCGGACGGCCTCCTCCTGGTCGTAGGTGGAGTAGTCGAAGATCTCCTGGCAGCGGAGCACGTCGATCTCCGAGCCCAGTCCGCTGACCAGCAGCGGGAGGACGTCGTTGGCCCAGCCGGGGTCGACGCCCGAGACGAACAGCGCGCCGCCCCCGGCCTCGGCGGCTTCGGCGAGGACGTCGCGGATCTCCTCGGGCGCACCGGTGGGGTCGTACATGCCGTACAGGGAGGGGGTGACGACGACCGCTCCGGCGCGCAGGGCGCGGGCGACGTCCTCGATGGCGCCGTCGGGGCGTACGTCACCGGAGGCCGCGTACACGACCGCCCGGGGTCGGGCCCGCAGCACCGCGTCCACGTCGTCGGTCGCCGCCACACCGAGGGGCCGGCCGAGCCCGCTCAGCTCGCCCGCGTCCCTGCCGGCCTTGGCGGGGTTCGACACCAGTACGGCCATCAGGTCGAGCGCCGGATGGGCCGCCACCGCCCGGATGGCGGCGCGCCCGACGTTGCCTGTGCCCCAGACCACCGTGGGAATCATGCGCGGAGGGTAACGACGCGTATCGAAAGTTCCCATAGCCGTGCACAAGGATTCGCGGCGGGTCCGGGGTCAGCCGTCGCTGTCGTGGCCCCAGCGGTCCGGCCCGACGCCGCGCCAGTCGATCCAGGGCGCGAGCGCCACGTCGGACGGGTCGATCTCCAGTCCGGCGCGGCGCAGGAACTCGGCGACATCGGCGAGGTTGTGGGCCAGTCCGAGGATCTCGCCGTCGACCCGGACACGCCGGCCTCCGGTGGGGGACGGCGGATGCACGGTCACACGCACTGATCCGGACATGTCCTCAGGATCATCCGGGTCGCCCGGCCCCGCACTCCAGCGCGTCATCGGGCGGCCCGGCCGCCCGCGCGGCCCAGCTGCCGCAGCTCCCACCACGCGCCGGGGCTGGGCCGCCGGTGCTGCCAGTAGGGGTGGAAGAACACCTCGGCCGACAGCCGGTACAGACGCCGGCGCAGTTCGGTGCGGCCGGGCCGCTCGGCGAGCTGCCGGTAGGTGGTGCTCCACTCCTGCTGGGCCCGGGTGAGGTCGTCTGGAAACGTACGCATGGCCGAATTCAATCATGTGTTCGATTTTCAGGGCCACCGGGACCGGACGATGGCCGGAAGGCCCGCTCACGCCTCCGGGGAGAGCGTGCTCCAGCCGTGTTCCAGGAGGTCGAAGGCCCGGGTGACGGCCGCCCGGGGGTCGTCGTGGACGGCCGCGGCGCGGGGGGCCTCCAGCGCGAAGTGGGCCAAGGCGGTGCAGGCGGGGTCGTCCGCGGCGAGGCCGCTCTCCTCGGCGATGACCCGGGCGAGCGCGGCGGTGTGCCGCAGCCACATCTTCTGGCCGTAGTCGAGCAGCGCGGGGGTGCCGTTCACCAGCTCGGTGAAGGCGGCGAAGCGGGAGTCGCCGTCGCCCGAGGCCAGACGGGTGGCGAGGGCATGCTCGCGCAGGGCGGCCGGGATGGACTGCCCTCCGGGCCGCTCGCGGACGGCGGCGAGGAGGCGGGCCTCCTGCTCGGCGTCCTCGTCGAAGACCAGGGCCTCCTTGACCGGGAAGTGCTTGAACAGCGTGGTGGTGGAGACGTCGGCGGCGTCCGCGATCTCGCGGATGCCGACGTCGTCGTATCCGCGCTCCAGGAACAGGCGCAGGGCGGCGTCGGCGATGGCCTGGCGGGTGGCGGCCTTCTTGCGCTCACGGCGCCCCATCGGCGCGGAGGAGGGGTCGGGCGCGGTGTCGGTTCGCGTGCTGGGCATAACCGGCAGCCTACCGCTTGAGTTGACCCGATTCAAAAGTTGACTCGTTGCACTTATTGAGTCGGTGTGCTTTTCTGAAGCCGTCTTCCCCTACCCGGCGAACCCACTCGAACGGAGCATCCATGACCAGCACTTCGGCACCCCGCATCGCGATCATCGGCGCCGGCCCCGGCGGCCTGACCTGCGCCCGCATCCTCCAGCGGCACGGCATCGCCGTCACCGTCCACGACCGGGACGCCGGCCCGGACGCCCGCGACCAGGGCGGCACGCTCGATCTGCACGCCGACGACGGCCAGATCGCCCTGCGCGAGGCCGGCCTCCTGGACAGGTTCTTCCGGCTGGCCCGGCCCGAGGGGCAGGAGATGCGTCAGCTGGACCCGGCCGGCACGGTCCTCTTCCACCATGTCCCCGAGCCCGACGAGCGGTTCAAGCCGGAGATCGACCGGGGTGTGCTGCGCGGTCTCCTGCTGGACTCGCTACTGCCGGGCACCGTCCACTGGGGCCGGACCCTGCGCGCCGTGACCAGCCCCGCCGACGGCCCGCGTCAACTGCGGTTCGCCGACGGGACCACGCTCGAGTACGACCTCGTCGTCGGCGCGGACGGCGCCCGGTCGACGGTCCGCCGCGCGCTCTCGGCGGCCGAACCCCGCTACACCGGGGTGAGTTTCCTGGAGGCGTGGTTCCATGACGTCACGACCCGGCACCCCGACCTCGCCGACCTGGTCGGCCAGGGCAGCGCGGCGGCGGCCGACGGCGAACGCGGCCTGTTCGCGCAGCGTAACGGCGGCGACCATGTCCGCGTCTACGTCATCCAGCGCGTCCCGGCGGACTGGATCGCCGCCGATGGCCTCACCGTGCGGGACACCGACGGCATACGCGCCCGACTCCTGGACCGCTTCCGCGACTGGTCACCCCGGATGCGCCGGCTGATCTCCGACAACGACGGCCTCTACGTCGACCGCCCGATCTTCGCCCTGCCCGTCCCCCACACCTGGGAGCACCGGCCCGGTGTGACCCTGCTCGGGGACGCCGCCCACCTCATGCCGCCGCTGGGCGTCGGCGTCAACCTCGCCATGCTGGACGCCTGTGAACTCGCGCTCGCCCTGGCCCGGCACGACACGGTCGACGAGGCCGTCCGCGCCTACGAGCGGACCATGCTGCCCCGCTCGGTGGAGACGGCCCGAGCGCTCGACGGTGCCGCCGAGCATCTGCTCTCCACGGAGCTGCCCGACTTCGCGGCCGCCGAACAGGGCTGACGGCTCCTCAGTCGGTTGCGCCGACCTCCTCGACCGGCGGCATGAAGGCGCGCAGCCAGCGTTCCGTCTGGGCGACATGGGCCTGGGCCGCGCCGGCCGCGGCGACCGGGTCGTGGTCGGCGATGGCGGTGGCCAGGACACGGTGGTCGTCGTCGCTCTTCCGACGCAACTCCGGGCCCTCAGGGAGGGTGAAGACCTGGTACTTGCGGCTGCGGGCACGGAAGACGGCGAGGAGGGTCGCCAGAGTGGGATTGCCGCCCACCCTGGCGATCTCCGCGTGGAAGCGGTGGTCCAGTTCGGAGGCCTCGGTGGGATCGCTGGTGGCCTCCATGGCGTCGATCAGCGAGAACAGGGTGTCGACGTTCTCCGGGGTGCAGCGCGCCGCCGCCTGGGCGGCCACATGGGCCTCCAGGACGCGCCGGATCTCGTAGACCTCCAACAGGCCGGAGAGCGGCAGCAGCTCGAGGGTCAGGGAGAGGCTGCCGATGACGTCCTCGGGCCTCAGCTGGGAGACATAGGTGCCCGAGCCGTGCCGGGGCTCGATGACACCCAGGGCGGCGAGCATGCGGACAGCCTCGCGCAGCGACCCCCGCGAGACGCCCAGCTCCTCGCAGAGCTCGCCCTCGGGCGGGATGCGCTCACCGGGACCGAGGCGCCCCGTCCCGATCATGTGCCGTAGGCCGTGGAACGCCTTCTCGACTGCGGACATCCGTCCCCTCTTCCTCCCCGTACGGGCCGGCGATCACGCCGCCGACGCCTCGGAGCACTGTAGCGACTTTCCGATGTGTCGGCCGCGTATCACCCCGAAGTCATCTGATGACTTTCACGGTACGACCCCTTGTTTCCGCCTCTGAAGATGTGCAGGATGCCGAGTCATCAGATGTGTCCGGCGGATCCTGTGCTTCCGCAGGACCGCCCTGCCCAGATGTGGAGACCTGTGAGCGAGACCGAGGTGACCACCGCACCACGCCCCCTGCTGCTGGCCGACGGCACGCCGGCCGACCGGGCGTGGTCGCTGGACCCCGCCCTCAAGCACCTGAACCACGGCTCCTTCGGGGCCGTGCCGCTGGTGGCCCAGGAGCGCCAGGAACTGCTGCGCGTGCAGATGGAACGCTCACCCGTGGTGTGGTTCCCGGCGCTCCCGGAGAAGCTCGCAGCCACCCGGGCGCGGCTGGCCGAGTTCCTGCGGGTCGACGCCGGCGATCTCGCCCTCGTCCCGAACGCCAGCGCCGGCGCGAGCGTCGTCTTCGCCGCCCTGAGCCTGCGCCCCGGCGGGGAGATCGTCGTCACCGACCACGGCTACGGGGCCGTGACGATGGGGGCCGAGCGGCTGGCCCGGCGCCACGGCGGACGGGTGCGCACCGCCCGGGTGCCGCTGGACGCGGACGAGGAGCAGGCGTACGAGGCGGTGGCCGCGGAGTTCTCCGACGCCACGCAGCTGGTGGTCGTCGACCAGATCACCTCGGCGACCGCGCGCCGGCTGCCGGTCGAGCGCATCGGCGCGGAGGCCGGGCGGCGCGGCATCCCGGTGCTCGTGGACGGCGCCCACGCCCCCGGTCTGCTCGACGCGCCGCTCGCCGGTGCCACGTACGACTTCTGGACCGGAAATCTGCACAAGTGGGGCTGCGCCCCGCGCGGTACGGCGGCCCTGGTGGCCCGGGGACCGCTGCGCGAGCTGCTGTACCCCCTCATCGACTCCTGGGCGGCGGCCGAGCCGTTCCCGGACCGCTTCGACCAGCAGGGCACGATCGACGCCACGTCCTATCTGGCGGCGCCGGCGGCCCTGGACTTCGTGGAGCGGACCTGGGGCTGGGCGGCCGCCCGCCGCTACATGGACGAACTGGCGGACTACGGCGCCGGGGTGATCGGCGCGGCGTTCGCCGGGACCGCGGGCTCGGACAACGCTGTCGACGTCGGGATGCCCGTCCCCGGGATGCGGCTGGTGCGGCTGCCCGACGGGCTCGCCGCCGACCGGCTCCAGGCCGACGCGCTGCGCGACCGGGTGGCCCGCGAGCTGGACGTCGAGGCGGCCTTCACCAGTTTCGGCGGCGCCGGCTACCTGCGGCTGTCCGCGCACGTCTACAACACCCCCGCCGACTACGAGTACTTCGCCGAGGAATGCGTCCCCGTCCTCGGCGCGTGGGCACGAGAGAACACAGGGAAGAGGTCAGCACAATGAGAAGAAGGACGGCAGTCCTCGCGCTCGGCACCGCCACCGCGCTGCTCGTGACCGGCTGCTCCACCATGAGCCCCGAGGCGGACGGCACCGTCACGCTCAACATGGTGGAGAGCCTGACGAACCCCACCCGCACCGCCCTGCTCAAGGACCTCATAGCCGACTTCGAGCAGCAGAACCCCAAGGTCAAGGTCAACCTGGTCTCCCCGCCCACCGAGCAGGCCGACCAGAAGCTCCAGCAGATGCTCCAGTCCGGCAGCGGCGTGGACGTCCTGGAGGTCCGCGACATCACCGTCGGGCCCTGGTCGAACAACGGCTGGCTGTACGACATGAAGAAGGACCTCGACGGCTGGAAGGGCTGGGAGGCGATGACGGAGAACGCCGTCAACGCCTCCAAGGACGCCAAGGGCGCCACGTACTTCGTCCCCTACGGCTTCTACGGCCTGAGCCTCTTCTACCGCACCGACCTCATCGAGAAGGCCGGCTTCGACAAGCCGCCGGCCACCTGGGAGGAGCTGCTGGAGCAGGCCAAGGCCATCCACGACCCGTCCGAGCGGCGCTACGGCTACGCCTTCCGCGGCGGCGCCAACGCCAACAGCAACGCGACGGCCGCCATCGAGGCGTATCTCGCCGACGACGTGGACCCGGCGAACGGCTTCAGGCTGAAGGACGGTCGTACGATCTTCGCCGCCCCGGAGGCCGAGGACGCGATCGAGAACTATCTGAAGCTGTTCAAGCAGGCGTCCCCCAAGTCGTCCGTCTCCTGGGGCTATCCGGAGATGGTGGAGGCCTTCTCCAACGGGTCGACGGCGTTCCTGCTCCAGGACCCCGAGGTGATCGCCACCGTGTCGGAGTCGAAGTCGATCTCCAAGGACCAGTGGGGCACCGCACCGCTGGTCTCGGGTCCCGGCGGGAAGACCGTGCAGCCGCTGGCCACCGCCGGCTGGGGTGTCGCCAAGGGCAGCGGCCACAAGGCCGAGGCCGTGAAGCTGGTGCAGTTCCTGTCCCAGGGCGAGGCGTCGACGTCGTTCACCAAGAAGAACAGCCTGGTGCCCATCCTCAAGTCGGCGACCAGTGACCCCTTCTACAAGTCCGGTCCCTGGGCGAGCTACGTGACCATGACCGAGCAGCCGGACAAGTACCTGGTCGTCACCCAGCCGCGTGGCGTCAGCTGGTGGGCCGAGTGGCAGCAGAAGGCGGACGCCGACGTGCAGAAGCTGGTCCTGGGCAAGACGTCGCCCAAGGGGCTGCTGGCCGGCTGGGACGCGTTCTGGACCGAGAAGTGGCAGCAGGAGCAGTAGACATGCCGGTCACGTCCACGACGACGTCGAAGACCACGGCGCCGGCCGAGGGGGCGGCCTCCCACAAGGGGGGTCTCCCCCGCGGGGGCCGCCGCAAGCGGGAGTTCACCACCCGGCGCGGCCTCGGCATCGCCGCCTATCTGGCGCCCGCCGCCCTGTTCGTGGCGGTCTTCACCTACTACCCCATGATCGCGGGCGGCCAGATGGCCTTCCGCAACTGGAAGCTGACCGACCTCACCGACACCTCGTGGGTCGGGCTGAAGAACTTCGGCGACGTCTTCGCCGACCCCGCCTGGGGCACGGTCCTCACCAACACCGCCGTGTGGGTGGTCGGTTCGATCGTCCCGCAGCTGGTGATCGGTTTCGCGCTCGCGCTGTGGCTGCGCCGCCGCTTCCGGCTGCGCGGCCTCTACCAGGCGCTGATCTTCTTCCCCTGGGCGATCTCCGGCTTCCTCATCGGCATCCTCTTCCGCTGGATGTTCAACAGCGAGTTCGGCGTCGTGAACGACCTGCTGCAGAAGGCCGGTCTGGTCGACGAGCCGATCGCCTGGCTGGCGGACCCGGACACCGCCATGATCGCGGTGCTCGTCGCCAACGTCTGGTACGGCGTCACCTTCTTCGCGATCATGATCCTGGCCGCGCTCCAGTCGATCCCCGACGAGCTGTACGAGGCGGCCGCGCTGGACGGCGCCGGCAAGGCGCGCACGCTGTTCCGGATCACGATCCCCTACATCCGGACGACGCTGGCGCTGACCGTGCTGCTCCGGGTGATCTGGATCTTCAACTTCCCCGACCTGATCTTCGGTATGACCGGTGGCGGGCCGAACAACGAGACGCACATCGTGACCACCTGGATGATCAAGATCACTCAGCAGGGCGACTACGGCAGGGCCTCCGCGCTCGGCCTCCTCGTGGTGGCCGCGCTGCTGGTGTTCGCGGTGTTCTTCCTGATGGCCACGCGTGAGAAGAAGGGGGCGAGGGCGTGATCGGCAAGGAGTCCACGGCCGGCCGGGCCGTCAAGTTCGTCTTCCTCGGCGGGTGGCTGCTCTTCACCGTCTTCCCGCTCTACTGGATCGCCGTCACCTCGCTGAAGGCGCCCGGCGACATCTTCCACTTCCCGCTCGCGTACTGGCCCGAGCACTTCTCGCTGGAGAACTACCGGGGCCTGTTCGGCACGGCCGACTTCGGGACCTACCTCACCAACAGCCTGATCGTCTCCCTGGTGGCCGGTGCCACCGCGACGGCGATCTCCATGCTCTCGGCGTATGTACTGGCCCGCTTCGAGTTCCGCAGCAAGTCGGCGCTGCTGATGGCGGCGCTGGTGACGCAGATGATCCCGTCGTTCATCGCCCTGGGCCCGCTGTATCTGCTGATGACGGACCTCGGCCTGGTCGACAACCGCCTCGGGCTGATCCTCGTGTACATCGCGGTGTGCATCCCGTTCTGCACGGTGATGCTGCGCGGGTTCTTCGAGAACATCCCGGACGCGCTGGAGGAGGCCGCCATGATCGACGGCCTGTCGCGGTTCTCGGCGCTGTTCCGGGTGCTGCTGCCGGTGATGCGGCCCGGGATCGTCGCGGCGTTCATCTTCAACTTCGTCAACTGCTGGAACGAGCTGTTCCTGTCGGTGACGCTGATGAACAGCGACGCGAACAAGACGGTGCCGACCGCGCTCAACGGGTTCATCTCCAGCTTCAACATCGACTGGGGCTCGATGTCCGCGGCGGCCGTGCTGACGATCCTGCCGACCATGCTGCTGTTCGCGTTCGCCAGCCGTCACATCGTCCAGGGGCTGACCTCGGGGGCGGTCAAGGGCTGAGCGTCGCACCAGGTCGGGGCAGGTGGATGGGCTCCGGCCGTGTGAGGCGTGTCCCGGCGGGCTACTCGGCGGCCGAGGGGTTGGGACCACAGCCTCTTGGGTTTCCCGGGGCCTGCCCGCCCCGGGAAACCGTACATTCCGCCCTCCGGGTCCCCACGGCAAATCCTCTCGTGTACCTCGTCCTGGCGCTTTCACTCCTCTTCACGGCCATCGTTCTCGGCACACCGCAATACCCCTCTCCGGCTTTTGTTGTCGCCCGGCAACTGAGTTAACCTTCACCGGATCTTTTCATCGGCCGGTTCCCGTGAACTGCGGAAACCGGCTGGTGAGTGGGCCCTTCACCGGGCCGGCGCGGTTCCGAGTCCTCGGCGCGGGGGCTCTTGGGGAGCGGAACGAGGGTGCGCATGACCAGCAAGACGACCGAGGCCGTCGAGACCGCCCCGGGTGAACAGGAGCTGCGGCAGTTGCTGGCCGGGCTGACCGCCGTACGCGACGGTGACTTCGGCACCCGGCTGCCGTCCGACGGCGAGGGCCTGCTCGGAGACATCGCCAACGTCTTCAACGGCATGGTCGACCAGCTGTCCGTGTTCACCTCCGAGGTCACCCGGGTGGCCCGCGAGGTGGGCACCGAGGGCACCCTGGGCGGCCAGGCGGAGGTGCCGGGCGTCTCCGGCACCTGGGCGGACCTGACCGACTCCGTCAACGCCATGGCGGGCAACCTCACCACCCAGGTGCGGGACATCGCCCAGGTGGCCACGGCGGTCGCCAAGGGCGATCTGTCGCAGAAGGTCGACGTCCCCGCGCGGGGCGAGATCCTTCAGCTGAAGGAGACCGTCAACACGATGGTCGACCAGCTGTCCGCGTTCGCCGACGAGGTGACCCGCGTGGCCCGTGAGGTCGGCAGCGAGGGCCGGCTGGGCGGCCAGGCCCAGGTGCCCGGGGTCGGTGGTGTGTGGCGCGACCTGACCGACTCGGTCAACTTCATGGCGGGCAACCTGACGTCCCAGGTCCGCAACATCGCCCAGGTGACCACCGCGGTCGCGCAGGGCGACCTCTCCCAGAAGATCACGGTCGACGCGCGGGGCGAGATCCTCCAGCTGAAGAACACCATCAACACGATGGTCGACCAGCTCTCCGCCTTCGGTGACGAGGTCACCCGTGTCGCCCGGGAGGTCGGCACCGAGGGACGCCTCGGCGGGCAGGCGGACGTCAAGGGGGTCAAGGGCACCTGGCGGGACCTCACGGACTCCGTGAACTTCATGGCGGGCAACCTCACCGCGCAGGTCCGCAATGTCGCCCAGGTCGCCACGGCCGTCGCGCAGGGTGACCTCTCCCAGAAGATCACCGTGGACGCGCGCGGCGAGATCCTGGAGCTGAAGACCACCATCAACACGATGGTCGACCAGCTCTCCGCGTTCGCCGACGAGGTCACCCGCGTCGCCCGCGAGGTCGGCACCGAGGGCAACCTCGGCGGGCAGGCCATCGTCCGGGGCGTATCGGGGACCTGGAAGGACCTCACCGACAACGTCAATGTGATGGCGTCGAACCTGACCGGTCAGGTCCGCTCGATCGCCAAGGTCGCCACGGCCGTCGCGCGCGGCGATCTGTCGCAGAAGATCACCGTCGAGGCCAAGGGTGAGGTCGCGGCCCTCGCGGACGTCATCAACACCATGGTCGACACGCTGTCCGCGTTCGCCGACGAGGTCACCCGTGTCGCCCGCGAGGTCGGCACCGAGGGCCGCCTCGGCGGCCAGGCGCACGTCCCGAACGTGGCGGGCACCTGGAAGGACCTCACCGACAACGTCAACTCGATGGCGAACAACCTGACCGGTCAGGTCCGCAACATCGCCCTGGTGACGACGGCGGTGGCCAACGGCGACCTGTCGAAGAAGATCGACGTCGACGCCCGCGGCGAGATCCTGGAACTCAAGACCACCATCAACACGATGGTCGACCAGCTGTCGTCGTTCGCCGCCGAGGTCACCCGCGTCGCCCGCGAGGTCGGCAGCGAGGGCCGGCTCGGCGGCCAGGCGGAGGTCGAGGGCGTCGAGGGCACCTGGAAGCGGCTCACGGAGAACGTCAACGAACTGGCCGGGAACCTCACCCGGCAGGTCCGGGCCATCGCCGAGGTGGCCAGCGCGGTCGCCGAGGGCGACCTGACCCGCTCGATCACCGTGGAGGCGTCCGGCGAGGTCGCCGAGCTGAAGGACAACATCAACTCCATGGTGGGCTCGCTGCGGGAGACCACCCGGGCCAACCAGGAGCAGGACTGGCTCAAGACCAACCTGGCCCGGATCTCCGGCCTGATGCAGGGCCACCGGGACCTGCCGGTCGTCGCCGAGCTCATCATGGACGAGCTCGCCCCGCTGGTCTCCGCCCAGTACGGCGCCTTCTACGCGGCCGAGGACACCGACCGCGGACCCGAGCTGCGGCTCGTGGGCTCGTACGGCTACCCCGAGGCCACCGACCGGCCGGAGCGCATCCGGGTGGGCCGCTCGCTGCTCGGCCAGGCGGCCCGCAACCGCCGTACCGTCAGCGTCGAGGAGCTGCCCGCGGACTACGTGACCATCTCCTCCGGCCTCGGGCAGACGGTCCCGCGCGCCCTGGTGGTGCTGCCCATCGTGGTCGAGGACCAGGTCCTCGGCGTGATCGAGCTGGCGTCCGTGACCCGCTTCACCCAGATCCACCAGGACTTCCTGGCCCAGCTGATGCCGACCATCGGCGTCAACCTGAACACCATCGTGGCCAACGCGCGCACCGACGAGCTGCTGGATGAGTCACAGCGCCTCACGGCCGAACTCCAGGAGCGCTCCGAGGAGTTGCAGGTGCAGCAGGACGAACTGCAGCGCTCCAACGCGGAGCTGGAGGAGAAGGCGTCCCTGCTGGCCTCGCAGAACCGCGACATCGAGGCGAAGAACCTCCAGATCGAGCAGGCCCGGCAGGAGCTGGAGACCCGCGCGCAGGAGCTGGCGCTGGCCTCCAAGTACAAGTCGGAGTTCCTGGCGAACATGAGCCACGAGCTGCGCACCCCGCTCAACAGCCTGCTGATCCTGGCCCAGTTGCTGGCGCAGAACCCGTCGCGCAACCTCACGCCGAAGCAGGTGGAGTACGCGGGCATCATCCACTCCGCGGGCTCGGATCTGCTCCAGCTGATCAACGACATCCTCGACCTGTCGAAGGTCGAGGCGGGCAAGATGGACGTCACGCCCGAGCGGGTGCCGCTGCGTGAGCTGCTGGAGTACGTCGAGGTGACGTTCCGCCCGATGACGACGCAGAAGAGCCTGGACTTCGCGGTGGCGACCGCGCCGGGCACACCGGCCGACCTGCTCACCGACGGCTCCCGGCTGCGGCAGGTGCTGCGCAACCTGCTGTCGAACGCGGTGAAGTTCACCGAGCAGGGCGGCGTCGAGCTGCGGATCGAGCCGGCCGCGGACCGTGAGGTGCCCATGGGCGTCCTGCGCGGCGGTCCCGTCGTGGCCTTCCGCGTCAAGGACACCGGTATCGGCATCCCCAAGCAGCAACTGGAGACGATCTTCGGAGCGTTCCAGCAGGCGGACGGCACGACCAGCCGCAAGTACGGCGGCACCGGCCTCGGTCTGTCGATCACCCGGGAGATCGCCCATCTGCTGGGCGGCGCGGTCACCGTGGAGAGCACACCCGGCCAGGGCAGCACGTTCACGCTGTATCTGCCGGTGGCGCGGGCCGACTTCGAGGGGGTGCTCGACGGCACCGCCCGGTCCCTGGAGCAGCAGGACGCGACGGCCGAACTGCCGCCGGCCACGGCCTCGGAGACGTCGTCCGTGAAGGCGCCCGAGCAGCGCAGACGCCGGCTGCTCGTCGTCGAGGGCCGCACCCGCGGTCTGCTCACCCTGGTCGCCGAGCGGGCCGTCGCGGACATCGCGCCGGACGCCGACGACCGGCTCGGCGCGATCGACATCATCACGGCCGTCGGGGCGCAGGAGGCGGCGAGCACCCTGGCCGCGGAGCCCTGCCACTGTGTCGTCCTGGAGCTCGGCATGGCCGACGAGGAGGGCGCGCGGCTGCTGCAGGCCATGGAGGGCGACTCGGCGCTGGCGAGTGTGCCGGTGCTGGTGCACACCGGTCACCATGTGGACCAGGCGCAGGAGCAGGCGCTGCGCTCGCGGGCCAGCGGCCGGCCGCTGGACTTCCTCTCCAGCCTGGACGAGCTGCGCGAGCGCATCACGCTGCACCTGTCCGCCGAGGAGCCGGGGGACGTGCTGCAGCTGGTGCGTCCCGAGGAGCCGCAGCGGGCGATGACGCAGGTCGTGGACAGCGCGTTCGCGGGCCGTACGGTGCTGGTGGTGGACGACGACGCGCGCAACCTGTTCGCGCTCAGCGGGGCGCTGGAGCTGCACGGCTTCCAGGTGCTGCACGCCGACAACGGCCGCCGGGGCATCGAGACGCTCCTGGCGCACCCGGATGTCTCGCTGGTCCTGATGGACGTGATGATGCCGGAGATGGACGGCTACGCGGCCACCGCGGAGATCCGCGCGATGCCCCAGTACGCGGATCTGCCGATCATCGCCGTCACCGCGAAGGCGATGCCGGGCGACCAGGAGAAGAGTCTGGCGTCCGGGGCCAACGACTACGTCACCAAGCCCGTGGACACCAACGACCTCATCAGTCGCGTCCAGCACTGGCTGTCGCCCTGACGGGCGGCCGTACCGCCGCGCGCACCAGCCGACCGCCCGGCGTCCCCGGACGTCCCCGCCGACGAACAGGTCAACCGTGAGCCATCCACTTCAGCCGGCCGAGCCGGAGCCCACCGGTCCTCCCCGGGGCGCCGAGCCGCTGCCCGACGAGCGGTCCACCGAAGTCGCCGTCCCCGACGGCGACGACCTCGCGGTGATCGAGGTGCCGGCCGGCGACGGCGACGCGCAGCGCTCCCCCGTCGGCAGACTCGCGGCGACCGTGGAGCGGCTGCGCCGGGAGGTGCGCGAGGCGCAGGCCGAGGCCGACGGGCGGGCCCTGATCGAGCTGGCCAAGGGCATCCTCGTGGAGCGCCTGGGCTGCGGTCCCGCGCAGGCGGCCCGGCAGCTCGCCGAGCTGACCGAGCAGGCGGGCATGTCCCCGCTGGAGTTCGCCGTCGAGGTCATCAACCAGGCGGCACGGGACCGGGTCGCGGAGGTGACCAGCGCGTTCCTCGCGAGCACGGCCGAGGACCGGGACAGCGGCGCGTCGGCGGTGCGGCTGCGGGCCGCCGAGAGCGGGGCGCTGGCCGCGCATGACGCGCAGGCCGTGGCCGAGTCCTTGATGGAGCATGCCTTGCGGCCGATCGGCGCGGAGGCCGTGGCCATCTGGGCGCTGGGCTCCGACGGCTCGCTGACGCTGGCGGGCAGCGCCGGGTTCTCGGCGGCGGAGGCGGGGCGCTGGCGGTACGTCCCGCCGGGCGTGGCGACCGTGGCACGGCGCGGGCTGGGTGAGCGGTCGGGGCACTGGATCGGCTGCCTGTCCGACACCCAGCTGCCCTCGATCGGTCAGCACCTCCATCCGGACGGCGGCCGGGCGGCCGTACCGGCGGGCACCGGCGGCCGGATCCACGGTGTGCTGGAGATCGTGTGGCCGGGGCCGATCGAGCCGCAGTCCCCGCAGATCGTCCGTCAGGTGGAGGCGCTGGCCGAGCTGTGCGCGCACACCCTGGAGACGTCGACGCCGCCCCGTCCGGGCGACGAGTGGCGTCCGGGCGTGCTGCCGGACGTGGCCGAGCTGATGGACCTGGCCGACGGCCTGCACGATCCGGCGCTGGTGCTGCTGCCGTACCTGGACGCGGACGGGGAGCTGGTCGACTTCCGCATCCACCACGTCAACAGCCGCTTCCTGGACCCGAGCGGCCGTCCCCGGGGCGTCGTCACCGGTTCGCTGCTGCTGGAGGCGTATCCGATGGCCGCCGGGGAGAGCGAGCTGTTCGACCAGGTCGAGCGGGTGTACGCCACGGGTGAGCCGTTCCGGGCCCGGCGGATGCGGCTGACCGCGCTGGTGGACGAGGTGCCGCTGGCGGCGGTCGCCGACATCCACGCGAGCCGGCACGGCGGCTGCGTCCTGCTGATCTGGCGCATGGAGGACGAGACGGCACGGCTGGCGAGCCTCCTGCAGCACGCGCAGCGCCTCGGCCGGATCGGCGGGTTCGAGGAGAACCTGATCACCGGTGAGATCACCTGGAACGGGCAGCTGTACGACCTGTACGGCAAGCCGCCGTCCGACGGTCCGATCCCGCTGGAGAACCTGCCGGCGCACGCCCACCCGGACGACGCGGTGGCCATCGGACGGTTCCTGCGCACGTTGCTGCACCACCGGCGGCCCGCCTCGGTGGCCTTCCGGCTCCAGCGTCCGGACGGCGTGACCCGGCACATCCGTGTGGTCGCCGAGCCGGAGCTGGACACCGACGGCCGGCTGTTCGTCGTCCGGGGCGCCTACCAGGACATCTCCGCGCACCACTGGACGGAGGTGGCGCTGGCCGCCACCCGGGACCAGCTCGCCCACTCCGAGCAGCAGGCCAGCGAACGCAACCGGCTGGCCCTGCAGCTCCAGCACGCGATCATGCCGCCCACGCAGGCCCCGCTGGACGCCCCCGGCCTGCGGGTGGCGGTGCGCTATCGGCCTGCCGAGACCCAGCATCTGGTCGGCGGCGACTGGTACGACGCGGTCGTGCTGCCGTCGCGGCTCGTGCTGCTGTGCGTGGGGGACGTCGCCGGTCACGGCATAGACGCGGCGACCAGCATGGTGGTGCTGCGCAACGCGCTGCGCGGCCTCGCGGTGACGGGTGCCGGCCCCGCCCAGCTGCTGTCCTGGCTCAACATGGTCGTCCACCATCTGACCGGCGGGGTGACGGCGACGGCCGTCTGCGCCCTGTACGACCCGGAGCGGCACACGCTGCGCTGGGCGCGGGCCGGGCATCTGCCGCCGGTGCTGGTGCGCGGCACCGAGGCCAGTCCGCTGCCGCTGGTCAAGGGCCTGCTGCTGGGCGCGGTGCCGGAGGCCACGTACGAGGAGGGTGAGGTCCAGCTGGCCGTGGACGACACCCTGCTCATGTACACGGACGGTCTGATCGAGCGGCGGGACCGGTCGGTGGAGGAGTCGCTGACGCAGCTGCTGGTGGCCGCGCGGACGGTGCCGCCCACGCTGGAGCAGCAGCTGGACCGGCTGCTCACGTACAGCAAGTCGGACACGGACGACGACACGTGCATCGTCGGGGTCCGGGTGGCCTGAGAGCCGGTGGACCGGCCGGGTGGCGCTCACCCGACCGGTCCACGGCCCGGTGGTCCGATCAGTGAATGAAAGGCGCATCACAGGTCTGCCCCGGCGAAAGCAGGGCACCTGATTCCTACTTCACCCTTTCTGAAGAGGAGTAGCGAACATGGCGAAGGACCTCACCCCCAAGTACACGGTGCCCGGCATCGAGCGCGAGGCGGCGGGGCGGCTCATCGACGTCCTGCGCCTGCGGCTGCACGCCCTCAACGACCTTCACCTCACGCTCAAGCACGTGCACTGGAACGTGGTGGGCCCGCACTTCATCGCCGTGCACCAGATGCTCGACCCGCAGGTCGACCGGGTGCGGGACATGGCCGACGACACGGCCGAGCGCATCGCCGCCCTCGGCGGGGTCGCGCAGGGCACGCCGGGTTCCCTGGTCAAGGAGCGGACCTGGGACGACTACTCGATCGGCCGGGAGGACGCGCTGGCGCACCTCGGCGCGCTGGACCTCGTCTACACCGGGGTCATCGAGGACGTCCGGGACGCCATCAAGGTCGTCGGGGAGATCGACCCGGCCACGGAGGACCTGCTCATCGAGCAGCTGCGGGACCTGGAGCAGTTCCAGTGGTTCGTCCGGGCGCACCTGGAGAACGCGGGCGGCACGCTGACGACGGCGCGGGCCGGTACGGAGACGGAGGCGGCCGAGGCCGCCAAGCGGTGACCGGTGAGGGCGGGCGCCCTCACCCGTTCGGAGAAGAGCCCCGGTCGCGACAGGCGGCCGGGGCTCTTCCGTGTCTTCAGGTGCTCCGGGGCTCGTCGAGGCGGGACAGCCAGGTGGTCAGCAGGGTCTCCAGGGTGTCGGCCTCGTCGGGCGAGAGCAGGTCCAGCAGCCGCCGTTCGTTGCGCATGTGGTCGGTGAAGGCGCGGTCGATCAGTTCCCGGCCGGGCGGGGTGAGGGCCACGATCCGGCCGCGCTGGTCGTCGGCGGAGCGGCGGCGGGTGACGAGTCCGGCGCGCTCCAGGCGGTCGATCCGCTTCGTCATGGCGCCGGTGGTGACCATGGTGTGGGCCGCGAGCTCGCCCGGTGCCCGCTCGTAGGGCTCACCGGCGCGGCGCAGCGCGCACAGCACGTCGAACTCTCCCTCGCTGAGCCCGTAGTGGCCGTAGACGAGGGCGAGTTCCTCGGTCAGCCGGTCGGCCAGGCGGTGCAGCCGGCCGATCACGCCCTGGGGGCGGATGTCCACGTCGGGCCGTTCCCGGCGCCATTCCGCCTGGATGCGGGCCACGCGGTCGAGGGGTTCACCAGGTTCCATGCCGTTCATCCCATCACAATAGCTTCCCGGGAAGCTATATTGTCTTCCATGGAAGCCAATATGCGGTGGGTGTCGATCACCGCGCTCGCGCCGGTGGCCTGGGGGGCCAACTACTACGTCACCCATGCGTACCTCCCGGCCGACCGGCCGCTCTACGGAGCCGCTCTGCGGGCGCTGCCCGCCGGGCTCGTGCTGCTGGCCCTGTGCCGGAAGCTCCCGCGCGGGGCCTGGTGGGGGCGCGCCGCGATACTCGGCCTGCTCAATGTGAGCGTGTTCTTCGTCCTGGTCTACGCCGCCTCCCAGCTGCTGCCCACGAGCGTGGCGTCGACGGTGATGGCGGCCTCCCCGGTGGCGATGCTGCTCATCGCCTGGGCGCTGGTGTCCGAGCGGCCCGGCCTCGCACATCTGGCCGGTGCGGCGACCGGGCTGGCCGGGGTGTGTCTGATGGTGCTGACGGGCGGTGAGTCGGTGAGCGTGCCGGGGGTGCTCGCCTCGGGGGCGGCGATGCTCGTCTCGGCCTTCGGTCACATCCTGACCAAGCGGTGGAGCGCGGACGTCGACGTGCTCGCCTCGACGGCCTGGCAGCTCACGGCGGGCGGCCTGCTCCTGCTGCCGTTCGCGGTGGCGGTGGAGGGCGGCCCGCCCGCGCTGTCCGGCCCCGCGCTGCTCGCCTTCGCGTTCACGGGGCTGGTGGCCACCGCGCTGGCCTTCGTCGCCTGGTTCACCGGGCTGCGCCATCTGCCGGCGGGGACCGTGGGACTCGTCGGACTCCTCAATCCCGTCACCGGGGTCCTCCTCGGGGTCGCGGTCGCCGGTGAGGCGCTGACCCTGAAGCAGTACGGCGGGCTCGCCCTGGTGCTGCTCGGGGTCGCCCTGGGCCGGCCCCGGCCGCCCGCTGCGGCCCCGGCGGCGCGTTACGCCCCGAACGATCCGGGTACCCGGAGGGATCGCGCTTCGCACGGTGTACGGCGCGGGACCCGCTGAGAGCGGGGACTTCCCGCCGTCGTCGCCCGCTTCCGGCCGAGATTGACGGGCCTCGCGCTGTGCTGCGAGGCTCGGGACGAAGTGTGACCGTTGTCGTCGAGCGAAGGGTGATCAGGTCCGACAGGTGCGGAGCTGACGAATTTATGACGCGTGTTGAAGGCTCCTTGCCCCAGGGGCAGGAGCTCTTGTCGTCCGTGGGTACCGCGTGGATGCGGGCACCCTACCCCGCTCTGGTCGTGGACACGGCCGGGGCCCTCGTGGAGATCAACGCACAGGCCGCCCGGCTCTTCCCCGCGGCCGGCCCCGGCATCCCGCTCGCCGACGTGGCACCGGACTGGCTCGTCGAGGGCCACCGGCGCGCCGCCGTCACGGGCGGCGAGGACGCCGGTGGGCCCGTACGCGGCCGTCACGGACAGTGGACGCTGGAGGCGCACGCGACACCCGGCGCGGACGGCCAGGTGGTGTGGTGGCTCGTCGACGACACCCACCGCGAACTCGCGGAGACGGCCCTCAGGAGCGAGAAGGAACGTCACGGCTTTCTCGCCGAGGCCTCCAGCCGGCTGCTCGCGTCCCTCAACACCGAGCGGTGCATGGAGGTGGCCGTGGAGCTGGCGACCCGGTACCTGGCCGACGCGGCCGTTCTCGTCGCCCCCGCCGCCGGACGCCGCCACCCGCTGTCGCTCTGCGCCGGGGACGGCGTCGTCCACCGGACGGCCCGCATCGAGCCCGCCGACGTGCCCGGCCTCAAGGAGGCCCTGCAGGGCTTCCCGCCCGTGCCGTCCCGCTGGATCGACCCGTCCGCGCTGCCCGAGTGGGCCGTGCCGGAGGGCTTCGACGGTCCGGTGGGCTCGGTCGTGGTCACTCCCCTGCCCGGGCACGGCGTCCCGGCCGGGGCCCTGATCCTGCTGCGGCGCAGCGACCACGCCGCCTTCGACGCCTCCGAGGAGTCCTTCGCACGGGTCTTCGCCGCCCGCGCGGGCGCCGCACTGTCCGCGGCCCGCCTCTACATGGAGCAGACGTCCATCACGGCCACGCTCATGGCGGACCTGCTGCCGCCGATGCTGCGTCGGGTGCACGGCGTGGAGTTCGCCGGCAGCTACCGGACCGCCCAGGACACCGAGCGCGTCGGCGGGGACTTCTACGACGTCCACCCCGGCGCCGCCCCCGGCGAGAAGACCCTCGCCGTGCTGGGCGACGTGTGCGGCAAGGGCCTGGAGGCCGCCGTGCTCACCGGGAAGATCCGCAGCACGCTCCAGGCGCTGCTCCCGCTGGCCGGCGACCACCAGCATCTGCTGCGCCTGCTCAACGGCACGCTGCTGAACAGCCGGCACACCCGGTTCGCCACCCTGGTGCTGGCCTCGGTGCTGCGCCAGGAGAACACCACGCATCTGTCGCTGACCAGCGCCGGGCACCCGCTGCCGCTGATCGTCCGGCAGGACGGCACCGTCGAGGAGGCGCGGACGTCCGGCACCCTGATCGGTGTGCTGCCCGACGTGAAGTCGACCACCGCCGAGGTGGATCTGCGGCCGGGCGAGAGCTGTCTGCTGTTCACCGACGGCGTCACCGAGGCCCGGGGCGGGCCGCTCGGCGACGTGATGTTCGGCGACGACCGGCTGCGGGCCGCGCTGGCCGAGTGCGCCGGGATGCCCGCGGAGGCCGTCGTCGAGCGGATCCACATGCTCGTCGCCGAGTGGATCGGCGAGAACCGGCACGACGACATCGCGGTGATGGCGATCACCGCGCCCCGTACGACGCATCTCACAGCCGTGGACGGACATACGGCGGGCAGGTACACCGCATGACCGACATGACGACCGCGCAGGAGGACGGGACGCTCGAGCGGGCCCGTGAGCAGCTGTGGCAGGCCGTGTGCGCCCGCGACGAGGACGCCGCCGCCCGGGCGGTGTTCACCGCGCTGGACGACGGCGCCGACCCGCAGGACGTCCTCCTGGACGTCATCGCCCACACCCAGCGGGAGGTCGGCCGGGCCTGGGCGGAGAACCGTTTCACGGTCGCCCAGGAGCACTCCGCGACCGCGATCCACGAGCGGATCATCGCCGCCATGGCGCACCGCGTCCCCGCCCCGGCCACCGACGACGCCCGTGTCGCGGTGACCGTCGCCTGCGTGGACGGCGAGTGGCACGCCCTGCCCGCCCGGCTCCTCGCCGAGGTGCTGCGGCTGCGCGGCCACCGGGTGGACTTCCTCGGCGCCCAGGTCCCCACCCCGCACCTCATCGCCCACCTCCACGCCACCGCGCCCTCCGCCGTGGCCCTGTCGTCCTCGCTGCCCCTGCGGCTGCCGGCCGCGCACAGCGCGATCACCGCCGTCCAGGCCCTCGGCATCCCGGTCGTCGCCGGGGGCGCCGCCTTCGGCGCCGACGGCCGCTACGCCCGGCTGCTGGGCGCCGACGCCTGGGCCCCGGACGCCCGGACCGCCGCAGGTCTGCTGGAGCGCGGGCTGCCCCGCCCGGCCGGCGGTGCCGTCCGGCAGAGCGTCGACGACCTGCCGCACCTGATCGACCAGGAGTACACGCTGGTCACACGCGCCAGACGGCAGGTGGTCAGAAGCACCCTGGCGGGGCTGGAGGAACGGGTGCCCGCGATGCGCGACTACAGCGCGGAGCAGCGCGAGCGCACCGCCGAGGACGTGCTGCACATCGTGGAGTTCCTCGCGTGCGCCCTCTACACCGACGACGGCTCCCTGTTCACCGGGTTCCTGGACTGGACGGCCGACATCCTGGAGGCCCGCCAGGTGCCCGCCCGCGTCCTGGACCCCACCCTGGTGCTGCTCCAGGACGAGCTGAAGGACTTCCCCCGCACGCTCGGCCTGCTCGCCGAGGGACGGGACACGCTGCGCCGGCGTGCCGCCCGTCCCCCCGCCCCCGAATCCGGCGCCCCCGTATGAGCAGCGCATCCGACGACAGCGTCTTCCACCTGGACACGGCCCTCGACGCCACCGGTGACGCGCACATCCGTATCACCGGCGACCTCGACTGGGACAGCGCCGACGAGCTCACCGAGGCGGCGCGCGCCCTGCTGCGCGCCGACCCGGCGCCCCGGCGGCTGCGCCTCGACTGCGCCCGGCTGACGCTGTGCGACTCGCTCGGCCTCGCCTCGCTGCTCATGGTGCACCGCGCCAGTGGCGAGGCCGGGACCCCGCTGCACCTGGACAACCGGCCCGAGGTGCTGCGGCGCCTGCTGGACCTGACCGGCACCGCAGAGCTCTTCGACGGCTCCGCGGGCCGTGCCGCCGACGCCCCGGACGCGTCCGGCGAGGCCGGCGCGGCACCCCCGCCCGCACCGCCCCGCCGGACGTGACCCGTGCGGCACCCGCCCTGCGCCCCGCCGGTCCCGGCCGTCACCGCTCGCGGTGGGCGGGGGTGGGGGGCCGATGCGCACCCACCTTTCTCGCGCGCGCGGCCACCTGTGAGAATGCTCCGGTGAACGACGAAGCCGAGATCATCGAGACCGTGGACGAGGACGTGCGCCTCGTCCGGGTCACCGGCGAGTTCGACGCCGACGAGGCCGAGGCCGTCACCGCCGCCCTTGCCGCGCCCCGGGACGGCGCCGCCCTGGCCACCGTCGTGGACCTGGGCGAGGTGACCTTCGCCGACTCCTCCCTGCTGCACGCGCTGCTGACCGCCCGGCAGGACCACGCCACCGCCGGTCTGCCGTTCGTCCTGATGGCGGTGAGCCCGCTCGTGCGGCGCCTGCTGGACCTCACGGACACCGCCCGCGTCTTCACCACGGCCCCGGACCTGACGTCGGCCCTGGACCTGATCCGCGAGGAGATCAATTCTCGTCGGTGATGACCAGTCATACTCGCCCGCGATGCGGGAACCAGGGAAAGGGGTGTTACGGGCAAGTGGGACATGAAGGAGGAGATGTGACCGCAGCAGACCTCGCCGCCGAACCTCAAGCGCGGCCCGTCACCGCCGCCATGGCCCGCTCCCACGTCCGCGCCCTCCTGGGCACCCGCGCCCAGGCGGAGGCGCCCTCCTCGACCACGGTCGACGACATCCTGCTCGTCGTCACCGAACTCGTCACCAACGCCGTACGGCACGGCGGCGGGCTCGTCGCGTTCGACGCCACCCTCGACGGCGAGACCCTCACCGTCAGCGTCACCGACGCCTCGCCCACCGCCCCGCACACGGTGCCGCGCACCCGCTCGACCGCGCCCGGCGGCTTCGGCTGGCCCCTCGTGCGGCAGCTCAGCCGCGAGGTCACCGTGACGCCGACCGCACACGGCAAGACCATCCGGGCGGTCATGGCGGCCGGCCCCGGCGCGTAGGAATCCTGGGCATTCCCCCGTTCGCCTCGCGGGCCGACCCGCTCTCCCTTAGGGTCGCGGGCAGACGACGGCTCCGACTTGGGAGGAGTGCCGATGTCCGGACAGTTCGAGACGACCTTCGAGGTCGACCGGCCCGTGGCCGCGGTGTTCGACTATCTCGCCGACGGCCGCAACGACCCTCAGTTCAGCCCCCGTGTGCAGCGCATCGAGCGGGTCCCCGACGCCCCGACCACCGTGGGCACCGTCTTCCGGAGCACCGTCAAGGACGCCGGGATGAAGAGCGCCCGAGAGTTCCGCATCACCGAGCTCCAGGCGCCCTCGAGGATCCGCTGGGCCGAGGTGTCGAAGAACAGCGTGACGGCCGACGAGGGCGGCTACGACCTGGAGCCGCTGGACGACGGCCGCACCCGGGTCCATCTCTACAACGTCCTGGAGGGCCACGGGGTCGGCAAGCTCCTGGTGGGGCTGGCCGTCGCCGCCGCCCGCAAGGACGCGCCCGCCTTCGGCGAACGCATCAGGACCGCGGCGGAGGCGGCCATCGCCCCGCGCTGACCGTCAGGCCAGGGGGTCGTGCCCCCAGTTCATCAGCGAGTGCCGCCAGCGGCTGTCCTCGACGTCTCCCGACGGCCGCTGTGCCAGATGGCGGCGGACATAGCCGACGACCTTGCGCATGTGCCCGTAGTCGTCGTCCGTCAGGTCGTCCTTCCTCGTACGGAGGATCTCGGCGATCCGCCGCCCGGAGGCGTGCCCGGTGGACTCGCCGCCGTCCTTGTGCTGCCCGGCCTCGCGCGACTCGTCGGTCGCCAGCCACTCGTCGAGCCGGGACGGTGACATGTTCACCGCTTCCCGGAAGTCGCTCCAGGTCTCCTCGCGCTCCGCGTCGTCCACGCCGTCCCACTTCCGTCGGTGTCCGGGCCGCCCCCGTTCAGCCTGCGGGGGCCGCGCTCGATCCGCAGCTTCTGGTCCGCCGTCCCGCGCGCTCTGCGCGCCCCTGTCACGCAACCGGTCGAGGCGGCCCACCACCGGGCCCGCCGTCACCCCGTGCACGACGACGGAGACCAGCACGGTGAACGTCACGACCGCCCACAGCTCCCGCGCCGGCACCGGGAAGTCGTGGTGCCCGAGGGCGTACGCGAGGTAGTACAGCGAGCCGATGCCGCGGATGCCGTAGGCGGCGATCACCCATCGCTCCCGGCGCCCCGGCCGCCCGCCGAGCAGCCCGAACCAGCCGGCCCAGGGGCGGATCACCACCAGCAGCAGCACCGAGGTGACGGCGCCCTGCCAGGTCAGCGCGTCGAGGCCGCCCCGGGCGACGAACGCGCCCAGCAGGAACAGCACGGCGGCGGTGAACAGCCGCTCGATCTGCTCCACGAAGTCGTGCAGGACGTTGTGGAAGCCGTGGGCGCGCTCGGCCGCGCGCAGCGCGCACGCCGTGACGAACACGGCCAGGAAGCCGTAGCCGCCGACCAGCTCCGTCACGCCGTACGACAGGAAGGTGGCGCCCACCGCGACGAAGCCCTCGCGGTGCTCGGACAGCCGCAGCACCGGCCGGCGGGTCCAGAAGAACAGCCACCCGAGGAGCCGTCCGATGACCAGACCGCTCACCACCCCGACCACGCACTTCAGGAGGACGTCGTGGGCGACCCAGCCGCCGATCCAGTCGGCCGACCAGCCGCTGCCCGCGGCGGCCAGCAGCGCCAGCGCCGCGTACGTGAGGGGGAACGCGAGGCCGTCGTTGAGTCCCGCCTCGCTGGTGAGGGAGAAGCGCACCTCGTCCTCGTCGTGCGGGTCCTCGGTGGGCTCCCCCACCCGCACCTCGGAGGCGAGCACCGGGTCGGTCGGCGCGAGGACCGCGGCGAGCAGGAGCGCGGCGGCGGGCGGCCAGTCCAGCAGCCACCAGGCGGTCAGCGCGGTCGCCACGACGGTGAGCGGCATGGTGATGCCCAGCAGCCGCCAGGTGGTGCCCCAGCGCCGCAGCCCGACGGGCCGGTTGAGGGCCAGCCCGGCGCCCATCAGCGCGATGATCACCCCGACCTCGGTGACATGCTCGGTGACCAGCCGGTCGGCCACCGGATCGACCTCGGGCAGCGGCAGGGGCAGCAGATACACGCCGACGCCCGCCGCCAGGAACACCAGCGGCAGCGACAGCGGCCGTCCGGCCACGACCCGCGGCAGCACCGCCGCGAGCAGCGCCCCGGCACCCAGCCACGCGCTCACCGCATCGCCGATCGTCACGTTCCCGTGCCCACCCTCCCGTCATGCCGTGTGCTCCCACGCGTCGCACGGAGCCACGGCAGCCACCTGGACCCGGCCCGCGTACCCCGGCGCGGGTGTCCTATGAGCGCGCATCCGTCCCGCCCGTCCCGGGTGGGACGGTTATGTCCGCGCGGCCCGGGAACGCGGTCCGCCGGAACACCCGAGGCAAGGCTGGTGCAGCGATGACCGAGTACGAGCGTTCCCGCACGATGCCCGCGCAGCCCGAGCACGTCTTCGACCAGGCCGCCGCTCTGGACCGGCTGGACAGCTGGCTGCCGGACGCCGTGCACGTGGAGGCGGACGACCCGCCCGCCGTGACCGTGCACGAGGACCGCACCGACGAGGACACCGCCGCGCTGCTGCGGGCCCGGCCGGAGCAGATGCGGCTGGAGTGGGGCACGCGTGACGACGGCGCCTACGCGGGCTGGCTCCAGGTGGCCGGGATCGACAGCGGCGCCAGCGAGGTGACGCTCCATCTGTCCTTCTTCGACGAGCGCCACGACCCCGGCGAGGCCCGGGTGGGCGAGGCCCTCGACGGCAGCCTGGCCCGCCTGGAGGAGCAGGTGCGGCTACGGGTCGACAACGCGGCGGGCTGATCCGGGACCGGCCACGGCCGGTCAGCCGCCGTCCACCGCCGGGAACTCGACGCCCGGCCCGCCGTACGCGGGGCGGTCCCCCGCGTACGGCCGGTGGGCCGCCGCCGGCGGGGCGCAGCCGGCGGACGCCGTCCCGCACACCGGGGTCGCGGCGCCGAGCGGGACGCCGTTGCCGCGCAGCACCGAGCGGACGTCCAGGATGAGCGGGAAGACCTCGTGGTTGCGGTCCCCGCCCTGCTCGTCCCAGGCCCGCTGCTCGGCCTCCACGGCCATCCGGTCCTCGGCGAACACCCGCTCGGTGAAGCGCCGGATGAGCGGCCAGGCCAGCCGCAGCGCGCCCGGCACCTTCTGCTTCTCGATCATGAGTAGTCCGTAGGCGTGGCAGACGCGCTGTTCGGCGTCCTCGGGGACGTACACCGCCCACAGCCGGAACGCCGGATGGTCCGCGCCCTCGGGCACGAGGTCGAGCGTCTGGTACGGGTACTCGGTGCGGATCGTCATCACGTCCGCGGAGTCCCTGCCGCCCAGCCCCTCGGCGGCGAGCAGGCCGGCGCCGCGATTGCGCTTGCCCCCGGCGTGCGTGAACAGGTACCGCGCCTCGACCGAGCGCGGGGTGGTGGTGTACCCGAGCAGTTCGGGGTGCAGGGTGCCGACGACGCCCCGGTGCAGGAACTGGTGGTTCATGTCGAGGAGGTTCTCGTGCATGAACGAGTAGTGGCAGCGCACCGTCCGGGAGAAGGTCATGGTGCTGTAGCGCGGTGAACCGTACGCGGGCAGGTCGGGCGGGTCGGTGACGGCGGCCTTCTCCGGGTCGCCGGGGAAGACGAACACCAGCCCGTACGCCTCGCGGACGGGATAGCCGCGCACACCGCGCGGCGGTCTGCGGTCACCCTTGGAGAGGTAGGGGATCTGCGAGATACGGCCGTCGCCGCGGTAGGCCCAGGCGTGGTAGCAGCAGCGCAGGGTCTCGCCCTCCACGACGCCCATGCTCAACGGCACCTGCCGGTGCGCGCAGCGGTCCTCCAGGGCGTGCACGATGCCGCTACGGGTCCGGAACAGCGCGATGCGCTCCCCGGCGAAGACCGCGGCGACGGTCCGGCCGCGGCGGACCGCGCGGGACCGGGCGACCGGGTACCAGAAGTCGGGGTGCGCCCCCACCCGCCTGAGGTCGAAGGCGGCGTCCGGTTCCGGGTGTCCCGGGCTCCGGCTCTCCTGGCTCCCGGCGGAGTCCGTCTGGTTCATACCTCTCCCTCGCGTCGGGACGACCGGCCGGGGCCCGCCCGAGACGCGTCGCGGGGGCCCGGCACCCGCTCATCCTCACGGCCGGAGGGGGCCGTGTCCCGCCCAGCACGTCCACCGGGGTGAGGGGCCGTCACCCGCCCCTGAGTTGCGGCGGGGCTCCACCAGGCATTCCATAGCCATGCGGAGCAGTCGCCGGGGACCTCCGGCCCCCGGCAAGCGTGCAGGGCCGACACTGTCGGGCGCGCTGGCGGAGAGGTCCGGATATGAACTGTTACGAATGCAACCAGTTGGACCGCGCCACCGACGCGGTCGCGGTGTGCCACGTGTGCGGGGCCGCGGTGTGCCCCGAGCACGTGCACTCGGAACCGGTGCAGATGCGGGGGCCCGCGCAGCCGGGCAAGGTGATCCACAGCCGGCCGGCCCGGCGCATGACGTGCCCGGTGTGCCGTACGGCCGAGAAGGCGACCTGACCCGGACGGCTGCGCGCCGTCTCAGCCGGCGTCCGGCTCCCCCGTGCCGCGCAGGTCCCGTTCGATGCGTTCCCAGACCGGCCGGGACGGGGGCTCGGGGAGGTCCGGGGTCTCGATCGCGCGGGCGAGTCTCACGACCCGTCGCAGCCGGGACAGTTGCTCCCGGCAGGCGGGGCAGTCCGCGAGGTGCCGGGCGGTGTCGCCGTCCTCGCCGGGGTCGTCGTCGCGCAGCGCCCACTCCACCAGGGTGGCGGGCGTGAGGTGCCCGGGGGCGGCCGTCATGGGTCGTCCTCTCGCGAGGAGCCCCCTCCGGTGTGGGGCTCGTCGCTGTTTCGGGTGCCGGGCGCGCGGTGGATGCGGTGCCGGGCGAGCCGCTTCAGGGCGGCCGGTGCCGGGCGAGCCGCTTCAGGCGGCCAGGTTGTCGGCGCGGCCCTGTTCGAGCGCACCACGGAGGCGGTACAGGCCGCGGCGGGTGTGACTCTTGACGGTGCCCAGGGGCAGGCCGGTGCGCTCGGCGATCTGGGCCTGCGTCAGGTCGTCGTAGAAGGCCATGCAGAGCACCTGCCGCTGGCGGGCGGGGAGCCGGGACAGGGCGTCCACCAGCAGCACCCGGTCCAGGACGTCGTCGGGGCCGGTGCCCTCTCCGGACGCCGGGCCGGTGGCGTCACCGACGGCGTCGGCCAGGGCCAGGCGCCGGGTCCGCGCGGAGAGCGCGTCGGCGATCTTGCGGCGGGTGATGCCGACGAGCCAGGCGCCCAGCGGGCCGCGCTCGGGCCGGAAGCCGTGCCGTCCCCGCCAGGCGCCGAGGAACACCTGCTGGGTGACGTCCTCGGCCTCGTGCGGGTCGCCGAGGGAACGGGCGGCCAGGGTGTGCACCAGCGAGCCCCAGCGCCGGTAGATCCCCGCCAGGGCGTGCTGGTCGCCGGCGAGCAGGCCCCGGGCCAGCTCCTCCTCGTAGAGGGTCTCCTCGGCCGGCGCGGAGCCGGCGGGGCGGGTCGGGATGGTGGCGGTTCGCGTTCGCGTGCTCATGGCCCGGTTCCTCCTGCCGCTCGCCGGGTGCCGGAAGGCCGTCGGTCGAGCCGTGACGGTCGCCGTGGTCTCCGGCGCGGTCCTCAGTCTGTTGAGCATGAAACGACGCAGACAACACGCATCGTTTGTGCGTCGTACACTGTCGGGGTGGACACCGACATGCGGGACGACGGGGACGCCGGGCGCGGCGGCGGGCTGACGACGGGCGAGGTCGCCCGGCGGCTCGGGGTGGCGCCGACCACCGTCCGCACCTGGGACCGGCGCTACGGCCTGGGCCCGGACGCGCACACCGGCGGCCGGCACCGCCGCTGGACGCCCGCGGACGTCGCGCGGCTGGAGCGCATGTGCGCGCTGACCGCCAACGGCCTTCCCCCGGCCGAGGCGGCGCGCCTGGCCCGCGAGGGGGCACCGGACGACACCGCCACCGCCCGGCCGACCGCCGGACCCCCGCCCCGGCGGGCCGCGCCCGGACGCAGCCGGGCCGGCAGCGGTCTGCGCCTCGGGGATGTGCGGCAGGAGTGCAAGGGGGTCGCCCGCGCGGCGCTGCGCCTGGACGCGCCCGCGCTGGACGCCCTGCTCGCCGCCGCGATCGAGGAGCACGGGCTGGTCACCGCCTGGACCGAGGTGATCATGCCGACGCTGCAGGCGGTCGGCCGGAAGTGGGAGAGTTCGGACGACCGCTATGTCGAGGTCGAGCACTTCCTGTCCTGGCATGTCTCCGGCGCGCTGCGGCGCGCCGCGCCCCCGGTGGCCGTCGACCGTCCGGGCGCCGTCGCCGTCCTCGCGTGCGTGCCCGGGGAGAGCCACACCCTGCCGCTGGAGGTGCTGGCCGCCGCCCTGTCCGAACGCGGCGTCCCCGTGCGGATGTTCGGCGGGGCGCTGCCGGCCGGTTCCCTGGTGGCGGCCGTACGGCGGACCGGTCCCTCGGTGGTGGGGCTGTGGGCCCAGTCCCGGTCCACGGCGAGCAGGCCGCTGGCCCAGCACGTCGCCGGGATGGAGTGGGGCGTCCGGGGAGCCCGGCGGCGGCCGGTCGTACTGCCCCTGGGGCCGGGCTGGGCGGGATCGCCGATGCCCGGTATGCCGCGCGCGACGAACCTGGCGGAGGCCGTCGCCGCCGTGGAGGCCCGTATGCCGGTCTGACCGCCGCCGTCTCGACCGCCGCGCACCGGGTACGCGCTCCGCGCAGGGCGATTCGGGTGGGCCGTACCGGGGTTGCGGGCGGGCCGCCCGCCGGTGGGCCGCCCGGCGCGGTAACCGTGGTCGGATCGCGAGGAGGCGAGGAGGGCTATGCGGGCTTGGCCGAGCGATTCCGGGGTGCCGGCCGGTCCCGGTGCATCCGGAGGTGGGCGGCGCGCGGAAGACGGGACGTATCGAGACGGCCCCCGACCCACAGATCCGGAGCGAGGCACGTGAGCGGCGACGGCACTGGCCCCCGGCGGTGGGTCGCGTGAGCAGCCCCGGACCGGACACCGACGTGCTCGTGCTGGGCGGTGGCGCGGCCGGGCTCTCCCTCGCGCAGCAGTTGACCGCGACCACCGACGTCCGGGTGCTCGTGGTCGAGCCGCCCGACGGCCCGGTCCGCCCGCCGGTCCGGACCTGGTGCTTCTGGGACGACGGCGACGGCGGCCTGGACGACGTCGTCGGCGCGTCCTGGCCACGGCTGCGGGTGCACGGCGGCGACGGCACCGCGCACACCGTCGACCCGGCCCCGCTGCGCTACCGGATGCTGCGTTCGACGCGGTTCGAGGAGTACGTGCACGCCCGGCTGGCGGAGCGGCCCGGCTGCGGTGTCCTGCGCGCCACGGCCGGCGCCGTACGCGACACACCCGGCGGGGCGGAGGTCGACTGCACGACTCCCGACGGCGGTCCACTCACCGTGCGGGCCCGGCTCGTCTTCGACTCGCGACCGCTCGGCGCCCTGCCGCCCGCCCGCACCCGGCTGCTCCAGCACTTCCGGGGCTGGTTCGTGCGGACGGCACGGCCCCGGTTCGACCCCGGCGTCGCCGACCTGATGGACTTCCGCGTCCCGCAGCCCGGGCACGGGCTCGCCTTCGGGTACGTCCTGCCGCTCGCGCCGGACCACGCCCTCGTCGAGTACACGGAGTTCTCCCGGACGCCCCTGACCACACCGGCGTACGAGAAGGCCCTCGACCGGTACTGCCACGACGTCCTCGGCCTGGGCCCGTTCACGGTGGAGGCGGCCGAGCAGGGTGTCGTGCCGATGACCGACGCGCGCTTCCCGGTTCGGGTCGGGCCTGCGGTGTACCGCATCGGCACGGCCGGCGGCGCGACCCGCCCCTCCACCGGCTACACCTTCGCCGCCGCGCAGCGCCAGAGCCGGGCCGTCGCCGCCTCCCTGGCCGCCGGACGCCCGCACGTTCCGCCGCCGCACGGACGGCGGGCGCTCGCCATGGACGCTGTCATGCTGCGCGCCCTGGACACCGGGCGCCTCGACGGACCCGCGTTCTTCACCTGCCTGTTCGCCCACACCCCCGCCGAGCGGCTGCTGCGGTTCCTCGACGGCGCCACCTCGCTGCGGGAGGAGTGGGCCATCGGACTGCGCGGCCCCGTGGGTCCGATGCTGCGCACCGCGCTCGAACTGCCCTTCCTGCCCCGCCGTTCCCACCCCGCACCACGATCCGGAGACCGCCTCCCATGACACTGCTGCGCGACCACGACCTGGCCCGCGCCTTCGACCACGCGTCGGGCACCTACGACCGCCTCACCGCCCTCAACCCCGGCTACCGCAGAGAACTCCTGCGCTCCGCACGCCGGTTGCGGCTGCCCCAGGACGGCGAGGGGCTGCGCGTCCTCGATCTCGGCTGCGGCACCGGCGCCTCCACCCGCGCCCTGCTGCGGGCCGCGCCCCGCGCCCGGATCACCGCCGTCGACGCCTCGGCCGGCATGCTGCGCCGGGCGCTGGACAAGCCCTGGCCGGAGCGGGTGCGGTTCCTGCACCGCACGGCCGAGGAGACGCTCACGGATGACGAGGGCCCGTACGACGCGGTGTTCGCGGCCTATCTGTTCCGCAACGTCACCGAGCCCGACCAGGTGCTCGACACCGTACGGGCCCGTCTGCTGCGGCCGGGCGGGCGGCTGGCCGTCCACGAGTACAGCCTCAGTGGGTCGGCGGGCCACCGGGCGCTGTGGCGGGCGGTGTGCGGCGGGGTGATCGTCCCGATGGGCACCCTCACCGGCGACCGCGCCCTGTACCGGCACCTGGGCCACAGCGTGCTGCGCTTCGACACGGCCCCGGCGTTCAGGGACCGGCTGACCCGCGCCGGCTTCACGGACGTACGGGCGCTGCCCGTCGCCGGCTGGCAGACCGGCATCGTGCACACCTTCCTGGCCCGCAACGGCTCCCCCGCGCATCCGGAGCCGGCCCGATGACCGCCCAGACCCGGCCCGCCGCCCGGCGCGGCCGCGACCGCAAGGCCGAGGTGCTGATGCCGGCGCCCGGCCGGGACCGGTTCGAACCCGGGGAGGAGCCGTCCGTCGCCGTGATCGGCGGCGGGATCGCGGGGCTCGCCGCGGCCACCCTGCTGGCCGAGCGGGGCGCCCGGGTGACCCTCTACGAGCGGGAGCACTCCCTGGGCGGCCGGCTCGCGGGCCGGCGCACCCGCCTGGCCGACGGCTCCGACGTCACGATGAGCCGCGGCTTCCACGCCTTCTTCCGCCAGTACTACAACCTGCGCGGTCTGCTGCGGCGCACCGATCCCGGGCTCGACCGGCTCACCCCGCTCGCCGACTACCCGCTGCGGCACAGCGGGGGCCTGACGGACAGCTTCGCGAAGGTGCCGCGCACCCCGCCGTTCAGCGCCCTCGGCTTCGTCGTGCTGAGCCCCACCTTCGGCTGGCGCGACCTGGCCGCGATGAACGCGCGCGCGGCGCTGCCGCTGCTCGACGTGCGGGTGCCCGAGGTGTACGAGCGTTTCGACCACGTCAGCGCGACCCGCTTCCTCGACGGGGTGCGCTTCCCGGAGACCGCGCACCATCTGGCGTTCGAGGTGTTCTCGCGGAGCTTCTTCGCCGACCCCGCGGAGCTGTCGGCGGCCGAGTTGCTGCTGATGTTCCACGTCTACTTCCTCGGCTCGTCGGAGGGGCTGCTCTTCGACGTGCCGGACGAGCCGTTCCCGCAGGCGCTGTGGGAGCCGCTGGGCGACTATCTCCAGCGGCTGGGCGCGGACGTGCGCACGGGCACCCCCGTGGACACCGTCGAGCCCCGGGAGGGTGGTGGCGCGGAGGTGCGGACCGGTTCCGGCGCCACCGCGTACGAGGCGGTCGTGCTCGCCCTCGACCCGGGCGCGCTGCGGCAGTTGGTCGCCGCGTCACCCGGGCTGGGGACCGAGGCGTGGCGCGCCGACATCGACGCGATGCGGACCGCTCCGCCGTTCCTGGTGTCCCGGCTCTGGCTCGACCGGCCGGTCGGCCCCGAGCGGCCCGCCTTCCTCGGCACCAGCGGGTACGACGGACTGGACAACATCAGCGTCCTGGACCGCTACGAGGGCGAGGCCCGGCGCTGGGCCGTGCGAACCGGCGGCTCGGTCGTGGAACTGCACGCGTACGCGGTCACCGACGGACGGCCCGAGGACGTACAACGCGGGCTCCTGGAACGGCTGCACGAGATCTACCCCGAGACCCGGGACGCGAAAGTGATCGACGCGCGGCACGAGTGGCGCGCCGACTGCCCGCTCTTTCCGGTGGGTTCGTACGACCGCCGGCCCCGGGTGCGGACCCCGCACCCCTGGCTGACGCTGGCCGGGGACGCCGTCCGGTGCGATCTGCCGGTGGCCCTGATGGAACGGGCGGCCACGACGGGCTTCCTCGCGGCCAACGCGCTGCTGGCGGCGCGGGGAGTGCGCGGCCAGGTCCTGTGGACGGTGCCGCGCGCGGGCCGGTCCCCGGTCCTGCGGGCCCTGGGCGCCCTGGCGACGGCACGCTGAAGGCGGCCGGGCGGGGACGCACCCCGCCCGGCCGCCTTCGTAGCCCGCTCAGCCCGGGAAGCGCCCGGTGCTCCGCAGCGCCCAGCGGCGTTCCGCGTAGGCCAGGTCGTCGCGCCACAGGCGGCCCGCCGTGCGGCGCATCAGGGGGCGCAGGGCGGGGGCGGCCGCCCGGGCGAGGGCGAAGCCGCGGCGGTCGGAGGCGGCGACGATCGCCTCGACCACGGCGGTACGCGGCCTGCTCGCGCCCTCGGCGGTCAGCGGGGTGGCATGGGTCTCCACGACGGACGTCGCCCCCTCGCCCTCCGTGATGCGCATGAGGACCGTACGCGGATCGGGCGCGGTGAACTCGGCGCGCACCGGCACCACCCAGGAGCCCAGCGCCCGGAAGGAGACGTCGACGACGAACGCGTCGTCCCCGTCGCCGTCCGGTGAGCCGACCACCTTCAGGTCGACGAACGAGTACGGGTGGAACCACGAACCGTGCCAGGGATCCAGGCGGTTGGCGACGACGTCCTGCGGTTCGCAGGTCCCCACCGCCGTGAACACGGCGTCCAGCGCACCCGCTTCGGGGCGGCGCGGCACCACCGGGTGCTCCAGCGGCTCCTCGCCGCCGACCTCGTCCAGCCGTACCCAGACGAGGACCCCGTCGTCGTGCACGGGATAGGGCTCCCAGCCGGCGAACGGGGCGCCGTCCAGGGCGAGTCCGTGCCAGTGGCACACCAGCGTGCCGCACACCACACGGCTGTCACGCAGCGGCGCCCCCAGATGCGGGCAGATCCCGGACCCGGCGTGCGGCGTGCCGTCCTCCCCGCGCCACAGCACGACCTCGACGCCTCCGACGGTCCTGCCGTAAGGGCGTTCGCCGGCCCGGATGTCGCGGGAGGCGCCGACGACGAACCAGTTGCCGGAGGGGCGGGCCGAGGCCCGCTTGAGCGCGTCGGCGATGAGCGCGGGGCGGGCCTGCCGCCAGGAGGGCTGCTGCCGCGCCCAGTCCGGCGGGCGCCGGAAGCGCAGCGGTGGGGTCCAGCGGGCGTCGTCCGGTCGGCGGGTCACCTTGCCTGCCCCTTCGTCTGCGGCGCCGGCCGCCCGGCCGTGGGGGCCGGGTGCGCGGCGTGGGTGGTGGTGTGCCGGCGGGCCGCGAGGATGCGGACCGCGCCGGCCGCTGCGGTGGCCGCGCGGCGGCCGACGGAGACGACCGCGCGGCGGTGCAGGACGTCGTGGTCCTGCTCGGCGATGGCGTCGAGGATGCCGCCGTACAGGGTGAACGCGGTGCGGATGCAGGGCCGTACGCGGGGTTCGAGCATGGCGATGCCCGGTTCGGCGACCCGGTAGACCTCGCGGGTCAGGGCCTCGGCGGCGGCGAACGCGGCGCGGATGCGCGGGTCGCGGCGGCCGGTGCGGCGGCTCCACTCCAGCAGGGGACGGTCCACCCCGTGGGCGGCGAGCAGGTCGGCCGGCAGATAGACGCGGCCCCGGTCCAGGTCCTCGCCCACGTCGCGAAGGAAGTTGGTGAGCTGGAAGGCGACTCCGAGGTCGGCGGCGTGCGGGGCGGCCTCCTCGCGGGGGACGACGGTGCCGAGCACCGGCAGCATCTGCAGGCCGATGACGGCGGCCGAGCCGTGCATGTAGGCGCGCAGGTCGGCGTAGGTCGGGTAGTCCGTGACGGTCAGGTCCGCCCGCATCGAGGCCATGAAGTCGGCGAACAGCGCGGTGTCGATGGAGTAGCGGGCGGCGGTGTCGGCGACGGCGCGGACGACGGGTTCGTCACCGCCGCCGGTGCGCAGTCCGTGCGCGAGGTCGCTCTCCAGGCGGCGCAGCAGGACGTCCCGTTCGGCGGGGGTTCTGTCGCGGTCGAGGGCGTCGACGATGTCGTCGGCCCAGCGCGCGAAGCCGTACAGGGCGTGGACGGCGCAGCGGCGTTCCAGCGGCAGCAGGCGGGTGGCGAGGAAGTAGGTGCGGCCGTGGCGGGCGTTGAGGGTGCGGCACCGCAGGTAGGCGTCGCGCAGCGCGGGGTCGGTGATGCGGGCGGCGTCGAGTTCACGACGGGACATCGGTACCTCGTACGGTCGGGGCGGACGCGGCGCGCCCGGTCGGCGGGAGGGCATGGGCGCGGGAGAGGCGGCGGGGCGCGGTGACGCCGGTGACACGGGCGGCGGCGAGCTTGCCGCTGACGAGCACCGTGGGCACGCCCACCCCGGGGGTGGTTCCGCAGCCGGCCAGGACGGCGTTGTCGACGCCGCGGACCAGGTTGCGCGGCCGGAAGGGGCCGGTCTGCGCGAAGGTGTGGGAGACCGAGAAGGGGCTGCCCGCGGCGTGGCCCTGGGCGGTCCAGTCCAGCGGGGTCACCAGCATCTCCTCCTGGACGCTCGCGCCGAAGCCGGTGAGGCCGCGCCGTTCGAGTTCGGCTACGAGGCTGTCCCGGTAGCGGGGGCCGAGGTCGCGCCATTCGGGGGCGGACGGTCCGACGTCGGCGTTGGGGCAGGGTGCGAGGACGTAGTGCAGATGCCGTCCGGGCGGGGCGAGTTCGGGGTCGTGGGTGGTGGGGCGGGTGATGAGCAGGGAGGGGTCGCTCATCAGGGCGCCGGTTCGGGTGAGTTCGTCGAAGGTGGACTCCCACGCCGCCCCGAAGGACAGTGTGTGGTGGGCGAGTCCGGGCCAGGTGCGGTCGGTCCCGGCGTGCAGGATCACCGCCGACGGGGAGTGCCGCAACGGGACCGGGCGGCGCGGGGCGCGGCCCAGGAGCCGGTAGGCGGTGGGCAGTTCGCAGGTGAGCACCACCGCGTCGCAGGCGATCCGCTCCCCCGACGCCAGACGGACGGCGCGGACCCGGCCGGCGGACTGCTCCAGCGAGGCCACGTCGGACGACCAGCGCAGGTCGGCGCCGGCCTCGGCGGCCGCGTCGGCCATCCCGCGGGGCAGGGCGTGCATACCGCCGCGCGGGAACCACACCCCGGCGACGGTGTCCATGTAGGCGATGACGGCGTAGGCCGCGAGGGCGCGGGCGGGGGCGACCCCGGCGTACAGGGCCTGGAAGGAGAAGATCCGCCGCAGCCGTTCGTCGCCGAGGAAGCGGCCGATCCGCCGGTCGAGCCGGCCGAAGCCGCCGAGGGCGGCCAGCCGGGCCAGGTCGGGGCTGACGAGCTGCAGCGGGGAGTCGAAGTTGGCGTCGATGAAGCGGCCCATCTGCGCCCGGTACAGGCGTTCCAGCCAGTCCCTCAGGTCCCGGTAGCCGGCCGCCTCGGCCGGTCCGGCGAACCGCCGCACCTCCTCCTCCATCGCGGCACCGTCGGTGTGCACGTCCAGCGCGCTGCCGTCGGCGAACCGCGCCCGGTACGCGGGGTGCAGCGGCATCAGCTCGACATGCCGGGCGAGGCTGTCGCCGACCGCCGCGAACGCCTCGTCCGCCAGGTGCGGCATGGTCAGGACGGTGGGCCCGGTGTCGACCCCGTACGGGCCGAGCTGGACGCGTCCGGCCCGGCCGCCGGGGCCGGCGTCGCGTTCGACCAGGGTGACCCGGCGTCCGGCGCCCAGCAGATGGAGGGCGCAGGCGAGGCCGGAGAGGCCGGCGCCCACGACGACGACGTGTTCCGTCGGTCCCGGTACGGTCCTCACGCGATGTCCTCCGTCCGCTGCGGGACGCCGCCGGAGACGCGCGCGACCAGCGCCGCGAATTCCTCGCGTACGGCGGTGTCGGCGCCGGTGTCCTCGAAGTGCCGCAGGCTCGCGGCGGCCAGTTCGGCGATCTTCGTCTCGGTGAGCGCGCGGGCGCCGGTCCACTCCAGGGCCTTGCGCATCCGCTCGACGGCGCCGTCCGGACGGTCGGTGGACGCGGGGGCGAGCGCCGCCACGGCCTCCTCATCACCGGAGGCCGCCGCGAGCCGGACGGCGACGGCGAGCAGATAGGTCAGCTTGCGGGTGCGCAGGTCGTCGTCGGCCGGCTTCCCCGTCAGCGCGGGGTCGCCGAAGGCGCCGAGGAGGTCGTCGCGGAGCTGGAAGGCCAGCCCGGCGTGCCGTCCGGCGCGGCGCAGCGCGTCCACGGTGGCGGGTCGGGCCCCGGCGAGCGCGGCGCCCAGCGCGAGGGGCCGCTCCACCGTGTAGAGGGCGCTCTTCAGGGTGGCGACGGTCAGCGCCTCCTCGACGCCGGACGCGCCGGTGGCCTGGGCGTGCAGGTCGCGGTACTGGCCGGCGACCATCTCGCCGCGCATGGCCCGCCACTCCTCGTACAGCCGGGGGCCGTGCGGGAGGCGCAGCGCGACCTCGGTGAGCAGGTCGTCGGCCCAGGCGAGCGCCAGGTCACCGGCGAGGACGGCGGCGGAGGCCCCGAACGACTCCCCGGAGCCGGTCATCCGGGCGGCGGAGTGCAGGCGGGTCAGCTCCACATGCAGGGTGGGGCCGCCCCGGCGCAGCGGTGAGCCGTCCATCAGGTCGTCGTGTATGAGCGCGCAGGCCTGGAGGAGTTCCAGGGCGGCCCCGGTGCGCAGGACCGCGGAGGCGTCGCCCGTGCCGCCCGCGGCCCGCCAGCCGCACCAGACGAACGCCGTGCGCAGCCGTTTGCCGCCCCTGCGGATCAGTCCCGCGACGCGCCCGGCGACGTCCTCGGCGAAGACCGGGTCGACCTGCCGGGCCTGGCGCAGTCGGGTCTCCAGGACGTCGTCCAGCACGGCGTCGACGCGCCGGGCCGCCTCGAGGGCCGTCGCCGGCGCGTGGGCCGTATCGGCTGCCGTCGGCCTCAGTTCCAGCATGCACGGCCCCTTCTCACTCTCCGTCACCTGCACACCTGCACTTCCGCCGAGGCCTCGGGTGTGGATGCGCCCATGTGTTCCCCGCCTGCTCGATCCGCCGGCCGAATGCACTCCATGGGCCGAACACGGCCGTGAAGGTGGGCCCCGCGTACCCGCGAGGGCCCGCGGCTCACCCGGTGTCACCGATCCCCTACCGGCCGGAACCAGGACATGAAGGAGCGAAACGGACTCCCAGTGGACCACCGTCCGGCCGCGTTCCGGCGCTACGGCACGGGCGATCCGGCGGGATTCGCCGTACCGCTCCTATTCGGGGCCGCCGCCGGACCGGGCGTGTGCGGACCGGCGGAGCGCGTCGGGGAGATGCGACTCGATCCGGGCGAGCTGGGCGGCGAGTCCGCGCAGCCAGGTGTCGAGGTCGACCAGCGCCGGTGCGGGCCGCCCCGGCGGGGGTTCGGCCGGTGGCCGCGAGGGCCGGGACGGCGGGGGTTCGCCCGCGCACAGCGCGGCCAGCCGGTCGGTGGTCTCGGCGAGGGCGCTGGAGCGCGCCTGTTCCCGGTCGGCCGCGGACGGCGGCAGCGCGGCGACGGGCAGGTCGAAGCGGGGCAGCCACTGGGCGCCCAGGAAGACGTGGTGGGCCGTCATGAGGACGGCCTGCCAGTCGGCGCCGCCGCGCCCGCCGCCCCCGGGTTCGCTGCGGAACTGCGCGTACGCGGCCTCCGCGAGCCGCAGCCGGTGCAGGGCGGGCAGCGTCGGCGGGGGCGGCACCGACCCCGGCGGCACGGCGGCGAGCATGCCGACGGTGCCCTTGATCAACGGGCCGCACTCGCGCAGCAGCCCCGCCATCGTGCGGCGCACCTCCGCGCGGGCGCCCGCCGGCCAGGCGAACAGCCCGCACAGCAGTCCGATCGCGCTGCCGGTGACGACGTCCACGATCCGCACCTCTGCCAGCTGCCAGGACGCCGGAGTGATCTGGGCGAACGCCGACGACACCACCAGCGTGAACAGCCCCTGCGCCCAGGCGATGCCCAGCAGCGGCCCGACCGAGAACGCGACCAGCATGGCCGGGGCGAGCACGGCGGCGTAGGCGTCGGTGTGGCGGCCGAGTCCGATGAGCAGGGCGCCGGCGGCGACGGCGCCCAGCAGATTGCCGAGGACGGCCCGGCGGATGGCCGCCCAGGTCTCGCCGACGGTGGTCCGGCTCAGGGTGAGCACCGTCAGCAGCACCCAGAAGCCGTGCGCCAGGTCGAGCGACCCGGCCACCAGGCGGGCCGCGGCCAGCGCCACCGCGATGCGCAGCGCGTTGTGGAACTGCACGGACCGGGGTGTCAGGTTCCCGATGATCCGGCGCCACCAGAGCAGCGGGATGCCGCTGTACGCGTACCAGAACAGCACCGGCGGCTCGATGGGTTCCCTGCGCCGCCCGTCGAGGCCGACGCGCACGGAGATCTCCAGGGTGCGCACCGACTCGGCGATGGACAGCAGCAGCGCCTGCCGGCGCAGGACGTCCGCGGGCGGCACCTCGTCGGCCGGCCCGGCGGCCTGCCGCACCCGGATGCGCTGGAAGTCCTCGATGGCCGCGTCCATCCGGTGGGAGGGCGGCGCGGCACGGCCCGTGCGCAGCGCGGTGACGGTCTCGTCGAGGAGGGTCGTCACCTGCGGCAGGAGCGAGCGCAGGGCCCGGTCCGTGCCGTCGGCGCCCTGCCCCTCGGTGCGGGCGAGGGCGCGCAGTTCGCCCCGCTCGCTCAGATGGGCCAGTTGCTCCAGCAGCCGGCGGGTGGCGGTGCCCGCCTGGGCCATGCCGCGCATCGCGCGTCCGGGGCCCGCGGGGCGCTGCGCGGGCGCCACCCCGGACAGCCGCAGCCGCGCGCCGGCCTCACGCAGCTCCTGCGGGGTCAGGGCCAGGTCGCCGGTGATGGCCCCGCGGGCCGTGCGCAGCACCTCCGCCAGGGCGGCGCGATAGGTCGGATGGTCGGGTGGATCGGGCAGCACGAACAGCTCGCACAAGACCAGCGCCAGCACCCCGACGGTGAGCCCGGCCAGCCGCAGCCCCAGCGCGCCGGGGTCGTACGGCGGGAAGCAGGCGAGGATGTAGAAGAGCTGGAGCGCGGGCGCCGCCCCGGCCGGACGCGGGCCCGCGACGGCGGCGAAGGCCAGCAGGAAGCCCACGACGAGCATGCCGAGGACGGCCGCCCAGGTGTGCACGGCCAGCGCGGTGCCGAGCGCCACCAGGGCCAGGCCGACGGGCAGGGCCTTGAGCATGACCTCGGCGCGCTGCCGCCCCGACCCCGGGATCGTCGACAGCAGGCCCAGCGAGATCGGCGCGAAGAGCGCGTACAGCGCGAGGACGGGCTCGTCGAAGCCGTACAGGCAGGTGTAGAAGCCGGCGGACGCGGCGAGGGCCACCCGCACCGCCCGGCGCAGGATCGCGGTCCGCCTCGCCGTCGCCGTGCCGGTGACGGCGGATGCCGGTGGAGCCTCGGCGGCCTTGTGCATGGTCCTCCCGGACGGACGCCACGGCGACGCATCGCGGCACGGAACGGACGGTGCTTACGTTCTGATTCTTGCCGGGTACCGGCCTTCGGGCGAATTCCGGGCGGCGGCCGCGATCGGAGGGACGCCGGGTGGTACGGGGCATGGAGATGGCCACTCCCCCAGATCCGTCTCCCCCACCCCCGGGTCGCCCGAGCGGCGTGGACGCCGGTGTGCCGGGCTGGCTGCGGACGGCGGCCGCCTACGCGTGGCGGATCATCGCCGTCGCGGTCGTCGTACGGGCCGCCTTCTCGGTGCTCGGGCAGTTCCACCGGATCGCGGTCGCCGTCTTCCTCGGTCTGGTCCTCACCACCGTGCTGCGCCCCGTCACCGGGCTGCTCGCCCGCCGGATGCCCCGCCCACTGGCGGTGGCGGTGTCCCTCGTCGGCGCCCTCGCGCTCGTCATCGGGGCGCTGGTGCTGGTCGGCGAGACGGTGGCCGACCAGCGCAAGGGCCTGCAGAGCGAGTTCGAGAAGGGGATCGACCGGATCGAGGGCCAGTTGGAGGGGCCGCCGTTCCGGCTGCCCGCGGACACCTTCAGCGATGTCCAGTCACGGATCGGCCGGCTGCTGTCCGAGCACCGCTCCACGGTCATCAGCGAGGCGGTGAGCGGCGCGAGCCGGCTGGTGGAGGTCCTCACCGTGCTGGCGCTGGCGCTGTTCTGCGCCGTGTTCTTCACGCATTCGGGCGACCGGCAGTGGCAGTGGATCTGCGCCCAGCTCCCCGCCTCGGCGCAGCGGCCGGTCTCGGTGGCCGGCCGGGCCGCGTGGCGGACGTTCACCGGGTACACCCACGGCATCCTGCTGGTCGCGGGCACCAACGCCGTGCTCGTCGGGGTCGCCCTGCTGGCGCTGCGGGTGCCGCTCGCCGTGCCCCTGGCGCTGCTGGAGTTCGCGGCGGCCTTCATCCCGCTGATCGGCTCGCCCATCGCGCTGGCCGTCGCGGCGGTCGTGGCGCTGGCGGCGAAGGGGCCGATGACCGCGCTCATCGTGGTCGCCCTGATCGTCGTCATCGGGCAGATCGAGGGGCACGTCCTGCATCCCCTGGTGATGAGCTGGGCGGTCAGTCTGCACCCGGTGGTCGTGGCGCTCGCCGTCGTGGGCGGGGCGATCGCGGCCGGGTTCATCGGCGCGGTCGTGGCCGTGCCGTTCGTGGCCGTCCTCTGGTCGGTCCAGCAGGCGCTGCGCGGCATGAAGAACTAGCTACGCGCCGCCTCAGTGACGGCCTGGTGGACGGCGCGGGCGACGCGGGCTCCCCACAGTGAGCGCGGGCCGCCGAACGCGTGGGTCTCCTCGCCCGGGACCGGGCGGCGTACGGCGACGCACACGGCGTCCGTCGGGGTCCCCGAGCAGTCGAGGCCGGCGTCGACGAGTGCCTGCACCTTGGCCTCGGTCGCGGTCATGACCGTGTTCACGAGGGCCGCGTCGGTCAGGGGCACGGGGACGGCGACCACGATGTTCACGGTCCCGGGCCGGACGGCCGTCATGGCGGGCTCGGTCCAGGACGCCGCCCAGCCGCGTACGCCGAGCCCCGCGGTGGCGACCGCGGTCACGCCGCCGTCCTGCCCGCTGCCGTACGCCCGGACGTCCGCGGCCGTCATCAGCCCGACGCCCGGCCCGTGCGCGCCTACGTGCCGGGCCAGGTCCGCGAGGTGCCGGTCGGGGTCGGTGCGCCGGTAGCCGTGGGCGACCTGGGCGTTGAGGACCCAGGCGCGGTCGCCGATCCCGCCGCCCAGCACGGCGTTGCTGATCATCCGCCAGCCTGCCCCGGCCCGCCACAGCAGGGCGTTCAGCGTCTCGCCGTCCTCCGTGCGGGTCATCTGCTCCACCATCGGCGGCGCGGGTGCGGGGCGGGGCGGGGGGACGACGGCGGTCACCGGGGAACTCCTTGCGCGCGGCGGGACCGGCCGATCGTACGGGACCACTGGTGTGCCGTCAGCCGCGGGACTCCAGGTACTCCTTCACCCCGGGCGCGGTGTGCGCGTCCTCCTCGTTCACGACGGCGCCGACCGCCTTGGCATCCGGCTTGAGCACATACGTCTCGGTGCTGGCGGGCCGGGCCTTGTCGGAGAAGTTCTGCGCGGTGCCGAGGCCGACGTCGACGGCGGACTGCGCGCGGTGCGCCGCGACGACGTCCTCGCGGGCCAGACTGCCCTTCTCGCAGGCCTTCTTCAGATCGTCGCCCATGATCCGGGCGGCGTTGTAGCCGGACAGCACCCCGGCGTCGAGCAGGGAGCCCCGGTACTTCTTCTGGTAGGCGGCGACCATGTCGCGCACGCCGGGCAGCTCGGAGCTGACCGCGGGGGCCGCGCTGACCACGTGCAGCAGGGCGGCGAGGGCCGGCGCGGCCGGTGTCTTCATCAGCTGCGGGGCGTAGCCGGGGGCGCTGCTGACGACGGGCACCTTCAGGCCCCGGGAGGCGGCGACACCGACGAGCGAGGCGGTCTGGGCGGGCCCGGCGCTGATGAGGATCGCCTTGACGCCTTCCTTCCGCAGCGCCGAGACCTGGGCGGACAGGTCGGTGTCGGTCGCCTTGATCTTCTGTCCGGCAACCTTGAGGCCCGCCTTCTTCGCGGCCCACTGGGAGCCCTCGAGCGCGTTGGCGCCGTAGTCGCCCTCGAAGTAGACGTGCCCGATCGTGTCGCCCTTCGCTACCTTCTTCGTACGCGTGAGGTAGTCGACGGCGGCGATCATGTCGACGTCGTAGGTGGTGCCGAGGACCTGCACGGACTCCTTGCCGAGCAGGGAGGCGGCCCAGGCCTGCGGGAAGGTCAGCACCTTGTCGCGTTCGATGTCGTCGAGCAGGGCTGCCATCACGGGCGAGCCGATGACCTGGGGCAGGGCGACCACGTCGGAGGAGAGGTCGGCGTAGGCGGTGACGGCCTTCTGGACGTCGTAGCCGTGGTCCTTGACGACGATCTCCACCCGACGGTCGCAGATGCCGCCGTCGGCGTTGACCTCGTCGGCCCACATCTGCTGGGCCTGCACGATGCTCTTGCCGAGGGTGGCGTACGGACCGGTGAGGTCGGTGAGCGCGCCCAGCCGGATGGTCTTGTCGGTGACGCCGGGCCCGGTCTTGATGCCGCCGGCGCCCTCACCGCCGCTCTTGGCGGAGTCGGCCTTGGAGCTGCATCCGGTGCCGGCGAGCAGCAGGGCGGCGAGGCCCGCGGCCAGGAGCGTCCTGGTCCGTCGTGGGGCGGCGCGGTGCGGGGGCTTCACAGGGTCGTGCGTGGGCTTCACGGGGTCGGCTCCTTGGCTCGTACGGCGGACGCGGGGGACGGGGACGGTTCGGGGGCGCCTGTGGGCGGGGGCGCGGCGCGGGGACGGCGCAGCCGGGCGCGCAGCCGGCGGGTCAGGCCGTGCAGTCCGTCGGGGGCGAACAGCAGGATCAGCACGATCGCGGCGCCGTAGAGATAGCGGGCGGCCTCGGTGGGGCCGACCGTGCCGTCGGAGGTGCCCGGGGCGGCGACCAGCGGCAGCTGGTCGGCGTAACGGGTCATCAGCAGGGGCAGCGCCGTGACGAAGACGGCGCCGGCGGTGGCGCCCGCCACCGAGCCGAGGCCGCCGATGACGATCATGGCGAGGTAGTCGACGGACAGGACGAGGCCGAAGTAGTCGGGCACCACGCGGCGGAAGGACAGGGCGAGCAGCACCCCGGCGAGGCCCGCGTACATCGACGACACGACGAAGGCGGCGGAGCGGTACCGGGACACGTCGACGCCCATGACCGAGGCGGCGGTCTCGCTGTCGCGCAGCGCCACCAGGGCGCGTCCGGGGCGGCCGCGCAGCAGTCCCCGGGCGGTGAACCAGGTGAGCGCGAACAGGGCGAGCCCCAGGTACCACAGCCGTTCCTCGGCCCCGAACGGCACGCCCAGCAGGGTCAGTTCGGAGTCGGCGGAGAAGGAGAAGCCGCCGAGTTCCAGCGGGGGCACCGAGCGGCCGTTGAAGCCGCCGGTGACGGAGTCGGCGGTGAGCAGGACGTGGTGGCCGAGGAAGACGAGCGCGAGCGTGGCGACGCCCAGGTAGACGCCGCGCACCCGGCCGGCGACGGGGCTGAACAGCCCGCCCGCCGCCCCGGCGAGGAGGACCGCCAGCACGGCGGCCACGGAGGTCGGGAGCCCCGGGCCGGGCTCACCGGCCAGCCAGACGTAACCGTAGGCGCCGACGGCGAGGAAGAAGGCGTGCCCGAGGGAGAGTTGGCCGGCGGTGCCGGAGAGCAGGCCGAGGCCGACCGCGCCGACCGCAGCGGCCATCGAGAAGAGCCCGATGCGCAGCCAGAACGCGTCCAGGTAGAAGGGCAGGGCGCACAGGACGGCGACGACCGCGAGGGTCCGGCCGAGGCGCAGCGCGTGGGCGCGGGAGGGTCGCTCAGACACGGACGGCCGCCTTTCCGCCGAACAGCCCGGTGGGCCGCACCAGCAGGACGAGCACCATCACCGCGTAGGGGGCGACGTCGCCGAACCCCTCGCCGAGGACGTGCAGTTCGGACTGGTAGCCGGCGACGAGCGCCTCGGTCAGGCCGATCGTCAGACTGCCGGCGAGGGCGCCGGGCGGGGACGCCATGCCGCCGAGGATCGCGGCGGGGAAGGCTTTCAGGGCGATCTGCCCGGTCGTCCGTTCCAGGCCGGGGGCGGGGAACGCGGCGAGGAAGACGGCCGCGAGGGCCGCGAGCGCGCCGGCCAGGCACCAGGCGAGCATGCGGACCCGCACCAGCCGCACCCCCATGAGGGAGGCGGCCTCGACGTCCTCGGCGGCGGCGCGCAGCGACAGGCCCCAGGAGGTGTACCGGAACAGGGCGAAGACCCCGGCGATGACGAGGGCGGAGACGACGATGGCGGCGATCCGGCTGTCGGCCACGGTGACCGGCCCCAGCGCGCTGACGTCGTCGCCCCAGGGGTCGCCGAGGGCGAGGAGGTCGCCGCCGATGCGCCGGGACAGGTCGGTGAGGATGACGATGTCGACGCCGATGGTGACGATGGTCTGCACATGGGCGGCGTGCGGGTCCGCTCCCCCGCCGGCCTGGAGGAGGAAGCGGTCCATGGCGCCGGCCACGGCGGCGGTCACCAGGACGGACACGGCGAGGGCGCCGGCGAAGCCGAGGTCGTCGTGGAGCACGGCGGTGAGATAGCCGCCGAGCAGCAGCAGCGAGCCGTGCGCGAAGTTCATGACACCGGACGCCTTGAAGATGATGACGAAGCCGAGGGCGACGAGGGCGTAGACGGCGCCCAGGGCGAGGCCGTTGAACAGGGTGTCCAGGAAGGTGGTCATGCGGCGTCCTCCTCGTCGGCGCCGGTGCCGAGGTAGGCGCGCAGCACCTCGGGGTCGCCGCGGACCTCGTCGGGGGTGCCGTGGGCGATGACCCGGCCGAAGTCGAGGACGGTGACCTCGTCGGCGAGCCGCATCACCAGGCCCATGTCGTGTTCCACCAGCACCACGGAGAGGCCGAGTTCGGCGCGCACGGTGTGCACGACCTCGACGGCGCGGGCGCGTTCGGCCGCGTTCATGCCGGCGACCGGCTCGTCCAGCAGCAGGACGCTCGGCTCCAGGCACAGGGCGCGGGCGAACTCGACGCGTTTGCGGTCGCCGTAGGAGAGCAGGGCGACGGGGCTGTCGAAGTGCTCCGCGAGACCGGTGAGTTCGGCGATCTCCCGGGCCCGCGCGAGGTGGTCGCGCTGTTCGCGGCGGGCGTGCGGCAGGCGCAGCGCGCTGGCCGCGAAGCCGGCCCGGGACAGGGCGTGCCGGCCGAGCATCAGGTTGTCGGCGACGGTGCCCTGGGTGGTGACGATGTTCTGGAAGGTGCGGGCCACGCCGAGGGCGGCGATGCGGTGCGGGGCGAGCCGGGTCAGGTCGGCGTCACCGAGGCGCACGGTGCCGGACGCGGGGCGGCACAGTCCCGACAGGACGTTGAAGCAGGTGGACTTGCCCGCCCCGTTGGGGCCGATGAGCGCGTGGACGGTGCCGGGGGCGACGGTGAAGGACACCGTGTCCAGGGCGGTGAGACCGGCGAAGCGGACGGTCACGTCCGTCACGGCCAGTTCGGGTGGTGCGGTGGTGCGGACGGTCACGCGGCTCCCTGCCCCTCGGTGTCGTTCGTGCCGGGGGCGGTGGCGCCCCCGGTCGTCTTCGCGGGCTCCGGTGTCTCGCCCAGGTACAGCCGGCGTACGGCGTCGGTGCGGGCGAGTTCGTCGGCGGGCCCGGAAAGGCGGACCTCGCCGACCTCCAGGACATGGGCGGTGTCGGCGAGGGACAGCGCCATGCCCGCGTTCTGCTCGACCAGCAGGACGGCGGTGCCCTGGGCGTTGATCTCGCGGACGACCTCGGCGATCCGGTACACCATCTGCGGGGCGAGGCCCAGGGAGGGCTCGTCCAGCAGGAGCAGCCGCGGGGCGGCCATCAGGGCGCGGCCAATGGCGAGCATCTGCTGTTCGCCTCCGGAGAGCAGTCCCGCGGCCTGCCGGGTGCGTTCGGCCAGCCGCGGGAAGAGGGCGAAGACCCGGTCCCGGGCCTCGTCGACCTGCGCGGGGCGCCGCCGGCCCAGGCCGAGGCCGCCGGTGCGCAGGTTCTCGTCGACGGTCAGTCCGGCGAAGACGCGGCGGCCCTCGGGGACCTGGACGACTCCGGCGCGTACGGCGGCGACCGGGTCGCGTCCGTCGAGTTCCGTGGTCCCGTAGTGGATGCGGCCCGCCGTGACGGCACCCCGGTGCAGGCGCAGGGTGCCGGACACCGCGCGCAGCAGAGTCGTCTTGCCCGCGCCGTTGGCGCCGAGCAGCGCGACGACCGAGCCGTTCGGGACGGTCAGGGACACGGAACGAAGGGCGGACACGGCCCGGCCGTAGGTCACGTCGAGCGCTTCGACGCGCAGGGCGGGCTCCGCGTCCGGTGGTGCTTCGGGCATCACGTCTCCTCGGATCCGTGCCGTCGGGCACGGGTGCTTCGGGGGGAAGGGCAGCCCACGACAGCACGCCCGCGACCGGCGGGTACAGGTGTCCGCGCGAGGTCGCTGCGTGGTCCCAACGGGGGTGGGCCGGGGTTGTGCGGGTGCCCAGGTGCGCCGGGTGCGCCGGCCGTGCGGCACCGGGCCGGGCCCGTCCTACAGGCTCCTGAGGATCTCCGCCCTGCGGTCCCGGTACTCCTGCTCGGTGATCGCCCCGGACGCGCGCAGCTCGTCCAGCGTGCCCAGGCGGGCGGTGATGTGGCGGGCGGACACCGGCGGCGGCGCGGCGAGGCGTCGGCCCAGCAGATCCGCGAGGGCCGCCCCCTGGTCGCGGGGCACCTGGCGGATCTCGGTCCTGCCGCCCGCCGAGACGACGGCGAGCGTGCCCGTCAGCAGGCCGCCCGTCCACTGGACGGAGCTGATCCGGTCGTAGGGGACGTCCTCGACCGTGCGCGTGAGCACGCCGTGGCCGTAGAGGACCAGGCGACGGTCGGTCAGGGCGACGACGCCGGTGCCGCGGCCGTACGTGCCCGTGGCGAGCATCTCGACGGTCTCGCCGTCGTCCAGCACCTCGGGCAGGCGCCGTATCGCGTGCCGCACGCCGAGGTTCGCGACGCGCAGGGCCGCCGCGTTGACCCGGGTGCGCACGGCCGCGTGCGGCCAGGCCCGGGGCACGGGCGGGAGGAGCCCGCGCCGGCGTTCCCTGTCAGCCATGGCGCCTCCAGCGGACCGGCCCCCCCGGCCTCCTCACCCGAGTGCACCATCAGGGGCGCGGCCGCGCATCTTCGTCCGCCGGGCGCCCGCCGGGGCGGCCGGTCAGCCGCGCAGCAGGCGCCGGGCCGTCAGGGCGAGGCTGATCTCGACGACGTCGGCCGGGCGGGCCAGGGAGCGGCCGGTGAGCTGCTCGCAGCGGCGCAGCCGGTTCAGGACGGTGTTGCGGTGGCAGTACAGCCGTTCCCCGGCGCGCTGGGCGGAGCCGTCGCAGTCGAACCAGGCGGTCAGGGTGTCCAGCATGACGTCCCGGTCGGCCGGGTCCAGGCGCAGCAGCGGGCCGAGCACCTGCTCGGTGAGGGTGGCGCCCAGCTCCGGACAGGAGACCACGAGTGCCTCGGGGAGGTGCTCGGTGAGCCGGATCGTGCCGCCGTCGGGCGCGCAGATGCCGAGCGCCAGATCGGCCAGCCGGCGGGCGTCGCCCACCGCGGCCAGGCCGGTCACCGCGCCGCCGACGCCGATCCGCCGGCCGGGCACGCCGTCGGCGGACAGGCCCAGTGCCTCGACGGGGTCGCGGCCGTCGTCCGCGTCCCCGTCGTCGCCGACCAGGACGATGCCGTGGTCCACTTCCCCTCCTGAGTGCCAGTACACGCTCGCATCGGGTGGTACGGCGGTGGCGCGGACGCCCGTCGGCAGCTGGGGCCGGCCGCCCGCGACCGCGACGACGACATAGCGGCCCTGTTCCGGCAGGCGCAGCCCCTCGGCGGTCTCCGGCAGGTCGGCGATCCGGCTGGTGCCGTCCAGGAGGGCGGCCGCGAGGAGCCGTACCCGGTTCTCGCGCCGCCAGGCGAGCTGCCGCTCGGTGTGCCGGTACGCCTCGGCGACGATGCCGCAGTGCTCGTCCACGAAGTCCCAGACGTCGGTGGCGACGTGCACCAGGAGCCGGACGTCCTCGGGCGCGGAGCGGGAGGTCTCCTCGACCAGCCGCTGCCAGACCAGGGAGCCGCCCAGCCGGAACGCGTGCAGCAGGGCGTCCAGGGGCAGCCCCTGCTCGGCCCGGTTGACGCCGATCCGCCAGGTGCAGCGGTGCGCGGCGTCGCGGGTGCCGCGCGGGTCGAGCAGGGAGGTCACGCTGTGCCGCAGCGAGCGGTGGGCCTCCTCCCAGGTGGCGCCGTGGTCGTGGGCCAGCGCGGCGCGGTACGCGGGTTCCTGCTCGCCCAGGGCGGCCAGCAGCCGGTCGGTGAGTTCCGGGAGGTCGTCGAGCAGCACACGGGCCGCCCGGTGCAGGACGCGCAGCGCGTCGGCGTCGATCAGTGACCGCAGGCGCGGTGTGCGCTGCCGCGGGACGGGCACCGGCCCGGTGCGGATCGTGGCGCGTGTGCGTACGGCAGGATGCATCGCGGTCCTCCCCCAGCCTCGGCTTCCCGGCAGGGCTCCGGCGCCGGGCCGGCTCAGCGGTGTCCGGCGGGGTGCGCTGCCCATGCGGCGGTCGCCACCCGAATCGTCCTGCACCGAAGGATGGCATACCGTCCGGTCGGTCCCTAGGGGTGTGCAGGGGCATTCTTCGGCCGGCGCGGGTCTCGGGGTGGTTCACCGGTCCTCCTGGCCGACCATGAGCGCCAGTTCGATACGGGAGCGCACGCCGAGGGCGGCGAAGACGTTGCGCAGGTGGTAGTCGACCGTGCGGGTGCTCACGGCGAGACGCTGGGCCACCTCCCGGTTGGTGGCGCCCTCGGCCACATACCGGGCGATACGCAGTTGCTGCGGGGTGAGCCGGGCCAGGCCGGCGGCCCGTTCGGTCCTGGACGCGGCGCCGTTGGCGCGCAGCTCGGCGCCGGTCTGCTCGGCCCAGGCTGCCGCGCCGCAGCGTTCGAAGCCGACCAGGGCGGCGCCGAGGCGGGCGCGGGCCTCGCGCAGACGCCGGCGCCGGCGCAGCCAGCGGCCGTACAGCAGCTCGGTACGGGCGCGCTCGAAGTCGCCGCCGGCCTCGTCGTGCAGGGCGAGCGCCCGCAGATAGAGGGCGTCGGCCCGGTCTCCGGGGGCGAGCAGGGCCCGGCAGCGGGCGAGCTGCGCCGGGGCGTGCGGGTCGGCGCCGAAATCCGCCCACAGCGCGAGGTCGCCGACGAGCGGCCGCGCGTCCTCGGGGTGCCCGGCGAGCACGGCGGCCTCGACGAAGCAGGGCACGGCGAGCATCCACACGGCGAAGTGCCCGCGCCGGGGGCCGGGTCCGACGAGCGGTCCGAGCCGGTCGGCGGCGTCCAGGGGGCGGCCCCGGGCCAGGTCGGCGCGGGCCACGGCCCATTCGGCGAGGGTCGCCGCCTGCGCCAGGCCGTGCCGGCGGGCGATGGTCAGGGCGGTCGCCGCGTAGCCCTCGACCGCGCCGGTGTCGCCCTCGATGGAGGCGGCCAGGGCCAGCATGGCGTGATGGCTGGCCGTGGTGTTGCGGTGCCCGGCCGCCGCCGCGGCCCGGACGCCCTCCTCGGCATGGGCGCGGGCCTGCGCGTGCCGTCCGGCGCGCAGTTCCCCGTAGGCGAGGTACTCGAGGGCCCGCGCCTCCGAGGCGACGCAGCCCGTGTTGCGGGCGGCGGCCAGGGCGCGGGCGCCGGCGGCGCGGGCCTCCCGGAGGTCCCCGAGCAGCAGGGCCGCGGCCGCCGCCCGCAGCAGCCGTTCGGGCCGGTCCTCGGTGCGGGCCCGGTCCAGCACCCGCCGCAGCGGCCCTACGGCGAGCTCGGGCCGCCGGGCCAGCAGCGCGCGCATGCCGTCGCGGTGGTCCCGGAGGAAGGCGTCACCCGTCCGCCCTGGTCCGGCGGGGGCCTCGCCGTCGAGGACGCTCAGACAGGCCGCGATGTCGCCCGCCGCCCAGGCGGCCTCCGCGGCGGACATCCGGGCGGCCTCGGCCAGTTCGGGCGTGTCGGCGGCGAGCAGGGACGCGGCCAGCAGCAGGCTCTCCCGGGCGTCGTCCACCGGCCCGTCGAGCAACTGCCGTCGGCCGCGCGTGAGTTCGAGGCGCCCCCGGTCGACCACGACCCGGGGAGCGGTCCGCGCGCTGCTCCTGTCTGCGGTCATTCCCGTGACGTTACGGGCGCGTAACGCGAGGCGGAAGGCCCGCGTCCGTGCCGGGGGGCCCGAATCCCGGGCCTCACCTGCGCGTTGGCGGTGGACGGCGGGCGACGGGTCTGTGCCGGCGCCCAGCCGTCGGCGCCGGGGACCGTGCCCCGGCACAACGCGGGGGCGGTGGACGCCGTACGCGCGTCCACCGCCCAAGTGCCGTGCGGTGTCAGGAGGTGTGGGGGCAGTTGCCCCGGTACTCCTCGATGGTCAGGCTCGGTTGCGGCAGCGGGCACAGGAACTGCTCGTAGCGGGTGTCGTTGTCGATGAACCGCTTGAGCCAGGAGATGCTGTACTTCGCGATCGTCGTGTTCGACGAGTTGGGCGTGAAGTGGGTCGCCCCGTTCAGCTCCAGGTACGCCCGGTCGAGGCGCGAGGACAGGCCGTTGTAGAACGGCTCGGCGTGCGTGGCGACCGGGGCGACGGTGTCGCCGTCGGCGCCGAAGATCAGGGTCGGCGTGGTGAGTTCCGGCCAGCTCTTGTCGGTGTTCCACGGGGTCAGCGGGATCGCCGCCTGGAGCGACGGACGGGTCTTGGCGGCCTCCAGGCTGCCACCGCCGCCCATGGAGTGCCCCATGACGCCGAGGCGGCTCGCGTCGACCCGTCCGCGCACCGAACTGCGCTCGGTCAGATAGTCCAGCGCGGCCAGCAGCTGGCGGCCCCGCGAGTCGGGCTGGTCGACCGTGGTGAGGGTGTCGATGGTGAACACCACGAAGCCCTGTGAGGCGAGCCGTGGTCCGAGCCAGGCGATCGACGACTCGTAGGCGGTGAAGCCCGGGGAGACGGCCACGGCGCCGAAGGTGCCGTCGCTGGTCGAGGTCGGGTAGTAGATGGTGCCGCCGCCGAAACCGGTGACCGCGAGCGAGGAGACGGACGTCTGCGACACGGCGTACGGGCCGCGCGCCGCCTCGATGCTGGACGTGGTGGGGGCCGGTCCGCGCTCGTAGGGGTTGTCGGCGGCGTGGGCGCCCGGCCCGCCGAGGGTGCCGAGTCCGACGAGCGCGGCGAGGGCCGCGGCGGCGCCGGCCAGGCGTCCGGTCCGGCGCCGCGCGGACGCGGGGGCCTGCGGACGTGTGGTGCTGTGGGGGTGGTGCACGGGTCGTCCTCTCTGTCGTGGCGGGCGGGAGGCACCACGGGCACACGGGACAAGGGGAGTCGGCCGTGTGCCCGCGGTGGGACCCGCCGTGGGCTGGCCGTGCCACTGTCGGGGACCGTGCGGCCCGCGCGGACCGGCAATGTCACCGGTCTTGTGGCGGGCGGTGCGCTGGCCCGGTCGTAGGGCATTCCGCTGCGCGGCGGCCCGGATGCGGCCAAGCTGGGGCGTGCAGGACCCGACCGCAGGAGCAGGGAGCCGCCCCATGTCACTCGCCCGTGTCCACAACTTCTCCGTCTCGCTCGACGGCTTCGCCACCGGCGAGGGACTCAGCCGCGAGGCGCCGTTCGGGCATGCCGGGGAACGGCTGCACCAGTGGATGTTCGCCACCCGCTGGTGGCACGAGCGGAGCGGCGACGCGGGCGGGACCAGCGGCGCCGACGACGTCTTCGTCCGCCGGTTCGAGCCCGGGATCGGCGCCGAGATCATGGGCGCCGGCAAGTACGGCTATCCCGGCTGGCACGAGGACCCGGAGTGGAAGGGCTGGTGGGGGCCCAATCCGCCGTTCCACACCCCGACCTTCGTCCTCACCCGGCACACCCGGCCGCCGCTCGCCATGGAGGGCGGCACCACCTTCCACTTCCTCGACGCCTCACCGGCCGACGCGCTGAAGACGGCACGGGAGGCCGCGGGCGGGAAGGACGTACGGATCGGCGGCGGCGCCACCGTGATCCGGGAGTTCCTCGCCGCCCGGCTCATCGACCATCTGCACGTGGTGGTCGTACCGGTCGTGCTGGGCCGGGGCGTCCGCCTCTGGGACGGGCTGGAGGGGCTGGAGCGGGACTACGCCGTCGACACGGTCACCACGTCGAGCGGTGTCACGCATCTGACGTTCGAGCGCACGGCCCGCTGACGCGGCATCGCACACCCTCCCCTCCTGGCACTCGCGTTCCCGCCGGTCACGGCCCAGGCCGCCGCGGTGGAAGCGCCGCGTGTGCGGGGGCCCCGCCGGGGCATCCGCATGTCCGGGAGGTTCACATGAACACGAGTGCGATGGCGTCGACCGGACGGCTCGGACGGCTGCGCAGCGGGCGGGCCGCACGGGGTTCGGTCACGCGGGGGGCGGCACGGGCGGGGCTCGCCGCACGAGGTGTGATCTATCTGCTGGTCGGCGCGCTGGCCGTGCAGGTCGCGTTCGGCGACACGGGCCGGCAGGCCGACCGCGGCGGCGCCCTGGCCGAACTGTCGCAGCGGCCCTTCGGCGCCGTGCTGCTGTGGGCGCTGGGCATCGGGCTGGTCGGGATGGCGCTGTGGCGGCTGAGCGAGGCCGTGTTCGGCGCGCCCGGCGAGGACGGGCGCAGCGCGCGCAAGCGGCTGATGGCGGCGGCCCGCTGCGGCTTCTACGTCTTCGTCGCCTACTCCGTGCTGTACTTCGCCGCCACCCGGCACCAGAGCTCCGGCGGGTCCAGCGACCAGCAGTCCCGGGACGCGACCGCCCGGGCGCTTGAGCTGCCCGGCGGCCAGTGGCTGGTCGGCGCGGCCGGGATCGGTGTCGTGGCCGCGGGCGTCTGGATCGGCGTCCGTGCGGTCCGGCGCAAGTATCACGACAAGCTCCAGCTGGGCCGGATGAGCCGGCGCACCCGTCAGCTGGTGGACGTCACCGGCGTGGGCGGCGGCGCGGCGCGCGGCCTGGTGTTCGCCGCGGCCGGGGTCTTCGCGGTCCGTGCGGCCGTCGCCTATGAACCGGACCGCGCGAAGGGCCTGGACGACACGCTGCGCAGCCTCGCCGAGACGCCGCTGGGGCCGTGGCTGCTGGTCTGCGTGGCGGTGGGTCTGGTGCTGTTCGGGCTGTTCTCGTTCGCACTGGCCCGCTGGCGTCGTGTGTGAGCCGCGCGGCGCGGGAAACACGGGGCGAATGAGCGAATTCGAGATTCCGCAAGGCGACGGCCGGCCCGTGGACGTGTACCTGGACCTCCTGCGCGTTCGGATGGACACGGAGGACTACCGCCTCCTGCGACGCCTGGTGGAGCCCGTGCTCCAGGCGATCCAGGAGGAGCGCCTGTCCAGCCTCGACCTCGCGCTCGACTCCGGGGCCGACGACCTGCCCCAAGAGGTCCGTGAGGAGGCCGCCCTCGTGATCGCCACCGCGGTCACCGGCCGCATGGACAACGAGGTGGTCGAGATCGACGTCGACGAGACCGGTCCCGTTCGCATCGTCACCGACGCCACCACCGCCTCCGACCCGGAACGCCTCGGCGAGATCGCCGACTACATCAGGGAACGGCACAGGGAGACGGAGGAGCTGCGCGGCATCGCCGAGGTCAGCGGGCTCTCCACCGACTTCTGACCCCGGTCTGCCGAGGGGTGCCCTGAAGGACCGGCTGGACCGGCTTCACGGGCACCCTTTCGGCATGTCCTCCGGCGGGACGCGGCGGCGCGCGGAGGCGGCCAGCCGGTCGGCGAACGCGGAGACCAGGTCGCGCAGCGCGTCGGGGCGCTCCACGACGAACGGCCGGTCGAGTGCGGCGAGCACGGGAGGCAGCCAGTCCAGCCGTTCCGCCCACAGCTCTACGCGCAGCCAGCGCTCGTCCTCCCCTCCCCCGCCCGCCGGAGGCTCCTCCAGGCTCGCGACGGAGGCGGGCAGGTGGGCCCGGACGTGTGCGGCGGTCGCGTGGATCCGCAGGGTCACCTCGTGCCGGTACGCCGCCGTGGCGAACCCGGACACCACGCGCTCCGCCGGAGAGGTCCCCTCGGGCGGGGTGAACGAGCCCGGCAGGGTCCGCACGTCCGCGATGCGGTCGAGCCGCAGGGTCCGGTCCTCGTCGATCCCGGCGTCCCTGCCGGTGACGTACCAGCGGCCCGCGTGCGCGACGATCCCGTACGCGTGCAGGGTGCGGTGGCTGCGCCGCCCGTCGCGGCCGGTGTAGCGGAGCGCGACGGGACGGCGGTGGCGCACCGCGTCGGCGAGGGTGAGCAGGACACCGGAGTCGGGGGCGTCCGGTTGCCCGGGGTCGTCCGTGAAGGCGAGGGATTCGAGGAGGGCGTCGAGCCGGCGGGCCAGGTGCCGGGGCAGTACGCGCCGGATCTTCGCCGACGCCGTCTCGGTGGCCGTGCGCTGGGATGTCGTCAGCCCCGCCCGGCGGCCGGCGACCAGGCCGAGCAGCACGGCCAGCGCCTCGTCGTCGCCGAGCATGAGCGGGGGGAGCCGGTGTCCGGGGCCGAGCCGGTAGCCGCCGTAGCGGCCGCGCACCGATTCCACGGGGATGTCGAGGTCGATCAGCTGGTCCACGTACCGCCGCACGGTGCGCCCCTCGACGCCGAGCCGGTCGGCCAGTTCGGCCACCGTCCGGGTGCCGCCCGACTGCAGCAGCTCCAGCAGGGTCAGGACGCGGGCGGTGGGTCGGGACATACGTCCCAACCTAGCGGCAATAGAGGACCGATTATGTCCGCTATTTCACCTAGCCTCGCCGGTGAACGCCTTAAGCACCACGTCTTCCGCACAACGTCTTCCGCACCGCCGAGGAGAGTCCCATGGAGTTCGTCTCCGTCCGCATGATCACCGCCGATGTGCCGCGCCTCGTCGCGTTCTACGAGCGCGCCCTGGGCATGCCCGCGACCTGGGCCACCGAGGAGTTCGCCGAACTCAGGACCCCGGGCGCGGCCCTCGCGATCGCGGGCACCGGCACCGTCCCGCTGTTCGCCCCGGACTCCGCCCGCCCGGCCGCCAACCAGAGCGTCATCGTCGAGTTCCTCGTCGACGACGTCGACCGTGTGCACCAGGACCTGACCGGCTTCGTCAGCGATGTCGTCGCCGGGCCCACCACGATGCCCTGGGGCAACCGGTCCCTGTTGTTCCGCGACCCGGACGGCACCCTGGTCAACTTCTTCACGCCCGTGACTCCGGCCGCCCTCCAGAAGTACGGACGCTGACCCCGCGCCCCGCAGATTGCTTTTCGGCCACGGAGCGGCGCCGCGAAGATCGTCTCCCTCTATCCTTCCGCTCGGCCACCGACGGTGGCCGAGCGACAGACGGGGGACGACATGACATACCGGCGCGCGGCGATACCGGCCCTGGTCGGGGGCGTACTCATCACCTTGCTGCTGTGGTGGGCCGGGGCGAGCGCCCACGCGCTCCAGTTGCAGGGCGCCACCCGGGCCCTCGGCATCGAGTCCGTCCAGGAGCTGCGCCGCTGGCTCGCCCCCTGGGCCTACGACCAGTCGGTGCTGATCGCGCCCGGTGACGGCGCCGGGGTGAGCGGGACCCCTGACTACTCCGATCTGCGGCGCACCGGGATGCAGATCCGGTTCGTGGCGCTCTTCCTCTTCTACGTCGGGGGCGCGCTGCTCCTGCTGCGCCGGATGCCGCCCTCGCACGGGCGGACGCCCGGCACGCTGCTCGCGCTGTGGGCGTGGGGGCCGGTGGCCGGGACACTGGCGGCCGGCGTCTCCACCCCGTGGCTGATCGCCTCGGGCGGGCAGGGCAGTTACCGGTTCCTGCCGCAGCTGGCCGCGGGGATCGAGTCCAGCGGGCCGGTGGCCGTGCTCGTGGCACTACTGGTCGCCGGGCTCACGGTCCTGGTCGGGCGCGCGGTCGCCAAGGACGCGGGGACGCCGCCCCGATCGGCGGTGCCGGTGCGCGCCGCACGGCTGGGGGCCACGCTGGGCACCGCCTGGATCGCCGTGTCGCTGCTGATCCTGTCGTACGACGGGGTCGCGGCCCGCATCCACACCGCGTTCAGCGGCACGGGACGGCTCTCCGAGCCCGGCGACCTGCTGCGCCAGTGGCTGATCCTGGGCGGCTGGACGGCCCCGGCGGGCAAGGCGTTCGACGACTGGCTGCTCTACCGCCTGGTCGACGTACTGGTGCTGGTGGCGGTGTGGTGGGCGCTGCGGCTGCTGCCGGGCCTGCTGACCCGGGTCACGCTTCCGGCGATGGCGGTGGGCGGGGTCTGTGCGACGGTGCTGGCGCTGCTGACCGGCCAGATCCTGCGCATCCCGCTGGACGACACGCTCGGCGTCTGGGGCCCGACCCACTTCCTGTCCGGCCTCGGCCAGCATGTTCCGGCCGCGCTCACCTTCGGCGCGACGGCGGGCACGCTGGCCTACGTGATCCTGCGGCTGGCGGGTGGGCGTACGGCGGAAGCCCCGCAGCCGGTCGCAGCGGTGTGACCGGCCCTCAGGCCCCTCCCCCGGACGCCGCCCGGTCCGCGTCGCCGCCCTGGCCGAGCCGCCGGCCTCGGCCAGCATGTCCCGGCCGCCCTCACCTTCGGCGCGACGGCGGGCACGCTGGCGTACGTGATCCTGCGGCTGGCCGGCGAGCGTACGGCCGAAGCCCCGCAGCCGGTCGCAGCGGTGTGACCGGCCCTCAGGCCCCTCCCCCGGACGCCGCCCGGTCCGCGTCGCCGCCCGCGCCGAGCGGGCCGGTGTAGGCGAGCGGGATCTCCGCCTCCAGACAGGGCATGGCCCGGCGGGTCACCCGGAGCACCACCGGGGGCAGGGCCGCGCGCACCGGCTGGGTGAGCCGCAGCCACGCCGGGGCGTAGACGGACGTACGCCTGCGTTCGAGGCCGCTGACCAGGCGGGCGGCGACGGTGTCGACCGGATACACCCGGCGTGCGGGCGGCGGCATGTGGCCGCGCAGCTCGCGCAGGACGGCGTACCGGTCGGCGTCCCGGATCATGTCGGTGTCGGTCCAGTTGATGTAGGCGACGCCCACACCGACCCCGCGGTGCGCCACCTCGGCCCGCAGGGCGTGCGCAAAGGCCTCCACGCCGGCCTTGGAGGCGCAGTAGGCGCTCATCAGGGGCGCGGCGCCGATCGCCGCGAGGGAGGCGATCTGGAGCAGGAACCCCCGGGTGTCGAACAGGTCGGGCAGGAAGGCGCGTGCCGTGTTGGCGCTGCCGGTGAGGTTGACGTCGATGACCCGGGCCCAGGCGGCGGGGTCCGAGGAGGGGAACGGCCCGCCCTCGGCGATGCCCGCGTTGGCCACCAGGGCGGAGACGGGGCCGAGACCGGCCCGGACCCGCCCGGCGGCGTCCGCGAGGGCGTCCGGGTCGGTGATGTCGGCCTCCAGGGCCAGGGCCGGCCCCGGCAGCTCCTCGGCCAGCGCCTCCAGTTCCTGCTTCTCGTGGCCCAGCAGGGCCACGCGGGCGCCGCGCCCGGCGATCTGCCGGGCCATGGCGGCGCCCAGACCGCGGGCGGCTCCGGTGACGACGACCGTCCGGTCGGCGAGCGGGCTGCTGCGCACGGGCGGTCCCTCCTCTCGGTGGTCGGTCGGGGCCGGGTTCCGGCCGCGTCACGACTCCTCGGTCGGCGGCAGCGCCGCGTGGTCGGGGTGGCCGTGGGTCCGGCGCTCCTCCTTCATCTCCGCCTCGAAGAGGTGGTCCGCGCCGTCGGCGAGCTCCTGCAGCGCGCTCGCCTCCAACTGCTGGAAGGGCCGGTAGTAGGTGGCGTTGTAGGCCTCGACGATCTGGAAGGTCCAGTGCCCGGGGATGACGTTGCGGCCGAGGATCTCCTTGCGGACCTTCTCGGCCCACTCGGCGTGGCCGGCCTCGCGCAGCAGCTCGACCGCGCGGTCCAGCTGCAGATCGGCGGTCCCGGTGAGCTGGTGGAAGTCGTAGAGGCGGCCGCGAGCCCGCTCGGTGGTCTCCAGCGCCTTGGAGAGCGCTCCGAGGGCTTCCACGGTCTTGTCGTCGACCCCGGCGGGGCGGGGCCGGATGCGGTCGCGGTGCGCGGGGGCGTCGTCGTGCGCGGTCATCGTTCTCCTCGACGGCGTCGAACGGTCTGCGTGGGTGGGTGTGTCGTCATCGTCGCGTGCCGGTGCGGTCCCGGCCGCTCAGCAGACGCTGGGCGCGGGCCAGACCGGGCGGCCGGTGGCGGTGCAGGGCGGCGCGTGCGGCGTTCGCGCCGGGCGCGCCGTGCACTCCGCCGCCCGGGTGGGCCCCGGAGGAGGCCAGGAAAAGGCCGGGGATGGGGGTCTCGGGGCGTCCGGTGCCGGGGACGGGGCGGAAGAGGAGCTGCTGGTGCATGGCGGTGGTGCCGCCGTTGATGGCGCCGCCCACCAGGTTGGCGTCCATCGCCTCCAGAGTCGGGGGCGCGAGGACGCGGCGGGCGCGGATCCGCCGGCGGAAGCCGGGCGCGAAGCGTTCCACCTGGCGTTCCATGCGGTCGGCCATCAGCTCCTGCTCCTTGGCGTTCCAGCTTCCGGTGACGCCCTCGCCGGCGGCGTCGGCGCGGATCTCGTGCGGCACATGGGTGTACGCCCAGGCGGACTCCGTGCCCTGCGGGGAGCGGGAGGGGTCGGAGATGGTCATCTGGCCGAAGAGCAGGAAGGGCCGGTCGGGGACCTCGCGCATGGCGAGCTGGGCGGCGAAGCGGGTGAGCTCGTCCACGCCGTCGGCGAGGTGCACGGTGCCGGCCCGGGCCGCCTGCTCGGCCTGCCAGGGCACCGGCCCGTCGAGCGCCCAGTCCACCTTGAAGGTGGCGAAGTCCCACTGGAAGCGCCGCAGGTCGTCCAGCAGCTGCGCGGGCAGATGCTCGGGTTCGACCAGGTCGCCGTAGAGGGCGGGCACGGACAGGTCGGCGAGGACGGCCCGGCGGGCCGCGACGGTGTCCCCGGCCGCGGTCCGTACGCCGACGGCCCGCCCGCCGCGGACGACGACGCGCTCGACACGCTGCCCGCAGCGCACCTCGCCGCCGAGCGAGCGCAGCCGCCGGACCAGGGCGTCGGTGAGGGCGCCTGACCCGCCGGCCGGCACGGGGAAGCCGTAGGTCTGGCCGAGCATCGTCATCAGCCAGCCGAAGCCGCCGCTGCCCGCCGACTCCGGGGCGAGGTCCGCGTGCAGGGCGTTCCCGGCGAGCAGCACCCGGCCGCCCTCGCCGCGGAACTCCTCCTCGCCGAGCCTGCGCACCGGCAGGACCAGACTGCGCGCCATGCGCAGTCCGCCGGCGGCCCGCAGCCGCAGCGCGAGCCGTGCCCCCGCGCGCACCGGAGGGAACGGCGTGAACAGGGTGCCCAGCAGGTCGGGGCGCAGTTTCTCCCAGATGTCGTGCAGCCGCCGCCAGGCGTCCCCGTCGCCCGGGGCGAACGCCTCGAGGGACGCGGCGGTGACCTCGACATCGCGGTCCAGCAGGGCGCAGCGGCCGTCCGTGAGGGGGTGCGCGACCACGCTGGGCGCATGGCTCCACCGCAGGCCGTGCTCCTCCAGGCGCAGTCCGGCCAGGATCGGCGAGGCGGCGGCGAGCGGGTAGAAGGAGCTGAAGACGTCGCTGACGAAGTCGGGGTCGACACCCCGGTCGTGGCGGACGGCGCCGCCGGGCTCCGGCTGCTCCTCCAGCACCTCCACCCGCCATCCGGCGTCCGCGAGGACGTTGGCGGCGACCAGCCCGTTGGGGCCGGCGCCGATGACCACGGCGTCAGGCATGCCCGGCTCCACGGGCCTCCGCGGGACCGGCGGTGTCCTGGCGGTCGGGCCGCTCGTCAGGGGCGGCCTCGCTCTCGCAGAGCCGGGCGAGGCGGGCCAGCATGGTGCGGTGCCGGAGCTGGATCAGCACCTCGAACCCGGCGTTGTGCAGCGTGCCACCGGCCCCCTGCAAGGGGTGCTCGTCCACGATGACCAGCGTCTTCCTGCCCCAGGGCCGGACCTCGATCGAGATGCGCGCGGTACCGAGCGGGCCCGCCTTGGCCTCCAGCTCCAGACAGCGGCCCTCCTCGTAGCGGCGGACGACCGTCTCGTTGACCAGCCGGGCCGGGCCGACCTTGATCTCGTAGCGGATCGCCGAATCCATCTGCGGCCACTGTCCGCGTACGGGTTCGGACCGCGCGGTGCCCACGACCCACTCCGCGTACCGGGTGCCGTCCGCGAGGACGTCCCAGACGGCACTCGGCCCGACGTGTATCAGACGATGGCGTTTGGCCACGGAGACCTCCCAGATGCCAGGACCGTGTGTCGGTCGACTCCGGCGCCCCGAGTTCCCGCACTCCGGGTGTCCAACCGGCGCCGTATGCTGCCCCCGCACACGAGGGACGGGAGACCGCGATGACGGAGACGGCCAGGGCCGGGACGACGGTGGCCGAGGTGATGGCCGAGCTGGCCGCGCTGGAGGACCCGAAGACGCGCGCGGTGAACGAGCGGCACGGCGACGACCACGGCGTGAACCTGGGCAGGCTCCGGGCGATCGCGAAGCGGCTGAAGACCCGGCAGGACCTCGCGGAGGAGCTCTGGGCGACCGGTGACTCGGCGGCACGGCTGCTGGCGCTGCTGATCTGCCGGCCCAAGGCGTTCGGCCGGGACGAGCTGGACGCCATGCTGCGCGAGGCCCGCACCCCGAAGGTGCACGACTGGCTGGTGAACTACGTGGTGCGCAAGAGCCCGCACGCGGAGGAGCTGCGGGTGGCCTGGTTCGCCGATCCGGACCCGGTCGTCGCGAGCGCCGGCTGGGCGCTGACCACCGAGCGGGTGGCGAAGCGCCCGGACGGCCTGGACCTGGCGGGACTGCTCGACACCGTCGAGGAGGAGATGAAGGACGCCCCGCCGCGGCTGCAGTGGGCGATGAACCACTGCCTGGCCCAGATCGGCATCGAGCACCCTGAGCACCGGGCCCGGGCGATCGCCATCGGTGAGCGGCTGGAGGTCCTGAAGGACTATCCGACGTCCCCCGGCTGCACCTCGCCGTTCGCCCCGGTGTGGATCGACGAGATGGTGCGCCGGCGCGCCGAGTCGTGATCTTGCGCACAAGGGAGTGGACCGCCCCGGGCGTCAAGGGTGATCGTTGACGGCATGACGGACCTCTCGCCCCAGACTCCCCGCACGCCGTCCGCCGAGGCGGTGGAGGTCCGTCGCTTCTGGGAGGGGCTGGGGCTGCCCGGTCTGATCGACGTGCACACCCACTTCATGCCCGAGCGGGTGCTGCGCAAGGTGTGGGGGTACTTCGACGCGCTCGGGCCGCTGACCGGCGGTGTCGAGTGGCCGATCACCTACCGGCACGAGGAGGGTGAACGGGCCGATCTGCTCCGGGACTTCGGGGTGCGCGCCTTCACCGCGATGCTGTACCCGCACAAGCCCGGCATGGCCCGCTGGCTGAACGGCTGGGCCGTCGACTTCGCCCGCCGCACCCCCGGCTCCCTGCACACCGCGACCTTCTTCCCCGAGCCCGGCGTGGAGACGTACGTCCGGGAGGCCGTGGAGGCGGGCGCCCGGGTCTTCAAGGCGCATGTGCAGGTGGGCGCGTACGACCCGGCGGACGAGCTGCTGGATCCGGTGTGGGGGCTGCTCGCGGAGGCCGGCGTCCCCGTCGTGGTCCACTGCGGCTCGGGCCCCGCACCCGGCAAGCACACCGGGCCCGGCCCGATCGGGCAGGTGCTGGCCCGCCACCCCGGACTGCCGCTGATCGTCGCGCATCTGGGGATGCCGGAGTACGAGGACTTCCTCGGTCTCGCCGAGCGGTACCCGCGGGTGCGGCTGGACACCACGATGGCGTTCACCGATTTCTCCGAGGAGATGGCACCGTTCCCGCGCCGCGCCCTGCCCCGGCTGGCGGCGCTCGGCGACCGTGTCCTGCTCGGCTCGGACTTCCCCAACATCCCCTACCCGTACGCGCATCAGCTCCGGGCGCTGGAGCGGCTGGGGCTCGGCGAGGAGTGGCTGCGGGCGGTGTGCCACGACAACGCGGCGGCGCTGTTCGGCATCCGGTGAGCCGGACGGGCGGACGGGCGGACGGCCCCCGTACGGGGCTGTTCCGCCGAAGTGACTGGTGCGCACACGCTTCCGTGTGGTTCCCTGACTCCATGACCGTGCTCGTGACCCGCCGCCACGTTGACTACGTGCGTGTCACCACCACGGCCTGTTCCGTCGTGAGCTGACCTCGTCCTCCGACGTTCGAACCGCTTCTCCCACCGCGTCACGCCGACTCCTGACCCCTGCCCTTCTTCGGGCCGGTCCGGTCGGCGCGCGGTGACTTCACCTCCCCTTTCACCGTCCCAGGCATCGCCGCACCCGTACCCAGGGAGAGCCATGAGCCAGCCCCTCGACTCCGTCACCGCCGGCCACACCCCCGAGGACGCCCCGACCGGGCCCGACACCGCAGCCTGGTCCTTCGAGACCAAGCAGATCCACGCCGGCGCCACCGCCGATCCCACGACCGGCGCCCGCGCGACACCGATCTACCAGACGACGTCGTTCGTGTTCCGGGACACGCAGCACGCGGCCGACCTGTTCTCGCTGGCCGAGCCCGGCAACATCTACACCCGCATCCACAACCCCACCCAGGACGTCTTCGAGCAGCGGATCGCGGCCCTGGAGGGCGGGGTGGCCGCCGTGGCGCTGGCCTCCGGGCAGGCCGCCGAGACCCTCGCGATCCTGACGCTGGCGGGCGCGGGCGACCACATCGTCTCCAGCGCGTCGCTGTACGGCGGCACGTACAACCTGTTCCGGCACACCCTGCCCAAGTTCGGGGTGGAGGTGTCGTTCGTCGAGGACCCCGACGACCTGGACGCCTGGCGGGCGGCGATCCGGCCGGGTACCAAGGCGTTGTTCGCGGAGACGCTGGGCAATCCGCGCGGCAACGTCCTCGACGTACGGGCGGTCGCGGACGTGGCGCACGACGCCGGGGTGCCGCTGATCGTGGACAACACCGTGCCGACCCCGTACCTGCTGCGGCCGTTGGAGCACGGGGCGGACATCGTCGTGCACTCGGCGACCAAGTTCCTCGGCGGGCACGGCACCGCCATCGCGGGGGTGGTCGTCGACGGCGGCACCTTCGACTTCGGCGCGCACCCGGAGCGGTTCCCGGACTTCACCGAGCCCGACCCCAGCTACCACGGTCTGCGGTACTGGCCGGCGCTCGGTCCGGGCGCCTTCGCCGTGAAGCTGCGGGTGCAGCTGCTGCGCGACCTCGGGCCCGCGCTCTCCCCACACTCCGCGTTCCTGCTGCTCCAGGGCGTGGAGACGCTGAGCCTGCGCATCGAGCGGCACTCGGCGAACGCGCAGGCCCTGGCGGAGTGGCTGGAGCAGCGCGACGAGGTCGCCGCCGTCCACTATCCGGGGCTGGAGTCCAGCCGCTGGTACGAGGCGGGCCGGCGGTATCTGCCGCGCGGCGCGGGCGCGGTGCTCTCCTTCGAGCTGCGCGACGGTGTGGAAGCGGGCAAGCGGTTCGTGGACGCCGTCGAGCTGTTCAGCCATCTCGCCAACATCGGGGACGTCCGCAGCCTCATCATCCATCCGGCGTCCACGACCCACAGCCAGCTGGACGAGGGGCAGTTGGCGGCGACCGGCACCTCCCCCGGCCTGGTGCGCCTGTCGGTGGGCATCGAGAACCTCGCCGATCTGAAGGCCGATCTGGAGGCCGGGTTCCGCGCGGCGAAGGGCGCGTCCTGAACGCCGTGACGACCCCGTCCCCGGTCCCCCTCCCGCCGGCCTCCGGGGCCTGGCGGGAGGGGGACCCGCCCGGTCGGCGCCGGTGGCATGTGCGCGGACGGCCGCTGGCGCTGGAGGCGGGGGGTGAACTCCCCGATGTGCGGCTGGCGTTCGAGACGTGGGGGCGTCTCGCGCCGGACCGGCGCAACGCGGTGCTGGTCCTGCACGCCCTCACCGGTGACAGTCACGCGGCGGGCCCGGCCGGGCCGGGGCATCCCACGGCGGGCTGGTGGGACGCGCTGATCGGGCCGGGGCGCGCCCTGGACACGGACCGGTACTTCGTCGTGGCGCCGAACGTGCTGGGCGGCTGCCAGGGCAGCACGGGCCCCGCGTCGGCGGGCCCGTCCGGCCGGGCCTGGGGTGGGGACTTCCCCTTCCTGACCCCACGCGACCAGGTGGCCGCCGAGGTGGGGCTCGCCGACGCGCTCGGCATCGACCGCTGGGCCCTCGTGGTGGGCGGCTCGATGGGCGGGATGCGGGCGCTGGAGTGGGCGGTGACCCACCCGGAGCGCACGGACGCGCTGCTGCTGCTCGCGACGGCGGCCGCGGCGAGCGCCGAGCAGATCGCCTGGTCCGGCCTGCAGACACACGCCATCCGCTCCGATCCCGCGTGGCGGGGCGGCCACTACCACCACACCGGCTCGGGCCCCGACGCCGGTCTCGGCCGGGCCCGGCGGATCGCCCAGGTGACGTACCGCAGCGAACCCGAACTGCAGGCGCGCTTCGGCCGTTCGCCCCAGGGCACGGAGGACCCGTGGGGCGGGGGCCGCTACCAGGTCGAGTCGTATCTGGACCATCACGCGGCCAAGCTGGTGCGGCGCTTCGACGCGGGCAGCTACGTCGTCCTGTCCGAGGCGATGAACGCCCATGACGTGGGCCGCGGGCGGGGCGGGGTGCGGGCCGCCCTGCGCCGGGTGCGCGCCCGCACGCTGGTGGCGGCGGTCGACTCGGACCGGCTGTACCCGCCGTCGCAGCAGGCCGAGTTGGCGGCCGGGATCACCGGAGCGAACGTCCCACGGGTGATCGGGTCGCCGTACGGGCACGACGGGTTCCTCATCGAGACGGACCAGGTGGCCGCGCTGGTCCGTGAACTGCTGCCCGCGCCGGCCCACCGTGTGCCGCACTCCTCCGCCTTTCCGACCCCCTCTCCCCTTTCTCAGGAGCACTCATGACCGTCCAGGACACCTCCGCCGACCTCGCCTTCACCGCCGACTGGGAGGAGTGGCACCGGCAGAAGGACGCCTCCCTCGCCCGGGAGCACGGCTTCCTCGCCGTCACCGGCCTGCACTGGCTGGACGACGAGCCGCAGCGCTTCCCCGACGCGCCCGGATCCTGGTGGGCGGATGACGACGGGGTGGGCGTCGAACTCGCCGAGGGCGAGGAACTCGTCGTCGACGGCACGCCCGTACGGGGGCGGCATCTCTTCGGCGCCATCCCGGAGCGCGGCGGTGTCGAGGCCGTGTGGGGCGACGCCGTGATCGAGGTCGCCAAGCGCGGCGGGCAGGACCTGGTCCGGCCCCGGCACCCGGAGAACCCGCTGCGGGTCCGGTTCGCCGGGACTCCCGCGTACGCGCCGGATCCGCGCTGGGTGGTCACCGGCACGTACACGGCGTTCCCCAAGCCGCGTCCGACGACCGTGGGCGCGGCCGTCGAAGGGCTGCAGCATGTGTACGACGCGCCGGGCGAGATCGCTTTCGTCCTGGACGGCCGGCCGCTGCGGCTGACCGCGTTCAACGGGCACACGCCGGGCAGCCTCCAGGTGCTGTTCACGGACGCGACGTCCGGGGTCACCACGTACGCGGCCAACCGTGGCCTGCACATCGACGCGCCCGCCGCCGACGGCACGGTGACCCTGGACTTCAACCGGGCCACCAATCTGCCGTGCGCCTACACCGACCTGGCGACCTGCCCGCTTCCGCCGGCCGAGAACCGGCTGCCGGTGGCGATCGAGGCGGGCGAGCGGATCCCGTACGAGCGGATCTCCGAGTCCGCGTGACGCGTGGTGCGGGGCCTGTCAGGCGAGGCGCGCGCGGTGCGGGGCGCCTGTCAGACCAGGCCCCGCACCACGTACAGGCCGCCCACCGCCATGGCCAGGGTGCCGAGGAGCAGGCGGAGCGCCCGGTCCGGGAGGCGGGGCTGGAGGCGGGCGCCGAGGTAGCCGCCGATCAGGCCGCCGATGCCGCAGGCCAGGCCGAGGGACCAGTCGGGGGCGACGTCGGAGCCGGTGAGAGACAGCAGGGCGAAGGCGCCGGCTCCCACGACGGACGTGGCGAACGTGGACGCGAGGGCGGCCGGGGCGACCACGGCCACCGGCATGCCGCGGCCCACCAGGACCGGTCCGAGCAGGGAGCCGCCGCCGATGCCGTAGATCCCGCCGACGATCCCGACCACGAGGGCCAGCGCGGTCACGGCGCGCGGTGACGGCTCGGGGCGCGGGGGCGTCCGGGCGGGCCGCAGGGTGCGGGCGACGAGCCACAGGCCCAGCGGGGTGAGCAGTCCGGCCACCAGGAGCCGGAAGACGGTGGCGCCGGGGACGGCGAAGACCCGTACGGCGGCGCCGATCACCACACCGGGGAGGGTGCCGAGCACCAGGAGCCGTACGAGGGGGCCGCCCAGCGTGCCCTTGCGCCGGTGCCGCAGGAGGGCGCCGGGGCCGGCGACGACGTTGTAGAGCAGGTTGGTGGGGGTGACCGCCGGGCTGGGCACGCCGAACACGCTGAGTTGCACGGGCAGCAGGAAGACGGCTCCCGACACCCCGACCGGCGCGGTGACCAGGGCGATCACCAGGCCGGCGGCGAGACCGTACAGCTCCGTCGGCGCGGTCATCCCGGCTCCCTTCCCCTGGCCGGGACCCTATCCCGCGGTCGTGCGCTCCCCGTCGCCGCGCCGGGCCAGGGAGCTGGGCCACCAGGCACGGCGGCCGATGTCGAGCATCAGCGCGGGCACCAGCAGCGACCGGACGACGAGCGTGTCCAGGAGGACGCCGAAGGCGACGATGAACGCGATCTGCACCAGGAAGGCCAGCGGGATCACCATGAGAGCGGCGAAGGTCGCGGCGAGGACCACGCCGGCCGAGGTGATCACACCGCCGGTGGTGGTGAGACCGCGCAGCACGCCCTCCCGGTGCCCGTGCAGCAGCGCCTCCTCGCGGACCCGGGACATCAGGAAGATGTTGTAGTCCACGCCCAGGGCGACCAGGAACACGAAGCCGTACAGCGGTACCGAGGCGTCCGTGCCGCTGAAGCCGAGCAGGTGCTCGAAGACGAGCGTGGACACGCCGAGCGTCGCCAGGAAGTTGAGGGCGACGGTCGCGACGAGCAGCACCGGGACGAGCAGGGAGCGCAGCAGGAGCATCAGGATCAGCAGGATGATCGCGAGGACGACCGGCACGATGACCGTGCGGTCCCGGGAGGCGGTCTCCTGGGTGTCGTACTGCTGTGCCGTGTAGCCGCCGACCAGCGCGTCGGCGCCGGGGACGGCGTGCACCTCGGCGCGCAGCCGCTCGACGGTGGCCTTGGCGGCGTCGCTGTCCGCGGCGGCCTTCAGCGTGGCGTCGACGCGCACACGGCCGTCGACGACGAGGGGCTTGCCGCCCCCGGGCCGCCCGGCCTCGGAGACGGCGCCGGCGGAGGCAACGCCCTCGGTGTCCTCGGCCGCGGCGGTCACCTCGTCGACGCGGTCGGCGGCGGCGATGATGACGGCCGGGTTGCCGGAGCCGCCGGGGAAGTGCTCGCCGAGCGTGCGCTGGGCGGCCACCGACGGGGCGTCGTTGACGAAGATCTCGTCGAGCGGCACGCCCTTGGAGGACAGCTGGGGCGAGAAGGCCGCGAAGACGGCGAGGACCAGCGCGGTGACCACCCAGGTGCGGCGCGGCCGGCCGGCGACCGTGGCGGCGACCCGGCGCCATATGCCCCGGCCCTGCGCGGACTCCTCGGGCGGCTGCGGCTTGGACGGCCAGTAGGCGGCGCGCCCGAGCAGGGCCAGCACGGCGGGCAGGAACGTGAGCGTGGTGAGGACGGCGCACACGATGCCGATGGCGCCGACGGGTCCGAGCGCGCGGTTGTTGGTGAGGTCGCTGGCGAGCAGCGCCAGCAGGCCGAGCGCGACGGTGGCCGCGCTGGCGGTGATGGCGCCGAAGGACCGGCGTACGGCGGCGAGCGCGGCGGCGGCCCGGTCCCCGCCGCGGGCCAGTTCCTCCCGGAAGCGGGCGGCCAGCAGCAGCGCGTAGTCGGTGGCGGCGCCGATCACCAGGATGGAGAGGATGCCCTGCACCTGTCCGTCGACCCGGACGACGTCCCGGTCGGCCAGGACGTAGACGACGGCGCAGGCCAGCGCGAGGGCGAAGACGGAGCCCACGATGATCAGCAGCGGCAGCAGCACGCTGCGGTAGACGAGCAGCAGGATGACGAGCACCGCGCCGAGGGCGACCCCGAGGAGCAGTCCGTCGATGCCCGCGAAGGCGTCGGACAGGTCGGCCTGGCTGGCGGCCGGGCCGGCGATCTGCGCCGTGGTGCCGGACACGCCGTTCGCGGCGTCCCGCACCGCGTCGAGGGTGGTCTCCAGTTCGTCGCCGAGGTCGGGCCTCAGCTGGACGACGGCCTGCAGCGCCTCGCCGTCGTCGGAGGGCAGCGCGGGCGAGGGGCGGCCCACGATGCCCTGCTCGCCCGCGAGTCCGCCGACGGCCCGGGTGGCCTCGGCCTGCTGGGCCTTGGAGACGCGCTCACCGTCCGCCGTCCACACGACGATGGCGGGCAGGGTCTCGGACTGGTCGAAGGCCTTCCGGGCCTCCAGCACCTGGGTGGACTCGGCGCTCTGCGGGAGGAAGGCGGCCTGGTCGTTGGTGGCCACCTCGCCCAGCTTGCCCGCGTAGGGTCCGAGCGCTCCGCCGACGCCCAGCCAGACGAGCAGCAGAACGACGGGGACGAGCCACCGGGCCCAGCGCGGTGCGGTTCTCATCGGCATCCCATGCAATAGTCGAGTCAAGTTAGCTCAATGACAAAGTATCTCACTCATCGAGTGATCTTATACTGCTCTCATGAGCGGTTCCGAGGTGCCCTCCCCCACTGTTCCGGCGGACGACCCGACAGGGTTGCAATCGTTCGCCGTTCTTCTGCGCCGTATGAACAGCGAGTTCAACCGCATCGCGCAGGAGTTCGCCCAGGCCCAGGGGCTGCATCTGACGGACATGCAGGCGCTGATCGCCATCCTGGACGCGGATCCCGAGGCCGGGCCGATGACCCCGGGCCTGCTCCGTCGCCAGCTGAACCTCACGTCGGGCGCGGTCACCGCCTGTCTCGACCGGCTGGAGCGGGCCGGGCACATCCACCGGGTCCGGGCGGCAGACGACCGCCGTGTGGTGCACCTCCATTACGCCGAGCCCGCGAAGGCGGTCGCCCGGGACTACTTCCGCCCCCTCGCGCACAGCACCGACGCGGCCCGGAGCCGCTTCTCCCCCGAGGAGCTGGACGTGGTCGTGCGGTTCCTGCGGGAGCTGAACGCCGAGCTGGTCCTGCTGCGCAGCGGGCCCGCCTGACTCACATGTCCAGGACGACGTCGGTCCGGGGCCGGGAGCAGCAGATGAGGGCCTGCCCGGCCGGCGGCGGCTCCAGCGGCGCGGGCGCGTAGCCGACCTCCCCGGACAGGACCGGGGTGACACAGGTGTGGCACACCCCGGTACGGCAGGCCCAGCGGGCCGGCACATCGCAGGCGTCGGCGAGGTCGAGCAGGCTGCGCGCCCCGTCAGGGAACGGCGCCGTCACACCACTGCGGGCGAAGGTGACCCGCGGTCCGGTGCCGGGCGGGCCGGGCGGCGGGTGCGGCGCCGGGGCGGTGATCCCGGTGAGGCCGGGGGTGAGGGACGGCAGGGTCGCGAAGAGTTCGGTGTGGACGCGGGCCGGGTCGACGCCCGCATCGGTGAGGGCCTGCCGCATGTCCGTCATGAAGGAGTCGGGCCCGCAGACGTAGGCGCTCGCCTCGGCGGGTACGCCCAGGGCGCGGACGGCGTCCGGGGTGAGGCGCCCCGGGGACGCGTGGGCCCGGCGGCGCTCCTCGGGGGTGGCCGCGCTGTAGTAGACGTGTTCATGGGCGTGCGGCAGCGAGCCGAGTACGGCGTGGGCCTCTCCGCCCAGGGGGTGTTCGCGCGGTCCGCGGGCGCCGTGCAGCCACCACACCTCCCGCTCCGGCGTGCGGGCGGCGAGCTCGTGGAGCATGGCCAGGACGGGCGTGACGCCGATGCCGGCGGAGACGAGGAGCACCGGTCCGGTGCCGCCGTCCAGGACGAAGTCGCCGCGGGGCGCCGCGACGTCGAGGACCGCTCCCGGGCCCAGGGCGGTCGTCAGATAGGCGCTGGCCGTGCCGTGCGGTTCGCGTTTGACGCTGATGCGGTAGCGGCCGGAGCCGGGCGCCGCCGAGAGCGAGTAGCTGCGGATGGGGGCGGGCGGCCCGGCACCCGGGACGCGCACCGTGAGGTACTGGCCGGCCCGGGCGTCGGGCAGCGGCGTCCCGTCGGCCGAGGTCAGGTGGAGGGAGACGACGGTGTCGGTCTCGGCGACCACGTCGGACACCCGCAGACTCCGGAACCCGTCCCAGGCGGGCGCCCCACCGCCGGACTCCCCGCCCTCGGCCTCGGCCAGCAGGTCCCGGAACGAGCCCTGCCAGCCGGGACTGAGGGCGGGCACCGCGAGCGCGCGGCGCAGCAGCGCCGGGTCCCGGCCGGGGAGGTAGAGGAGGGCGTCCACGTCGGCCACACTCAGCGCGCCGGGGCCGGGCCGGGTCCGGACGATCGGGTCGCCCGCCTGGATCAGCCCTTCCCGGATGACCCGCATGTAGAAGCCGGGCCGGTGGTGGGCGACGAGCAGCGCGGGCATCTCGGGCACGCCCAGGCGCAGCCCGACGCGGTAGCAGGTCACACGGGGCTGGGTGACCTCGAACTCCGCCTCGCCGACGCGGTACCGGTCGCCGATGCACACCTCGTCGTCGGGCAGCCCCTCGACGGTGAGGTTCTCCCCGAACTGGCCGTACGTGAAGTCGTCCCGCCCCAGGTGCCGCTGCCAGTACCGGTAGGAGTCGATCTGGTACACCAGCACGGCGCGTTGCTCGCCGCCGTGCCCTTGGAGGTCACCCTGCCCGTCCCCGTCGAGGTTGAGCCGGCGGGCCATGACCGGGCCGGGTACGGAGTGCTTCCAGACGCCCGTGCGGACGGTTCTGCCCTGCCAGGGCACGTCCTGGGGCATCCCCACGTTCACCGACAGCAGTACGGGCATCCGGGCGCTCCTTCCGGTACCAGTCAAGACGGGTCGGCGTCCGGACTCATGTCGATCATTCGGCGGACGACACTCATGTCGATCACCCGGCGGGCGACGCCTCGCGCAGCCCGAGCCGCCCGCCTCGCACACGCCGGGGCCGGAACCGCACCCGGCGCCCGGTGCCGCCCTCGTCCGGGGCGGCCGCGGGGTCCCACCACTCCACGGTCGCCTCGCCGCCGAGGTGCAGGGTGCGGCCGGTGGCGAAGTCGAGGAAGAGCAGGGCCGCGGCGGGGTCGACGGTGAGGTTGCCGAGGCTGGTGAAGAGGTTGTTCCCGGCGTAGTCCGGCCACCACAGCTCCCCGTCCTCGATCCTTACGAACCCGGGCGCGCCGCCCTTGTGGGAGGCGTCGGTGCCCCGGGTGGGGTGGGTCGTGCCGAGGAAGAAGGTGTCGGCGCGCGCGATCAGGTCGCGGTCGTGCTCGTCGAGCGTGTCCCGGTCGGCCACGGGGGCCGGTTCGCCGAGAAGCGGGGCGGCGGTGTCCGGGGCGAGCAGGCGGGGCTGGATGTAGGCCGGGCAGTTCCCGAACGCCTGGTCGACCTCGACGGTCAGGGTGTCGTCCGTACGGCCGGTCAGCCGCCCGTTGACCCGGATCCGGCGCCGGAGGCCGAGGTCGATCGCGAGCAGCCCGGCCGGTTGCGGCACGGGCAGGCCGTGCAGCGGATCGCCGGCCGGAGGGACGGCGGCCACGGTGAGGGTGGTGCCCTCCCCCGCCAGGAAGCCGGGCTCCCCGGTGAGCGGGGAGATCCACAGCTCACCGTCCCGGTCCCGGGCGGTCAGGACAGCGAACGTCCGTGCGGCGAGGGCCGCCCGCAGTCCGCCGCCCAGCCACGGCGGCTGGAGCATGCCGTGCAGCCGTCCGGCCGCCTCCGTGGCACCGGCCCGTTCCTGGACGGCACGCTCCCCCTCGTGGAAGCCCGATGCGCTCATGGGGACTCCTCTCCTGCCCGCCGCGGCGGCGGGCCCGTTCGGGACGGTGGACGGGGTCAGTCGAGGACGCGGCCGAGGAAGGCGCGGATGTCCCCGGCGATGGTGTTCAGATGGGACTCCAGGGCGAAGTGCCCGGTGTCCAGCAGCCGGATGTCCGCGTCGGGCAGGTCCTGACGGAACGCCTCGGCGCCCGCCGGGCCGAAGATCTCGTCGTTGGCACCCCAGACGGCGAGCAGCGGGACCTGGCTGTCGCGGAAGTACCGGTGGACCCGCGGGTACAGCGCGACGTTCGTGAGGTAGTCGCGGAAGAGCTTGAGCTGGATCCGGTCGTTGCCGGGCCGAGCCAGGAGGGCCAGGTCGTGGGTCCAGGTGTCGGGGCTGACCAGGCTCGGGTCCGGGACGCCGGTGACGTACTGCCAGCGCACGCCCTCCGGGGTGAGCGCGAACCGCACGGGGCCCTCGGTGTCGGGGCCCGGGTTCTCGCCGTACGCGAAGACGTCCTTCCAGAAGGACGGGACGAGCCCCTCCTCGTAGCCGTTGCCGTTCTGGGTGACGATCGCGGTGATCCGGTCGGGGCTCCTCAGGGCGAGCCGCCAGCCGATGGGGGCGCCGTAGTCCTGCACGTACATCGCGAACCGGTCGACGCCGAGCTGCCGGAGCAGCCCCTCGGTGACGTCGGTGAGCGCGTCGAAGGTGTACGGGAAGTCCTCCAGGGCCGGCATCGCGGACTGGCCGAAGCCGATGTGGTCCGGGGCGACGACGTGGTAGCGGTCGGCGAGCGCCGGGATGAGCCGGCGGAACATGTGCGAGCTGGTCGGGAAGCCGTGCAGCAGCACGAGGGTGGGCGCGTCCGGGTCGCCGGCCTCGCGGTAGAAGACGTCCAGGCCGTCGACGACGGCGGTGCGGTGGTGCACTGCGTACTCCATGGTTCTAACCCTCCTAGAGCTTTTGACCGGTTACACACACAGTCGACCACGGCTCACCTAACCTGTCAACACGCTTTGAAGAGTTATCCTCGATCGAGGGCGGGCAGGCGGTAGCCTGCGCAGGTCGAGACCGAGGAGACGGAATGGAGAGCGCACGCGTGGACCAGGACGCGCTGCTGGAGCTGCTCAACAGCACCCCGGTGGTCGACGGCGACGTGGAGGACCTGCTCGCCGACCCCGAGGCCGCCCGCGCCTGGCAGCGGGCGCACGGCGGCAGCGGGACCGCAGCCGAGCGCCGGCATCTCGTCGAGGCGCGCGATCTGCTCCAGCAGGTGGTTCGCGGCGACCTGCCCGCCACCGCCCTCGCCCCGCTGCTGGAGGGCGTCACCTCGCATCCGCACGTCGGCCCGGACGGCGTGACCTGGGAGCCGAAGCCGCCCGCCGACCGGCGGCTCGCGGTCGAGGCGGTGCTGGCCTGGGGCGCGATCCAGGAGTCACTGCCCGGAAGACTGCGCCCGTGCGCCAACGAGGAGTGCCGGCGGTTCCTGCTGGACCGCAGCAAGACGAACAAGGGGCGCTGGTGCTCGATGGCCCTGTGCGGCAACCGTATGAAGGCCCGGCGCCACTACCAGCGCACCCGCGAGGCGGCCGCCCGCCCATCGGACTGACCCCGCCCCCACCACGCCGGACGGGGACGGGGCCCGCCGGTCACGGCAGGATGGCGTCGACGTATCCGCCGTCGACCCGCACCGCGCCGCCCGTCGTGGCCGACGCCTGGTCGGAGCTGAGATAGACGACCATGTTGGCGATCTCCTCCGGCTCGATCAGACGCTGGAGCAGGCTCTGCGGGCGGTACTCGCGCATGAAGGCCCGCTGTGCCTGGTCCCACGGCAAATTCTTGTCGACCAGCTCGTAGACGAAGTCCTCCACGCCACCCGTGTGGGTGGGTCCGGCGATGACGGAGTTCACGGTGACGCCGGTACCGGCCGCCTGCTTGGCGAATCCGCGGCTCACCGCGAGCAGGGCCGTCTTGGACATGCCGTAGTGGATCATCTCGGCCGGCGTCACGATCGCCGAGTCGCTGGCGATGTTCTGCACCCGCCCCCAGCCCCGCTCGGTCATCCCGGGCAGGAACCGCCGGATCAGCCGTACGGCCGACAACACGTTGACGTCGAAGTAGCGCCGCCACTCCTCGTCGCTGATCTCCAGGGGGTCGGCGGAGCCGAAGATGCCGAGGTTGTTGACGAGGATGTCCACCTCCGGCAGGAGCGCGGCCACCTGCTCGACACCCTCCTCCGTGGTCACGTCCGCCGCCACGGGCACCAGGTCGGCGCCGGGCACCCGGCTGCTGAACTCGGCGACACCGCGCTCCACCCGGTCCCGGCTGCGCCCGTTCACCCCCACCCGCGCCCCGGCCCGGGCCAGCCCGACGGCGATCGCCGCGCCGATGCCCTGGGTGGAACCGGTCACCAGCGCGGTGCGGCCCTTCAGATCGATCTGCATGCCTAGCCCTTTCCCGTGTCCGTGCGTACGTCTTCGGGTACCCCGCGGCAACCCTTGCGTACGCCCTCAACAGGCGGGCGCGCCCATACGGCGTTCAACAACGCCGGCACCGGGGACGGACTCCCGGTGCCGGCGGGCAGGGTGATGTGGGGTCAGTTGAAGGGTTCGAGGGTGATGAGGGCCTGGCGCGGGTCGCCGTCGTGGACCAGGGACTCGTGGTGGCCGACGTCGTCGAAGGCGAAGGCGTAGGCCTTGCCGTCGGACATCTGGGAGTGGATCACGCGGGCGTAGTGGTCGGTGACGCCGTCCCGGTAGAAGTTGTCCGCGTTGGCGTCGGGCTGGTTGGGGTTGACCAGCAGGGTGGAGCGGTGGAAGCCGGCGCACAGGGTGCGTGAGATCGGGCCGCGGACCTGGTCGTTGGGCGCGTCGAGCTTGCGGTGACAGCCGAAGATCGACGAGGCGTCCGGCTTCTCGAACTGGGTGACGACGGCACCGGCGCTGTTGGTGAAGCGCATGACCCCGCCGGAGACCCGGCCGAAGTACTTGGTGCCCGGCTGATCGGCGAACGGCGTCACCGTCAGGGTCGCGGAGGTGTACTTCTGCCACACCCGGTTGATGTAGTCGTCCAGCACCGAGGCGGGCAGCGCGCCGGTCTCCAGGCCGTACAGCGGGGACAGCGCGCGCAGCACGGTGCCGTCGGCGCGGGTCTGGATCAGGTTGCCCCAGCCGCCGGACTGGGACCTGAGTCCGTTGAGGACGGCGTTGTAGCCGCCCGCCTTGAGCTTGCCGGTGGTGGCGGTGCTGCCGTCGGGGCGCTGCACGCCGACCGAGTACGGCGCGGAGAGCATGTCGACCTGGGTGCTGTTGAGCCACAGCCCGCTGTCGTTGAGCGTGTACTCGGACCAGTTGAAGAGGATGTTGCGGTTCGGGTCGCTGGGGTTCTGCACGGCGGGCTGGACGAGCCCGCCGGTGGTCAGCTTGAACACCAGTTTCTGCCCGTACGAGAAGTATACGCGGCCGGAGAACTTGGGCATCCGGATGGTCGTGGACTGCCCGGCGGCGGGGCCCGGTATGGAGGCGTCCGGCGCGGGGGTCGGCGGGTTGCCGCCGGCCGGCCAGGGGTGGAAGGTGCCGTTGGCGTCGGCCCAGCCCTGCCGTCCGGAGGAGAGCTCGGTGCCGAGGTTGTAGATGTACACCTGGTCGCCGCGCGCCGAGTTGTTGGTGATCTTCAGGGGAATGGTCGCCGGGACGGCGGCGTGGGCGGGTGGGGCCGTCCCGGTCGCCAGCAGGGTGCCGCCGAGGACCGTGGCGAGGGCCATGCCCGCCGCCGCGAGCCGGCGTCGGAAGGTCTTGCGCATGCTCCGTCTCCGTTCGACTGGGGGATCGAGGATGTCTGAGAGCGCTCTCAATGTCCCGCGCTGGTATGGACCTGTCAACAACTCAACCAATATCGACTGTCCCGACTGCCAGATAGGGCACGGGAGTCGGAGATCTCCGGGGTACGGCGACGGGAGCGGGGCGGCCCAGCGAGCGGCCGCCCCGCCTGGTCGACGCCGGGTCAGGTCCCGTTCAGCCAGCGGTCCGTGACGGCCAGGGCCGCCGCCATGATGCTCAGCTGCGGATTCACCTCGGGGCAGCTGGGCAGCACCGAGCCGTCCGCGATCAGCACGCCGCGCACCCCGCGCAGCCGTCCCTCGGGGTCGGCCGGCGACCGGTCCTCGTCGGCGCCGGCCGCGGCCGTGCCGGTGGGGTGGAACGCGGACACGTGCAACTGCCGTACCGAGACGTCCGCCAGCAGGGCCTCCAGTTCCGCCATCGTGCGGGCCCGGGGGGCGTGCGGCACGCCGGTCAGGACCTCCTCGGCGCCGGCCGCGAACAGCAGGCGCCCCATGGCCCGTTGGGCGCGCAGCAGTCGGCCCGCGTCACGGCGGTCCAGGTCGTAGCGGAGCAGGGTGCCGTGCCGGCCGAGGACGCGGCCCGAGGGCCGGTCGGCGATCATCGCCCCGAGCGTCGCCAGGTGCTCGGTGTGCTCCAGGGCCTGTCGAAGGGCACGTCCGACGCCGGGGAGTACGAAGGAACTCATGCCGGGCGGCGCGGCGGTGGCCTCGATGAGGATGCCGTCGGCGTGCAGTTCCTCGACCGCGACGCTCTGCAGGACGGCCCGTCCGCCGCCGACGGGGGCGGAGAAGCGGCCCGCGACGCTGAGGGCGGGGTGGACGCTGAGGTTGCGTCCGAGTGCCGGGTGGGCGCCGAGGCCGGAGCGGCGCAGCAGTTGAGGGGTCTGGAGGGCGCCGGCCGCCACCACGACCAGCGGGCTGAGGATCTCGAGCTCGCTGCCGTCGGGGCGGCTCACCAGGACGCCCGCGGCGACGGGGCCGCCCGGCCGGTCGCGGTCGGTGAGGAGCCGCCGTACGCGGGCGCCCGTGACGATACGGGCGCCGGAGGCGCACGCCTCGGGCAGCACCGAGAGCTGGACGCTCTGCTTGGCGCCGGTCGGACAGCCGACGACGCACTGGCAGGAGCCCTGGCAGCCGGGGGCGTTGCGGCGCAGCGGTCCCGCGGCCCAGCCGAGGTTCCGGGCGCCGGACAGGGCGAGTCTGCCGTTCTCGCCGAGGACGTCGAGCGGCTGCCGGGCGACGCGCAGGGTGCGTTCCGCCTCGTCGAGGTGGCCGGCGAGACCGTCGGCGGCGGCGAAGCCGTGGGTGGTGCGCCAGCGGGTGAGGACGTGGTCCGGAGTGCGGTAGCAGGTACCGGAGTTGACGACGGTGGTGCCGCCGACCGCGCGTCCGGTGGGCACGACGAGCGGAGGGGTGCCGTACGCGATCGTGGCGCCCGCGTCGCGGTAGAGGGAGGTGAAGCGGTCGAGGGGGGTCCGGCGCGCGAACGAGGCGGTGGTGTGGTGATCGCCCTCCTCCACGACGACGACCCGCAGCCCGGCGCGGGCCAGGGTGCGCGCCGCCATGGCCCCGCCGGCGCCGGACCCGACGACGACGGCGTCGGCGGTGGACCGGCTCGGCCAGGCGTCGGAGGGCGTGCAGTCCAGGGGCGGGTCGTCGGGGACGGATCCCGACGGCGGGGGCTCGGCGGCCAGCATCCGTTCGGTCCCGGCGGCGAGCAGGACGGGCACCTTGAGCGCGTCCAGGACGGGCAGGGCCGTGCGGTGGGCGGCCAGACCGGTCAGCAGGCGTTCGCGCTCCTCGGGGGTGAGGCCGGCCAGGCGGCGTCCGGTGCGGACCATGGCGTAGGCGTCGAGCGCGAGGGCCGCGCCGTGGACACCGGCGCGGGCGGAGCGCGGCATCGCGGCCAGCAGGGTCCGCAGGCGGCCCGGCACGGCCCGTACCCAGTCGGTCGTACCGTCGTCGGCGAGGAACGCGGCGCTGAGCGCGGGGAGCGTGGCGTCGGGGCGGGTGCTCATCGCTCGCCGACCTCCGCGTGGGCGGTGCCCGCAAGCCGCCAGTGCGCCTCCGGCCGCCACCGTCCCCACCAGCGCTCCAGGGTGATCTCCGCGTCGGCGCTCTCGCTGTTGCGGCAGACCGCGGCGGACCCGTCGGGGTCGGTGTAGTCCAGGGCCAGCGTGCGCTCCGGCGGCTGGGTCACCGTCACCCGGATACGGCGGAGTCCGGCCCGGCCGGTGACCTGCCAGCGGGGCAGGGCGAGATCCGCCGTGAAGCGGCCGGCTCCCGCCCAGCCGACGGCGGTGCGCTCGGCGCGCCTCGGCCAGGTCCGCCCGCCGTGCAGCAGCCGCAGGAAGACGAGCGGGGGCAGCCGGTCGAGTCCGGGGCGGGTGGAGCGCGCGGCGACGATCTCGAGGATGTCGCCGTCGCCGAGGTCGGCGTGGAGCCAGCCCCAGCGTTGCGCGTTGCCGTGGCCGTAGATGCGGGCGCTCGCGCCGAAGGCGCCGTCGAGGCGCAGTTCTTCGTCGCCGTAGCGGACGGTGCCGGTGTAGCGGCACCTGGAGGCCGGCAACATATGGCTGGCGGGCAGCCAGGGGTGGCGCCACGACCAGCGGGGGAAGGTGTGCACCGGCGCGCCCTGCGGGGTCTCGGTGAGCGACCAGGTGACCGGCCCCGCGCTGCCGGACAGCGCTCCGGGGGCGACCCGGACGCCGTCGGCGGCGAATCCGTCGGGGTTCTCCGTCACCGGGACGGGGCCGAAGCGGGCGTGCCGCACAGGACCGTCCTGGGGGAAGACGGCGGCCCAGCCGTGCGCGTGGGCGGCCGAGCCGTCCGTGGGGGCGACGACCTCGTGGTGCAGCCACACCCCGGTGCCGGTCGCCGGGTCGGTGAGGGTCGTGTACCAGACCTCGGTGCGCCCGGGCTCGCCGTCCCAGCGCGGTGCCAGGTGCCGTCCGGGGTCGGGCGTGGACGGGCGGGGGGAGCGGAAGCTCGCGAGGAACGGCAGGAGTTGGGTGCCGAGCGGGAAGCGGAGGGTGCCCGACCCGGCCGGCCGGCCCTTCTCGTACAGGCTGTACGGCAGCACGGTCATCGAGGTGACGGGCCGTGCGGGCGTGAGGGACTTCCAGCCGTCCAGTTCCAGGCGCCGGCCCTCGAGGGTGAAGGTCAGCCGGTAGCGGATGCGGCGGCGGGTCAGCGGGGCTATCTCCAACTCCCCCACAGCCTCGGCGTCGTCGGCGCGTCCCGCGATCCGCACCCGTCCGGTGAGCCGGGCCCGGGTGGTGCGGTGCGGCAGCACCACGGCGTCGGCGCAGGCCACGAGGTCGAGGCGGACGGGCCGTTCGCGGTCCTCGCCTTCCAGACGTACACGGCCCAGCAGGGTCTCCCGGAACACCGTCCCGCGGGCGCTCACCGCTGTCCGCCCTGACCGCGGCCGGTGTCGGCCAGCCCTTCGAGCATGATGCGTTCGGTCGCCGACAGATAGGCCCCGGCGGCCGTGCGGGCCGCGGTCTCGTCACGGGCGGCGACGGCCTCGACGACGGGGGCCAGCCGGTCGTGGGCGGCCCGGGCGTCCTCGAAGGGGCCGACCAGCGCCGAGCGCACCGGGAGGTAGGCGTTGAACAGGGTGTTGGTCAGCAGGACGTACACCCGGTTGCCGGTTGCGCGGGCCAGCGCGCGGTGCACCTCGGCGTCCGCGAGCTGCGCGTCCTCGCCGCCCTTCGCGTCGGCGACGGCCGCGACGAGCCGGCGCAGTTCGGCGACCTGGGCCTCGGTGGCGCGCGAGGCGGCGCGTTCGGCGATCAACGCGCCGATGCTGTGGCGGACTTCGAAGATCTCACCGATCCAGTCGGGGCTGTGCCGCACCAGCATCGGCAGCAGGTCGGCGCCGCCCAGCCGCAGGAAGTCGCGGACGCGGGTGCCCACTCCGTGCCGGGTCTCCAGGAGTCCCGCGTGCACAAGACGGCCGAACGCGTGCTTGAGAGTGGTGCGGTTGACGCCGAACTCGTCGGCGAGTTCCCGTTCGGGCGGCAGATAGCTCCCGGCCGGGTGCCGCCCGGCGAGGATCCGTTCGCGCAGGCGCTGTTCCAGGACGTCGACGACGGTCTCGCGCGGCAGTGCTCCCATGGCGGGCCCCCAGCGTGGGTGTGGTCCGGTGATGGCGTGGTCCAGTGACTGAGCCACTGAACCACCGTGGTTGACCACGCGTCAACAAGTCGCGCACACACGGTTGTTGAATGGGCGCCGCTCAGGCGGGAACACGCAGGGCGAGGAGGGCCACGTCGTCGTCGTTGTCGGCGGGGCGCACCCGGCGCAGCACCTGGTCGGCGAGGACGGAGAGCGGGCGGTGCACGGACGCGGCCGCGTGCCGGTGCAGCCGGTCCAGACCGACGTCGAGGATCTTGCCGTGCTCCTCGACGAGGCCGTCCGTGTACAGCACGAGGGTGCAGCCGGGCTCGAGGACGGTCTGCGCGTCCGGCCGTCTGGTGCGCAGCCCCGTGCCCAGGGCGACGCCGTGCCCGGCCTCGAGGAATCTGCCCACGCCGTCCCGGGTGATCAGCAGCGGCGGCGGATGGCCGGCGTTGGTCCAGGTCAGCTGCCAGGTGCCGTCGTCCAGTGACTCGACCCGGGCGAAGATCATGGTGGCCATGCCGACGTCGGTGATGTGCTCCATCGCCTCGTCGAGGCGCCTCACGATCCGGCTGGGCGGTTCGTTCTGCGCCCAGGCGTAGGCGCGGAGCATGTTGCGCACCTGGGCCATGCCGGCCGCCGCCTCCAGGTCGTGCCCGACGACATCGCCGATGGCCAGGGCCGTGGCCCCGTCGGACAGCGGGAACGCGTCGTACCAGTCGCCGCCCACCTGCGAGGCGTCGGGAGCGGGCAGATAGCGGGCCGTCATTTCCAAGCCGGGGACGCCCGGCATCTGGGGCAGGAGATGGTTCTGCATGGTCTCGGCGACCTTGCGCTGACGCTGGTAGAGGCGGGCGTTGTCCAGGGCGAGCCCGGCGCGGCGCGCGATGTCCTCGGCCAGCGGCAGGTCCGCCGCGGTGAACGCCACCGGCTCCGTGGCCCGGCCCATGGTCAGCGCGCCCAGCACCTCGCGGGCGCCGCGGATCGGGGCGATGGCCGCCGAGTGCATGCCCGTACGGTCGAACAGACGGCGCTGCTCGACCGCGATCCCGGAGTCCGGGGTGCCGTGGTACTGCTCGGGTCCGGTGAGGGTGGAGGCCACGCCCCGCAGGGCCCGGGACAGCGGCCACTGGGACTCCGCCAGGACGGGTGGCATGGGCCCCTCCAGGTCCTCGTGCCGCTTGAGCGTCGTGCCGTCCGCGTGGACGACGAGCTCCCGCCACACCTCGTCGCGCTCGGAGAGCAGGTCCACGACCACCCAGTCGGCCAGCCGTGGCACGACCAGATGGCTGAGCCGCCGCAGCATCTCCTCGGTGTCGAGCGTCGAGGTCAGCTGGGCGGTGGCCTCGGCCAGCAGGGCCAGGCGTTCCAGCTCGGTGAGGGTGGCGGCCGGTGTCTCCGCCGGGGACGCCGGCTCCTCCGGGGCCTCCTGCGGGTGGAAGATCACCAGGGTCCAGCCGGCCTCGTCGCCGTCGGACTCGTAGGGCGTTATCAGCCAGGCGACGGCCCGGACGGAGCCGTCGGGCAGCGCGAAGTACTCCGGCGCCCCCTGCGCGGTCCTTCCCGCGTGGAAGGCCTGGCGCATGGAGCACCGACTGTGCGGCAGCCGGTGACCGTGCGGGTCGCGGTGCAGCAGGTCGTGTGCGTCGTAGCCGGTGAGGTCGCCGGAGGCGCGGCCGAGCATGCGCTCCGCCTCGGGGTTCACCGCGATGATGCAGCCGCGTTCGTCCACGACGTAGGCGCCGGCGCCGAGGGCGGCCAGGGCCCGGGACAGTTCGGCGGGCGCAGGCGGGACGGCCTCTCTGCGCATGCTCTCGGTGCCCTGCGGCCCTTCCACGTCCAGCCTCCCTGCCGATCGGTCCGGGATGCGCACGCGCGTCCGCGCGCCCTGCCGAACCACGCCCGCCGCTCCCAGTGTGCCCTCCGTATGCCCCGCGACGGCCGAAAGCCACCTTCCTTGCACGGCCGCCGTCCCGGCTGGAAGATCCACGTGACCGGAGCGTACGGCGTGGCCGTCGCGTACGCGCGCTCCGGTGGGGAGGAGCCGGCATGGAACGGCGGACGGGCGGCCCGTACGGCCTGTTCGTGGGCCTGTGCACGCTGGACGTCCTGCAGCTCGTGGACCGTTTGCCGGGGCCCGACGAGAAGGTGACGGCACGGGAGCAGCTCGTGGCCGCCGGGGGCCCGGCCACGAACGCGGCCGTGACCTTCGCCCATCTGGGCGGCACGGCACGGCTGCTCACCGCGGTCGGCGCACATCCGCTGGGCGAGGGCGTCCGGGCGGACCTGGACCGGGCGGGGGTGACGGTGACCGACCTGGCGGCGGGCCGGGCGGAGCCGCCCGCCGTGTCGTCGGTGCTGGTCACCGCGGCCACCGGGGAGCGCGCGGTCGCCTCCACCAACGCCCGTGGGCACCGGCTCGCCCCTCCCCCGGACCTCGACGCCCGGGTGGCCGCCTGCGACATCGTCCAGCTCGACGGCCACCACCCCGCCCTGGCGCTCGCCACGGCCCGCGCCGCGCGTGCGGCCGGACGCCGGACCGTCCTCGACGGAGGCAGCTGGAAGCCGGGCACGGACGATCTGCTCCCGTACGTCGACGTGGCCGTCTGCTCGGCGGCCTTCCGCCCGCCCGGCACCGCGACACCCGACGACACCCTGCGGTTCCTGCGCTCCCACGGCGTCCCCTGGACGGCCGTCAGCCACGGGTCACGCCCCCTGGTGTGGTCCGGCCCGGACGACGCCGGGACGGTGGAGGTGCCCGAGGTCCAGGTGGTCGACACCCTGGGCGCAGGGGACGTCCTCCACGGCGCCCTGACCCACGGATTGGCCCGCCTGCCCGACCTGACCGGCCCCGCCTTCGCCACCGCCCTGCGCGCGGCGGCGTCCCTGGCCGCCCGATCATGCACGTCGTTCGGGACGCGGGCGTGGATGCGGGGAGGCTGAGCGGGGGCTCACCCGGTCCGGCCCGGCGTGCTCGGCGGGCACGCCACGCTGAGCGGGCTCACCGAGCCTGCCCGGGTGGACTCGCCGGCGGTCCCCGGCGCACCCGGACGGCTGTACGGCCCACCCGCGACGAATCGGGAGCCCGGCCCTCGGCTGACGGAACCCGTGACGCGGCCGTGCTCCGCGTTCGGCTACTGGAACCTGCCGATGCGGCCGTGCTCCGCGTTCCGCACTCGGTACTGCAGCGGGGCGCTCAGCGCAGCCTTTCGGGCGGGCGGGTGCCGGAGCCGACCCGTGCGGCGGGCACCCGGTATCGGAGTGGGCCGTCAGTCCGGGTCCGGGGTCGTCGGGGGGCGCATGATCCAGCGGATGGTGCGGGTGAGGGCCTGGCCTGTGGGGCGGATCGCCAGGTCCTCCACGACCGGGACGCGGGGCAGCCACAGGAGGCGGCGGGCCCACGGGGGCAGCAGGGACACGGCGTTAACGGCCAGGCCGCCGTAGAGGGGGCGGACCGCGAGGGGGACGGGCGGCTGGAGAAGGAGGAAGCGGGCGGTCGCTCGGGCCTCCGGGGTGGCCCGGAGTTCGGGGCGGTACGCGGCGAGGCGGGCGGACAGCTCGCGTCGGTCGCGCGGCGGGTCGGTCACGCCCAGCGCCGACGCCACCCGGGCGGCGTCGGCGACGTAGCCGTCGTAGCCGGCGGCGTCCAGCGGGTGTGCGCCGAAGCGCTCGTGGGCGCGGAGGAAGCTGTCGGTCTCGGCGGCGTGCACCCAGCCGAGCAGATGCGGGTCGGCCGCGTGGTACGGCCTTCCGTCGGCCGCGGTGCCGCGGATCCGCTCGTGGATGGCGCGGACCTGGTCGACCGCCCGCTGCGCGTCCTCGGCGGTGGCGTACGTCGTCACGGCGAGGAAGGTGCTGGTGCGCTGGAGGCGGCCCCACGGGTCGCCCCGGTAGCCGGAGTGCCCGGCGACCGCCGCCATCGCCAGCGGGTGCAGGGACTGCAGCAGCAGCGCGCTCAGGCCGCCGATGAACATGGACGCGTCGCCGTGCACCGAGCGGATCGGGCGGTCGGGGCCGAACCAGCGCGGCCCCGGGGTCAGATGGATCCGGGCGCGGGTCGCCGGGCCGTCGGGGCCGGCGACCCGGCGGAACAGGGCCTGTCCCAGCTGGTCACGCACCTCGTTCAGCACGGTCGGGCTCCCTTCCGTCCTCGGCGTCGTTCAGCCGGCGGCGGCCCGGGGTCCCGCCTCCCGGTCGGAGGCCGGCCACACGTAGGGCAGGTCGTCGGCCACCCCGGGGAACAGGGCGGCATACACGCCGGGGTCCTTGCGGACCAGCGCCGAGCGGTGGCTCTCGTGGAAGGCCTCGTCGCCGAGCCACGGCGGCAGCTCACCGGCCGCCGCCAGCTCCTCCTGCCCCCGGACGGGACCGGGCCGGTGCGCGGCCAGCCCGGAGACCAGGGAGGCCGCGCAGCTGTCCTGGTGCCCTTGGTCGCGCCAGACCCGGCAGATCTCCAGGCCGTACCGCACCAGGGCCTCCTCGTAGCCGACCCACATACGGACGGCCGGGTGCCGGCGCCAGCCGTAGCCGGGCACGGTCAGGCCGCGCAGGACCTGGAGCGCCTCGACGCGCTGCTTGCCCAGCCGGCGCCGGTCCAGCAGCAGCGCCGTCCGCCCGAAGTCGGGGTCCGGCAGGAACGTCTGCATACCGCCCCGCTCACTTCTTCCGCAGCGCGGACGGCTTGTGGACGGCCGACCTGCCGGACTTCTCGCTGCGCACCTCGTACTGCGGTTCTTCCGCGGAGGCGTCCACGGTGCGGCCTGCGGCCTCCGTACGACGGGTGATCTTCCGTTCGATGGTGCCCTCGGCGGTACTCCCGTGGCTCTTCCACGTCACCTCGTCACCCTTGGACAGCCGCTCGTCGTCGGACTTCTTCGCCTTCTTCGCCACCGTGATCCCTCTCTTTCCTCATCCCCCGTCCCGCGCGGGCGGGGTCGTCGGCCGGGACCCGCCCCGAGTGCCCGGCCGGTACCGGCCCAACCGGCACGACCGCCCCGGATGCAGGGGCGCGGGCCGAGTGCTGCAATGACTTCAGGGCCGGAGCCGGGCCACGCGTATGCCCCGCCGCCGCCGGGAGCGACCGGGCCCGCAGCGTCGTGTGAGGAGTGGTCATGCACCAGGACATCGCGGACATGGGGCCCGTCGACTACCTGATCGTCGAGTTCCCCGGCAGCCGGATGACGGGTGAGGGGCTGCCCCTCCTCGTGGACCTGGTCGACCGGGGGATCATCCGCGTCCTCGACCTGGCCTTCGTACGCAAGGGCACCGACGGTTCGGTCGAGGCCCTGGAGCTGCGGAACATCGGGGACGAGGTCGACCTCACCGTGTTCGAGGGGGCCTCCTCCGGGCTGCTGGACCAGGGCGACCTGGAGGACGCCTGCGCCGCGCTGGAGGCGGGCAACTCCGCGGCGGTGCTGGTCTACGAGAACCTGTGGGCCGCTCCCCTGGCCCGTGCGCTGCGGCGCGGCGGGGCCGAACTGGTGGCGAGCGGCCGTATCCCCATGGACACCCTGGTCGCGTCGCTGGACGCGGCCGAGGCGGCGGCGCCCGCGGGCGGGTCCGTCGTCGCGCGGTGAGCGCGTCCGCCCCGCCCCGGGCACACCTCAGCAGGGAGACGAACGACATGCCAGGACTGCTCCGCGGGGTCGCCCGCACGGCCGTCATCTCCGGGACCGCCACGGCGGTGTCCAACCGTGTCTCGCGCCGCCAGGCCGGCCGCTGGGCCGAACAGGACCGGCAGCGGCAGATGGTGTACGAGCAGGAGGCGGCCCCCATGGCGCCCGCCCCGCCCCCGCCCACCCCGCCCGCGCCGGTGGCGGCCGACGACATGACCGCGAAGATCGAACAGTTGAAGCAGCTCGGTGACCTCAAGGCCCAGGGGGTGCTCACCGAGGAGGAGTTCCAGGCCCAGAAGCGCCGGATCCTCGCTTGACGCACGACGAGCAGGGCGCGCGGGAGCCGTCCCCGTCCGGGGGACGGACCCAGCCGGAGGAGGCCGACCGGCTGCGCGCGATGCTGCGCGACCCGGCGTATCTGAGGGCGCTCGTCTTCTCCGCGCTGATCGGCGTCCCGGTGTCGCTGCTGGCGTTCTGGTTCCTGGCCGCGCTGCACCAGCTGGAGCACGCGCTGTGGGCCGACCTCCCCGACGCGCTGGGCTGGGACACCCCGCCCTGGTGGTGGCCGCTGCCGCTGCTGGCGGTCGCCGGGGTCTGCGTCGGCCTGGTGGTCCGTCACCTCCCGGGTGCGGGCGGGCATGTGCCGGCGGCCGGACTGCACGCCCCCGGCATGTCCGCGTCCGCTCTGCCGGGTGTCGTCCTGGCCGCGTTCGCCAGCCTGCCGCTGGGCGCCACCCTCGGTCCCGAGGCCCCGCTGATCGCGTTCGGCGGCGGCCTGGCCATGCTGTTCGCCCGGCTGGCCCGCGCGCCGACGACCCCGCAGAGCGCCGCGCTGCTCGGCGCGGCCGGTGCGGCTGCCGCCCTGCCGGCGATCTTCGGCAACCCGCTGATCGGCGCCGTGATCCTGATAGAGGTCGCCGGGGTGGGCGGGCCACGGCTGTTCGCGGTGATGCTGCCTGCGCTCCTGTCCAGCGGTGTCGGCTCCCTCGTCTTCACCGGGTTCGGCCGCTGGACGGGCCTGTCCACCGGCGGCCTGTCCCTCCGGCTGGGCGTGCCGACGCCGCACATCGACGCCGGGGACGTCGTCTGGTCGGTCCTGCTGGCCGTGGCCATCGGGATCGCCGTGCACCTGGTCATGAACACCGGGCGGCTCGCCGCGGTCTTCGTCGCCGGGCGCCCGGTGACCCGTACGGCGCTCTGCGCGCTGGGCGCCGGGGTGTGCGGGGCCGTCTACACGCTCGTCACCGACCGGAACCCGGCGGACGTGGCGTCGTCCGGTCAGGCCACGCTGGCAGGCCTCGCGCAGGACCCGCACGCGTGGGGGGTGGGCGCGCTGATCGCCGTCCTGCTGTGCAAGGGCGCGGCGTACGCGCTGTGCCTGGGCAGTCTGCGCGGCGGCCCCATCTTCCCGGCGCTGTTCCTGGGGGCGGCGGCCGGGGTGCTGGTGGCGCCGCTGCCGGGGCTGGGGGTCGTGCCGGGGCTGGCGGCCGGGATGGCGGCGGCGGGCGGGGCGGCGCTGCGGCTGCCGGTGAGCAGTGCGGTGCTGGTCGTCCTGCTCCTGGGCCAGGCGGAGATGACACCGGTGGTGCTGCTGGCGGCGGTCGTGGGGTTCGCGACGGTCGAGCTGCTGCCGCCGGGCCGTGCCGTGCCACCGGTCGGGAAGCCCGCCGAGGCCGCCGCGCCGGGCGCGCCGGAAGCCCGTACCGGGAGCGCGGGCAGCGTGTGACGGGTGGCCTCCGGATGCCCCAGTCGCGGGCCCGGTGCAGGACCGCATGCAGGGTAATAGGCCGCGGTCGGAAGCCCGCCGAGGCCGCCGCGCCGCGCGCCGGAAGGCCCTACCGGGAGCGCGGGCGGCGGCTGACGGGCGGCCTCGGGACGCTTCAGCCGCGGACCCGGTCGAGGCGGCCTCGGGCGCCTCGGTCTCGGCTCCGGTCGAGGGGCGCCTCGGGATCGCCTCAGTCCCGGCCCCGGTCCAGGGCCGCGTTCAGGGTGAGGGCCGCGTCGACCAGGGCCAGATGGGTGAAGGCCTGCGGGAAGTTTCCCAGTTGGCGGCCGGTGGGCGCGATCTCCTCGGAGTACAGGCCCAGATGGTTGGCGTACCCCATCATCTTCTCGAACACCAGGCGGGCCCGGTCGGTCCGGCCCGCGCGGGCCAGGGCGTCGACGTACATGAAGGTGCACAGCGAGAAGGTGCCCTCCGAGCCGGCGAGGCCGTCCGGCGACGCCTCCGGGTCGTAGCGGTAGACCAGGCTGTCGCTGACGAGTTCCTCCTCCATGGCGGCGAGGGTCGACGTCCACAGCGGGTCCTGGGGCGTGATGAAGCCGACCGTCGCCATTCGCAGCAGCGAGGAGTCCAGGACGTCGCTGCCGTAGTGCTGGACGAAGCCCTGCCGGGTCTCGCTCCAGCCCTTCGTCATGACCTGCCGGTAGCAGGCGTCGCGGGCCCGGCGCCAGCGGGCGGGGTCGGCGGGCCGGCCGTTGGCGTCGGCGAGGCGCAGCGCGCGGTCGAAGGCCACCCAGGACATGACCCGGCCGTAGGTGAAGTCCTGGCGGCCGCCGCGGGTCTCCCACAGTCCCTCCTCGGCCTGGTCCCAGTGGTCGACCAGCCAGTCGAGGTTGGTGAGCAGCGCGGTCCAGCCGTGGTGGCCCATCGGATGTCCGTGCCGGTGCGCGAAGTAGATGCTGTCGAGGGCCTCGCCGTAGATGTCGAGCTGGAGTTGGCCGGCGGCGCCGTTGCCGATGCGTACGGGTGCCGAGCCGGCGTATCCCGCCCAGTGGTCGAGGGTCTGCTCGTCGAGGTCGGAGGAGCCGTCGACCCGGTACATGATGTTCAGCGGGCCGGTGGTGCTGTCGCGTCCGGCGCGTTCCCTGACCCGGTCGGTCAGCCACTGGATGAACGTCTGCGCCTCCTCGGTGAAGCCGAGGCCGAGCAGGGCGTACACGGAGAACGACGCGTCCCGGATCCAGGTGAACCGGTAGTCCCAGTTGCGTTCGCCGCCCAGTTGCTCGGGCAGTGCGGCGGTCGGGGCGGCGACGACGGCACCGGTGGGCGCGAACGTCATCAGTTTCAGGGTGATCGCGGACCGCTCGACGGTCTCGCGCCAGCGGCCGGTGTAGCGGGACTGGTGCAGCCAGGACCGCCAGTACCGCACGGTCTCGTGGAACTCCTCGGTGTACTCGGCGAGCCGGATGGTGCGCGGGGTGCCGTCGCCGCCCCATTCCAGGACGAGTCCGCGTTCCTGGCCGGCCTCCAGCGTCATCGTGAAGTGCAGGGCGTCGCGCCGGTCGGCGAGGACGTCGATCAGCCGCTCGTCGTCCGGTTCCCGGATCGGGTGCACGGTGAGGTGGGTGCCGTCGTCGGCCTCGAACGTCGCCCCGTGCGTGGTGATGTGCACCCGGTGCGGGCGGCGCCCGTAGTCGAACCGGGGGGCGATCTCGACCTCGAACGTCATCCGGCCGCGGACACAGCGGACCATCCGCACCAGCCGGTGACGGTCCGTGACGGTGGTGCCGGTGACGGGCATGAAGTCGTGCACCTCGCCGGCGCCGGCCTCGGTCATGTAGCGGGTCACCAGGATCGCGGTGTCCGGCAGATACAACTGCTTGGTCGCGTAGGCGCCGTGGCGCGGCCGGACCGTGCAGTGCCCGCCGGCGTCCTTGTCCAGCAGACCGCCGAAGACGCTCGGCGAGTCGAACCGGGGGGCGCAGAACCAGTCGACGGCTCCGTCGGTGCTCACCAGGGCGGCGGTCTGCAGGTCGCCGATCAGCCCGTGGTCCTCGATGAGGGGGTAGTCGTCCATCGGGGCGGACCTCCCGGTGTGCGCCGGTCCCGTCCCCCCTCCGCCTCAGGGTAGGACGGCGGTCCGGGTTCGGCGCGCGGGGCTCCTGGGTCAGTCGGCCAGCCCGGAGACGCTCGTCCCCACCAGGTAGAGCCCGATGGCGACACTGCCGACGACGATGGCCTGCTCGGCGTGGCCGGCCATCCAGCCGCGCATCGCGAGCAGCCGCTGCCGGGCCCGCTCGGGGCGCAGCGCGAGGTAGGTCTCGGCGGCGAGCAGACTGGCGGTCGCGAGGAGGCAGTACGCGACGAGGACGAACCATGTCGACGTGTGGGAGCCGTCGGCGTCCACTACTGTGACGGCCCCCGCCGCCACCAGACCCCACGGCTGGAGCAGTACGGCGAGGACGGCCGCCGGCCAGACGGCACCCCGCTCCAGCCGGGACGAGAGGAACGACGACGAGCCGCCGGTGCCGTCGCCCTCGGACTCACGGGCCTTCCGGGCGCGGTGCCCGCCCGGCTCGCGTCCGCTCCGGCGCAGCAGGTGCCGGCGCAGGCCGTAACCGACCAGCGCGACCCCGATGGCGAGTTTCACCGCGAGACCGGCCGTGGACGGTGGTGAGCGCGGTTCCGGCGGGCTGCCGCCGGTCAGGGTGAGCACCAGGACCAGCACGGCGACGAAGCACGCCGTCCAGCCGGCGATGAAGGCCAGCCCGATCCGCGGGCCCCGGGCCGACGCCACCACGAGGACGAACGCCATCAGCGGGAGGGGATCGAGCGTGATGGCGAGGGCGACGAGCATCAGGTCGAGGACCATGGGCGACCCCATCGGGCACGGTACGGGTCGAGCGTACGCACGGCCGTCGCCCGCCCGCATCTTCGCGTGGGCCCGCGCGCACGGCGGCGGACGGCGTGCCGGGCATCGCGTCCTCGCGCACTCTGGAGGTGGGAAGGAGCGGCTCGATGGAGACTCGCCGGCGTCGGTCGTCCCCGCTGCGCGCCGCCTGGTGGCGTGAGCGTTCCCGGGCGACGGTCGCGTGGGCGAAGGCCGTCCACGCACGGCTGGAGCGCCGTTTCCCGGTGATCACGGGGATCGTGGACCGGCTGGTGGCGGTGAACATCTTCGACTCCGCCACCCGGATCGCCGCGCAGTGCTTCCTGACGGCCGTGCCGCTGCTGTTCGTGCTGAGCGCGTACGCGCCGGAGGCGCTGCAGGAGCAGGTGACGACGTCCATCACCACCGTGTTCGGGCTGACCGGGCAGGCGAAGGCCGAGGTGGAGCGGACGTTCCAGCCGCCGTCGGAGGATCTGCGGCAGGCGACCGGCGTGGTGGGCGGTCTCATGGTGCTGCTGTCGGCGACGGCGGTGAGCCGGGCGGTGCAGCGGCTGTGCCGCCGGGCCTGGCAGATGCCCCGTTCGCGGACGAAGGTGGCGCCGTGGCGGTGGCTGGCCTGGATCGGCCTGTGGCTGGCGGCGCTGGTCGTCCAGGGGCTGCTGCACAACGGGTTCGGGTTGGGGGCGGCGCTGGGCTTCCCGATCGTCCTGCTGATGCAGGCCCTCATGTGGTGGTGGACGCAGCATCTGCTGCTGGGCGGGGCCGTGCCGTGGGGGCCGCTGCTGCCGGGCGCCCTCATCACGGCGGTCGCGGTCAGCGGTCTGTCGGTGACCGCGCACTTCTACATGCCGCGGGCGCTCAACAGGGCGCTCACCGACTACGGTTCCTCCGGTTCCGTCTTCGTGCTGCTGTCCTGGCTGATCGTGGTGTGCGTCGCCGTGGCGATCGCCCTGAGCGTGGGGGCCGTCCTGTCCCAGGAGCCGTATCTGAGGCGCCGGTTGGGCCCGCCCCCGGAGTCACCGGACGCGCCCGGGCCGGACTGAGCCACGGGGCTGCGGATACGGCGTGGACGGGGCGGTCGTGCTGGCCTATGGTTCGTCCGCACGCGATCTTCCGCGGGCTTTTCCACTCGTCGCCCGTGGGGGGTCTTCGTCATGTCCTTTTCCTCTGACCAGCAACCGCGTCCGCAGTTGCCCGGCGCCGCCCGGCCGTCGTCCCGGGTGCTCCTGGTCGTCGTCTGCGTGCTGCTGGGAGGCATGGCGCTGAGCGACCTGTTCGCGGTGTTCGCTGGTCTGCGGCTGCGCTCGCTGGCCGGGAGCTCGCCCGAACGGGCGCTGGACGGCGGCTATGCGCTGTTCGAACGGGCGGGTGACGTCCAGGGGATGGTGTCCCTGCCCGGCGCGATCGTCTTCGTCGTCTGGTTCTTCCTGATGCGACGGGACCTGGGCGTGCTGGCGCCCGACGGGTTCCGCAACGGCCGCGGCTGGGCCATCGGGGGCTGGCTGATCCCGCTGGTGAACCTCTGGATGCCGTACCGCGTCGCGGTCGACATGTGGGGCGCGGCGGCGCCTCTGCCCCACGAGGGGCGGCCGCGCGGGACGTCGTTCTGGCCGGTGAACCTGTGGTGGGGGCTGTTCGTCGGCGCGACGCTGCTCGGCCGGTTCGCCGCGTCGTACTACTCCGACGCCGAGAGTCTCCAGGAGGTGCGAGAGGCCACGGCGCAGTACGCGGTGGCCGACCTCCTGCACGCCGGTACCGCCGTGGCCGCCGGGTACCTCGCGATCCGGCTGACGGCGATGCAGCGGGTCAAGGCCCTCGAGGGGCCGTTCGCGAAGTAGGTGAGCCGGGCGTGCCGTGGGCCGCCCGGCTCACGGCACGTCAGAGCTGTGCCTCGCGCTCCTCGTCGTCGGAGGCGGCGGCGGGGGTGCCGGTGCGGTCGCGGGTGAACCAGGCGACCGCCCACAGCGCGACGCCGACCAGCAGCAGCACACCCGCGATGCGGTACTCGTCGCCGGGGCGTCCGGACGACCACGGCAGCACGAGGTAGAGGCAGGCGACCGCGCCCACGACGGGCAGGACGCGGCCGGCCCGGAAGTGCGGGGTTTCCACGGTGTCCTTGCGCAGCACCAGCACCGCCACGTGCACCCCGGCGAAGACGGTGAGCAGCAGCAGCGACGTCGTGCCGCCGAGCAGGGCGACGACCGGGCTGTCGGGGTTCAGCGAGACGAACGTGATGAGGCCGAAGGCGATGACGGTGGTGAACACGATCGCCGTCTGCGGGGTGCGCCGTACGGGGTGCACCTTGGCCAGGAACGGCGGCAGGACGCCCTTGCGGCTCATGCCGTAGAGCAGCCGGCTGGCCATCATCATGTTGATCAGCGCCGAGTTGGCCACGGCGAACATGGAGATGAACGGCAGCAGGTCGGAGATGGGAAAGTCGGGTGCCGCCGTCCGCACCACGGTGGCCAGCGGTGTCTCGCTCTCCGCGAGCCGGCCGACGGGCACGACCGCGACCGCGCACACCGACACCAGGACGTAGATCAGGCCGGTGATACCGAGCCCCGTGAACATCATGCGGGGGAAGATCCGCGACGGTTCCCTGGTCTCCTCGGCCATGTTGACCGAGTCCTCGAAGCCGACCATGGCGAAGAAGGCGAGCGAGGTGGCGGTGCTGACGGCGAGGAAGACGTTCTTGTCGGAGGCGCTCTCGAAGGCGACGACCCGGGAGAAGTCGGCGTTCCCCCCGGCGATGAACCAGCCGCTGATCAGGACGACGAGCAGCAGACCCGACAGCTCCACGGCGGTCAGGAACACATTGACCTTGAGGCTCTCGCTGACGCCCCGCAGGTTCACGAGCAGCACCAGCGTCATGAAGCCGAGGGCGATCGCGAGGACGAGCCCGTCGCCGCCGTCCAGTCCGAATCCGGTGACCAGGTTGGCGGCGAAGGCTCTGGAGGCCGCCGACGCCGAGGTGATGCCGGAGCACATGACGGCGAAGCACACCAGGAACGTCAGGAAGTGCTTGCGGAACGCCTTGTGCACGTACAGCGCGGCACCGGCGGCCTCGGGGTACTTGGTGACGAGTTCCAGATAGGAGCAGGCGGTGATCAGGGCCACGGTGAACGCGATGACGAACGGCAGCCAGGCCGCTCCCCCGACCTCGCCCGCGACCTGGCCGGTCAGGGCGTAGATGCCGGTGCCGAGGATGTCCCCGACGATGAAGAGCAGCAGCAGACCCGGGCCCATCACCCGCTTGAGTCCGGGCTCCCCGTCCGGGTCGGTGGCGGGGTGGTCCTTCTGTCCCGTGGTTGACATGGCGTACTCCTCGTCGTGGTGGCGGCCGGGACCTCACTGATGACGACTACTGCCCTGATCGAACGGCCGCATGTGCGCGACGGGAATCGGGCTGCTGTCCGGCCCGCGGTACGGCGCGGGGAAACGTACGAGGCCCGTCCGCGTGTCGCGGACGGGCCTCGTGTCGGAGCGCCGGGCAGGCCTTGCACCTGCATCTCCCCGCAGGAAGCGGGGCGTCTTTCCTTGGACCACCAACGCAGGGTCGGTGACCGCGCGTTGCGGTGACCGGCTCTGGGAGCAGCTTAGTACATGTGGGCGAGTGCCCGCGCCCCCGGGCCGGTTCGTCCGTCAGTCCGTCGGTCGATCAGTCGGGGCAGTCGCCCTGCTGGAGGCGCTGGGGCCGGGACAGGGCGACCTGGTCCCGGACCACGCCGTCCTCGTCCTTCACCGGGGAGACGGCCGTGAAGTCGGTGATGGCCCAGTAGTGGTGGCCGTGGCCCTCCATCGGGCCGGTGCCGGTGTGCTCGTAGTCGATCCACAGCACCCCGGTGACCTCCTGCCGCTGGTAGCGGTGCTGGAGGTGTGCCTTGTGGCCCTTGGGCACGAACGCGCTGAAGCTCTGCGTACTGCCCGTCGAACGGCCCCAGGTGTGCTGGTAGCTGGTCTGGATCGACGCCTTGACGAGTTCGCTGAGCCCGATCTCGACGCCGGCGCCCACCGTGACGCTGTTGGAGGTCGAATACTCGTTGCTGTGGGACCAGGTGAGGTTGTTCTGCTCGTTGCCGCCGTAGCAGTTGGAGAAGTCGGCGGTGAGCGGCTTCCAGGTGCCGTAGCCCGTGGTCCGCGGCTCGGCGTACGGGTAGAAGCCGCAGGCGACGCCGGGTATGTCCTGCTCGCTCTCGGCGGCGCAGTCGCGGACGATCTGCTCGGCGGTGATCCGGTCGTCGCCGGAGGTCTCCGGGTAGGCGTCGGCGGGGGCGCCGAAGGCGGTGCCGTTCTCCAGGCAGACGTATCTGCCCTGACAGAAGGAGGGTGTCTCCGCGTGGGCGGTCGCCGTGCCGAGGGCGCCGAAGCCGAGGGTGGCCGTGGTGACGGCGAGCAGCCGTGCTCTGCGAGGGTGCATGGTGAATCTCTTCGTGTGGTGGGGGGTTGGGGCGGAGCCGGCCCTTCCGGGGACGTCCGCGCGCTCAGACCCTAGGCAGCCGGCCGGGTGCGGTACAAGCGTTCGAGTCAGAACGGCCGCAAGGAGTGGGCGAGTTGGGCCGACCCGTCGGTAACGGCTAGCGTGACTCGGCTCGGTGCTCCGGCCCGTGCCGGTGGACGGCGCACGTCGCGGGCGCAGACGTCCGCCCCGCGTCCGGACCGAACGGACGGGGGCGGGGGCGGACTTCGGCCAGACCGGGCACCGGATGCCGGGGGATCAGCCGCCCAGGAGGGGCAGGGTGAGGCCGCAGCGGACGGGGCGGGCGTGCGCCGGGTCGAGGGCGTTGCGCACGAGCTGGGCGGCGTTGGTGTCGTAGGCGAGCGACAGATGGTCGGACATGTCCTGCGGGCACACGTCCTGGATGAGGATGTTGCGGACGGTGGCGCCCGGTCCCGCCGTCAGGAAGTTGTTGCGGTAGGGCGTGGCGAACAGGTCGTACCGGGTGGAGACCACCGTGTACGAGACGCCCGGCTGTGTGTCGCCGTCGCGGTCGAGCCGGCGGTTCACGGCGGAGCCCACCATCTGGTCCGACCACGCCTGCCCGACGACGGCGGACACGGCCGGGTCCAGGCCAAGGCGGCCGGTGACCGTGCCGACGCCGGAGATGTCGCCGCCGTGGTTGGACGGGGCGAGGGCGATCAGCCGGCGCACCTTGTTGCGCTTCGGCTGTGCCGGGTCGGTGCCGCCCTCGAACCGCAGATACCAGCGCGGGGTCGGGCCGCCGCCCTGCGAGTGCCCGACGAGGTCGACCTTGCGGGCGCCGGTGGCCTTCAGGACGCGGTCGACGTACCGGGCGACCTGCCGGGCGGACTTCGGGATCGGCCCGGTGGCCTTGAACGGATTCCCGGGCGTGCCACCGTAGTTGGGGGCGAAGACGCAGTACCCCAGGCTCTTGAGGTAGGGGGCGAGCATGCTCCAGTTGGCGTAGGCGTTCGCCGCCGAGCCGTGCAGCAGGACGACCGGGCGGGGGTGTTCGCGCGAGGGCCGGCACGACCAGTCGTCGGCTCCGGCGGGGGCCGCCTCCGGGTGGACGAGCCCGTACGCCGCCGCCGCGGCGACGTCGAGGACCGGGCGCGGCGGTGCGGGGTCGGCGGAGGCGGTGGCCGTGCCGGTCAGCCCGAGGGCCAGTGGCAGGGCGACTCCCGCGCAGAGCGTCGCCCAGCGGCCGCGCGGCCGGTGCGGCCGGCTCCGGGAAACCTTCCGGTCCGCCATGGTCACTCCTCGTCTCCGGGCCGGCCCAGCGCCGACGCGAAGATCATCGGGGACCGTGCGGGCGCGGGGTGCCGGGGCCGCTCACGGCACCTCCGATGGAGCAGACGCATTTCATCCGACCGGCCCAGCCGGGTCGTCAGGCGGCGGCCTTCTTGCGCCGGCGTCCGCCTCCGGCGAGGGCGTCGATCAGCTCCTGGCGGCTCATCCGGGACCGGCCGGGGATCTCCTGCGCGGTGGCGCGTTCGTACAGCTCCGCCTTGCTCAGCTCACGCAACTCGCTCTTCTTCGGGGCGGCGGGGCTCTTGCGTGCCGAACTCTTGGGCGCCGAGGTGGACCTGGACCGCTTGGACGCGGGCCTGGACTGCTTTGCCGCGGATCTGGTCCGCCCGGCCGGGGGCGTCTTGCCGCGGCCGGAGCGGGCGCGTTCGATGCTGCCCTGGAGGACCTCCATGAGGTCGACGACGTTGGTCGCGCTCGGCGGCTCCTCGGCCGGGGCGATCTCCTGCCCCTCGGCCTTGGCCCGCACCAGCTCGCGCACCTTCTCCTCGTAGGTGTCGTGGTAGCGCGTCGGGTCCCACGGGCCGCTCAGGGCGTCGACGAGCTGCAGCGCCATGTCGAGTTCCTTGCCGCTGCCGGCCCGGTGCTCCGGGAGCTGCGGCAGCTCGCGGGTGGGGTCGCGGACCTCGTCCGCCCAGTGCAGGGTCTGGAGCATCAGCACCTTCTCCTCGGCGCGCAGCGCGGTGAGGTACTGCTTGCCGCGCATGACGAAGGTGGCGACACCGATCCGGTTGGCCTTCTCCAGGGCGGCGCGCAGCAGTTCGTACACCTTGAGGTGCTCCTCGCCGCGCGGGGCGAGGTAGTAGGTGCGGGCGAAGTACACCGGCTCGATCTCGTCCAGGTCGACGAAGTCGGAGATCTCGATGGTCCGGCTGCGGCCCGGCGCGATCGCGTCCAGCTCCTCCGGTTCGATCACGACGTACTCGCCGTCCGCGATCTCGAAGCCCTTGACGATGTCGTCCGGGGAGACCTCCTCGCCGGTGCGCTCGTTGACCCGGCGGTTGCGGATGCGGTCGACGGTGCCGCGCTGCAGCTGGTGGAAGTGCAGGGTGTGGTCCTGGGTGGCGGTGTAGAGGCCGACCGGCACGCTGACCAGCCCGAACGTGATCACACCTGTCCAGATCGCCCGCGCCATGACCGTCCCGCTCCGTCCGTGTCCCGAGTGCTGCCCCCCACGCTGGCACCACCGCGGCGGGCGCGCGCGGCGAGCCGGCCCGGCCGGGGGCCGACCGGCGCAACCCGTCACACCGGGGGCGGCGAACGCGGATGAACTGTGCCGGGACTGGAAACCTGGTGCCCATGGCACGTGCGACACCGGGCCCGGGCACCTCGGGGATGACGACCTTCGCGACGCTGGACGAGCTGGCCGAGCTGGTCGCCGCCCGCCGGGGCCTGTACGTGCGCTGGTCCCTGGGCCCCGCCACGGACATGGCGGCGATGTCGAGCCGGGACGAGCTCACGGGGCTGGCCCTGCCCGGCCTGTCCGCGAACCCGCTGGACGTCGAGGAGTGGTGGGACGGCCGCCCGCTCCGCGTCTGGGTGGCCCGGCGCCTGTACGACTACTCGCATCTGCCCCGCATCAAGGACTCCCGCACCCGGCCCTGGGTCCTCACGGCCCGCGAGGCGGCCCGCGGCCCCGACAACGAGCCGCTGGTCACGGACGTACGCCCGCTGGGCTGGATCGAGGACCGGGTCATCAGCGAGGCCGACCGCGTCGTCCGGCACCACCGGACCTCGTGGGGACCGCTGGACCGGGGCGGCACGGCCGGCGCCTGAATGCCTCGTCCCAGCGGCCTGGGGTACCCGGCCCCTCCCCCACCGGATCGAGGAGGACCCCATGACTGAACCGACCCCGTCCCAGGCGGAGGGCGACCGCGACCAGGACGACACGCCGGACCAGACGGAGGAGGCGGCACGAACGACCCCGTCCCAGGCGGAGGGCGACCGCGCGGACGATGACGACGACCCGTCAGAGGCCCAGCGGGAATGGGAGAGCGGCTGGTCGGGGCCGTGAGCCCCGGCCCATCCTGGTCCGCCGCGCGGCGGACCAGGCGGTGCCCCTGACCGGCCCCTGCGCGTCTCCGGAGTCTTGCGGGCCGCGACCGGCTCGTACGCGACCGCCACGTCCACGGGGGTGCCGACGGCCTTCTGGTCGCGCAGGGCGCCGGCGAGCCGGGCGCCCGCCGGCTCGTTGCCCCGGTCACCGACCGGGGCCCCGGTCATGCGGCGGGCCGCCCGGCTACGGGACGCCGACGCCCCGGCGTCCCCCGCGAGCCGCGCGCCGGGGAGCCCGGGCTGAGGGCCTGGTCGCAGGGCGCCCGGGGACGACAAGCCGACTCCTGCCCGAGTTGCCCGCGCGGGAGGGCCCTGTCGTGTGGCCGCGCCCCTCACCGGCCGTTCGGGTCGCGCCCCGGCCGGTGCTGGTGCAGGTGTTCCAAGGCGTCCAAGACCACCGTGCGGCGGTACCAGCTGCGCCAGGCCGCTACGTCTGAGGCCAGGCGGAGCAGTTCGGCGCGGCGGGCTGGGCCCGGCCAGGTGCCCGGGTCGTTGCGGTGCAGGGTCAGGGTGCCGGTGCAGTATCGCTCGGGGGTGATCAGCGGCACGCTGTACACGGCGTGGCTGCCCGCCGCCAGGAGGGCCTGGCCGGCCGGGTGGGCCGCCAGGTTCTCGTCGGCGGCGACGTCGGGCACCGCGACGGGTGCGAGCCGGCTCTGGGCCAGGGCGCCGGGGACCGGCGGTTCGGTGACGAGGGCGACCTCGTCCCAGTAGGCGGCGTCGAGGCCCCGGTGGGCCTCCAGGAACAGCGCGTGGTCCTGGGCCGGGTCGGTGAGGTGCACCTCGCCCGCGTCGGCCTCGGCCACGGCGATCGCCGTGTCCAGGGCGGCGGCGATGATCTGCCGCCGGTCGGTGGCGTCTCCGCGGTAGGACCGCAGGAACGCGGTGTCGGGCGGCGGGGCGTGCGTCCCCCGGCCCGGGAACCACTCGTCGTCGCTCTGCGGCGGAGGCGCCGTGACGACGGCGGACGCCAGGACCCGCAGGGGGACGTTGCGCTGCTGGGAGCCCTCTCGCAGCAGGGCGAACGCGGCCTCGGGGCCGGGCAGGTCGTAGCGGGCGATGAGCATGCCCTGGGCGATGCCGATGAGCCCGGCGGTGCGTGCCTTGGCGCGGAGCCCGAAGACCTCGCCGCGCAGGCTCTCCGCGTCGGTCGCCGGTCGGTCGGGCCGCGGGACGGGCCGTCGGGGCGGGGACCGGTGCGGGGGGAAGCGTTGTCAGAGCCTCGGCGAGCGTGCCGTACAGGCGCAGGCCGGGGAGGTCCTCCTCCTGCTCCAGTTCCTTGCGCACCTCGGGTGTCGCCACGACCAGGACCGGGGCGTCCGCGAGGTGCAGGGTCTCGTCCCGCAGGGTCCGCCGGACCGTGGCGTCGACCGCCGGGACGGCGGCCAGGTCGAGGACCAGCCGGTGGCCCAGACGGGTGGCGCGGTCGAGCTGGTGCCGCAGTTCCTGGGCCAGCCGGACGCAGCCCTCGGCGTCCGGTGCGCCGGCCAGACACACCACCGTGACACGGTCGGTGGCCGGCACCATCGTGAGGGAACGACTCGTCATCGTGCCTCGCTCTTCCGCTCCTGTCGGCCGCGTGCGTCGGACGGGCGGTGCGCCGGGGTGGCCCCGCCGCCCGACCGCACATCCACCCTCGCTCGCGTGTGCCGGGAGGGCAAGGAGAGAACCCCGATGAGAGGGCGGATCGCCTGTCAGATCGGGGAGGGGGTGGGGAGGAGGGAGCGGGCCGCTACGACGACCTCGGCGGTGTCGATCCGCAGCAGGCATGGGTCGGGGGCGGTCCCGTGCGGGTCTCCGGGGGGTCCCGGCCACCACAGGGCGATGTGCCGGCCCCCGGGCGGCGGCCCCCAGAGGCGGGGCGGCACGGGGCCGAAGAGCGTCACGGACGGTGTGCCGTGTGCCACCGCCAGATGGGCCAGTCCGGTGTCGCCGCTGACCAGGAGTGCCGCGTGGGCGACGAGGGCGGAGAGGCGGGGGAACGGCAGGCCGCCCGGCAGCAGGTCCCACGGGGGGACGCCGGCGCGTTCGGCCACCTCCGTGACGAGGGCGTCCTCGCGGGGCCCGCCGGTCAGCACGACCCGGTGTCCCGCCGTCCTCAGGTGCCGTACGACGGCCGCGTACCGTCCGGCGGGCCAGCGGCGGGCGGCGGCCTCGGCGCCGGGGTGGACGACGACGGCCCCGGGGGCCGGTGACGGTGTGCCGGGCGGAGGCAGCCGTACGTCGTCCGGGTCGGCGGGGATGCCGTACGCGGTGAGGAAGCGGCACCAGCGCCGCCGCTCGTGCTCGTCGGCCCGCCAGACGGGGGGCGGGTCCGGGCCGTGGGCGGACCCGGCGAAGGCGAGGAGCCGGCGGGGACGCAGCGCGGCCAGGGCGTCGCGGCTCGCGGGCCCGTTGCCGTGCAGGTCGACGGCGAGGTCGGGCGGGGGCCCCGGCCAGTGGGTCAGGTCGGGGACGCCCCGGCCGGGGGCCTCGGCGGGCAGGACGTCGTCGACGGTCCCGGTGGCGAGGGCGGCCTCCCGGAGGGCGGGGGGCAGCGCGAGGACGACATGGTCCCCGGGGAAGGCGCGCCGCAGCCCCCGCAGCGCCGGTACGCCGGCCAGGAGGTCGCCCAGACCCAGGGCCCGCAGGACGAGCACCCGCCGCCTGGGGCCGGTCATCGCGCGGCCCGGCCGGGGGTGAGGGCGGCGCGTTCGGCGATGCCGGTGGTGGAACGGCCGTCCAGATAGGGGAAGAGGACGACCTGGCCGCCCCAGCTCTCCACGAGGGCCGCCTCCGGCAGCCGGGCGAGGGCGTAGTCGCCGCCCTTGGCCCAGATGTGCGGGCGCAGTTCGGCCAGGAGGCGTTCCGGGGTGTCCTCGTCGAAGACGGCGACGGCGTCGACGCACTCCAGGGCACGCAGCACGCGGATCCGGTCGGCCTCGGGGACGAGGGGCCGGCCGGAGCCCTTGCGGCGGCGCACGGAAGCGTCGGAGTTGACGCAGACGACGAGGCAGTCCCCGGTGCGCCGGGCGGCCTGAAGCAGCGCGACATGGCCGGCGTGCAGCAGGTCGAAGCAGCCGCCCGCGGCGACGACGGTGCCGCCCGCGGCCCGTACCCGGGCGGCGGTGCGCAGCGCGTCGCCGGTGGGCGCGCGGTCGGCGGTCCGGGGCTCGGCGCGGCCGGCGTCCACGGCGTCGGAGCGCACGCCGCCCTCGGCGACGTAGCGGGTGGCGGCGTGCACGGCCTGCCGTACGGCGGTCTCGACGAGTTCGCCGTCGGCGAGGAGCCCGGCGGCGGTCGCGGCGAACCGGTCGCCGGCGCCGCAGGCGTCGCCGTCGGCGGTGACGGGCGACGGCACGAGCAGCGGGGTGCCGCCGTGCGAGAGCAGGGCGCCGCGGCCGCCGAGGGTGACGGCGACGGAGGCCGCGTGCCAGGCGTGGACGAGCCGGTCGGCGTCCTGGGCCGCGGTGTGCAGGTCGTGGTCCGCCGTTGGGGAGGTGGCGGTGTGGGCGAGGGTGTGTGCCTCGGCGGCGGAGGGGGTGGCGAGGCGGGCGCCGGGGACGGGTGGGCCGCCGCGGGGGTGGGGGTCCCAGGTGAGGGGGACGCGGGCCGCCGCGAGGGCCAGGTCCTCGCGGAGCACGGCGGCGGTGTCCCGGCCGTAGTCGGATACGAGGACCGCTCCGGCCTCGGCGATCGCCCGGCGGGCGGCCTCGGTGGCCTCCCGCGCCCGGCCGTCGCCGTCGTCGAGGCGCAGCAGCGGCCGGCGGTCGACGAGGACGCGGGTCTTGCTGGACAGGTCGCCGGTGAGCGGGAGTTCGACCAGGTCGACCCGGCCGGCCAGGAGGTCGCGCAGGGCGCGGCTGGCGGGGTCGTCGCCGAGTGCGGTGACCAGGGTGACCGGGCGGCCGTCGGCGGCGGCGAGGCAGGCGGCGAGCGCGGCGCCGCCGGGGCGGGAGGCGCGCCGGGGCCCGCTGACGACGGGGACGGGCGCGTCGGGCGCGAGGCGGTCGACCCTGCCGTGGACGTCGTGGTCGAGCAGGGCGTCGCCGACGACCAGGAGCGGGGCGGGTGAGGTCATGCGCCCTCCTCGGTGAGCAGGGCCCAGCGCTGTTCGGCCTGGCGCCGGCGGGCCGTCGCCCGGCGTTCCACGGCCTCGTCGAACGCCTCGCAGAGCATGTGGACGGCGACGAGGTGGAGTTCCTGGACGGTGGCGGAGGTGGCCGCGTCGACGCACAGGGCGTCGTCGGCGGTGTGCGCGAGCGGGTTCGGCGCGGGGCCGGTCAGCGCCCAGACGGGCAGGCCGAGCCGGTGCGCCCGGTCGGCGGCGGCGAGCAGGTTGGAGCTGGCGCCGCTGGTGGACAGCAGGATCAGGACGTCCCCGGTCCGGCCGTGGGCGGCGACCTGCCGGGCGAAGATCTCCTGGACGCCGTAGTCGTTGGCGATGGCGGTCGTCGCGGAGGTGTCGGCGTGCAGGGCGACCGCGGAGAACGGGGCGCGGTCGTCGCGGTAGCGGCCGACGAGTTCGGCGCTGAGGTGCTGGGCCTGGGCGGCGCTCCCGCCGTTGCCCGCGACGAGGAGCCGGGCCCCGCCGTCGAGGGTGGTGGCGAGCGAGGTTCCCCAGCGCCGGAGCAGCGGTCCGGCGTAGCCGCGGAACCCGGTGAGTGCCCGCATCAGGTCGTCGCAGTGGGTGACGTCGGAGGCGAGTTTCATCGCAGGGCTCCCGAGAGCGAGGGGACGGAGGAGACCGCGCTGTAGGCGCGGGTGACGCCGTCGGCCACGCGGTCCCAGGTGTACCGGGACAGGACGCGGCGGCGGCCCTGGGCGCCGTACCGGGCGAGCCGGTCCGGGTCGGCGAGCAGGCGCCGGACGGCGGCGCTGATGTCGTAGTCGTCGTCGGCGGGTACGAGTTCGCCGGTCATGCCGTCGACGACGGTGTCGAGCTGGCCGCCGACGGCGGTGGCGAGGATGGGCGCGCGGCATGCCATGGCCTCGACGGGGACGATGCCGAACGGCTCGTAGCGGGGCAGGGAGAGCACGAGGTCGGCGCTGGACAGCAGGGCGGGCATGTCGTCGCGGCCGACCGCGCCGAGGAGGGTCACCCGGTCGGCCACGCCGTGCTCCTCGGCGATCGCGCGCAGCCGTTCGGCCTCGGGTTCGGCGGCGAGCAGGGCCGGTTCGGGGCCTCCGGCGATGAGGAGTTCGGCGCCGGGGACGTCGGCGAGGGCGCGGATCGCGCGGTCGAAGCCCTTGCGGGGCACGAGCCGTCCGACGGCGAGCAGCCGCCGCGGCGCGTCGGCGGGGCGGCGGGCGCCGGCGCGGGGGGTGAACCGGTGGGGGTCGACGCCGCACGGGACGACGGAGACGTTCCGCCGGGACAGTCCCATGGCCTCGAGTTCGCAGACCTCGTCCTCGCAGGTCGCGATGATCCGGCTGCATTCGCGGCCGATGACCGTCTCGATGGCGACGCGGTCGCGGGGGCTGGTGTCGGCGGCGCCCTGGTGGCGGCGCTTCACGGTGCCGAGCGCGTGGTACGTCTGCACGACGGGGATGCCGAGGCCGTAGGCGCCGGACAGGGCGGCCCAGCCGGACATCCAGAAGTGGGCGTGCACGACGTCGGGCGGGGCGGTGGCCCACTCGCGGGCCAGGAACGCGCCGAACTCGGGCATGTAGGGCGGGAGTTCGTCCTTGGGGACGGGTGCGGCCGGTCCGGCGGGGACGTGCACCACCTGGAATCCGTCGGGTGTGGTGACCCGTTCCGGCGACCGGGTGTCGTCCCGCCGCGTGTACACGGTGACGTCGTGCCCGCGCCGGACGAGGTGCCCGGCGAGCTGCGCCACGTACACGTTCTGTCCGCCCGCGTCGGGGCCGCCGAGCGCGGCCAGCGGGCTGGCGTGCTCGGAGACCATGGCGACACGGCCGGCCGAGGGGTGCCTCGTAGTCATCGGGTGACCTCCTTGATCAGGCGCTCCCAGTCGTCCAGGAACCGTCGTTCCGAGTAGCGGGCCTGTGCCGCGGCCCGGGCGGCCTCCCCCGTCGCGCGGGCGTCCTCGGGGTCCGCGAGGAACCGGCGCAGGGCGTCGTGCAGGACGTCGGGCCGGTTGGACACGACGCCGGCGCCGTCGGGGACGGCCTCGCGGACCTCGGTGGTGTCCAGGGCGACGACGGGCATGCCGAGGAACATCGCCTCCAGCAGGGACAGTCCGAGCGAGGTCCAGCGCACGGGGTGCAGATAGGCGCGGCACCGGGCCATCGCCGGGTGCAGCTCGCTCTGCGGCAGGTCGCGGGTGCGCAGCCGGGCGGGGTCCAGGCCGAGGTGGCGGGCGAGTCCTTCGGTGCGCATGCCGAACACGTCCAGCGGGGCGGCGCGGGCGAAGTCGGGCAGCAGGTCGGTGCCGGTGGTCCGGCCGCGCCGGACGGGCTCGTTGACGACGACGGCGGCGCGCGGCTCCTCGCCGGTCCACAGCGGTCCGGGGTCGATGATGCCATGCTCGACGACGGTGGTCGGGGCGCGGCCGTTGTCCCACATGAGCCGGTTGAAGTGGGTGACGTGCACGAGGGTGATGTCGGTCCGTTCGGCCAGCGGGTGCCGGGTGCCGACGGGGGTCTCGTGCGGGCTGTTGTGCTCGACGTAGACGGCGGGCACGTCGGTGCCGGGGCGGCGGCCGGTCCAGCGTTCGGCGAGGGCCAGTTCGTGCGGCCGCTGCAGCACCATGAGGTCGATGTCGGCGTCGCGCAGTTCCCCGGGCGTCACCTCCCGCACCCGTTCGGGCCACTGCCAGGTCCTGGCGCGGCCGAGGCCGTCGGGTCCGCGGTCGGGGGTGACGGGCACCAGGCAGGTGGCGGGGCCCTGGACGAAGGTGGTCAGCCAGGAGCCGTGCACGTGCCACACGAGTACGTTCATGTCGTCTCCGCCAGGAGTTTGTGCACCGCGGCCACCACGTCGTCGGCCGTGACCTCGCCGAGGCACGGATGGCCGGGTACGGGACAGGTCAGCGCCCTGCTGCCGGCGCAGGGCGCCCGCTGGTCGCCGAGGAGCACGCAGGGCACTCCGTACGGCGCCCAGCGCCCGGCCGGGACGACCGGGGCGAACAGCGACACCACGGGGGTGCCGACGGCGGCGGCCAGATGGGCGGGCCCGGTGTTGCCGCACACCACGGCGTCGGCGGTGCGCAGCACGCCGGACAGGGTGCGCGGGTCGGTGCGGCCGCCGAGGTCGACGGCCGTGCCGCCGCAGACCGCGCGGGTGAGGGCCGTCTCGCCGGGGCCGCCGGTGACGACGACCCGGTGACCGGCGTCGGCGAGCGCGGCGACGGCCTCGGCGCAGCGCTCCGGGCTCCAGGCGCGGGCGGGGGCGCTGGCGCCGGGGTGCAGGACGACGTACGGGCCGTTGCCGGTCAGCGCGATGGTGTCGGGCGGCGGCAGTACGCGGAGCCGTCCGTCGTCGCCGGCGGGCGGGGTGAAGCCGAGGGCGGCGGCGGTGTCGAGGGCGGCTTCGGCCTCGTGCCGGCCGGGCAGCCGCCGGTGCCGTACGTCGAGCAGCCGGCCGGGGTGGTCGACGCTGTCGGCGCCGATGCGGGGGACACCGGCGAGGCGCAGCAGCAGCGCGGTGGGCAGCGGGCTCTGGTGGAAGGAGGTGAGGACAAGCGCCGTGTCGAAGGCGGCGTCGCGCAGACGGCGGACGAGTCCTTCGGCGTCGGCCTCGGCGACGGACGGCGGGTCGAAGCCCTCCCAGGGCGCCTCCCAGACGCGGACGTCGTCGACGCCGGGCAGCAGGCGGGCGGCGGGTTCGCCCCGGGGGCCGCACAGCAGGGTGACGTGGTCCGAGCCCGCCGCCACGGCGCGGACGGCGGGTCCGGCCAGCAGTACGTCGCCGAAGCTGTCGAGTCGTACGACCAGGGCTTTCATCGCTTCTCCTCCCCCGGTTCGGCGAGGAGCCGGCGGACCGCGGCGAGCAGGTCGGGTGCGGTGGCGTCGGCCGCCTCGATCTCGGCGGGGAGGGTGACCGCGGTGGGCACCAGGACGCCCCGGGCGCCGGCGGCGCGGGCGGCCCGGACGTCGGCGCCGATGTCGCCGATGACCGCGCAGTGTTCCGGAGGGACGCCGAGGCGCCGCGCTGCCTCCACGACGAGTCCCGGGCGGGGCTTGCGGCAGGGGCAGCCGGTCTCGGGGGCGTGCGGGCAGTACACCCAGGTGTCCAGGCCGCCGAGCAGGGCGTCGACGCGGGCGTTGACCCGGTGGACGTCGTCCCGGGTGAGCAGGCCGCGGCCGATGCCGGACTGGTTGCTGACGACGCCGGTGCGCAGGCCGGCGGCCCGCAGCAGGTCCAGGGCGGGGCGGGCGGCCGGGAGCGGGCGGACCCGGTCGGGGTCGCCGTTGTAGGGGACGTCCTCGATGAGGGTGCCGTCGCGGTCGAAGAGGACGGCGGCGACGGTGCGCGCGGTCACGGGGCGCTCCTCAGGGCCGGGGCGCGGCGATGGCGTACGACGCCGTCGAGCCAGTGCCGGATCGCGAGCGGGGGGATGACGACGCTGGTGACGGCCATGGTGGTGATCTCGTCCGGGGTACGCGGTCCGGGCCGGATGCGGGCCAGGGCGAACTCGCCGGTGCCGAGCGCCCAGAGGGCCCCGGCCAGGGCGGCGGCGCGGCGGCGGCCGGCGAGGGCGAGCACGGGGGCGGTGAGCGCCATGGACGTGACGAAGGCGTGGCGGGGCAGGCGGCCGCGGGGGGCCCGGGCGCGTGTCCACCAGCCGGGGCCGTGCAGCCGGGTCATCAGGGCGTCGTCGGCGTTGCCGCGCTGGGCACGCACGGAGACCCAGCGGTCGGCGGGGCGGACGGGGTGCCGGGTGGTGCGCTGTCCGCGGCGCAGCGACCAGCCGGCCTCCTCGACGCGCAGGGCGAGGTCGGCGTCCTCGCGGAAGGCCCGGCCGAACCGCTCGTCGAAGCCCTGGACGTCCATGAGCGCGACCGTGCGGTACGCCATGTCGGCGGTGGCCCAGGCCGCCTGCTCCAGGCCGGCCGTGCCGCGCTCCCAGTCGGTGGGCCTGCGGTCCTCGGGCAGGGGGACGCGCAGCCGGCCCTGGACGCCGCCGGTGGAGGGCCCGGCGGCGGCGAGGTCGTCGGCGAGACGGCGGGACCAGTCGGGGAGCACCTGGACGTCGTCGTCGAGGAAGACGGTCCAGGGGGCGAGGACGGTGCGCCAGCCGGCGTTGCGGGCGGCGGCGGGGCCGCGTCCGCCGGTGCGCAGGGTGCGCAGCCGGCCGCCCAGCGGGCCGGCCGCCGCGAGCGGCAGGGGGCCGTCGGCGTCCGGGCGGTCGTCGACCACGACGATCTCCTCGGGCGGGTGGCCGTCGGCGGCGGCCAGCGCCCGCAGGCAGTCGGCGAGGCAGGGCCGGCCGATCGTCGGGATGACGACGCTGTAGGCGGGGGCGGCCGTCATGCGAGAACCTTTCCGCGGCGGATCGCGAACGGTCCCAGGGCGAGGAGGTCCACGGGGGCGGAGCCGAAGCACTCCAGGGCGTCGCGCGGGTCGTCGACCATGGGCCGTCCGGCGGTGTTCAGGCTGGTGTTGACGATGACGGGCAGCCCGGTGCGCCGTTCGAACCCGTCGATGACGCGGGCCACGAGGGGCTCGTCGGCGCGGTCCACGGTCTGGATGCGGGCCGTGCCGTCGACGTGGACGACGGCCGGGATGCGCCCGCGCCACTCCTCGGCGACGTCGTGCACGAACAGCATGTACGGGCTGGGCAGGGGGCCGTCGAAGAGTTCGGCGGCCCGTTCGGCGAGGACCATGGGGGCGACCGGGCGGAACTCCTCGCGGCCCTTGACGGCGTTGAGGCGTTCCAGGTTCTCCGGGCGGCCGGGGTGGGCCAGCAGGGAGCGGTGCCCGAGGGCGCGGGGGCCGTACTCACTGCGGCCCTGGAACCAGGCGACGACGCCGTCGGCGGCGAGTTCGGCGGCCACGGTCTCGGCGATGTCGTCGGGCTCCTCGTAGGGCACGGCGGCGCGTTCCAGCCAGTCCCGCAGTTCGGTGTCGCTCCAGCCCCGGCCGAGCGCGGCCGTCGGCATGGCCTCGACGGCCTCCTTCTGGTGGGCGATGTGCAGGGCGGCGCCGAGCGCGGTGCCCGCGTCCCCGGCTGCGGGCTGCACCCACACGTGCCGGAACGGTGTCTCGCGGGCGAGCCGGGTGTTGGCGACGCAGTTCAGCGCGACTCCGCCGGCGAGGGTCAGCACGTCCTCGCCGGTACGGTCGTGCAGCCGGCGGGCGAGGCCGAGCAGCACCTCCTCCAGGCAGGCCTGGGCGCTGGCGGCGAGGTCGGCGTGGTCCTGCGTCCAGGGGGAGCCCGCGGGGCGCGGCGGGACGAGGGCCGCCCAGGGCACGGGGCGGGCCCGGAAGCCGCCGTCGCCGTCGAGGTGGACGTGGGGCCGGAGCCGGTCGAGGAAGCGGGGGGTGCCGTAGGAGGCCAGGGCCATCACCTTGAACTCGTCGCTGCTGCGCAGGAATCCGAGGTGCTGGGTGAGGTCCTCGTAGAACAGGCCCATCGAGTCGGGCAGCGCCTGTGAGCCGAAGACGGTGAGTTCGCGGTTCGCGTAGCGTCCGGCCAGGTGGGAGCCGCATTCGCCGCGTCCGTCGAGGACGAGGACCGCGCTGTCGGGCCAGGGCCCGGCCTGGCCGGCGGACGCGGCGTGGGCGACGTGGTGGGCGACGAAGCGGACCTTGCCGGGGTCCAGTCCCGGCAGGGACTCGGCGAGGAAGCCGGGGGCCTGGCGGGCGTACTCCTGGCGCAGCCGGTCCCAGGGGTCGTGCAGTCCCAGCTGGTCGGCGGGGCGGGCCAGTTCGGGGTCGTAGGAGTAGGCGACCGCGTCGAGGTCGGCGGGGGTGAGCCCGGCCTGCTCCAGGCACCACCGGGCGGACAGCTCGGGGAGTTCCCAGGCGGAGAAGGGGACGGGCCGCTTGCCGTGCTTGCGCCGGCTGAAGCGTTCCTCCTCGGCCGCCGCCACGATCCTGCCGTCCACGACCAGGGCGGCGGCGGGGTCGTGGAAGAGGGCGTTGATTCCCAGAACGCGCATGCGTGCCTCCGTACGGGTGACGGGAAGGGCAGGGGGATCGCCTAGGCGGCGGGGTCGGGCGTCGGCTGGACCGCCGCGAAGTAGGCGATGGTCTGCTTGATGCCCTCCTCCCAGGGCACGCGGGGCGTCCAGCCGAGCAGCTCGCGGGCCAGCCCGGTGTCGGGGCGGCGCCGCTGCGGGTCGTCGGTCGGACGGTCGACGTGGACGATGCGGGAGGACGAGCCGGTGAGCTCGACGATGCGGCGGGCGATCTCGCCGACGGTGACCTCGTCGCTCCCGCCGATGTTGACCGGCCGCACGGAGTGGCTGGCGGCGACGAGCAGCACCCCGTCGACGGTGTCGTCGACGTAGCACAGGGACCGGGTCTGCCGGCCGTCGCCGGCGACCGTGAGCGCTTCGCCGGCCAGGGCCTGGCTGACGAAGGTGGGGACGGCCCGGCCGTCGTGGGCGCGCATGCGGGGCCCGTAGGTGTTGAACATCCGGACGATGCCGGCGTCGGCGTCCCGGGTCCGCACATGGGCGGTGACCAGCGCCTCGGCGAACCGTTTCGACTCGTCGTAGACGCTGCGGGGCCCGACCGGGTTGACGTTGCCCCAGTAGTCCTCGCGCTGCGGGTGCGTCAGCGGGTCGCCGTACACCTCGGAGGTCGAGGCGAGCAGGAATCGGGCCCCGTCACGCTCGGCGACGGCCAGGGCGTTGCGGGTGCCGAGGCTGCCGACGTCGAGCGTCTCCAGGGGCAGCCGCAGGTAGTCGACCGGTGACGCGGGGCAGGCGAAGTGCAGGACGAGGTCGTAGGGGCCGGCGAGCAGCTCGGGGGTGCCGGGCGCGCTGACGTCGCAGTCGACGAACCGGAAGCCCGGGTGTTTCTCCAGGTGGGCGATGTTCTCGCGGGTGCCGGAGCACAGGTTGTCGGCGCAGTCGACTTCGACGGCCGAATCCAGCAGGCGTTCGCACAGGTGGCTGCCGAGGAAGCCGGCGCCACCGGTCACCAGGGCACGGTGCCAGGTGCGCGTCGAGACAGCAGGCATAGGCGTTCCCTTCGTCCGCGCGCGGGCGCGGGCGTGGCGCGAGAAAGGGGGTTCTACCGGCCGGCGGGCTCCTGAGGAAGCCTTCGCCGGGTCTCCCGGGAGGGGAGTGCTCGGTCGGTGCGGACCGCGTGTGCGGCGGACCGCCGTCGGGGCGGTCGCCTCGTTCCGGACGCCGCACTGGCCTGGGTTCCCGGACGAGTAGCTTTCACACGTTGATTCATACTTACCCTGTTTTGCCCCGCTGTGAGCAACCACACTCACGCGCGAAATGCCCGCGGGCGACGCCCAGTTGCCCCCTCGGAGCACCGTCGGAGGCGGGCGCCACCGTCGTCCCGGGTTTCGGGTCTGCCACGATGGTCCGCGCCATGACGACTCGGTGGAACCCTCCGCGCAGCGCAGCCCGGTGACTCTCCGGTTCCCGGGTCCCCCGTCCTCCTGGTCTCCGGGTACACCTGTGTCCTTCACCCCTGCTCCGGCCGCCCCCGCGCCGGACACCGCCGCGCCCCCGTCCGGGGCCGCGTCCCGCTCCCCCTGGCGGTCGCTGCGCCACCGCAGCATGCGCTGGTGGTCCGTGGCGAACTTCGTGTCGAACGCCGGCACCTGGATGCAGCTCACGGTCCAGAATCTGCTCGTCCTGCAGATCACGGGGTCCGCCGCCGCCACCGGTCTGTCGATGTCGGTGCAGGCCGCGCCGGCCCTGTTCATGAGCCTGCTGGGCGGCACCGCCGTGGACCGCTGGCCGCTGAAGCTGACCGCCGCCGTCAGCCAGGCGCTGCTCGGCGCGATCGCCTTCACCACCGCCACCCTGGTGGCGCTGGACCTGCTCGACATGACGTCCCTGCTGGTGCTGGCCGCCGTGACCGGGATCGTCGCCACCGTCGACAACCCGGCGTGCGCCCTGCTCGGCAATGATCTCGTGCCGGCGGAGGACGTGCCGTCCGCCATCGGCGTCGGCGCGCTGGTGCACAACGCGGGCCGGCTGGCCGGCACGGCCCTGGCGGGCGTGACCGTCGCCTTCCTCGGCACGGCGGCCGCGTACGCGGCCAACGGGGTGTCGTTCCTGTTCGTGACGGCGGTCATCCCGCTCCTGCGCCCCGCCCCCGGCGCGGCCCGGCACATCGTCCGGGCGGGCGCGGGGCGGGGAGGCAAGACGTCCGACGCGGGCCCGGACCTGAGCGTGCGCGAGGGGCTGCGGTACTTCGCGCGCCGCCCGCGCCTGGTCGCGCTCGCCGCGGTCACGGGCGTCAGCTCGGTCTTCGGCCGGAACTACGGCCTCACCCTGGCGGTGCTCGTCACGGGGCCGCTCGCGGGCGGCGCCGGCTCCTTCGGCACCGTCTCCACGGTGCTCGCCGTCGGCGGCATCCTGGGTGCCGTCCTCGGCGCGCGGCTGCGCCGGCCGTCCGTGCGGGTCGTGGGCACGCTGGCGGCGGCGGGCGGTCTGCTGCAGGTGGCGGCCGGTCTGTCGCCGTCGCTCGCGGTGCTGCTGGTCCTGGTGCTGCCGATGGCGATCGTCGAGTCGGTGTCCGACACCGCGGGGACGGCCGTCCTGCAGACGGATCCGCCCCCGCATCTGCGCGGACGGGTGCTCGGCGTGTGGAGCAGCATCGGCACGGCCTGGGGCCTGGGCGGGCCTCCGGCGCTCGGCCTGCTGATGGAGACGGCCGGTGCCCGCGGCGCCCTCGTGGTGGGCGGACTGCTCATCGCCGGCTCCATCGGCGCGGGAACGCTGCTGCGCCGCCGCCGCTCGGCGGCACCGGTGGCGGTCGAGGCGAAGGACATGGGCGCCGCGCCGCGCCCGGCGCTGGAGGCGGCTGCCTGACTGGCCGGCCTACGACGGTCAGCCGCGCGTCCCGGCCCTGGACAGCAGCTGCGGGGACAGCGTCTTGATCATGGTGTTGGTCCAGCGCATCTGCCGCAGGGTCTGCGGATGGCAGGCGGTGGCGAGGTCCAGCAGGCCGGTGTCCTTCTCGGCCTGCGCCGCCTGGGCCAGCATCTCCCAGTCCAGGGAGTTCCCGGTCGCGGCCAGGTGCAGTGCGCGCAGGTCGTTCAGCAGGTCCAGGCCGGAGCGGGCGTCGTCGAGGGCGCGGGCCGCGCGTTCCCTTCGCTCCCCCGGTCCCGGCAGCCCCTCGGAGGAGGCGGGCAGGCGCAGCCCGTACGGCTCGGCGGCCCGGGCGAGGCGCTCGGCGTGCTCATGGGACCAGCGGGCGAGGTCGATCGCCACATGGTGCACCTCGTGCTCGGCGGCGTCCCGCTCGGCGGTCTCCAGCAGCTTGCGTTCCATCGCGCCTTCCCCCTCGTAGAGGGCCCGCAGAACGGTGGGTACGGCGCTCATGACCGCTCGCCTCCCTCACCGGCGCTCTGCAGGGCGACCGCGGCCGGGCCGCCCGTCGTCGGCGGGGCGGCGCCCGGATCGGCCGGCGCGGAGGCCGTCGTGGTGGGCGCGGGCGACACCGCCCCGTCGGCGCGCTCGACCAGGGTGAGACGGGCCACCCCGGTCTTGAACAGGGGCTGCTTCGAGACCGGGTCCCAGTCGGTCACGGTGGTCTCGTTGGCGGCCCGGCCGCCGTCCTCGCCGGGGCCGTCGCCGCGCGGGGTGTCCCAGTAGCCGTAGTGGAACGGCAGGAACACCAGGCCGTCCCGGATCCCGGTGATCCGCAGCCGGCCGCGTACGGAGCCGCGGGGGCTGGTGACCTCGACGAGGTCGCCCTCGGCGACGCCGTGCCGCCGTGCCTCGGCGGCGGAGGTCTCCACCCAGACGTCGGGGGCTGCGGCCCGGAGCTGGGGGCTGCGGCCGGTCTTGGTGCGGGTGTGGAAGTGGTACAGGGTGCGGCCCGTGGTCAGTTGCAAGGGGTACTCGTCATTCGTCGCTTCGTGGGGCGGCAGATACTCGGCGGCCTTGAGGACGGCTCGGCCGTGCGGGTTCAGCGCCCGGTACTCGGTCTCGGACACGGAGGCGCCGGTGACCAGGTCCCGGCCGTAGGTCTCGCAGTCGTCCGGGGCGGCCCAGGCGACGCCGTCGGTGTAGAGGCGTTCGGTGCCGTCGGGTGCCTCGTCGGTGCAGGGCCACTGGATGCCGCCGGTGGCCCGGAGCCGGTCGTAGGTCAGTCCGGTGTAGTCACAGGGGCGGCCCCGGCTGCACTCCTTCCACGCCTCGAACGCCGACTCGGGGTCGTGCCAGCCGACGAGCGGGCGGCCGTCCCGGTCGCGGAAGTCCATCCAGCGGGCGTACTCCAGCCAGATGTCCAGGTCGGGGCGGGCGTCACCGGGCGGTTCGACGGCGCGTTCGGAGAGGTGGACGGTGCGGTCGGCGTTGGTGAGGGTGCCGGTCTTCTCGGCCCAGGTCGCGGCGGGCAGGACGACGTCCGCGAACCGGGCGGTCTCGGTGAGGTACAGGTCCTGAACGACGGTGAAGAGCCCGTCCCGGCGCAGGATGCCGCGCACGCGCTCCAGCTCGGGCAGGGAGACCGCCGGGTTGGTGCCGGAGATCCACAGCATCCGCACGGAGCCCTGCTCGGCGTAGCGGAAGATCTGCATCGCCGCGGTGGGTGCCGTGTGGCTCGGGATGTCGGTGGCTTCCACGTTCCAGACGCGGGCCAGGTCGGCCACATGGGCGTCGTTCTCCCAGTTGCGGAAGCCGGGCAGATCGCCGTCCGCGCCGCACTCGCGGGTGTTCTGCGCGCTGGGCTGGCCGTTCATCTGGAGCACACCGCAGCCGGGGCGGCCGAGCATGCCGCGGATCAACTGGACGTTGTTCACCTGGACGGCGGCGGCGGTGGCCTGGTGGGACTGGTAGACGCCCTGGAGGACGGTGGACAGCAGCCGCTGGGCGTCCCCGAGGATCTCGGCGGCCTCGGCGATCGCGCCGGCCGGGACGTCACAGAGTCCGGCGGCCCACTCCGGGGTGCAGTCGGCGACGCGCTCGGCGAGTTCGTCGAAACCGACGGTGTGGGCGGCGACGAAGTCCCGGTCGATCCGGTCGGTGCGGATGATCTCGTGGAGCAGCGCGTTCAGCAGTGCCACATTGGTGCCGGGGCGGGGCGCGAGGTGGACGGTGGCGTGCCGGGCGACCTGTGTCGGGCGCGGGTCGACGCACACCAGGCGGGGCGGCTCGGGGCCGGCCAGCCGGTCGAGCACCCGCATCCACAGCACCGGCTGGGTCTCGGCCATGTTGTGCCCGAACAGCGCGAGGACGTCGGCGTGGTCGACGTCCGTGTAGGAGGCGGGCTGGCCGTCGCAGCCGAAGGTCTCCTTCAGCGCCTCGGCCGCCGTCGCCGTGCACAGCCGGGTGTTGCCGTCGATGTGATGCGTGCCGATCCCGGCCCGGGCGATCACGGCGAGGGTGTAGTACTCCTCGAGGAACAGCTGACCGCTGGTGTAGAAGCCGATCGAGCCGGGCCCGTAGGCCTCCAGCAGATCCTTGCCGCGGTCGACGATCCTGGCCATCGCGGTGTCCCAGTCGCAGGGCTCCAGCCGTCCGCCGCGGCGCACGAGGGGCGTGGTGAGCCGGTCCTCGGACCGGTTGGCCTGCCAGCCGAAGAGGTCCTTCGGCCCGAGCCGCCCGTGGTTGACGCGGTCCCGGGCGCTGCCGCGGACCCCGACGATCCGCCCGCGGGCGACGGCGACGTCCATGGCGTCCCCGTTGGAGTGCAGCACGGACGCCGTCGGCACCCAGGCGTCCACGTCCCCGGCCGTGACGCCGGGTTCCAGATAGGAGTCCACCCGTACCGGCCACGGGGCGCCGCGGCCGTACGGGGTGCGCTCGCCCCACGGTTCGGCGATCCGGTCCACCTCGGTGCGCATGCGCGTCACCACGCTTCCCACGTCGGGACGATGTGCGTCCCGTCCCCGCCGGACGGGCCGACCGGCCGGTCCGCCGTGGTGCGGACCGGCCGGGAGTGCTCCGTGCGCGCCGTCAGAGGACGGTGCCGGGGTCCTCCGGCCGGATGCGTCCGCGCCATCCGCCGGTGCTGCCGCCCTTCTCGACGTACTCCTTGAAGCGGTGCAGGTCGCCCTTGACGCGCCGGTCGATCATGCCGAGGGCGTCCGCGCCCTTCTCGGCCATGCCGGTCGGCTCGACGTCCATGGTGAGTTCCACGCGCGTGTGCGCGTCGTCCAGCGGTTCGAAGCGGACCGAGCCGCGCTGCTTGGTGTCGCCGCTCACGGATCGCCAGGTGATGCGGTCGTCGGCGAGCTGGTCGACGATCTCGGTGTCGAACTCGCGCCGCACCCCGCCGATGCTCGTGACCCAGTGGTTGTGCCGCTCGTCGAGCTGGCGGACCTCCTCGACGCCCTCCATGAAGCGCGGGAAGTCCTCGAACTGGGTCCACTGGTCGTAGGCCTGGCGCAGCGGAACCTCCACGTCGACCGTTTCCTTGACCGTGCTCATCGATCCTCCTGTGCGCTCGTCCAGCGGGCCGGTTCCGCGCGTCACGGACCGGCCTGTCGTGCGTTGCGGGGGTCGGGTACCCGTGTTACGCGATGTAAAAGTCCGTGGGTCCGGCAAAGGATCGCGGTCCGGTGATGCGGCGTGTGTTCCCGGCCTGCCGGGAACCCGGCGCCCATGAACGCTGAGAGCACGCCCTACGAGTCGTACTGGCTGCGGACCGCACCGCCCGGCGATCCCGCTCCCCCGCCGGACGGTGACCTCTCCGTCGACGTCGCCGTGGTCGGCGGGGGCATCGCCGGGCTGAGCACGGCGTGGGAGCTGGCCCGGCAGGGCCGTGAGGTGGTGGTGCTGGAGGCGGGGCGGCTCGCCGCCTCGGTCACCGGGCACACCACGGCCAAGCTGACGGCGCTGCACACCCTGGTCTACGACCGGTTGCGCCGCACCCGGGGCCCGGAGGCGGCCCGGCTGTACGCGCGCTCGCAGTCCGAGGCGATCGGGCACGCGGAACGGGTCGCGCGGGAGCTGGGCGTCGACTGCGAGTGGGAGGAGGCCGCGGCCCACACGTACGCCGAGGACCCGCGGCACGTCCCGGAGCTGCGCGCCGAGGCGGAGGCGGCCCGGGAGGCGGGTCTGGACGCGGAGTTCGTCACGGAGACGGATCTGCCGTTCCCGGTGGCCGGCGCGGTCCGGGTGAACGGGCAGGCCCAGTTCCATCCGCGCAAGTACCTGCTGGCGCTGGCGGAGGACCTGCGGCGGCTCGGCGGCACCGTGTACGAGGGCACCCGGGTGACCGGGCTGACCGAGGGCGAGCCGTGCGTCCTGACCACCGAGGCGGGCGTGCGGGTGCGCGCCCGCAAGGTCGTGGTGGCCACGCACTACCCGGTGTTCGACCGCGCCCTGCTCTTCGCCCGGCTGTCCTCGCGCCGGGAGCTGGTGGTGGCGGGCCCGATCGCCGAGGAGCACGCGCCGCGGCAGATGTACATCACGCCGGAGCGGAACACACGCTCGGTGCGCACGGCACCGCTCGACGACGGACACCGGCTGCTGATCGTCACCGGCGAGCACTTCACGCCCGGCACCGCCGACGCCGAGGAGCGCTTCGAGCGGCTGGCCGCGTGGACGGAGCGGTACTTCCCTGAGGTGACGCTCACGCACCGGTGGGCCACCCAGGACAACGACCCGACGGACACCGTGCCGCTCGTCGGCCCGTTCCACGCCGGGAGCGAGCACACCTACGTGGCGACCGGCTTCGGCGGCTGGGGCATGAGCGGCGGCATCATGGCGGGCCGGCTGCTCGCGGATCTGATCGGCGGACGCGAGGTGGCGTGGAGCGGGCTGTACGACCCGCGCCGGCTGGGCCCGGTCGTCCGCGAGGGAGGCCGGTTCCTGGCGCACCAGGCGCAGGTCGCGCGGCACTTCGTCGGCGACCGGATCACCCCGCTGCCCGGCAGCGGTCCCTCGCCGGACGACATCGCGCCCGGCGACGGCGCCGTGGTGCGGTCCGGCGCGGGACTGTGCGCCGTCCACCGGGACGCGGACGGCACGCTCCACACGCTGTCGGCCCGCTGTACGCACCTCGGCTGCATCGTGTCCTTCAACCGGGCCGAACAGGCGTGGGAGTGCCCCTGCCACGGCTCCCGCTTCGCGCCCGACGGCGAGGTCGTCCAGGGCCCGGCGGTACGGCCCCTGCCCCGGCGCGATCTCTGACCCGCGTTTCTCCGCCGCGGGTCGGGGGCACCCGGTCGGCACCTCAGGGAGCCGCGACCGGGCTCCCGTCCGAGCAAGGAAGAAGTTGAAGCGCCGTGACCGCGCGGACCGCGAAGAAGAAAGTCCTGCACCTGCCCCGGACCGGCTGGATGGAGTCCCGGCACCCGGAGGAGAAGGCGATACGTACGTGCGTCGCCGCCGTGGAGGACAGAAGCACGCAGCCCTCGGCCCGCGCGGAGGCCGAGTGGAACATCGTCCGGGGCGAGGACTGAGCCCCTCCCCGGCCGATGGCCGACCCCCGTCCTCGATCCCCGGAGCGACTGTGAAAGCACTGGTCATCAACTGCACCCTGAAGGTGTCTCCCGAGCCGTCCAACACCGAGGCCTTGGCCTCGGTGGTCGCCGGTCGGCTCGCCGAACAGGGCGTGGAGGTGTCGTCCGTACGGGCCGTCGACCTGAAGATCGCCCCCGGTGTCGTGACCGACGCGGGCGACGGCGACGAGTGGCCCGAGGTGCACGAGCGCATTCTGGACTCCCAGATCCTCGTCATGGCCTCGCCGACCTGGCTGGGACGTCCGTCGTCGGTGGCGCAGCGCGTCCTGGAACGCATGGACGCGATGCTGTCCGAGACCGACGACCAGGGACGCCCCGTCGCCTACAACCGGGTGGCCGGCGTCGTCGTCACCGGCAACGAGGACGGGGCGCACCACGTCATCAGCGAGATCTCCGGGGCGCTGGCAGACATCGGCTTCACGATCCCGGGCCAGGCCTGGACGTACTGGCATCTGGGCCCCGGTCCCGGGCCCGACTACCTGGACGAGCAGAAGGGCCGCGACTGGGCGCACAGCACCGGTCGCACCATGGCCGACAACCTGCTCGGTGTCGCCCGTGCCCTGTCCGAGCGGCCGCTGCAGGCCACGGGCTGAGGAGCGCGTCCATGACCACAGAAGCTCTCGCTCCGCACCCTCCCCTGCGCTGCTGGGTGCTCCCGGGCGTGTACCGCCCCCAGTTCGACACCCGGCTGCTGACCCGCGCCCTGCACCGCGAGGGGGTCACCGCGGGGACCGACGTACTGGATCTCGGCACCGGCAGCGGCATGCTGGCGGTCGAGGCGGCCCGCCTGGGCGGACGCGTCACCGCCGTGGACATCTCCCGGCGGGCGCTGGCCGCCGCCTGGTGGAACGCCCGGCAGAACGGGCAGACCCTGCGGCTGCGCCGCGGCGACCTGATGACGGCCGTGCCCGGCCGTCGCTTCGACCTGGTCGTCTCCAACCCGCCCTATGTGCCCGCCCCCGGCGAGCACCCGCCCAGGGGCGCGGCCCGGGCCTGGGACGCGGGGGCGGACGGACGGCTGCTGATCGACCGGATCTGCGACCACGCGCCCGCGCTGCTGCGCCCCTCGGGGAGGCTCCTGATGGTGCACTCGCATCTGTGCGGGGTCGAGGCCACGCTGGCCCGGCTGACCGCGGCCGGGCTGCGCGCGCAGGTCGTGGAGCGGGCCCAGCTGCCCTACGGCCCGGTGCTGCGCTCCCGGGCGGAGTGGCTGCGCGAGCGCGGTCTCGCGGACGAGGATCTGACGGAGGAACTGGTGGTGATCCGCGGTGAGCGCGTCTGAGCGGCCCCGCCGCATCCGGGTGCAGCGGGACGGCCCGCTGCTGATCGAGGGCCCGGTCGAGGTGGTCGGCGAGGACGGCGAGGTGACGGTCTGCGACCGGTTCAGCGTGGCCGTCTGCACCTGCCGCCGCAGCAAGATCTTCCCCTGGTGCGACACCAGCCATCGCAAGCGCGCGAAACGTACGACGACGGACGAGGACGGGACCGCATGACCACGACGACTCCCCGGCGGCTCTCGCGGCGGACGGTGCCGGCGCTGCCCGAGCCGCGCGGCCCGCTCTCCGCCGCCGTCATGGACCTGATGCGCGGCGCGCGGGACGTGGAGGTGCCCGCGCCGGCCGGGGCGGATCCGTACGGTGACGATCTGCAGCTCGCCCTGTACGTCCTGTACGAACTGCACTACCAGGGCTTCGAGGGCGTGCCGGAGGCGCGGGAGTGGGACAGCGGCCTGCTGTCCGTGCGCGGCGCGATCGAGGAGCGGTTCCTGGGCGCGCTGCGCGCCGACGTGCCGGCCGACGACACGGACAGCGCCTGGGCGGCGCTGGACGAGCTGCAGGTCGAGCCGGTGGACGGCACCGGCAGCGTCTCGCACTTCCTGCGCGACGAGGGCACCCTCGGGCAGCTGCGGGAGTACGCGGCGCTGCGCTCGCTGTACCACCTGAAGGAGGCCGACCCGCACGCCTGGGTCATCCCCCGCCTGTACGGGCGGGCGAAGGCGGCGATGGTCGCCATCGAGTTCGACGAGTTCGGCGGGGGCCGGGCGGACGAGATCCACGCCCAGCTGTTCGCCGATCTGATGGCGGACCTGGGCCTGGAGACGGCGTACGGCCACTATGTCGATGCGGCGCCCGCCGAGATGCTGGCGACGGTGAACCTGATGTCGCTGTTCGGTCTGCACCGGGCGCTGCGGGCCGCCCTCGTGGGGCACTTCGCCTCCGTCGAGGTCACCTCGTCCCCGGGGTCCCGGCGGCTGGCCGAGGCCCTGGAGCGGGTGGGCGCGGGCCCGGCCGCCGTGCGGTTCTACGCCGAGCATGTGGAGGCGGACGCCGTGCACGAGCAGGTCGTACGGCACGACGTCGTCGGCGGGCTGCTGGAGGAGGAGCCGGCGCTGGAGGCCGACGTGGTGTTCGGCATCCGCGCGACCGGCCATCTGGAAGACCGGCTCGCGGCCCGGCTGCTCGCGGTGTGGCGGGACGGCGGGTCGGCGCTGCGGACCCCGGAGCCGGTGGCCGCGACCGCCTGACGTCCGGCCCGGCATCGGGGACGGCACTCGGGGAACCCGGCCCCCATGGGAATGAACCACGCCGAAGCCCCGGTCCTCGACGCGCTCGCCGCCTACGGGAACGAAGACGAACTCGCCTTCACTCCCCCGGGTCACAAACGGGCCCGGGGCGCAGACCCCCGGGCCCGTGCCGTGCTGGGCGACGCCGTGTTCTTCGGGGACGTCCTCGCCAACGGCGGCCTCGACGACCGGCTCGCCCGCAACCAGATCCTCGTGCGGGCCGAACAACTGATGGCCGACGCGGTGCACGCGGACCACACGTTCTTCTCGACCTGCGGCAGCTCCCTGTCGGTGAAGGCCGCGATGCTGACGGTGGCCTGCCCCGGCCACAAGCTCCTCGTCGGCCGCGACGCCCACAAGTCGGTCGTCGCCGGGCTCATCCTGTCCGGGGTCGAACCGGTGTGGGTGGAACCCCAGTGGGACGCCGAGCGGAGCATCGCGCACCCGCCGTCCACGGCCGCCTACGAGAAGGCGTTCGAGGAGCATCCGGACGCGGACGGCGCCCTGGTCACCAGCCCCACCCCGTACGGCGCGGCCGCCGATCTGAGCGGGATCGCGGAGGTCTGCCACCGGCGCGGCAAGCCGCTGGTCGTGGACGAGGCCTGGGGCGCGCACCTGCCCTTCCACGCCGATCTGCCGGCCTGGGCGATGGACGCGGGCGCCGACATCTGTGTGACCAGCATCCACAAGATGGGCAGCGGTCTGGAACAGGGCTCGGTCTTCCATCTGCAGGGCGATCTGATCGACCCGGCGGAGCTGGCCTCCCGTGCCGACCTGCTGGACACCACCAGCCCCAACGTGCTGATCTACGCCGGGATCGACGCCTGGCGGCGGCAGATGGTGCAGCACGGCCACGACCTCGTCGGCGGGGCGCTGAAGCTGGCCGCCCGCACCCGCGAGGCGATCGAGGCGATCGACGGCATGCACGTGAACGACGCGGACGACTTCTGCGGCCCCCATCTGGCCGCCGGCTTCGACCCGCTGCCCGTGGTGATCGACATCAGCGCGCTCGGCACCACCGGCTACCGGGCGGCGGACTGGCTGCGCGAGCACCACCACATCGACGGGCACCTGTTCGACCACCGCAGGGTCAGCGCACAGCTCACCCACGCCGACGACGAGGAGACCACGGGCCGCCTGGTCACGGCGCTGCGCGACCTCGCGGAGCACGCCCCGGAGCTGCGCGACGCGCCGCGGGTCGCGGTCCCCTCCCCCGCCGGGCTGCGGATGGAGCAGGCGGACCTGCCCCGGGACGCCTACTTCGCACGGCACGAGAAGGTGGCACCGCGGGACGCCGTCGGCCGGGTCGCCGCCGAGATGATCACCCCGTATCCGCCGGGCATCCCCGCCGTCCTGCCCGGCGAGCGGCTGACCGAGCCGGTGCTGGAGTATCTGCTGACCGGTGTCGAGGCCGGGATGTTCCTGCCGGACGCGGCCGACCAGCGGCTCGGCACCGTCCGGGTCGTCGCCGAGGACTGACGCCCGTCCCGCGGGCCTCACCCGTACGCCCCCGTTACAGCGGCGCCGTCGCCGGGTACTCGACTGCGCGTTTCCCCCATACCGGCCCGTTTCCCCAGGGAGAGGCGTGACTGACGACAGCGGGAGCACCCCGCGCACCGACCCGACGGACACGACGAAGGTCGCCCTCCTCGTGATCGACATGATCAACACGTACGACCACGAGGACGCCGAGCTGCTCGTGCCGTCCGTCGAGCGGGTCGTGCCGGTCCTCGCGAAGCTGATCGAGCGGGCCCGCGCGGCGGACGTGCCCGTGATCTACGCGAACGACAACTTCGGGCGCTGGCGTTCCCACCACGGCGAACTCGTGGAGAACGCCCTGTCCCGGCCGCGCGCCGACCTGGTCGAGCCGATCCGCCCGGACGACGAGTCGCTGTTCGTGGTGAAGGCCCGCCACTCCGCCTTCTACGAGACCCCGCTGTCGTATCTGCTGTGGCGGCTGGGCGTGGGACACGTGGTGGTGACCGGGCAGGTCACCGAGCAGTGCGTGCTGTACTCCGCGCTGGACGCGCACATCCGGCACCTGGACGTCACCGTCCCCCGGGACGCCGTCGCCTCCATCCATCCGCGTCTGGCGTCCGCCGCGCTGGAGATGATGGAGCTCAACATGGGCGCCTCCATCGTGGACGCGGCGGACGTCGACTTCGGCGCGTGAGTCAGCGCCGGGCCCCGGTCACCGCCTTCGCGGGGTCTTCCGGGACTCGTTCGGCGGGCCGGTCACCGGAATCGGTGCCGCCGCGGACGACGAGCACGGCGGCGAGGGCGACGGCGAGTCCGAGGGCGGTCCGGACGCCGAAGGGCTCGCCGAACATGAGCGCCCCCCAGACGGCCGTCACGGGTGCCATCAGGAACATCAGGGTGTTCACCTGGGTGACGCCCGAGCGGCTGAGGATGATCCAGTACAGGCCGTAGCCACCGAAGGTGGCGAGGACGACGAGCCAGGCGGTCGCGATCCAGAAGGCGGGTTCGGCGGGCGGGACGGCCGCGCCGGAGCCGACGGCCAGCGCGGTGAAGACGACGGCGCTGGTGAGGCAGTGCGTGGTCAGCGCGGCCTCGGGCGCCACCTTCGTACGGGAGCGGCCCTCGAGGAAGGTGGCGGCGACCAGCGACAGCATGCCGAGGAACGGGACGGCGTAGGCCCACCATGCGGCGTGCCCGCCGGACGCGGCGTCCGCGCTCGTGACGACGGCGACGCCGGCCACGCCGAGGCCGAGACCGAGCCACTGGCGGCGTGTGACGTACTGGTGGAGGAGCGGACCGGCCAGGGCCCCGGCGACCAGGGGCTGCACGCCGTCGATCAGGGCCGTGGTGCCGCTGGAGACGCCGAGCTGGATGGCCCAGTACACGGTGAGCAGGTAACCGCTCTGCGAAAGGGCACCGATGACGACCTGCCGGGCCACGTCCCGCGGGGCGAGGCCGCGCCAGGAGGCCCGGGCCAGTGCGACGGCGAGCAGCACGAGGGCGAGCGGCAGGAACCGCCACATGAGGAGGGTGACGGCGGAGGCGCTCCCCGCGCCGAGCTTGGCCCCGATGAAGCCGGAGCTCCAGCAGATCACGAAGGCGGCCGACAGCAGCGCATTCATGCGCGGCCTCCAGTAAACAGATCGGTATAGTCAGTACCCGGCCAACTATACAGATCGGTATACACTGGGGCCATGGAGAGCGTGCGGAATCCGCGACGGATCACGATGACGCCGGCCGCCCTGCGGGTGCGGTCGGCCGCGGACCGGCTGTTCTACGAGCGGGGCATCCACGCCGTCGGCGTCGACCTGATCGCCACCGAGGCCGGGGTCACCAAGAAGACGATCTACGACCGGTTCGGCTCCAAGGAGCAGCTGGTCGTGGAGTACCTCGCCGACCGGGACGAGCGCTGGCGGGCCTTCCTCGACGGCCGTCTGGACGCCGCCGGGCCCGGCGCCCGCGCCCGCGTCCGGGCCGTCTTCGACGCCTCGCTCGCCTGGGCCGCGGACCACAACTCCAAGGGCTGCAGCATGGTCAACGCCCACGCCGAGATCAGCGACCCGGCCCATCCCGCGTACCCGGTCATCACCGGCCAGAAGGCATGGATGCTCGCCCTCTTCACCGACCTGGCGCGGGAGGCCGCACCCGGCGAGGCCGAACGGCTCGGCCGCTCACTGATGCTGCTGCACGAGGGAGCGCTCGTCGCGTACGGCCTCGGTGTGTTCCCGGACCCCATCGGCCACGCGCGCGACCAGGCCGAGGCCCTGCTCGACGCGGCCGGGCGCGGCGCCCGGGCTCAGCGGCCCTGACGCCGGCCGCGCACCAGCAGATACAGGAAGTACGGCGTGCCGATGGCCGCCGTCATCAGGCCCGCGCCGAGCTGCGCCGGGGCGATCACGGTACGGCCCAGCAGATCCGCCGTGCCGACCAGCACCGCGCCCAGCAGGACGGCGACGGGCAGCACCCGGACGTGCCGGCGGCCCACCAGGGCCCGCGCCGCGTGCGGGGCCACGAGGCCGACGAAGCCGATCGTGCCGGCGGCGGCGACCGCGGTGGCGCTGAGCAGGACGGCGAGCACCAGGAAGCCGAACCGCCCCCGCGCCAGGCCCAGTCCGAGCAGCCGCGGGGTGTCGTCGTCGAGCGAGACGAGGTCCAGCTCCGTGCGCCGGGCCACCGCGACGGCCAGCCCGAGGACGAGGACGACGGCGAGCGGCACGACGTCGGGCAGGGTGCGGCCGTAGGTCGAGCCGGACAGCCAGGTCAGCGCCTTCGTCGCGTTGAACGGGTCGGTGAGCACGATGAGCAGGCTGATCAGCGCGGTGGCGGCGGTGGCGACGCCGATGCCGACGAGGACGAGCCGGTTCTGCCGGAAGCCGCCGCGCGCGGCGAGTCCGAAGACAAGGACGGAGCTGACCGCGGCGCCCGCGAAGGCAGCACCGGCCATGCCCCACGATCCGGCCATGGGCACCGTCGTCACCAGGAGGACCGCGCCCAGCGCGGCGCCGCCCGAGACGCCGAGGACGCCGGGCTCGGCGAGGGGGTTGCGGGTCACGGCCTGGACGAGGGTGCCGGCCAGGGCGAGGGACGCGCCCGCGAGGAGGGCCGCGAGGACCCGGGGCACGCGGGTGTCCAGGACGAAGGAGACACCCCGGCCCGCCCTGCCCTGCGCCCAGTTCGCGACGTCGCCCAGCAGCAGTTTGCTGTCGCCCAGCAGGAGGGCCGCGATCGTGACGCCCACGAGCACGGCGGCCAGCACGGCCGTCGTGGTGAGGAACACGGCCCGGCTCCGGATGCGCAGCCGGTCGGGCGGAGCCGCCCCCGCCGTGTCCGTCAGCCGGGTCGCCATGACGACGAGGAACACGGCGCCGACGAGGCTGGTGACGACACCCGTCGGCACGGCGACCGCGAGATCGGCGGGCACGAGGGCGCGCAGCAGGACGTCCGAGCCGAGCACCAGCGCGGCGCCCGTGAGGCCCGCGATCGGCAGGCGCACGCGCGAGCGGGTGAGGCCGCGGGCCCGGCGGGCGAGGGCCCGGACGAGGGCGGGGGCGCAGAGGCCGACGAAGCCGATGGGCCCGGCGAGGGTGACGGCGGTGGCCGAGAGCAGCGAGGCGAGCACCACCGCGGTGACGCGGGTGGCGCGCACGGGGACGCCGAGGCCGCGGGCGGCGTCGTCGCCGAGGGCGAGGGCGTCGACGCGCCGGGCGACCAGCAGCAGCCCGGCGAGTCCGGCGAGGGCCAGCGGCGCCGTCTGCAGCAGGCCGTCGAAGCCGCTCTGCGCGATGCTGCCCTGGTTCCACTGGTAGAGGCCCTGGGTCTCCTGCGGGAAGAGCAGCAGCAGTCCCTCGGTGACGGCGGTGAGGCCGAGGGCGAGGGCGGTGCCGGCGAGCACGAGCCGTACGGTGCCGGCGCCCAGGCCGGAGAGGCCGAGGACGACGGCCGCCGCGGCGAGGCTCCCGGCGAACGCGATACCGGAGGAGGCGAGCAGCGGCAGCGAGACACCGGTGACGGCGGCCAGTGCGAGGGCGAGATAGGAGCCGGCGTTGACGGCGAGGGTGTCCGGGGAGGCCAGCACATTGCGGCTGACCGCCTGGAGTGCGGTGCCCGCCATGCCGAGGACGGCGCCGACGAGGAGGCCGGCGGCGGCCCTCGGCAGCCGGGAGGCGACGACGACGGAGGCGTCGCCGGCGTCGGCCCGGCCGGTGAGGGCCTTCCAGACCTCACCGGCTCCGACGTCGGCGGTGCCCTGGGTGAGGTCGGCGACCGCGAGGGCCACGACCAGCAGGATCAGTGCGGCCGTCACCGCGGCCGTGCCCGTCCTGGAGGGGGCGGCCGCCGACCGGGCGACGGAGGGGGGCGCGGTGACGGCCATGTACTACTTCGTCAGCTCGGCGACGACGGCGTCGACGTACCGCTCCATGGAGCCGGGGCCGCCGAACATCCAGATGCCGTCGGGCAGTCGGTGCACCTCCCCCTTCTTCACGAAGGGCAGCGAGGTCCACACCTTGTCCTTGGCGAGGGCGCCGGTGAAGGGGGTGGCGCTCTTGTCGCCGTCGTTGCCGATGTAGGCGAACCGCACGTCGGCGGGGAGCTTGGTGAGGCCTTCGACGTCGGTGGTGCCGAGGCCGTAGTCCTTGTCGCCCTCGACGGTCCAGGCGTTCTTCAGGCCGAGCTTCTCGTTGACGGCGCCGATCAGCGAACCGCTGGTGTACGGCCGGATGGAGACCTGGTTGGAGATGTCGTAGCCGTCGGCGAAGGCGAACTCGGCGCCGCCGAGACCGGCGTCGGCGAGGGTCTTGGCGCCCTCGGCGAGCTTGGTGTCGAAGTCCTTCTTGAGGGTGGCGGCCCGTTCGGTGGTGCCGGTGGCCTCGGCGATGAGGTCGAGGTTCTTCGTCATCTGGCCGAGCGGGTCGGAGGCACTGGCGGAGCGCACCTCGATGACCGGGGCGACCTTCCGCAGCTGCTTGACGGCGGCGGGCGGCAGATCGGTGCTGGCGACGATGAGGTCCGGGGAGAGCGCGGCGATGGTGTCCATGCTGGGCTCGCCGCGGGTGCCGATGTCCTTGGGCTCGTTCTTCAGCGGGACGGCCTGGTCCCAGGTCTTGTAGCCCTTGACGTCGGCGACGCCCACCGGGTCGACGCCGAGCGAGACGAGCAGCTCGACCTCGTGCCACTCGGTGCCGACGACCTTCTTGGCGGGCCCGTCGAGCTTCACCTCGGTGCCGGAGGCGTCGGTGACGGTGACGGCCTGGTCCTGCTTCTTCGCCGCGGCGTCGTCGGCCGCGGGCTCGGTGGTGCCGCAGGAGGTCAGGGCGAGGGCCGCGGCGGTGGCGACCGCCGCGGTGGTGATCAGGCGTCTCATGAGGGTGTGCCGAGCCTTTCGGTTCGCGTGTGGTGGCGGCCGATCGCGCGGGTGCGCAGCCGGCCGGTGAGCGGGTCGGTGCCGACCTCGATACGGATGCCGTAGACACCGGTCAGCCGCTCGGCGGTCAGGACGTCGTCGGGGGTGCCGTCGGCGACGACACGTCCCTCGTGCAGCAGGACGACGCGGTCTGCGAGGGCCGCGGCCTGGTCGAGGTCGTGCAGGACGGCGCCGACGGCGATGCCGTGGTCGTCGGCCAGGTCGCGGACGAGGTCGAGAAGTTCGATCTGGTAGCGCAGGTCGAGGTAGGTCGTCGGTTCGTCGAGCAGGAGCACGCCGGTCTCCTGGGCGAGGCAGCTCGCGAGCCACACGCGCTGCAACTGGCCGCCGGAGAGGTGCTCGACGCCGCGTCCGGCGAGGTCCTCGACGCCGGTCAGGGCCAGCGCGCGGTCGACCGCGGCGGTGCCGTCCGGGTCAGCGCCGCCCCACCGGCCCCGGTGGGGGTACCGGCCGAACTCGACGACGTCCCGTACGGTCAGGCCGCTGGGGGTGGGGCGGCCCTGCGTCAACAGGGCGACGCGGCGGGAGAACTCACGCGGGGTCAGCGCGAGTCCGTCGGCCCCGTCGACCACGAGGGCGGCGGTGCGCGGCCGCTGGAGGCGGGCGACGGTCCGCAGGAGGGTGGACTTCCCGCTGCCGTTCGGCCCCACCAGCACGGTCACGTGACCGGGCCGGAGCGACAGCGACGCGCCGTGGACGACGTCGACGCCGTCGTACGCCACGGTGACGTCCGTGGCCGACAGTTCATGACCACGACGGGGACGCGCCGCCGCCGAGGCCGTTTCCTCTGCTTGCACGTGACAGAGGTTAGCCTAACCTAAGTCGACTTCAGGAGGGGGTCCACCCGATGGACACCCGGCGCCCTCCGGTACGCTTCCTCGACTTACGGCGTCCGGCGCCTACTGTGACGATCCACGCGATCTCGCCGTACCGGAGGAGGATGACCGTGGACCGGGCGCGGCCGACGGGCGAACGGCGGGGCTGGGCACCACTGCTGGCCGTGTGCGCCGGCTACTTCATGGTGATCCTGGACGTGACCGTCATCAACGTCGCCGTCCCCGTCATCGGCCGCGAGCTGTCCGCCTCGCTCACCGGCGTCCAGTGGGTCACCGACGGCTACACGCTCGTCCTCGCCGGCTTCCTGCTGACCGGCGGCGCGCTGGGCGACCGGCTCGGGAACCGCCGCGTCTTCTGCGCGGGCGTCGCGGTGTTCACGGTCTCCTCCGCCGCCTGCGCGCTCGCGCCCGACGCGCCGTTCCTCATCGCCGGACGCCTCGTGGAGGGGCTCGGGGCGGCCCTCATCGTCCCTGGCTCCCTCGCGCTGCTGCAGCAGGCGTACCCGGAACCGGCGGCCCGCTCGCGCGCCTTCGGGCTGTGGGGGTCCATGGCGGGCATCGCCGCCTCGGCCGGTCCCCTGCTCGGCGGCGCGCTCGTGTCCACGGTCGGCTGGCGCTGGGTCTTCCTCATCAACCTCCCGGTCGGCGTGGCCTGTCTGGCGCTGACGCTGCGGCACGTGGCGCCCTCGCCGCGCCGCGCCGACCGCGCCCTGGACTGGCCGGCGCAGTGCGCGGTGGTGGCGGCCGTCGCCCTGCTGACCACCTCGCTCAACGAGGCCGGACGGCGGGGCTGGACCGATCCGGCCGTCCTCGCGGGCCTGGGCCTGGCGCTCCTCGCCGCCGCGCTGTTCGCGGTCCGCGAGAAGCTGGCCCGCTCCCCCGCGCTGCCCCTGCCGCTGCTGCGCACACCGGCGATGAGCGGTGGGGCCGTGATCGGCCTGCTGTTCAACTTCGCCTTCTACGGCATGGTGTTCACGGCGAGCCTGGAGTTCCAGCAGGAGCGCGGCTACAGCGCCTTCGAGACGGGGCTGGCGCTGTTCCCCGCGGTGGCCATGACCATGTTCGCCTCCGTCCTGTCCGGCCGGCTGGCCCGCCGCACCGGCGACCGGCCCCTGGTGATCAGCGGCATGCTGCTGGCCGCGCTGGGGCTCGCCGGGTGGGCGGCCGCGGGCCCCGACCCCGGCTACGCCCTTCTCGTCGCCCCGATGATGGCGGCGGGCTTCGGCACCTCGTTCGCCCTCACCGGCTCGACCACCACCGTCATGGGCGCCGTACCCGCCGGGTACGCGGGAACCGCCTCGGCGCTGTTCAACACCACCCGCCAGATCGGCAGCGCCACCGGCGTCGCCCTCGGCGGCAGCCTGCTCCTGTCGGCCACCACTCCGTCGACCGGCCTGCGCCTCAGCATGGCGATCGGCGCGGCCGCCTATCTCACGGCCGCGGCCCTGGCCTGGAGGTGCGTGCCGAGGCGGTGACGGCCGCCGCGCCCCGGCCTCGGACGCGCTACTGTCGCCGATCATGGACGACTCATGGCGCGAGGACAGGATCGGCAGCGCGCTGCGGGGAGCCAACCCCACGGTGCTGCGCCGGCTGAACGCCGGGTTCGCGGTGATCGGGGACGTGCAGTTCCTCCCCGGCTACTGCGTGCTCCTGTCGGACGACCCGACGGCCCAGCGGCTCTCGGACCTGCCGCGGGAGAGGCGGTCGGCCTTCCTGTCCGACATGGACCGGCTCGGCGAGGCCGTGGAGCGCGCCTGCGGACGGCTGGACCCGGGCTTCCGGCGGGTCAACCTCGAGATCCTCGGGAACACCGACCCCTTTCTGCACGCGCACGTGTGGCCCCGCTACGACTGGGAGCCGGACGATCTCGTGCGGATGCCGGTGTGGCTGTACCCGCGCGACTCCTGGAGCGCCCCGGAACACGCCCTCGGCCCGCGGCACGACCCCCTGCGGGCGGCGATCGGCGCGGAGCTGGACAAGTCGGCGTCACGCCTCTGACCTGCGCGGACGATCGCCGTACGCCGCGTCGCCGTACCGCTCGCGGCGCTCCGTGGAATGCTGAAAGGGCGCACGCCGAGACGTGGAGGACGGGATGGACTGGGCCTGGTTCGCGCGGCAGATGGCGTCGATGGCACGCGATCTCCTGGCGCAGGAATCGGTCGACGCGACCCTGGGACGGATCACCCACACCGCCACCGAGCTGGTGGAGGGCTGCGACGCCGCGGGAATCCTGGTGCTGCGCGGCGACGCGGTGCGGACGCTGGCCGCCACCGACGACCTCGTCGTGGTCAGCGACCGGATCCAGGGGGAGCTGCGGGAGGGTTGCCCTGCTTCGACGCCGCGCGCTCCCGAACGGGCGAACGGGTCTACCGCATCCCCGACTTCACCGCGGACGCGGGGCGCTGGCCCCGCTACGCTCCCCGGGCCAAGGAGCTCGGGGTCGGCAGCATGATGGGTTTCCTGCTCTACACGGAGGACGAGGATCTCGGGGCCCTGAACCTCTACTCCCGCAGGCCGGGTGCCTTCACCGAGATGAGCGAGCTTGCCGGGTGGCTGCTCGCCTCCCACGCCGCGATCGCCTTCTCCAGCGCCCGCACCCACGCCCAGATGGAGGAGGCCGTCGCCACCCGCCATGTGATCGGCGAGGCCATGGGCATCCTCATGGGCCGTCACGGACTGGACGAGACGCAGGCCTTCGACGTCCTGCGCCGCTACTCGCAGGAGAACAACGTCAAGCTCCGCGAGGTCGCCCGGCAGATCTGCGAGAAGGGCGCCCTGACCTGAGCAGCGGGCACCCACGCGCGGGGAGGGCCGCCCCCTAGACCACGGCCCCGGCGCCACGCCCGGGGGGCCGTGTTCGACCTGGCCGAGCCGGGAGTGGAGAATCAGGGGCATGAGCGAGAACGTGTTTTTCCAGATCTCGGCCGACGGCGAGGACCTCGGCCGCATCGTCTTCCGGCTCTTCGACGACGTCGTGCCGAAGACCGCGCGCAACTTCCGTGAGCTGGCGACCGGCCAGAACGGCTACGGCTACAAGGGCGCGCCCTTCCACCGGGTGATCCCCGAGTTCATGCTGCAGGGCGGCGACTTCACCAACGGCAACGGCACCGGCGGCAAGAGCATCTACGGCGAGAAGTTCGCCGACGAGAACTTCCAGCTGAAGCACGACCGTCCGTTCCTGCTGAGCATGGCGAACGCCGGACCGAACTCCAACGGTTCGCAGTTCTTCATCACCACGGTCGTCACGCCGTGGCTGGACGGCAAGCACGTCGTCTTCGGCGAGGTCGTCGAGGGTGAGGACGTCGTCAAGGCCGTCGAGGCCCTGGGCAGCCGCTCGGGCTCGACCGCGAAGAAGATCGTCATCGAGGACTCCGGCATCGCCGCCTGACACACCGTCAGTACGGATACGGCCCGGCGTGGATCCCACGCCGGGCCGTATCCGTCAGCGGAGGTCAGGCGTCGCCGGGAGCCTCCGGGGCGCCGCCCGCGCCGGTACCCAGCCGCCGGTACGCGGCGCGCGCGTGCCGCAGCCGGGCCAGGACCGTGCCCACCAGCGCGGCGGTCAGCAGGCACGCCAGCCAGAACGTGTCACGGGACCCGGCCCAGGTGAGCGTGCCCTCGGGCGGCACGCCGAACGCGTTGAGGAACAGCCAGCACAGGACGGCCGTCCCGGGGGCGGCGCTGAAGCGGGCGCCCAGCCCCAGGAACGCGGCCAGCAGCGACAGCGCGGTCAGCGCCAGGGAGGGCCGGTCGGGGCCGACGACGGCGTTGACGAGTGCCACGAGGACCAGCGCGCCGCCGAAGGCCCCCGCCCACACCAGACGGGTGGGCACGGGCTGGGGAACGGGCCTGGCGCCATTGCCGAGGGACACCCATTCGATCACTGCGGTGCTTCCTTCCGGTCCACCCCCGCCGCCCGGCGATGAGGAGAGTCCCGGTCGCCACGGCGCATGAAACTGAACCGTGATTGTCTCACTGGTCCCTGTACGGCCTCCGCGGCCGGTTCGGGGGTCGCTCGTAGGGTGGCACCGGCGGTGCGCCGGGGGAACCGCTCTTCCGGCCACGTGCTTCGGGCCGCCGGGGCGGGCTCCCGCAGCGCTCCACGGCGATCCCGGCGAGGACCAAGCCGGCCGCGATGAACAGCCCGTCGGCCACGGCGATCCCCGTGCCGAGGCTCGTGAGGCCGGCCGCCAGCAGCCACCAGGCGCGGGTCCGCCGGTACTCGCGGGGCCGAGCGGGCCGGCCCGCGCGGAACCGCCGGATGAACCGTGGGTCGTCGCGCAGGAGTTGGTCCTCGAGGGCGACCAGTCGGTCGTGGTCGGACGGGGGCATGGCTCCTCCTTCCCGGAGCGCGTCACCGCGCCTGGAGCCGATCCGATCGAGAGGGGTACCGACAGTCGAACCCGGGCGGTCGTGCCCCCGCCATCGGTCCCCGCACCCATGTTTCCCGGACCGCGACACCCACAAGCCCGGAGGGCGGGACCTGCACGAACCCCTCGCACCAAGGGCCCGGGCGGCGGCCCCGGCGGGATGTACCCCACCGGAGACCGCCGCCCGGGCCGTTCGTACTTCAGGTGCTGCGGCCGTCGCTCACGCCGTTCCGGCCGGTCCGCTCTGGACCGTCTCGGCGGACTCCTCGGGGAGCCGCTCCGTCGCCGGGGGCGGCGTGGAGCCGCCCTTGCGGCGGGCGAAGAACGCCGCGACCGGCTCGGTGTAGCGGGCGGTCAGCGGGCCCACGACGACGAGGATCAGGACGTAGGCCGTGGCCAGCGGGCCCAGCGAGGGCTCGATGCCGGCGGTGACGGCGAGTCCGGCGATGACGATGGAGAACTCGCCGCGGGCGACCAGTGTGCCGCCGGCCCGCCAGCGGCCCTTGACGCCCACTTCGGCGCGCTTCGCCGCCCAGTAGCCGGTGGCGATCTTCGTGGCGGTCGTGACGACGGCCAGCGCCAGGGCCGGCAGCAGCACGGGCGGGATGCTCGCCGGGTCGGTGTGCAGTCCGAAGAAGACGAAGAACACGGCGGCGAACAGGTCCCGCAGGGGCGCCAGCAGATTGTGCGCGCCCTCGGCGACCTCACCGGACAGGGCGATGCCGACGAGGAAGGCGCCGACGGCCGCCGAGACCTGGAGCTGCTGGGCGATCCCGGCGACCAGCAGGGTCAGGCCGAGCACCACCAGGAGCAGCTTCTCCGGGTCGTCGCTGGAGACGAAGCGCGAGATGTGCCGTCCGTAGCGCACGGCCAGGACGAGGACGAGCCCGGCGACGCCGAGCGCGATGGCCAGCGTGAGGCTGCCCGCCGCGATCCCGGCCCCGGCCAGCAGGGCGGTGAGGATCGGCAGGTAGACGGCCATGGACAGGTCCTCGAGGACCAGGATGCTCAGGATGACCGGGGTCTCGCGGTTGCCGAGCCGGCCCAGGTCGCCGAGGACCTTGGCGATGACGCCCGACGACGAGATCCAGGTGACACCGGCCAGGACGACGGCGGCGACCGGCCCCCAGCCCAGCAGCAGCGCCATGGCGGCGCCGGGCAGGGCGTTCAGGGTGGCGTCGACGAGTCCCGCCGGGTACTGCGTCTTCAGGTTGGAGACGAGGTCGCTGGCCGTGTACTCCAGGCCGAGCATGAGCAGCAGCAGGATGACGCCGATCTCGGCGCCGATCGCCACGAACTCCTCGCTGGTGCCGAGGGGGAGCAGCCCGCCCTCGCCGAAGGCGAGACCGGCGAGCAGGTAGAGGGGGATCGGCGAGAACTGCAGGCGTCCGGCCAGCCGGCCGAGCAGGCCCAGGCCGAGGATGATCGCACCGAACTCGATGAGGAAGATGGCGGAGGAGTGCATCGAATCACTCCCGCCCGAGTATCGCGGCGGCCGCCTCCACGCCCTCGCGGGTGCCGATGACGATCAGGATGTCTCCCCCGGCCAGCCGGAAGTCCGGCGTCGGCGAGGGGATCGCCTGGGCGCGCCGCAGGACGGCGACGAGGGAGGCACCGGTCTCGGTCCGCATCTTCGTGTCGCCGAGGACGCGTCCGTTCCAGTACGAGGTGGAGGACAGCTCGACGCGCTCGGCCACCAGACCCAGATCGGTCGTGGACAGCAGGTTCGGGCTGTGGTGGGAGGGGGCCAGCGCGTCGATCAGCGAGGCGGTCTCCGCTTCGTTCAGGTGCAGCGACTGGGCGCACGCGTCCGGGTCGTCGGCCCGGTAGACGTTCACCGTCCGGGTGCCGTCCCGGTGGGCGATCACCGACAGATGCCGGTGCTCCCGTGTGGTGAGGTCGTACTGGACACCGATCCCCGGCAAGGGCGTGGTGCTCATCCGCGGAGCAGGCACAACCCCTCCCCTCCATGTTCGTTCGCGACTGTGGTGCCGGCACGGCTCGTCGGCCCGGTGGCCCACCGTGCGGTGTTCATCGTGCCAGGTGCGCGCGAGCTGGGGATATGGGTGTCAGCACGGATGGACGCGGGGCGGCGCGGGCGGTGAGAATCGGTGCGGGGCAGTGGGCCCTTTCACAGGCCGGGCCCCCGCCGGGGGGCGTCCGGCGGCCACGGGAGACAGTGGAGGTGAGCGGCAGCGGGAAGGGCGGCGATCATGACGTTGTACTGGCGGATCTTCCTCCTGAACGCGGCGGTCCTCCTCGCCGCGGTGCTGCTGCTCCTGGGACCGGTCACCGTGTCCACGCCCGTGCTGTTCGGGGAGGCGCTGGTCCTGCTCACCGGGCTCGTGGTGATGCTGGTCGCCAACGCGGCGCTGCTGCGGTTCGGGCTCGCCCCGCTGGCCCGGCTGACCCGGGCGATGGCCACCGCCGATCTGCTGCGCCCCGGCAGCCGTCCGAACGTCACCGGGCCCGGTGAGATGGCCGAGCTGACCAAGACGTTCAACGCGATGCTCGCCCGTCTGGAGGCGGAGCGGGCCACCAGCACCGGCCGGGTCCTGTCGGCGCAGGAGGCCGAGCGGCACCGTCTCGCGCAGGAGCTCCACGACGAGGTCGGCCAGACCCTCACGGCGGTCCTGCTCCAGCTCAAGCACGCCGCCGACCGGGCGCCCGAGACGGTCCGCGCCGATCTGCGCCAGGCGCAGGAGACCACCCGCGCGGGCCTGGAGGAGATCCGGCGGATCGCCCGCCGGCTGCGCCCCGGCGTCCTGGAGGAGCTGGGGCTGCACAGCGCCCTGCGCGCCCTGACGAACGAGTTCACGACGTCTCGGCTGAGCGCGACGACGCATATCGCGCCCGGCGTCCCCGCCCTCGATCCGGCGACCGAGCTGGTCCTGTACCGGGTCGCCCAGGAGGGGCTCACCAACACCGCGCGGCACGCCGGTGCCACCCGGGTCGAGGTGCGGCTGCGGCCCGAGGCCGACGGCCGGGTCACCCTGCTGGTCACCGACGACGGGCGGGGCATCGGGTCGGCGCCGGAGGGCGCGGGGATCAGCGGGATGCGGGAGCGCGCCCTGCTGGTGGGCGCCGACCTCTTCGTCGGCCCCGGCCCGCGGGGCGGCACCGAGATCCGTCTGTGCGTCGACGGCAGTCCGTCCGGCCCCGGCCCCCAGGAGAACGCACGATGACCGCTCCCGCCCGCATCCTGCTCGCCGACGACCACGCCCTGGTGCGTCGCGGAGTGCGGCTCATCCTGGACGCCGAACCCGATCTGACGGTGGTGGCCGAGGCCGCCGACGGCGCGGAGGCCATCGAGCGGGCCCGGGAGCTGGGCGACGGCGTCGACCTGGCCATCCTCGACATCGCCATGCCCCGGCAGACCGGCCTCCAGGCGGCGCGCGAGCTGTCCCGGGTCCAGCCGGGCCTGCGCACGCTGATGCTGACGATGTACGACAACGAGCAGTACTTCTTCGAGGCGCTGAAGGCGGGTGCCTCCGGCTATGTCCCGAAGTCCGTCGCCGACCGTGATCTGGTCGAGGCGTGCCGCGCGGCGCTGCGGGACGAGCCGTTCATCTATCCGGGTGCCGAGTCGGCCCTCATCCGCACTTATCTGGACCGCATCCGCTCGGGTGACCGGCTGCCGGCCCGCCCGATCACGGAGCGGGAGGAGGAGATCCTCAAGCTCGTCGCCGAGGGGCACTCCTCCAAGGAGATCGCGCGGCTTCTGGTGATCAGCGTCAAGACGGTGGAGCGGCACCGCGCCAATCTGCTGCAGAAGCTGGGGCTGCGCGACCGGCTGGAGCTGACGCGCTACGCCATCCGCGTAGGACTCATCGAACCGTAGGGGATGTCCCGCCGTGTACTCCGCCCCGCTCGGGGTACGCCCCTTTGCACTGATGAAGTCCAGGCAGGACGGACCATGCCCCCCGAACAGGATTCCCCCCTCCCCTCCTACGCCGTCGGACGCGAGACCGTCGAGGCCGTGGAGGGCCTGGTGACGTTGTGGTTCTCGGCGGTCGCGGATGTGAATCCGCGGCTGTCGCCGCGTCAGGTCCGGGCCCTGAGAGCCGTACGGCGCCGGCCCGAGCTGAATGTGACCGCGCTGGCCGGGCATCTGCGCATCGGCCTGCCCACCGCGAGCCGGCTCTGCGACCGGCTGGAGGCGGCGGGGCTGCTGAGGCGCTGTGTGCAGCCGGACAACCGGCGTGAGGTGCGGCTGGAGACCACGGCCCAGGGCGACCGCTTCCTGGCGGAGCTCACCCGGCTGCTGTCGGTGCGGCTCACGGCCGCGTTCGAGGGCGTCGCGGTCCATCAGCGGGTGGGCCTCGAAGGGGTGCTGCGCGCCCTCGACCACGGCCCTCTGGACCCCGAGTAGCCGCCGTGGGGCTCAGACGGGCTGCTCGTCGCCGTGCACGTGGCACAGCAGCAGGCAGACGTCGTCGTCGTGCTCGGAGTCGTGCAGCAGCGGGTGCAGCAGCCGGTCGGCGGACCCTTCGAGGTCCTGGTCGAGTTCGTCCGCGCGGAAGGTGGCCAGGGCGTCGGTGAGCCGCCCGATGCCGGGGTCGATGCCCTGGGCCCGGCGCTCCACCAGCCCGTCGGTGTAGAGGGCGAGCGTGGAGCCGGGGGGTACGGGCGCGGTGTGGTCGGCGATCCGCTGCTGCAGGGGGATGCCGAGCATCGCGCCCGGCTTGGCGTCCAGGGTGATCACCTCGCCGTCGGGGGTGCGCAGCACCGGTGGCGGGTGGCCGGCGGCGGCCCAGGTGAGGGTGTCGTCGTGCGGGTGGAAGCGGGCGATGACGGCGGTGGCGTACAGGTCCATGCGCAGCCGGTGCAGGAACTCGTGGAGCCGGGTGAGGAGTTGGCCGGGGCTGCTGCCGTCGACGGCGTAGGCGCGCAGGGCGGTGCGCAGTTGGCTCATCATCACCGCGGCGTGCAGCCCGTGCCCGGTGACGTCGCCGACGACGGTGATGAGGCTGCCGTCGGGCTGGCGGAAGGCGTCGTACCAGTCGCCGCCGATGTTCAGGCCGCGGGTGGCGGGGAGGTAGCGGGCCGCGAGGGTCAGTCCGGGGGTCCGGGGCAGCTCGGTGAGCAGGGCGCGCTGCAGGGTCTCGGCGATGTCCCGGTTGTGCTCGAACCGCCGGGCGTTCTCCAGGGCGATGCTGGCGCGGCGGGTCAGCTCGACGAGCATGACGGCGTCGTCGGCGTCCCAGCCCTCGTCCGGGGACGTGAGGGTGAGGACGCCCTGCGGGGTCCGGCGGGTCGGCAGGGGGATGCAGAGCAGGGGCCGGCCGGGGTCGAGAGCGGACGGCGGATGGTCGTCGACGCCGGGCAGGCCGCCGGGGTGGTCGGCCGCGTACTGGGGGCGCTCGCGGCGGGCGGCGACGACCGCGGCGGCGGGGTGGGAGGCGCCGCGGTCGGGGCTGCTGCTCTCCGTGCCGTCGAAGAGCCAGATGTCGACGGCACGGGCGTAGCGCGGGACCAGCAGGGCGGGCAGCAGCCGCACGATGGCCTCGTGGTTCAGGGAGGCGGTCAGGGCGGCGCTGGCGTCGGCGAGGAAGGTCAGCCGGCCGCGGGCCGCCTCGGCTTCCCTGCGGGCCTTCTGCTCGGCGTCGAAGAGGCGGCGCTGGGCCTGGTTGGCGGCGTCGAGTTCGGCGTGCAGGGCGAGGACGCCCTGGTTGGTCTGGTGCAGTTCCTCCCGGTGGAAGGCGACGAGGGCCTCCTGCTCGTCGAGCCGTTCCAGCAGCAGGGCGGCGTCCTCGTCGGCGCCGAACAGGGCCTCGGCCAGCGAGGCGGGGTCGTCGGCGCCGTGGTCGCCGTCGGAGAGGTCGACGTCCTCGGCGCAGGAGATCGCCATGCGCCAGGGGCCGGGGCGGTCCTGGGAGCCGCGGCCGACCGGTTCGACCTCGAGGACGAACTCGCCGCCGCCGGGAATCGGAGTCGCGGTCACGCCGACCCGCCAGGTGCCGCCTTTGGTGAGGCACTGCCGCAGATGCGCGGTGAACGCCGTGACCAGACGGGTGCGTTCGACCGTGCTGACCCCGCAGGTGGCCGCCAGCCGGGCCGCGGCGATACGGGCCCGCGCGGCCTGGGTGACGGTGCGGACAGACCAGGTTCGGATCATGAGGAGCGGTCCGGGGGGCTGGGGCTGAGGACGGCGACGGCGGTGTCGTCGCGGACCGGGCGGGCGGAACTGCTGGCGTCCCGCATGATCGAGGCGGCGACGACGGCGGGGTCGAGCAGGGGCGGTCCGCCGGTGGCGGCGCCGGGGCTCCAGCGGCTGGGCAGCCCGTCGGAGTGCAGGACGAGGAGGCTGTCGGGGGTCCAGTCCTCCCGATGCTGGTGCAGATGTGTCGGAAGGTGGGCGCCGACGATGCCGGGGCGCGAGACCAGTCCGTGCCAGGTGTCGCCGCGACGCAGCCGGGCCCCCGCGTTTCCCACCCCGGCAAAATACAACTGACCGGCACTGACGTCGAGTTGGGCCACGGCGACGGCCGCGCCCCGGGTCTCGCGCAGCGCGGTGTGCATCCGCCGCAGCAGCTCGTCCGGGGGCAGATGAGCCGCCTGGTGCAGGGCGTGTGTGGCCGCCGAGGAGGCGCGGGCGGCCTGGGGGCCGTGCCCGAGCCCGTCGGCGAGCATCAGCGTGACGCGGTCGGCGGTGCGTACACAGGTCCAGGCGTCGCCGGAGAACTCGCCGCCGGCCAGCGGGACGTTGACCCCGCCGGCCCGCACCGGGACCCGCGGCGGGTAGGGACCGGTGCCGGGCCGGTCGGTCCGGGGCCCGATCCTGGCCATCGCGACGGTCCCCTTGCCGGGCACGCTGTGCAGGCCGAAGCCGTCGGAGGTACGCCGGCAGGTGCCGAGGCCGGCGCCGAGGGAGTCCCTGGTGGAGAAGCCGTCCATCAGCGCCGTCTCGACGTCGGCGATGCCGGGGCCGTGGTCGACGGCGACGATCTGCACCAGCCGGAGGAGGTCGTCGCCGTAGGACGGCGCGGCCGGGACGACGAGGTCGAGCAGGACCCGTCCGCCGCCCGCGTGCTTGAGGAGGTTCGTCGCCAGCTCGGTGGCCACGAGTTCCGCGGCGGCGACCCGCTCCTCGGGCAGCAGGGCGCGCCCGGCCGCGTCCCGGGCCGCGACACGGACGTCGCGGACCCGGGTCGAGTCGTGCACCGGGACCTCCCAGACGCGCGGCATCAGGGTGCCTCTCGCTGCCGGGGCGGACCGGCGACCCAGGACGTCACGGTGACGGTGGTGCCCTGGCCGCGGGCGCTGTCGACGGAGAACTCGTGGACCAGGCGCCGGGCGCCGGGCAGGCCCATGCCCAGTCCCTCGCCGGAGGTGTAGCCGTCGGAGAGGGCCTGGTCGAGGTCGGCGATGCCGGGGCCGTCGTCGCTGAAGACGAGGCGCAGGCCGCGTACGCCGCCGGCGGTCACCTGCGTGCACTCCATCCGGCCGCCGCCGCCGTGGACGAGGGCGTTGCGCGCCAGCTCGCTGGCCGCGGTGACCAGCTTGGTCTGCTCGACCAGGCTGAACCCGAGCTCGGCGGTCATCTGCCGCACATGCTGCCGGGCCCGGACCAGGTCCAGGTCCGAGGTCAGCGGCAGACGGGCGGAGACGCTTCCGGTGCTGTGGGTCACGGCCGCTCCCGGCGGGCGCCGACGGCCCGGGGCAGGTGCGCGACCTGGGCGCCGAGCAGGTTCATGGCCTCCTCGGTGCTCAGCGCGGTGCGCAGCCCCGGCAGGGTCAGGCCGAGTTCCACCAGGGTGATGGCGACGGCCGGGCGCATCCCGGCGACGACGGTCTGCGCGGCGAGCAGCTGGGTCATGGCGGCGATGTCGCTGAGCACCCGGCCCATGAAGGAGTCGACGATCTCGACGCCCGACAGGTCGATGACGACACCGGTGACCGCGTCGTCGGAGACGGTGCGGCCGATGTCCTGCCGCAGCCGTTCCGCCGTGCTGTCGTAGAGGTCGCCCTGCAGGGTGACGAGCAGGATCCCGCCGAGGCGCAGCACGGGCACATAGCCGTCGGGCGGTGTGGCGGCCCCGGTCACCGCGGCTCCACGACGGGGCCGGCGGAGGGCACGATGTGCGCGCCCTGCTGCTGGAGGGCGTAGGCCAGGGCGTCCGCGAGGCTGGCGCGGGTCTGGATCGAGCTGAGGTCGATGCCGAGGTGGACGATGGTCTGCGCGATGGCCGGCCGGATGCCGGAGACGATGCACTCGGCGCCCATCAGCCGGGCCGCCGCGACGGTCTTCATCAGGTGCTGGGCCACGAGCGAGTCGACGGTCGGCACCCCGGTGATGTCCAGGATCGCGATCCGCGCGTGCTGTTCGACGATGGCGTCCAGCAGGGTCTCCATGACGACCTGGCTGCGGGCGCTGTCCAGCGTGCCGATGAGCGGGACGGCGACGATGCCCTCCCAGAGTTTGATCACGGGGGTGGCGATCTCCAGCATCTCCAGCCGCTGCCGGTTGATGAGGTCCTGTCCGGCGACGGTGGTCGTCTCCAGCATGACCAGCCGCAGGGTGCCCATCAGCACCGCGAGGACGGTGGTGCACTCGCGGACGTGGTCGGCGGGCGCGCCGGACAGCTCGTCGAGCAGCAACTCGGTGACGGGCGGGCGCAGCGCCTCCATCTCCGCCGAGATCTGGCCCATGGTGGCGCCGGCCCGGGCGCGGGCCTGCGCGGTGCGCGCGAGCTGCTCGCGGACCACGGCGAAGCCGTCGGCCTCCAGGTCCTCGATCCGTCCGGACGCGGCCACCGCGGCCAGGGCCTCCACGACGGAGCGGCCCGCCTCGACCGCCTCGTCGCGGGAGACGGTGAACACGGTGCGGAACACCGCGGCGTCGGCCCAGCGCTGGGCGATCTGCTCGCGCCGCTCCCGCAGGAAGGCGGCCACCTCCTGCTTGGGATCGGTCCTGTCCTTGGCCGTGTGCTGTTCCGGCACGAAGTTCCCTCCTCGTTGGTTGTGCGCTGCCCCGACCCTACGGGGAAGCCTGGCCGCCGGTCAGGCCACCTCGGGCGGCCCGAACCAGTCGAGACACACCACGAGCGCGTCGTCGGCGGGTTCGGTGGCGCCCCGGTGGCCGGACAGCTCCCGCAGGACGGCCCGGGGGACCTCGGCGGCGGGCAGCAGGCTGGTGGAGACGATGGCGCGGGCCAGGGAGCGCTCCCCGTACTCCTCGCCGCCGGGCGCGCAGACGGCGTACACCCCGTCGCTGACGAAGAGGAGCCGGTCGCCGGGGGCGAGGTCGACCTCGTGGGCGACGTAGTCGGTCTCCTCGAACATGCCGAGCGGAAGCTGGGCCTCGAGGTCGACGGGGGTGACGGTGCGGCCGCGCAGCCGCAGCATCCGCGGGGACCCGGCGTCGACGACGCTGAGCCGCCCGGTGCGCAGCTCCAGGTCGACGAGGAGCACGGAGATGTACGACTCGCCGCGGTACTGGGCGAAGACGGCCTGGTCGGCGAGGGCGGCCTGGTCCTCGATGGAGAGCCCGGCGCGGCGCGCGTTGCGCAGGGCGTTGATGCCGAGGTTGGTCAGCAGGGACGCCTCGATGCCCTCGCCCATGCCGTTGGTGACGTAGACCATCAGGCGTTCGGCGTCGGCGGACCAGTCGAAGTTGTCGCCGTGGATCGCGTAGGCGGGCTCCAGCTGGGCACCGACGGCGTACTCGGGGCCGGCGCAGGAGCGTCCGGGCAGGAGCTGCCACTGCATCTCGGCGGCGAGGGTGAGCCGGTCGGCGCGACGGGCCCGCATATAGAGGTCGGTGTCCCGGTCGGCGACGACGATCTCGTGCCCGAGCACCTGCGCGATATCGGCGAGCTCGTCCAGGGCGCCGTCGGCGCCGTCGGCGGAGGGCATGGTCACGATGAGGACGCCGAGCCGGTCGCCGCGCACGGTCACCGGCAGGTGCAGCCGCACCCGGCCGCCGGTGAGGTCCTCGGTGTACGGCTCCTGGGAGCCGAAGGCCCGTCCGGCGGTGCTGCCGCGGGCCGGGACGGACTCGGCCCGGCCGTCGGTCGCGTGGACCTCCTGGAGCTGGACGAGGGCGTAGTCGGCCAGGTACAGCTCGACGGACGTCGCCTCGTACTCGGCGCACAGCACGTCCCGCACCGCCTCCACGAGCCGGTGCGGTGCCGCGGAGCGCAGCGCCCTCTCGGCTGCCACGAATCTGTTCACGATGTCGGATCGGCCATCCTCGTCACGGTGACGGCGCCCGGCCCCCACGTCACCGCGGGAACCGCCGTCGGTCCCTCTTGTCCGTATCTATCGTTCTGCACGTATTGCCCGGAACAGCGGGCTGACAGCATCCGCCAAGCCTGAAAGAGTGGGGCCGTGACTTCCTCCTACGCCCATCCGCGGCCGGACGAGGTGGCACACATGACCTCCGAGGCCGCCGAGTTGCTGGAGGTCCTGTGGGGCCGAGCCTCGACCGCCCCGGTGTCCGCCTCCCAGATCCGCGTGCTGTTCATCCTGGAGCACAGCGACGGCATCAATCTCCGGATGCTCGCGGAGGCGCTGGGCTCCACCCCGCCGTCGACGAGCCGGCTGTGCGACCGGCTGCAGGCGGTGGGCTTCGTCGAGCGTGAGACCAGCGCCGCCAGCCGCAGGGAGCTGCGGCTGCATCTGAGCCGGCGCGGCCGGACGTTCCTGGCGGAGCTGCGCGCGCGGCGCGAGGCCGCCCTGCAGTCCGTCCTGGAGCAGATGCCCGTGGCCAAGCGGGACGCGCTGCTGGAGGGCCTGGAGGCCTTCTGCCGCGCGGCGTCGGCGGAGATCCACGAGAGCGACGAGGAGCCGGACGCCCGAAGCGCCTGACACCCGTCGCCGCGCGGTCACGGGACCGGGACGGGACGCGGTCCGCGCCACCGGACGGCGGCACGGACCGTCGTTGCTGAACGGCACGCTCCCCACCCCTCCCGCGCTATGACTCGCTCACTCTGTTGCCTCATGGCCATAGTTGTCAAACGGCAACTATTGTGCCTGCGGGGGCAGGAGACGCCCTGCCGGGCCGTCCCGGTGGAAACCGATGGGAAGCGGCGCTCAGTCCTCGTCCGGGGGCTCGGGGGCGGCCGGGCCGCCGGAGTCCGCCACGGCCAGCGCCTCCTCGACGCTCTCCACGATGGGCACGGTGATGCTGACCCCGGTGAGATCCATGATCCGCCGGACCGCGGGCGTCGGCGAGATCACGTACACACCGCCGGGGATCTCCCGCACCTCCTGGTAGGCCCGCAGCACGATGTTCATGCCGGACGAGTCCATGAAGGGCACACCGGCGATGTCGAGCAGGAAGTGGCGGCGGCCGTGATGGAGCTGGTTGGCCAGGTGGTGCTGCAGCTCGGTGGCCGTGTCCATGTCCAGGTCGCCCTCGACCGTCAGCAGCACGGCGTCCTCCCTGGGCACTTCCACCTTGATCGACAAGGGATTCTGGGCAATGGACACAAGTACCTCCCACAGGCGTTGGCGATCGGGACGGGTTCCCCGAACGGCCGGTTCGATGCATCGCGGAACATGTCGTCCGGCACCGGCCCGGGCCGGTCGTCGGCGGTCCGGGGTCGGCGCCCCTCGACCCGGCCGTGGCTCACGGCCCCGACCGTGCGTCGACGCGTTCCGCTCGGCCGTCTACCCCCGGATCCTCCCCGTACACGGACCGGATCCCAGACACTTCCCCGCAGGTCACCCGTCCGGACGGCCGTACGGACACACGCGCGGGGAAACGGTTTGATCCCCTTCCGTCTGGTCACGCGAAAAGGGAGGGAACGTCACAGATCGTGGAGGAGGGAGGAAAGCGGGTCCGCCCCCGTCCGCCCGGGACGCCCGGTGACCGGCCCGTCTTCCCGCCCTCCGGTCAGGGAGCTGCAGCATGAGTCAGGAACAGGGGGTCCACACCCCCACCGGCCCGGCCGGCGACCCCACGCGCCACGGACCGCTCAACCCCGCCGAGGCGCGGGGAGCGGTACGGCGCGCTCTCGCCGAGTGCCCGACCGGCCAAGGTGCCCCGTACACGCCCGACTCGCTGTCGGACGCGCTGCTCGTCGCCTCGGAGCTGACGACCAACGCGATGCTGCACGGCGGCGGCATCACCGACTTCGACGTCGAGGTCGTCGGCGAGAACCTCCATCTGTCCGTGTGCGACCGGGAGCGCCGGCGGCCGGTGACGCTGGAGTCCGTCGACCGCCGCGGCCGGCACCGCTGCGGAGGGCGCGGCTGGCCGATCGTGTGCCGGCTGGCCTGCGAGGTCGAGGTGGCCGACCTGCCCACCGGCGGCAAGCGGGTCACCGCGGTGATCCCCCTCCTCGGGCCGCACCAGGAGGGCGCCTGACCCCGGACACACGGGTGGGCCGCCGGCCTCGCGGCCACGGCCCACCCGCGACGCCTCGGCGCCGCGCTTTCCTGCGACTTCCCTGTCCCGGGGTCAGGCGACCCCGGGCTCCAGCAGTCCGACCCGCAGCTGCTTGATGATGCGGCTGATGAGCCGCGAGACATGCATCTGCGAGACACCGATCTGCTCGGCGATCTGCGACTGGGTCAGCTCCTCCACGAACCGCAGGTGGATGATCTTCCGTTCCCGGTCGTCCAGTCCCGCGATCAGCGGGGCGAGCGAGTGGAAGTCCTCCACCAGCTCCAGCGACGGGTCCTCCTCGCCGAGGAGGTCCGCCAGCACCGACTCGCCGCTCTCCGCGTCACCGGAGACGGCGGCGTCCAGCGAGGCCGACTGGTAGCAGTTGGAGGCCTTGCGGGCCTCGATGACCTCTTCCTCCGACAGCGACATCAGCTCGGACAGCTCACGGGTGGTCGGCGTCCGGCCGAGCCGGGAGCTGAGCTCCTCGGTGGCCTTGGCCAGCTCCACACGCGCCTCCTGCAGCCGGCGCGGCACATGCACGGCCCAGCTGGTGTCACGGAAGAAACGCTTGATCTCACCGACGATGTACGGCACGGCGAAGGTCGTGAACTCGACCTCGCGAGAGATCTCGAACCGGTCGATCGCCTTGATCAGCCCGATCGTGCCGACCTGGACGATGTCCTCCAGCGAGTCCCCGCGGGCACGGAAGCGCGATGCCGCGTACCGCACGAGGGACAGGTTCATCTCGATCAGGGTGTTGCGTACGTACTGGTATTCGTGCGTGCCCTCTTCCAGCACATCCAGTCGGTCGAAGAACTGACGCGACAGCTCGCGTGCGTCCTGGGGCTTCACCCGCGACGGGTCCTCGATCAGCGGCAGCGCCGCCTCCGTCGCTTCCTTCTCCTGTGCCGTGGCCGTTGCCTGCGCCACCGTCACGGCTGCCATGTGCCGCCCTCCCGATGCCAGAACCTGTTGTCGTACCCCCGGATGCCCCCGATCCCGCGGGTCAATCCCGAGGAAACCGAGAATCTCGAGGAACTTCTCGAACGCGGTGACTTCTCGCCGGAAACCACGTCCGGATGCATCCACCATAAGCCGCGTCCGCTCCCAGGGACCCCGCCGGGCCCCGCCCATCCGGCCCGCGGACTTCTTTCCCCTTCTTCTGCGTGCGCGCTGTTTGCACCACAGGACCCGGGGCATGCGGGATTTCGTGCTTCGGACCAGAGGCGCGGCGGTGCGAACGACGTGAGCCGCTGCGGGGCCAGCGTGCCCCGTGCACCGTTTCCACACGCACATCCCTGAGAAAGCCGTTCAGGAGCTGTCTTCATGCTGGTTGAAACGTCCGCACATGGTTCCGACCTCCCTGCCCGCCCCCGTGTCTCCGGTGGGCGCGTCCACGACGACGCCCCCGACACGGCGAGCAACTTCGTCCGGCTGGCCGAGCTGCCGCACGGGCCCGAGCGGGACGCGCTCCGCGACGAACTGACCCGGGCCTGGCTGCCCATGGCCCACCGGATCGCCGGCCGCTTCCGCAATCGCGGGGAGTCGCTGGAGGACCTGCGCCAGGTCGCCGCGCTCGGCCTGGTCAAGGCGATCGACCGGTACGAGCCCGGGCGGGGCGCCTTCGAGAGCTACGCCGTGCCCACCATCACCGGTGAGATCAAGCGGCACTTCCGCGACCGGATGTGGGCGCTGCGGGTGCCGCGCCGCGTCCAGGAGCTGCGCAACAAGGTGCGGATCGCGCGCCGTGAACTGACCGAGTCCGGCTCGGGGGCGACCGCGTCCGTCGCGGACATCGCCGCCCACACCGGGCTCACTGAGGACGAGGTGAACGCCGGCCTGGAGGCCCTGGAGAGCTACAGCACGCTCTCCCTGGACGCCGAGATGTCCGCGAGCGAGGACGGCTTCAGCCTCGCCGACACGATCGGCGGAGTCGAGGAGGCGTACGACGTGGTCATCGACCGGGAGGCGGCGAAGGAGGGACTGCGGCGGCTGCCCGAGCGGGAGCGGACGATCCTCTACATGCGCTTCTTCGAGGACATGACGCAGAGCCGCATAGCCGACCAGCTCGGTATCTCCCAGATGCATGTCTCACGGTTGATCAGCCGGTGCTGCGCGAAGGTCCGGGCCGAGGTGCTCGACCAGGACGCCCGCCCGCAGCGCCGCGGCGGAGGCCGCTCCGGCTGAGACCGCCGGCCCCTCCCCCGTACGACGACTCCACCCGTGCGACGACTTCATCCGAGGAGCGGACACCGATGCTGATGCCCCACCCGACGCTGTTGCGCCGGCTCGTCGACGAGTACGAGGCGCTCATGACGCGGACGGCCCCCGGGGAGCGCCCGGACCGGCACGACCCGCGGGTCCAGGACCTGGCGTACACGCTGTGCGTCTCGACCGGGACGCGCGAGGTGGGACAGGCACTGGAGACGGCGCGGCACATGCTGGCCGCGTCTCTGGACGAGCCCGCGGCACACCGCGCGGCGGCCGCCGCCGTATAGACGGGCCGGCGGCACGGAGGTGAACGGTCATGACGGAAGGGAGCGATGTGGGCACCGACGGAATCTGGTCCTACCGGCCCGGCAGCGGGCACCGGGAGGGGCTGGACCTCACCGGGTTCAGAGTCGAGGCGACCGACGGGATCATCGGGCATGTGGACCGGCAGGCCGACGACACCCCTCAGCGCCATCTGATCGTCGACACGGGCGCCTGGGTGTTCGGCCGGAGCCTGGTGATCCCCGCGGGCACGGTGACCGGGGTGGACGAGCGGGAGCGGACCGTCACGGTCGCGTGCACCCGCGCGGAGGCCAAGGAGGCCCCCCGGTTCGAGACGGACCGCGAGACCCGTGATCCGCGGTACCTCGCAGCCGTCGGTGCCCACCACGCGCGGCTGTCCCATGCGTCGCAGGCTTCGGGGTAGCCGGGTGGTCATGCACGGGAACGGGACGAAGGGCACGGGACGAGAGTGTCCGAGGGATGGTGGCATGACGACAGCCGCACAGCACCGGGTGCGCGCCTGCCGGGCCTCGCGGGCCGGGGCGCGCACCGCGGGCGGACGCTCGTGAGGCCGGCGGAGGACCGGCGGGCCGGGGACGGAGGCGTGCTGCGGTTCCGGCCCGCCGAGGTCAGCAGCGCATCGGCGGCACGCGGCTTCGTGAAGTCGGTCGTCGAGGAGCACGCGCGCACCTCCCCCGTGGACGAGCGCGCGGTGATGGACCTGATGCTGGTGGTGTCCGAGCTGGTCACCAACGCGATCCGGCACGGCGACGGCCTCGCCGGGTTCGAGGTGGCCGTGGAGCGCGATGGACTGCGGCTGCGCGTGCACGACTACAGCGACACCGTTCCGGCCGCCGCCTTCGGTCCGGGCACGCTGCCGCAGACCCACGAGGGCAGCGGGTACGGCTGGCCGCTGATCATCCGCCTGACGCGGGAGATCCGGATCGACCGCCGCCGTGAGGGAGGCAAGACGGTCAGCGTCCTGGCGCCGCTGACATGAAGGCCCGTCCCGCGGCCGGGCGGCCCTTCCGCAGGACGGTCACACGTCATGGTTCACCAGGGCAGGAAGGCGTGGACGTCCTTTCCTTCCTCGCGCACCACCACGCTGACCTGGTCGCACAGCGTGTGGATGAGATACCAGCCGATGCCTCCGCCCTTGCCCGTCCCGGGGTGGAAGGGGCGCGGCGCCGGCGGGGTGGTGCTGGTGTCGCCGAGCGTCACATGGACGCCGTCGAACGCCTTGCGCATGGTCAGCTCTATGGGACCCGGCGCGTACTGGATGGCGTTCGAGACCAGCTCGCTGACCACCAGCAGGATGTCGTCCCGGTACTCCGGGGTCGCCGGGGGCGAGGCCCTCGCGAGTCGGTTCAGATACTCCTCCGCGCCCAGACGCGCACGCGTCACATCGCCGAACCCCCCGTCGAAGCGGGCCCCCCACTCCTGTGTCTGTTCCATAGACGGCTTCTTGCCGCCGTCCTGTGATTCGGTCGCCATCACACCTTCTTCGGCCCCGTCCGCCGTTCGGCCGCGGTGACTTGTCCTTGCTGCTTACTCCGCTGCTGGTTCCCAGCGAGAGCGCGGCTACGCGTCCCGAACCGGGTGCAGCCTGCCAGGTTCCCCTTCGACGGGGAACCCACACGGGACACCGAGTGCCATCACCGGGCAACTCGGACCCGGGGCCTGCCTCCCGGTCCCCTGCGGTGTGTGCGTGATCACAGGCGCGGGGACGCCACGGCCGTCCCTCCCGGTCGCCGTCCGTGCGGTCCTCCGATGGGACGTCCCGGCGGCTGACCTATCTTGGCGCCATGCAGGCATACACGATCGGTCAGGCGGCGCGGCTGCTGGGTGTCAGTCCGGACACCGCCCGGCGCTGGGCGGACGCGGGCAGGGTGGCCACCCATCGCGACGAGAGCGGCAGGCGCCTCATCGACGGCAGGGATCTCGCCGCCTTCTCCGTGGAGCTCGCCCGCAGCGGCGCGGGCGAGGAGGCGCCCTCGTCCACCTCCGTGCGCAACGCCTTCCCCGGCATCGTCACCGCGATCAAGCTCGGGGACGTGGCGGCCCAGGTGGAGATCCAGGCCGGACCGCACCGGCTGGTGTCGCTGCTGACCCGGGAGGCCGTGGAGGAGCTGGGTCTCGAGGTCGGCATGGAGGCCACCGCCCGGGTCAAGTCGACGAATGTCCATATCGACCGCACATGAGTCGGGCAGCCCTGCCGTAGAAACGCACATGCCAGGGCAGTGGCTCCAACAAACGGCTCATGCGAATCAACCAGAGTCTTTTCCCTTGCATCTGCGGCATTATGATCGGTGTACGCGTTCGTTCGCGACCGAGGGAGTGCCTCCGTGCCCAGCCGTTCTTCGCGCCGGATCCGGCGTGCCCTGTCGTCGGGTGCCGTGGGGGCCGCCGCGCTGCTGGTCCTGAGCGCCTGCTCGTCCTCCGGGCCGTCGCCCGCCTCGGGAGCGGGCGGTGTGTCGGGTGAGGTGACCGTGTTCGCCGCGGCCTCCCTCAAGGAGAGCTTCGAGGAACTGGGCGAGCGCTTCGAGCGCGAGCACCCGGGCGCCCATGTCACCTTCAGCTTCGGCGGCAGCGACGCGCTGGCCGCGAGCATCACCGGCGGCGCGCCCGCCGATGTCTTCGCCTCGGCCAGCCCGAAGACGATGAAGATCGTCACGGACGCCGGGGACGCCTCCGGCACTCCCGTCACCTTCGTGCGCAACCGGCTGGAGATCGCCACCCTCCCCGGCAACCCCGACCGGATCGGGTCCCTCGAGGACCTCACCCGCAAGGGCCTCAAGGTCGTCCTGTGCGACGTCTCGGTGCCGTGCGGGGCCGCCGCGGAGAAGGCCCTCGACGCGAGCGGGCTCGAGCTCACCCCCGTCTCCTACGAGGAGGACGTCAAGTCCGCGCTCAACAAGGTCGTCCTGAAGGAGGCCGACGCGGCCGTCGTCTACAGGACCGATGTGCGGGCCGCGGGTGACAAGGTGGAGGGCGTGGAGTTCCCCGAGTCGGCCGACGCCGTCAACGACTACCCGATCACCGTGCTCGAACGGTCGGAGAACGCCGAGGCCGCCGAGGCGTTCCTCGCGCTCGTGCGCTCCCCCGTGGGCCGAAAAGTCCTGACCGGGGCCGGGTTCCTCGCGCCGTGAAAGCCCAGGATTCCCCGGCCGTTCCCCGGCGCCGCCGTCTGGGCCGGGGTGCACCGCTGCCGCTGCTCGTGCCCGCGCTGATCGGGGTCGCGTTCCTCGTGCTGCCGCTGGTCGCCCTTCTCGTACGGGCTCCCTGGCGGAGCATGCCCGATCTGCTGACCAGCACCGAGGTGTGGCAGGCGCTGCGGCTGTCCCTGGTCTGCGCGACGGCGGCGACCGTAGTGAGCCTGGTCGTCGGCGTGCCGCTGGCCTGGCTGCTGGCCAGGGTCGAGTTCCCCGGCCGGCGGCTGGTCCGGGCGCTGGTCACCCTGCCGCTCGTCCTGCCGCCCGTGGTCGGCGGTGTGGCGCTGCTGATGGCGCTCGGCCGCAACGGCGTGGTGGGCCGGCTGCTGGACGACTGGTTCGGTGTGACCCTGCCGTTCACCACGGCGGGCGTGGTGGTCGCGGAGGCGTTCGTGGCGATGCCGTTCCTCGTCATCAGCGTCGAGGGCACCCTGCGCGCCGCCGACCCGCGCTACGAGGAGGCCGCGGCCACCCTGGGCGCCTCCCGCTTCACCGCGTTCCGCCGGGTCACGCTGCCGCTCGTCGCGCCCGGGATCGCGGCCGGCGCCGTCCTCGCCTGGGCGCGGGCGCTCGGTGAGTTCGGGGCGACCATCACGTTCGCCGGCAACTTCCCCGGCCGGACCCAGACCATGCCGCTCGCCGTGTATCTGGCCCTCCAGAACGACCCCGAGGCGGCGATCGCCCTCAGCCTGGTCCTGCTCGCCGTGTCCGTCGCGGTGCTCGCGGGCCTGCGTGACCGCTGGATGACCGCCTCATGACCGCGACGGCCCACACCAGCGTGCCCGCTCGCGACGGCGAGGGGCTGGACGCCCGTCTGGTCGTGGAGCGGGACGCGTTCCGTCTCGACGTGACGCTGCGCGCGGCGCCCGGTGACGTGGTCGCGCTCCTCGGACCGAACGGCGCCGGCAAGACGACCGCCCTGCGCGCGCTGGCCGGCCTTGTCCCGCTGTCCGCCGGGCATCTGCGGCTGGACGGCGCCGATCTCGACCGTACGCCGCCGGAGTCCCGCCCGGTCGGGGTCGTCTTCCAGGACTATCTGCTCTTTCCGCATCTGTCCGCGCTGGACAACGTGGCGTTCGGACCGCGCTGCCACAAGGTGCCCAAGGCCGCCGCCCGGGCGCAGGCAGCCGCGTGGCTGGAGCGCATGGGGCTCGCCGAGCACGCCGCGAGCAAACCGCGCCGGCTGTCCGGCGGGCAGGCCCAGCGGGTCGCCCTCGCCCGCGCCCTGGCGACCCACCCGCGGCTGCTGCTCCTCGACGAGCCGCTCGCCGCGCTCGACGCCCGGACCCGGCTCGACGTACGGGCGCGGCTGCGTCACCATCTGGCGGACTTCGAGGCGGTGGCCGTCCTCGTCACCCACGACCCGCTGGACGCGATGGTGCTGGCCGACCATCTCGTCGTGATCGAGGACGGGCGGGTCGTCCAGGAGGGCGGCCCGCCCGACATCGCGCGGCATCCGCGCAGCGACTACATCGCCCGGCTCGTCGGCCTCAACCTCTACCGGGGCGAGGCGCGCGGGCACACCGTCCAGGTCGACGGCGGCCCGCTGGTCACGACCACCGAGGAGCTGACCGGTCCTGTCTTCGTCGCGTTCCCGCCCGGCGCGGTGACCCTGCACCGGGAGCGTCCGACCGGTTCCAGCGCCCGCAATCTGTGGCGCTGCGAGGTGGCCGGTCTGGAGACGCACGGCGACCAGATCCGCGCGGCGCTGTCCGGTGAACTCCCGCTGGCCGCCGACCTGACGACGGTCGCCGCCGCCGAACTCGACCTGCGTCCCGGCGCCGCGGTGTGGGCGACGGTCAAGGCGACGCAGACCCACGCCTATCCCGCCTGAGGCCTGCCACCCGCCCGGGGGGACAATGAGCCTCCCCCGTACGGAAGCAGAGGACATGAGCGCCGAGGACATCCGCGTCGACCACGCACTCGTCGAGGCCGCGGGCCGCGTCGCCCGCGAGGCGTGCCGGGGCGACAACCACACCGTGGCGGCCGCCGCCCGCGCCCGGGACGGCCGGATCGTCACCGGCGTCAACGCCTACCACTTCACGGGCGGTCCGTGCGCCGAGCTCGTCGTCATCGGGGCGGCCGCCGCACAGGGCGCCTACGAGCTGGACACGATCGTCGCCGTCGGCGACCGCGACCGCGGTGTCATCCCACCCTGCGGGCGCTGCCGTCAGGTCCTGTTCGACTACTTCCCGTCCCTCGACGTCGTCGTCGGCTCCGAGGAGGGCCTGCGGACCGTTCCCGTAAGGGAGTTGTTGCCCGCGACCTACGTCTGGGCGGACCACCAGCTCGACGCCGGCTAGGGCGGCGCGCGGCGACGGCGCTCTGCGATGCTGGACGCGTGGTCGAGCCGTCAGCCGTCTCCCCGGACGCCCCCTCCCGTATCCGCAGCCCGCTGCTCACCCAGCGCTGGCTCGATCTCGCCTTCCTGCACTGGGCGGTCGACCCGGCGGCCGTGTCCGGGCTGCTGCCGCGCGGCACCGTCCCCGACACCTACGACGGGGCGACCTACGTCGGTCTGGTCGCGTTCCGGATGCACCGGGTCGGCTGGCTGCGGCTGCCCGGGGTGCCGTATCTGGGGACGTTCCCCGAGACCAATGTGCGGCTGTACTCGGTCGACGCGCACGGGCGGCGCGGGGTGGTGTTCCGCTCCATGGACGCCGCCCGGCTGATCCCGGTGGTCATGGGACGCGTCGGCTTCAAGCTGCCGTACCTCTGGTCCCGGATGGCCGTGCGCCGGGCGGGCGACACGGTGACGTACACGAGCTCACGCAGATGGCCGGGGCCGCGTGGCGCGTACAGCCGGCTCACCGTGCGCGTCGGGGAGCGGATCGCGGAGCCGACGGGTCTTGAGCACTTCCTCACCGCCCGCTGGGGCATGCACAACGCCTTCTTCGGCGAGGCCGGGCCCTCGGCGTATCTGCCGAACGACCATCCGCGCTGGCCGCTGCACCGCGCCGAGGCGGTCGTCCGCGAGGAGAACCTGATCACGGCGGCCGGGCTGCCCGCGCCCGAGGGCGATCCGGTCAGCGTGCTGTACTCCCCCGGTGTGCCGGTGCGGCTGGGGCGTCCGGCGCGCCCGGCGGGCCTTCCCACACCCTGACCGGGACGGCGGCAGCACGAAGGGCCCGGACCGGTGTACCCGGTCCGGGCCCTTCGCCGTCACAATCACCGTGTCAGGTGTGGCGCGTCACTCCCTCAACGGGCGTACCGCCTGGTGCGCATGAGCACCACGAACCCGGCGATCAGCAGAATGGCTCCGCCCGCGGCCGGCCACAGCGAGGTGCCGGTCTCGGCGAGGTCGCCGCCGACCGCCTGGGCCCGCGCACCGCCCGTCAGGGAGTCGGTGTCGCTGGTCGGGGGCTGGGTCTGCGCGGGGGTGCCGATGGCGTCCGCCTCGTCGCCGCCCTCGTCGTTCCCGGCGTCCGGCTCACCGCTGGACTTGGGCGCCACCGTGCTGGACACGGTGGGCTCGTCGTCCTGCGGCTGCCCGGCACCGGCGCCGCCGTTCCCGCCGTCGTCGTTCTTGCCGCCGTCGTCGTTCTTGCCGCCGTCGTCGTTCTGACCGCCGCCGTTGTCCTGGCCACCGTTGTCCTGGCCGCCGTCACCCTTGCCACCGTCGCCGCCGTTGTCGGCCGGCGGGGTGGTGGGCGCCTCGGTGGCGGGCTCCTCCGTGGCGGGCGGCTGCGTCTCGTCGTCACCGTTGCCGCCGCCGTCGCCGTTGCCGCCGCCGTCGCCGCCGTTGTCGGCGGGCGGGGTGGTGGGTGCCTCGGTCGGCTCCTCCTGGCCCGGGTCGCCGCCGCCGTCACCGGCGCCGACGCCGCAGGTGCGGCCCTCGTTGATGCAGTCGACCATCTCGCTCATCAGCTTCTCGTCGAAGACGTTGATGAAGTCGCCGTGGTCGGTGACGGGCTTGTGCAGCTGCTCGGGGAAGGAGTCCACCGCGAACAGCGGGGTGGTCCTGCCGCCGTCCTGGAGGCTGGGCGCGTCGACGTCGTAGACGATCCGCTGCACGAGCTGCGGGATGGCCTTGAAGCCGTTGCCGCAGCTGCCGTCGGCCGCGGCGAACGCCACGTGGGCGCGGTGGTTGGCGCTGTCGATGTTCTGGCCGTCCCAGCAGCTCTGGAACTTGAACGAGCGCACCACGTCACTGCCCTGCGGGCACAGCGGGTACTTGTCCTTCAGCTGCCGGTCCTCGAAACCGGTGCAGCTCCAGGACGCGTTGGCGTTGGCCGGGCCGTTGACGAACGCCTTGGCGTCGCCGGTGATGATGCGCAGGAGACGCGGCATCTCGGTGACCTTGCTCTGCGGGTTGCCCACGAAGTTCAGCGTCACCTCCTTGGGCTGGACGATCTCGCCGGCGTTGCCCTCGATGCCACCGCCGGGCTTGTTCGCGTCCTGCTCCTGCTTGCCGTTCTGCAGACGCAGCACCGGCCAGTAGTACGTGGACTTGTCACTCTTGTCCACGCAGCTGGTGTCGGCGTTGGCCAGGTCCTCGTCGCTGGCGAAAGCGGTGTTGGACTGGTTGCCGATGTAGTCGTGGAAGTGGTGGGCGCCGTTGGAGACACCGGGGGCCACGATCACGTTGTCCGAGTTGAACAGCCCGTTCTCGTTCACACCGCAGCTGGTGGCGAAGGAGCCGCTGGAGCCGCCCTGGCGCACGGCCGGCTCGGAGACGTTGGGCTGGACGGACTTGATGTCGACGTAGTCGGCGGCGACGGGGCCGTTGCCGGCCTGACCGCCGTTGCCGTTCTGGCCGTTGTCGCCGTTCTGGCCGTCGCCGTTCTGCCCGTCGCCGCCCTGTCCGGCGTCGCCCTGGCCGTCACCGCTCTGCTGGCCGCCGTCGCTGGGCTGCTCGGCGGGCGCGCTGCTCTCCGGGGCGCGCAGGGTGCAGGCGGCGAGGGCGTCCAGGCCCTCGGGCCGGTCGCCCTGGCGGTCCACGGCGATGGCGATCCGCTCGATCGTCGCCGCGCGCTTCTCCTTCAGCGGCGTCATGATCGAGTTCTCTGCGAAGGCCTTGTCCTGCTCGATGGCCTGTCCGGCGTTCATCAGTCGCTGGTAGGCGTCGGCGATCTGCTGGTCGAGGAGGGCGAGTTCCTTGGCGACGTCCTCCTTCGCCCCCTCCGGCACATTGGTCAGCTTGGTGCCGACGTCGGGGCAGTCGATCGTGCCGGCCGGGGTGGACAGCGTCTGGGCGGAGTCCGTTCCGCCCTCCTCGGTGGCCGAGGCAACGACGTTGGCCGCGACGAGGCCGCCACCACCCAACATCAGCGCGACCGCTGCAAAGGTCGCGCGCCGTGCGCCCGTGGGGCGTCTCCGCGTGCTGCGTCCCAAGGAATTACTCCATCGCCTCGTGATCGGTCAGGGCATGAAAATCCCCCTGCTCCCATACGGAGGCGAGCCCCTCTGTGTTCAACCGCCTCGGAAATTCTCACAAGTTTCTCAGTGCCCGACGGTTTGAAACGCTCTCACCTGCGTCGACGCAGGTGAATTGGGCGCGGATCCCTCAGGGCATGAGACCCGCGGCGAGCGTGGCGCCCAGCTCCCAGCACGCCTGGATGTCGTCCTTGCCGGGCTCGCCCGTCACGGTCACCGGATGGGCCGACCGCTGCCAGCCGAGACCGGTCGTGATGGTGTCGACGGCCCGCAGGGCGCCGGTGACGTCGCTGCCGCCGTGCACATAGTGCCCGAAGGGGCGGCCGCGGGTGGCGTCGAGGCACGGGTAGTAGATCTGGTCGAAGAAATGCTTCAGGGCGCCGGAGATGTACCCGAGGTTGGCCGGCGTCCCCAACAGGTAGGCGTCGGCGGCGAGGACGTCGGAGGCGGTGGCGGACAGCGCCGGGCGGCGTACGACGTCGACGCCCTCGATCTCGGGCGCGGTGGCACCGGAGACGACCGCCTCCAGCAGGGCCTGGCAGTTGGGAGACGGGGTGTGATGGACGATCAGCAAGGTGGGCACGACCGCACCCTGCCCCCGGAGCGCGGATCCGCGCAAGCGGCACGCCCGGTGCCGGGCGGGTGCTCAGCCGTCGGTGACCTGGACGCGCCCGATGGCCGAGGACAGTTCCGCCCGCAGCTTTGCGGGCAGCGGCGTGCCGCCCTGGGCGGCCTCGACGAGCTCCCCGGCGAGCAGATGCGGCTGGGTGCCGCCGCGCTCGGCGGCCGTGACGAGCACCGCCCAGGCGTCCTGGGGGCCCAGGCCGTAGTAGGCCATGAGGATGCCGCGGGCCAGGTCCTCGGTGGGCCGGGTGCGCATGGCCCGGCGCAGTTGGGCGAGTTCGGTCCGCAGGTCGTGGTCGGTCGCGTCCGCCACCTCCCCGTCCGGTGTCCGCTCCGTCGCGTCGGCGCCGTCCGGGTCGGGGCCGGTGAACAGGTCCCGGGTGCCGGTCAGCAGGAGCAGCCGGTCGACCGTGGCGCTGCTGCCCTGCAGCGCGACGGTCTTGCCGTCGGCCAGGGCCCTCTGGCGCACCGCGAGGAGGATGTTCAGGGCGGCGCAGTCGCAGAACGTGACGCCTCGCAGATCGAGGTCGACGCCGCGCACCGAGCGGTGCAGGGCATCCCGCAGGATGCGTCCGAACCGGTCCCCGGAGTCGAGGTCCAGCTCGCCGCGGACGACCACCCTGGTGCGGTCGCCCTCGGGACACAGGGCCGCGACCAGCGGTAGCGGCGGGTCCACCAGCGGTGCGCCTGCCGCCCCGGCGTCCGTGGCGTCGCCTGCGGCAGAAAGGTGTACCGACGCGAGCTCGGGCATGTCCGCCTCTCCCTCAGATCTCCCCGTCTCCCGTACAGCTTGAACCCGAAGCGCCGTTCACGTCAACTGATACGTGAAACGCAGTACGTGTTTTTGTATACGTGAATGCGAAGTCGTAAGGTAGGGCCATGGATGCAGTCCCTGAGCCGCACACCGGGTGGACGTTCCTCACCAATCACGCACGCGTGCTGGCCACGATCGCCGACAATCCGGATGTCCGTATCCGGCACATCGCGGCGCACTGCCGGCTCACCGAGCGCGCGGTCCAGAAGATCATCTCGGAGCTGGAGCGGGACGGTTACCTGTCCCACAAGCGCGAGGGCCGCACCAACACCTACCGGGTCGAGTCGGGCAAGCTGCTGCGGCACCCGGCCGAGGCAGGGCTGCCCGTCGCGGCGCTGATCGGCCTGCTCATCCAGGACCATGCGCAGCGGGAGACCGCGACCGAGCAGTTGCGGGCGACGCGCTCGCCCATCCAGATGGAGGGCTCGTCCGTCCAGGCCAAGGGCGGCTGACGGACGCCCCGGAGAGTCCGCGGCCGCTCAGCAGAGGACGCGCAGGGCGCCCGGCAGGACCCGGACGGTGACGGGGAGCGTGGCGTCCACCTCGCCGTCCGCGCCGTAGGGCACGTCCCGGTCGGCGGCGATCCGTATCTCCTTGCCCCGCAGGATCTCCACCTGCGGGCGGTTCACATGCGTTCCGTCCTTGAGCTCGTTCATCAGGGCGAAGAAGAGCCGGCGCGGGGCCTGACGGATCATCACGACGTCGAGCAGTCCGTCGTCGACGCGCGCGTCCGGCGCTATGCGGCGGCCGGAGCCGTAGTAGCCGGAGTTGGCGGCGACGACCGTGTAGCCGATGTGCAGGTGCTCGCGGCCGTCGACGGTGACGCGGTAGCGGGCGGGGCGCCAGGTCGTGACGGCGCGCAGGCCGCCCGCGTAGTAGGAGGCGGCGCCGCGCAACAGGGTGGCGTTGTTGGCGTGGCGGTTGGCGAGGGCGTCGACCCCGGCGTACACGCTGCCGAGGACGACCGTGCGCGGGTGGACGGCCGACTCGACCTCGATGGTGTCGACCGCGCAGGGCTCGGCGTCGAGCAGCACCTTGGCGAGCGCCGCCGGGTCGGTGGGCAGGCCGAGGGCGCGGGCGAAGTCGTTGCCGCGTCCGGCGGGGACGAGCCCGAGCAGGGCGTCGGAGCCGCTGAGGGCCCCGCCGACACCGCCGGCCATGCCGTCGCCGCCGACGGCGAGCACCACGCGTCCGCGCTCCCCGGCGTCCCGGGCCAGTTCCTGGGCGTGCGCCAGGCTGCGGCTGTACAGGGTCTCCAGATCGGCCCCGGCCTCCCGCAGCGGCCGGGCCACGTCCAGCAGCGCGGCAGCCGCGGCGGACCCGCCCGCCGTGGGGTTGACGATGGCGGTGAACTGTCGCATCGGTGTGCCTTTCGGGCCGGCGGTCAGGAGCCGCCAGAGGCGGGGAGGTGGAGGGAATGTACGGTGCGGTGGCGCGTCAGTCGAGGGGCAGCAGGACACCCGGGTTGAGCAGGCCGGACGGGTCGAGGCGGCGCTTGACGGCACGCAGCGCCTCGACGCCGAGGGCCCCGGCCTCGAGGACGTACCAGTCGCGGTGGTCCGTGCCGACGCCGTGGTGGTGGGTGATGGTGCCGCCGGCCTCGATGATCGCGTCGTTGGCGGCGCGCTTGGCCCGCTCCCAGTGCTTCAGGGGGTCCTCGCCCTGCGCCGAGACGACGGTGAAGTACAGGGAGGCGCCGTTCTCGTAGACGTGCGAGATGTGGCACATGACCAGGGGCGGGGTGCCGGCCTCGGTGAGCGTGCCGGTGAGGGCGTCGCGGACGGCGGCGTAGAGGCCGGGGATGCCCGACCAGAAGGTGGCGGTCTCCAGGGTCTCGGCGAACGCCCCGGCGTCCAGGAGGGAGTCCCGCAGATAGGGGGCGGAGTAGCGGCCGTGCGCCCAGCGCCGGCCCGGTTCTTCGCCGAGCGGGGTGCCGCCGCAGGCGCGCAGTACGGCCGCGGCCTGCTCGCGCCGGTGGGCGGTGTCCTCCTCGGTGCCCTCGTAGCCGGTGATCGCGAGGCAGCCGGCGTCGGTCGGGAGGCCGCCGCCGATCGCGTCGGGCTGGGCGAGGCCGACGAGGGTCTCGGTCTCGTCGGACAGGCGCAGCACGGTCGGGCGCGGGCCGTCCTGGGCGAGGCGGCGCAGCGCGGTGGCGCCCTCCTCGAAGGAGGCGAACCGCCAGCCCTCGTAGACACGGGTCTGCGGGACGGGCCTGATCCGTACGGTCACGGAGGTGATGACGCCGAACGCGCCCTCCGAGCCGAGCAGAAGCTGGCGCAGATCGGGGCCGGCCGCCGAGCGGGGGGCGCGGCCGGTGTCGAGGGTGCCCTCGGGGGTGGCGACGGTGAGGCCGAGGACCATCTCGTCGAAACGGCCGTAGCCGGCGGAGGCCTGGCCGCTGGAGCGGGTGGCGGCGAAACCGCCGATGCTGGCCCACTCGTAGGACTGGGGGAAGTGCCCCAGGGTGAAGCCGTGTTCGGCGAGCAGCGCCTCGGCCTGCGGGGCGCGCAGGCCGGGCTGCAGGGTCGCGGTGCGGGAGACCGGGTCGAGGGCGAGCATCCGGTCCATACGGCGCAGGTCCAGGGCGACGAAGGGGCGGCGCCCGGCGGGCGCGAGGCCGCCGACGACGGAGGTGCCGCCGCCGAACGGGACGACGGGCAGGCCGTGTCCGGCGCAGACCCGCAGGACCGCGACGACCTCGTCGTGATCGGCGGGCAGGACGACGGCGGCGGGGAGGTCGGCGTCGACCTCGCCGTCGCGGATGCGCAGCAGGTCAGGGGTGGACTTGCCCCGGGTGTGCCGGACGCGGGTCTCGGCGTCGGTGCTGACGTGCTCCTCGCCGCCGGCCGCGGCCACCAGGTCCTGGAGGGCGGCGGGTTCGAGCCCGGGCTCGGGTACGGCGATGTTCGCGAGGGCGATCGGCTCGGCGGTGCGCGGCCTGACGCCGAGCAGGTCGCGCAGCAGCCCGGTCACGGTCTCGGGCAGCGGTGCCGCCTTGGCGGGGTCGCCCCAGCCACTCCACAGCATGTCCATCGGCTGTCGTCCTCACGGGTCGGGTCGGGCGATGCCGTGTCCCGGACGGCCTCGCAGGCGTTACACTGTGACACATGACGCCTATTCGTCACAACCACTCGGACGGCGACGCGGTGCTCGACGCGGTACGCGACTGCGTCCTCGCCGTCGGAGTCCGCCGTACGACGATGACCGACGTGGCCCGCCGCGCCGGGGTCTCCCGGATGACGCTGTACCGGCGGTGGCCCGATGTGCGCTCCCTGGTCGGGGACCTGATGACCCGTGAGTGGGTCGCGGCCGCCACCGGCGCCATGCCCGAGCGGCGGCCCGGCACCCTCACCCGCGACCTGATCGCCGACGGGCTGGTCGCCGGGGTGGCCGCCTTCCGCGCGCACCCGCTCTTCCACAAGATCGTCGACGTCGATCCGGAACTGCTCCTGCCGTACATGCTGGACCGGCGCGGCGCGAGCCAGGAGGCGCTGCTCGCCCTGCTCGCCGACGTGCTGCGCGAGGGCCACGCCGACGGATCGGTGCGCCAGGGGCATGTCGAACGGCAGGCGCGATCCCTGCTCCTGATCGTGCAGTCCTTCGCCCTGTCCCTGCGCACCATGACCGACGCGGACGACACCGAGCTGAACGGCGACGCCTTCCTGGCGGAGCTGCGCGGCATCCTCGAGAGGACCCTGACGCCATGAGCACCGCCACTCCTCCGCCCGGCGGGGCGTCGCTGTCCGCCGCCCGGCGCACCCGCGAACTCACCGCGACCGTCGGCGGTCCGGCCGTCGACGTCCTGGTCGTCGGGCTCGGCGCGACCGGCGCGGGCGCCGCCCTGGACGCCGCGTCCCGCGGTCTGACGGTCGCCGCGATCGACGCGCACGACCTGGCCTTCGGCACCTCGCGCTTCAGCAGCAAGCTCATCCACGGCGGGCTGCGCTACCTGGCCTCCGCCCAGTTCGACGTCGCTCACGAGAGCGCCGTCGAGCGCGGTGTGCTGATGGAGCGCACGGCACCGCACCTGGTGCGGGCCCAGCCCTTCGTCCTGCCCCTGACCCCGATGGTGTCCCGTGCCCAGTCCGCGCTGGCCTGGGCCGGCTTCCGGGCCGGCGACACCCTGCGCCTCGCGGCACGCACCGCCCGCGCCACCCTGCCCGCCCCGCGCCGCCTCTCCGCGGTCGAGACCCGGCACCTCGCGCCCGCCCTGCGCACCCAGGGCCTGCGCGGCGGACTGCTGTCCTGGGACGGCCGCCTCACCGACGACGCCCGGCTGGTCACCGCCGTCGCCCGGACCGCCGCCGCGCACGGCGCCCGCGTGCTGACCCGCGTCCGGGCCGTGGAGCTCGGCACGTCCGGCGCCCGGGTCCGGGACGAACTGACCGGTGAGGAGGGCGAGATCAGGGCCCGTGTCGTCGTCAACGCCACCGGCGTCTGGGCGGACGGCCTGGTCGAGGGCATCCGCATCCGCCCGTCACGCGGCACGCATCTCGTGCTGCGCTCCGACCGGCTCGGCCCGCTGCCCGCGGGGCTGCACGTGCCCGTGCCCGGCGAGACCAACCGCTTCGTGCTGGTGCTGCCGCAGGGCGACGGCCGGGTGTACGTCGGCCTCACCGACGAGCCCGTGGAGGGTCCCGTCCCCGACGTCCCCGAGGTCCCGGAGACCGACATCGGCTTCCTGCTCGACGTACTCGGCTCCGTGCTGGACGCGCCGGTCGGACGCGAGGACGTCGTCGGCGCGTTCGCCGGGCTGCGGCCCCTGCTGGACACCACCGCCGAGGACGGCTCGGCGGCCGGCCGCACCGCCGACGTCTCCCGCAGGCACGCGGTCCTCACGTCGTCCGAGGGCGTGATCACGATCGTCGGCGGCAAGCTGACCACCTACCGCCGGATGGCCGAGGACGCCGTCGACGCCGCCGTGGCCACCGGCCGGGTGAGCGCCGCGCCCTCCCCCACCGCCTCGCTCCCCCTGGTCGGCGCCGCGTCGCCCACCGCCCTCGCGGCCGTCCGTGCCCCGCGCCGCCTCGTCCAGCGCTACGGCACCGAGGCGGCGGCCGTCCACGCGCTCGGCACCTCGAACCCCCGTCTGAACGAGCCGGTGCTCGCCGGGCACCCCGTCACCGCCGCCGAACTCCTGTGGGCGGTCCGCCACGAGGGCGCCCTCGACGCCTCCGACCTCCTCGACCGCCGCACCCGCATCGGCCTGATCCCGGCGGACCGCACAGCCGCGATGGACGCGGTGCGCGAGGCGCTGGGAGAGGAGACGCCGACGGGTGCATAGGCGGGTTCAGCGGCGGCGGAAGTGCCACACATGGTTGTCCCGGTGGCCCTGGACGCCGTCGGGGGACGTGTGCGGGCTGCGCACGGTCTCCTGGGCGACCACGCTCCACTCCCCCTCGGGCAGGGCCAGTTGCTCCGGGACCTCGGCCAGGGTCGGGAACCGAGCCGGGAAGGGCGGCTCGGTCTGCCAGGACGGCCAGCCCGCGTGCAGGACGATCAGCAGGGTGCCGCCGGGCGCGACGGCATCGGCGGCCCGCCGCAGCACCGTCTGCTGGTCGAGCGGGACCGGCGACTGCAGGAACTGCGCGTTGACCAGGTCGTACGTGCCACCCGGGAACGTCTCCCCGAGGACGTGCCGCTCCCAGGTCGTGCGGTCGGCCACCCCTGCCTCGGCGGCGTGCCCGGCGGCGCGCTCCAGGGCCGTGCGGGAGATGTCGACACCGGTCACCCGCCAGCCGCGCGAGGCGAGCCACACCGCGTCGCCGCCCTCCCCGCAGCCGAGGTCGAGCGCGGCGCCCGGGGTCAGCTCCTCGGTCTCCCGGACGAGCAGCGCGTTGGGCCGGCCGCTCCACACGGGGCCGCCGTCGCGGTAGCGGGCCTCCCAGAACTCGGCGGCCTCCAGGGCGTGGGTCTCGGTCACGGTGCCTCCCGGTGTGTAGATGCGTACGGCCAGCCTGCGGGGGCGGCGAGCTACGCGACAAACACCGTTGCCGTTCCGGCAAAACACGCGCCCGGTCAGTCGTCCGGGGCCTCCAGCCAGAAGCCGGCGCGGGTACGCCACAGGTCGAGGAGTGCGGTGTCGCCCCGGGTCACCACGGCCGGTGCGGGACGCCGGTAGAAGTACAGGAGCAGGTCGGTCACCGGGCCGCGCGCGGTGGCCGCGGGGTCGCGGGACCCGGCCCGCAGGACCGGCCGTTCGCCGGTGAGGTCGACGTGCCAGGTGCCCGCGCCGGGGGCCTCGAAGCGCAGGGTGCGGCCAGGGCCGAGCAGGTCGGGCAGGTCCGGCCGGGACGCGTGCGCCTCAGGGAACGTGGAGAACTCCAGCCACTCCTCCACCGCGTCGGCGGCGAGGTCGGAGTCGAGGGTGAACGGCTGCCCGGCCGCGAGCGCCGCGTCGGCCCGATGCACCGCCGTTTCGTACGCCATGCGCCGGGCCCAGAACCGTACGGGCGCCGGGCGGTCGGCGGCGGGGTTCCAGGCCAGGGAGTCGGGGGCCGCCGCCCGCAGGGTCGCGCTCAGGCGGGCCGCGCCCTCGGTGAGCCACGACAGGAGGACCGCCCCGTCCGCGCGCGGATCGGCGGGCGGGGCGTCCACCAGGTCGTCCGCGACGGGACCGGCGGCCCGGGTGCGGACGATCTCCTCGGCCCACCGGTGGTCACCGCCGATGTGCAGCAGCAGTTGCCCGAGATTCCAGCCGGGGCAGGTGCGTACCGGGGCGGACAGGTCGGCGCCCCGCACATGGGCGGTGAGCCGTTCGGTCTCGGTGACGATCGCGTCGCAGTGGCGCTCGAAGGTCGGTGGGGTCATCGCCTCATGGTGCCGCAGGCCCGCCGGGGTGCACGGCCCGCGGCTCGGCTAGTGTGGGTCGGCTGATCAGGACGGCTGGGGAGAGTCGATGCGGGTGGGGACGGTACGGGTGCGGCGCGGGGTGGCCCAGGTGGCCTTGCTGGCCGGGGTGCTGACGGGGTGTTCGGGCGGCTCCGACGAGGAGCCGGAGAGCCGGGCGAGCGCGTCGGCCGAGGCGTCCGGCGGAGGCGGGTCCAGCGCGGTCAAGAGCGGCGGAAGCGTGGGCGCCGCCGGGTCGGCCTGCGCGCTTCCGGTGACCTTCGACGTCGCCGAGTCATGGAAGCCGAAGGCCGTCGAGGCGGGGTCCGCCGAGGGTGAGGGCGAGCTGGCCGAGGAGCTGGCCGCGGCCCTGCTGCACCAGGGGCCGGTGACCGCGGCCTGTGAGATCGACGCCAAGCCGGCCGGGAACATCGGTTTCCTGCGGGTCTGGACGGGTGAGCCGGGCGATGCCGACGCGCGCACCGTCCTGAAGGAGTTCGTCGCCGCCGAGAAGGGCGCCGAGCAGGCGAAGTACCGCGCCTTCAAGACGGCGGACGGGGTCACCGGCGCCGAGGTGACGTACATGTACACCAGTGAGGCCCTGGACGAGACGAAGGAGGAGCGGGCGCTGGCCGTCGGCACGAAGCGCGGCCCGGTCGTCCTCCACCTCGGCGGACTCGACACCGACGAGCACCGGGCGATGCTGCCGGCCTACGAGCTGGCCCGGCGGACCCTGCGCGTCGGCTGACGCCGGGCGCCGCCGTCCGTTCAGTCGCCGCGCGTGAGGAAGCGGTCGAGGACGGCGGTCAGTTCGGCCGGCTTCTCCACGGGCAGCTCGTGACCGGCGTCCAGCACCCGGACCTCGGCGTCCGGGTACGCCGTGGCCAGCCGGAGCATCGGCGCGATCGGCAGCTGGACGTCGTGGTAGCCGTGCACCAGCAGGGTCGGTGCCTGGATCGCGCCGATCCGGTCCGAGACGTCGAAGGCGCGCATGGCGCCGTACAGCGTCATGACGACCTCGCGCGGGGTGCCGGCGGAGGCGCGGATGTACTCACGGACCTCCTCGCGCGGGTAGCCGGGGGCGAAGGCGCGCTGGATGTTGGCGGCGACGAACAGCTTGAACGGCACGAGGGTCGAGGCGGCCATCAGCAGGGCGCGGCCCCGGCTGTAGGCCATCTTGCCGATGGAGTTGACCAGCACCATGCGCTCCACCCGCTCCGGGTGGGACAGCGCGACGGTCTGGGCGATCATGCCGCCCATCGAGTGCCCGACGATCACGAACCGCTCGATCTTCAGATGGTCCAGAAGGGCGAGCACGTCGGCGGCGAGATCGTCGACACGGCGCACGCCCGCCCCGGTGCTCTCGCCGTGCCCGCGCAGATCGAGCCGCACGACCCGGCGCCGCTCGGAGAAGTGGGCCGTCTGGTGGTCCCAGCGGTGCCGGTTCGCCGTCCAGCCGTGCACGAACACCAGGGGCACACCCTCGCCGTCGCGGGGGCCCTCGTCGTCGTACGTCAGGGTGGCGCCGTCGACTTCGAGCTGCGGCATGGAGGGCCTCCTGGGGAGCGAGCCGGGTTACTGACCGGTACGGTATCCGGCCGTGCGGCCCGCCGTCACCGGCGTTCGCCGAGGAAGTCCAGGATGTGACCGAACACGTCCAGGGCCGCGCCCCGGCCGAGGAACGTGTCCAGATGCCCGTAGCCCGGTATCTCCGCGTAGCGGACGTCGAGTTGGGGCTGGCGGCGGGCGAGGACGTCGTGGCACAGCTTCTGCGAGTCGAGCCACAGGCCGTTCTCGCTGCCGGACAGCAGCAGCACCGGGGTGTCGATCCGGGCGGCGGCGTCCAGGGCGTTCTCCGGCAGGGCCCGGTAGCGGTGGTCGGTGTCGTTCCAGCGGACGACCGTACGGGCCAGTTCGATCCGGCGCAGATGCGGCAGGATCCACAGCGGAGCGGGGCCGAGCAGCTCGGCCAGCCGGTCGTGCGTGGCGTCGGACAGGTGCTCGTGGACGAACAGGGAGGCCCCGGTCCCCCACGCCGAGTGGTGCAGGATCTGGCAGGTGGGGTCCGGGCAGGCCGCGCCGCGCGAGGCCAGCGCGAACAGCGGGGTGTACTTCGACCACAGGCCGACCTTGCGGAAGTCGACGGGGATGTGGTCGATCCGGGACCGCAGCAGCTCGCCCGCCAGCGTCATGCGCAGGGAGGTGCGGCCGGCGAGCTTCGGGGTCAGGAAGACGCCCTGGGACACCACTCCGGCCAGCCCCGGGACCAGGCCCGCCGTCATGCTCAGCGACAGCGTGAGGGAGCCGATGCAATGGGCGACCACGAAGAGCGGCCGGTCGCCGATCCGCGCCCGGATGTGGGAGACGGCCGCCGGGATGTCGTGCAGCGCCACGTCGTCGTACGTGTACCGGCCGCCGGTCTCGTTGTACGGCAGCCGGCAGCTGCCCCGCCAGTCCAGCAGCCAGGGCTCGTAGCCGTCGTCGAGGAGGACGTCGACCAGGTTGCGGGTCTCCGGCAGCAGGAACATGTCGGCGGAGGCGGTGTGCCCGTGCAGGAGCAGCACGGCGGGCCGGCCGCTCTCGCCGGGGTCCACCCGGGTCAGACCCAGGCGCACCCCGTCGCCCGCCCGCAGCGGGATCTCCTCGACGGCCGCCGGGTCGAGGCGGTGCCGCAGCGGCCGGGGCGTCACGGTGCTGCGGACCCTGCGCAGGGCCGGCCGGGTCGTCCGGGTGACGGGCGTACGGAAGATCATCGGTGGTTCTCCGTCGGGTTCGGGGTGCGGCGCAGGTCGAGCAGGTCCGCGGCGGCCCGGGCGAAGGGCCCGGCGAGGCCGCGGCCCATCTCCAGACCGAACCAGGCCAGCCAGGTCAGCTTGGCGGCACGTTTCTCCCGCCCGGTCAGGCGCGGGTCCACACGGATGCCGTCGATCTGGTCGCGGACGTAGGTGTCGGCGGGGACGACGACCTCGCCCGCCAGGCTCGCCGGGTCGCCCTCACGGCCGAGCTCCACGGTCAGGGTCCGGGTCTGGCGCCACAGATCGCGGCGCGCGCGGGCGTACTTGTGGCCCTCCAGCCACCAGCGGCCCCCGTCGGCGTCGGTCAGCTCCAGGCGGTAGCGCAGCAGCGGATGGCGCAGGCCGTGCTGGTGCGGGATGCCCTCCTCGGGGCGGACCCAGAGGTCGCCGCGGGCCACGGTCAGCGGTGCGGAGTGCGCGGCCGGGCAGCTGACCTCGCCGCGGACGTCGACGCGCCGCTCCGTCGCCAGCTGGTGCATGCTCGCGACGGACAGGGTGAGGGTCATCGAGCAGGGCGAGTCGGGGGCGCCGCCGACCGGTCCGACCCCGCCCTCGGTGGTCTCGGAGAACCACAGGTAGGGCTGGTCGTCCTTGTGCGGCAGCCGGGCCAGACCGTCCCCGGCGAGGCGTTCGAACGTCTTGAGCTGCGCCCGGGCGTCGTAGCGGACGGCGGGCGGCAGACCGAGCGCGTCGACGAGCGCGTCGGTCCGCTCGGCGGTGGCCGCCGGTCCCGTCAGGGTCGCCTCGCACAGCTTCAGGGCGGTCGGGCTGCGCAGCACCCGGGTCAGGAAGGCGAGTTCGGGGACGGGCTCGGCCTCCAGGCGGGCGAGGGTGTCCGCCCGCCACTCCTCCCAGTCCCGCACGCGCACGTGCATCCCGCCGAAGGCCATGTCCCGGACGACGTCGTCGAGGGTGTTGGGCACGCCGGTGAGGTTGTAGTCGAAGCCCCATGCGTCCGGTTCGCAGATCACGGCGACGGCGGTCCGGCTCACCCAGTCGACGGGGGCGGCGTTGAGATACCGGAAGGCGGGGACGGATCGGAAGCGGGCGAACGCCGAGAGGAGGCCGCTGCTGAGGTCCTGGGGGTTGTAGGCGCCGGTCCTGGTGTGCCCGCCGATGCCGCCGGGGCGCAGGGCCGTGACGACCAGGCCGTGGTCGCGGGCCCGGCGCAGGGCGACCTCGGCGGCCCACTTGGACTGGTCGTACCCGGCGACGAGCCGGTCGACGTGGGCGAACGGGTCGTCCTCGCCCATCGAGGGGATGCCGACCTCGTTGAACACGGCGACCGAGGAGATGTGGTGCAGCGGCTTGGGGCGGCCCGTCGCGGCGAGTTCGGCCAGCGTGAGGGAACCGAGCACGTTGCTCGCGTGCAGAGACGGGTAGCCGCGCAGGAAGTCCACGGCGGCGGCGACCGAGACGACGCTGTCCAGCTCCTCGGCGAGCCGGTCCCAGAGGTCGGCTGTCAGGCCCAGGCGGGGTTCGCGGATGTCGCCGGGGAGGACGGTGACACGCCGGCGGACCTCCGACGACCAGGGCAGCGCGTACCCCTTGAGCGCGTCGCCCAGCCGGGCCACGGCCGCCTCCTCGTCGGCGGCGCGGACCAGACAGTAGACGTGGGCGTCGCTGTGCCGCAGCAGGTCCAGGAGCATATGGCTGCCGAGGAATCCGGTGGCGCCGGTCAGCAACACCCGGCGGGGCGGAGCGGGTTCGGGCGACGCGACGAACGGCAGCCGGTCGGCCAGGGAGAGATCGGCGAGTATCTGCGCCAGGTCCTCGGGGCGGGCGGCGGAGTCGGTGGGGGTGGACGGG
>NZ_JAGPYD010000011.1:0-326463 GCF_018070255.1 Streptomyces sp. RK62 | reverse complement strand
GCCCCCCACCCCGCCACGTTAGATTTGCTTCGTGCTCTCTCGCCTCACGCGCCCCCGGGCCCTTGCCGTCTGTGCTCTGCCGGTCGTCGCGTTGCTCGCCACCGCGGCCTTCGCGCCTCTGCCGTTCACGCTGACGCAGCCCGGTCTGACGGCGAACGTGCTCGGTGAGAACCGGGGTGAGCCGGTCATCACGATCTCCGGTGCGCCGACCCGGAAGACCAGTGGCCAGCTGCGCATGACCACGATCGAGGCCACCTCGCCCGACACCACCGTGCAGCTCGGCGATGTGATCGACGCCTGGTTCCGCACCGACCAGGCGGTCATGCCGCGCGACTCGGTGTACCCGAGCGGCCAGAGCGTCCGGGAGATCGAGCGGTTCAACACCCGGCAGATGAAGGAGTCCCAGGACGACGCCACCGAGGCCGCCCTGAACTACCTCGACCTCGACGACAAGGATGTCGAGGTCACCCTGAGGCTCGCGGACGTCGGCGGCCCCAGCGCGGGTCTGCTCTTCTCGCTCGGCATCGTCGACAAGCTCGAAGGCGACGGCAGCGGCGGCGACCTCACGGGCGGCCGCACCATCGCCGGCACCGGCACCATCGACCCCGCGGGCAAGGTCGGCGCGGTCGGCGGGGTCTCCCTGAAGACGCAGGCCGCCCGCCGGGACGGCGCGACGGTGTTCCTGGTCCCGAAGGACGAGTGCGGCGACGCGAAGGCGGAACTCCCCAAGGGACTGCGGCTCATCCCGGTGACGACCCTGAAGGGTGCGGTCGACGCGCTCGACGCGCTCCGGACCGGCGAGGGCACCGTCCCGGCCTGCTGAGGCCCGTGCCGCTGCGGCCCGTGCCGCTGAGGCCACGCGTCCCCAGGCCCCGCGGCCGTACGGCTCACTTCACGAAGCCCTCCTGCTTCATCCAGTCCAGCGCGACCTGGTGCGGGTCCTCCCCGTCGACGTCGACCTTCGCGTTCAGGGTCTGCGCCACCGTGTTGTCCAGCTTCTCGGTGATCGGGTTCAGCACGTCCGGGATGGCCGGCCACTTCCGCAGCGTCTTGGTGTGGATCATCGGCGCGGCGTTGTAGTTGGGGAAGAAGTGCTTGTCGTCGTCCATCACGACCAGGTTCATGGACTTGATCCGGCCGTCGGTGGTGAAGACCTCGCCGTAGGTGCAACTGCCCTTCGCCGTCTGGGTGTAGATGATCCCGGTGTCCATCTGCGTGATGTTGCTGGACGGCACGTCCATGCCGTACGTCTTCTCCATCCCCCGCAGCCCGTCGGCCCGGTTGGCGAACTCGACCTCCACGCACAGCGTCACCGCGGACGGATCGGTCCGCGACAGCTCGGCCACGTCGGAGAGGGTGTCGGTGCGGTATCTGCGGTGGTTGGCCTGGTTCATGGCCAGCGCGTAGGTGTTGTCGAGCCGGGACGGCGGCAGCCAGGTCACGCCGTTGCGGGCGTCCTCCTTCTTCACCGCCTCCCACTGCTCGTGCGGGTCGGTGATCGGTTCGCTGTGCCCGAGGTACGTGATCCAGGCCGTGCCCGTGTACTCGTACCCGGCGTCCGCCTCCCCCTTGACCACGGCCTCCCGGCTGCCGATGGAGCCCTGGATGCCGGTGCGGTCGATCACCTCGGCACCGGCGGCCTGGAATGCGATGCCCATGATCGCGCCGAGGATCAGCTGCTCCGTGAACGACTTCGACGTCACCGTCAGCTTGGCGCCCTCCAGCGACTCGCCCCGCCCGATGCTGCCGGGCTTCACGTCGTCGACCATGGGGGAGCCGCTGGTCAGCCCGCAGGCCGACGCCGCCACCAGCAGCGCCGCCGTCAGCAGTACGGCCCGCCGCCTCACAGCTCCAGCCTGCTTCACGGCTCCAGCCCGCCTCACAGGTCCAGCCCCCTCGGCCGCAGCAGCACCTCGGCCAGCGACGCCAGCCAGTCGACCAGCAGCGCCAGCGACACGGTGAGGATCGAGCCGAGCACCAGCACCGGCATCCGCTGGTTGGTGATCCCGGCCGTGATCAGCACGCCCAGCCCGCCGCCCCCGCCGAACACCGCGAGGGTCGCCGTACCGACGTTGAGGACGAGGGCCGTGCGCACGCCCGCCAGGATCAGCGGCACCGCCAGCGGCAGCTCCACCCGGGTCAGTACGCCCGACGACGACATCCCGATGCCACGCGCCGCCTCCAGCAGCGTCGGGTCGTTCGCCTTCAGACCGGCGATCGTGTTCGACAGCACGGGCAGGACGGCGTAGATGATGATGCCGATCAGCGCGGCCCGGCGGCCGATGCCCAGCCAGATCACCAGCAGGGCGAGCAGACCGATCGCCGGGGTCGCCTGCCCCATGTTGGCGAACGCCAGCGCCACCGGGGCGGCCTTGCTGAAGGCCCGCCGGGTGAGCAGGATGCCCAGCGGGATCGCGATGATCAGCACGAAGAACGTGGAGATCACCGTGAGTTCGATGTGCTCCCACAGGGCCTGGGAGACCTGGCCGTCCGACAGGGCGTTCTCGGAGACCGGGTCGAGGTCGGCCTGCCGGAACCACAGCCAGGTCGCGAGCAGCAGCACCACCAGCATCGCCGGCACGAAGGTGAGCTTCTGCCAGCTCAGCTTGCGCGGCGGCCGCTTCGGCGGCGGGGGAGGCGTCTCGTCGTCCTCGGGCGGGGTGGGTCTCTCCCGGGCCGGTGCGCCCGGAGACTGCGGGGTGCTCATGCCTTCTGTCCTCCCGCGCCGCCCTCCTGCTCGGCGTGGGTGACCCCGCTGCGCGAGTCCTCCAGCTCGTGCTGCGCCTCCAGCGCCTCCAGCCGGTCGGCCTCCAGCAGTTCCTGCACGGAGTTCATCAGCGTCTCCATGTCGACGACGCCCTCGTACTCGCCGCGCCGCCCGGTCACCGCCACCCGCCCCGTGTTGTCGGTGAGGACCGCCTCCAGGGCGTCCCGCAGGGTGGCGTCCCGGGTCACGGTGTCGCTGACCAGCGTCCCGGCCCGGGCCAGCGAGCCGCGCGCCCGCATCAGATCGCCGCGCCGCAGCCACTTGTAGGGGCGGCGCCGCTTGTCGAGCAGCAGGATCTCGTTGGTGCCGCTGGAGCGCAGCCGGTTGAAGATCTCCTGGAGCGAGTCGTCGATGGTCACCGTCGGGTACTCGGTGATCTCCACGTCCCGTACACGGGTCAGGTTGAGCCGCTTCAGCGCCGCGCCCGCGCCGACGAACCCGGAGACGAAGTCGTCGGCCGGGTTGGTGAGGATCGCCTCCGGGGTGTCGAACTGGGCGATGTGGGAGCGTTCGCGCAGCACCGCGATCCGGTCGCCGATCTTGATGGCCTCGTCGAAGTCGTGGGTGACGAAGACGATGGTCTTGTGCAGTTCGTGCTGGAGCCGGATCAGCTCGTCCTGGAGGTGGTCCCGGGTGATCGGGTCGACCGCGCCGAACGGCTCGTCCATCAGCAGCACGGGCGGGTCGGCGGCCAGCGCCCGGGCCACGCCGACCCGCTGCTGCTGCCCGCCGGACAGCTGGCGGGGGTAGCGGCCGTGGAACTCGCCGGGGTCCAGCCCGACCAGGTCGAGCAGCTCCTCGACCCGGGAGGCGATCCGGGCCTTGGACCAGCCGATCATCTTCGGGACCAGGCCGATGTTCTGCGCGACCGTCATGTGCGGGAACAGCCCGGCGGACTGGATGGCGTAGCCGAGGCGGCGGCGCAGCTTCACCGGGTCCATGTCGGTGACGTCCTCGCCGTCGATGCGGATCCGGCCGCCGGTCGGCTCGATCAGCCGGTTGATCATCTTCAGCGTGGTCGACTTGCCGCACCCGGAGGGGCCGACGAAGATCACCACCTCGCCCGCCTTGATCTCCATGTTCACGTTGTCCACGGCCGGCTGCGGGCTGCCCGGATAGCGCTTGGTCAGGTTCTCCAGCTCGATGGAGGCGCCGTGGTGCTCGCTCTCAGACACGGATCCCCCTGGGGATGGTCAGCCGTCCGAGGACGACGTACGCGGCGTCGAACAGCAGCGCGAGGATGATGATGCCGAGGGTGCCCGCGAGCACCTGGTTGAGCGCGTTGGCGCTGCCCAGCGAGGCGAGCCCGCGGAAGATCACGTTGCCGAGGCCGGGGCCGGAGGCGTACGCGGCGATCGCCGCGATGCCCATCAGCATCTGGGTGGCGACCCGGATGCCGGTCAGGATGGGCGGCCAGGCCAGCGGCAGCTCCACCCGCAGCAGCTGCGCGAGCCGGGACATCCCGATCCCGCGGGCCGCGTCCACCAGGGCGGGGTCGACCCCGCGCAGACCGACCACGCAGTTGCGCACGATCGGCAGCAGCCCGTACAGCGTCAGGGCGATCACCGTGGGCGCCACGCCCAGCCCCACGATCGGGATGAGCAGGCCGATCATGGCGAGCGACGGGATGGTCAGGATGCCCGAGGTGGTCAGCGTGGCCAGGTTCCCGGCCCACTCGCTGCGGTAGGTCAGCACCCCGATCAGCACGCCGATGAGGGTCGCCACCACCATGCACTGCAGGACCGCGCTGGCGTGCTGCAGGGCGTCGGCGAGCAGTTGCTGGTGGCGGTTGCCCAGGTACTCCCAGAAGCTCACGGCTGACTCACCCCCACCGGATCGCGGGCTAGCTGCTCTCCCGGTCCTCCGCCGCCTGCTCCACCAGCGGGATGACCCGCAGCGGGACAGGGTTCTCCATGACGATCGCGGTGGAGGCCCGGACGATCCCATCGAAACCGACGACCCGGTCGATCACACGTTGAAGATCGGCGTTCGAGCGCGCCACCAGACGGCACAGCATGTCCCCGGTGCCGGTCGTGGTGTGCAGCTCCAGCACCTCCGGCACGGACGCCAAGTGGGCCCGTACGTCGGCTCCTTGGCCCTGCCGGATCTGCAGCGTGGCGAACGCCGTCACCGGGTAGCCGAGCGCCGCCGGATCGACCTCGGGCCCGAACCCGCGGATGACTCCGTTCGACTGAAGACGGTCCAGGCGGGCCTGCGCGGTGCCCCGCGCCACCCCGAGTCGCCGGGACATCTCCAGCACTCCGATCCGCGGCTCGCGCGCCAGCAGCGCGATGATCCGCCCGTCCAGCCGGTCGATCGCCATACGGCCCCCTTCCGGGGTGGTCATCCTGTACAGAAAGTCCGCGTGAACCCTCCGGGCGTCCTACAGATTGCCCAGCGGAAAACGAAACTATTGCGCACCTTGCCGTGCCGGGTGAGGCTGCGCCTATGACGCAGACCACACACCACACTCCCGACACCGCACGGCAGGCCGACCCCTTCCCGGTCAAGGGAATGGACGCGGTCGTCTTCGCCGTGGGCAACGCCAAGCAGGCGGCGCACTACTACTCCACCGCCTTCGGCATGCAGCTCGTCGCGTACTCCGGACCGGAGAACGGCAGCCGCGAGACCGCCTCGTACGTGCTGGAGAGCGGCTCGGCCCGCTTCGTGTTCACCTCCGTGATCAAGCGGTCCACCGAGTGGGGCGCCTTCCTCGAGGACCACGTGGCCGCGCACGGCGACGGCGTGATCGACCTCGCCATCGAGGTGCCGGACGCCCGTGCCGCGTACGCCTACGCGATCGAGCACGGCGCCACCTCCGTCGCCGAGCCGTACGAGCTGAAGGACGAGCACGGCACGGTCGTGCTGGCCGCCATCGCCACCTATGGCCAGACCCGCCACACCCTGGTCGAGCGCACCGGCTACGACGGCCCGTACCTGCCCGGCTACGTCACCGCCGACCCGATGGTCGAGCCGCCGGCCAAGCGGTCCTTCCAGGCGATCGACCACTGCGTCGGCAACGTCGAGCTCGGCCGGATGAACGAGTGGGTCGAGTTCTACAACAAGGTCATGGGCTTCACGAACATGAAGGAGTTCGTGGGCGACGACATCGCGACCGAGTACAGCGCGCTGATGTCGAAGGTCGTGGCCGACGGCACGCTCAAGGTCAAGTTCCCGATCAACGAGCCCGCCATCGCCAAGAAGAAGTCCCAGATCGACGAGTACCTGGAGTTCTACGGCGGTGCCGGTGTCCAGCACATCGCGCTGAACACCAACGACATCGTGCACACCGTCCGCCAGATGCGCGCCGCCGGCGTCCGGTTCCTGGACACCCCGGACTCGTACTACGACACCCTCGGCGAGTGGGCGGGCGAGACCCGCGTGCCCGTCGAGACCCTGCGCGAGCTGAAGATCCTCGTCGACCGCGACGAGGACGGCTATCTGCTGCAGATCTTCACCAAGCCGGTCCAGGACCGTCCGACCGTCTTCTTCGAGCTGATCGAGCGCCACGGCTCCATGGGCTTCGGCAAGGGCAACTTCAAGGCCCTGTTCGAGGCGATCGAGCGCGAGCAGGCCAAGCGCGGCAACCTCTGACGACGGCCCGGTCCGCCGGGGGGGGCTCACTCCCCGGCGGACCAGTCCTCGAAGTCCGGGACGTCCTCCAGCGACGGCTCCCCGAGCTCCTGCAGCGCCTCCTGGGCGCGCGGCACCAGCGTCGGCGAGAAACGCGGGCTGATCCGCAGCGCCTCCTGGAGGTGCCGCCGCGCCGGGCCCTCCCGGCCCAGCTCCCGCTCGATCATGCCCAGGTGATAGCTGTACAGCGCGGAGCGCACGGTGCCGCCCTTGGCCCGGTCGGTGGCCCGCCGGGCGAACTTCAGGGCCTCCTCGCCGTCCCCGGCCCGGTGCAGCGCCCAGCCCAGCGCGTCCGCGACCGCGATCCCCGGCTGCCGCCGCCACTCCTCCCGCAGCCGGTCCACCGCCGACTCCGGGTCCCCGTGGTCCGCCTCGAAACGGCCCAGCACCAGCTCCTCGTCCACCCCGGCCGCCGCGGCCCGCGCCGCCCGCTCCCGCAGCAGGTCGTACTGCACCCGCGCCGCCTGCCCGAGCCCCAGCGACTCGTACAGCTCGCCCAGCTCCAGCGCGTACTCCGGACACGGCTGCCGTGCGAGGGCCGCCCGGTAGGCGGTCACCGCCTCCGTCGTGCGGCCCAGCGCGGCCAGCGCCCGGCCCTGCCCCGCCAGCGCCGCCCGCTGATCAGGGTCGAGCCGCACCGCCTCCCGGAAGTGCCGCAGCGCCACGTCCGTGTCGCCGCGCTCGAAGGCCAGCTGACCGGCCCGCTCCAGATAGGCCGCCCGCTCCGCCGGGGTCCGCGCTCCCGCCGCCGCGTCGGACAGCGCCGCCGCCGCGTCCTCGTCCCGGCCCCGGTCCCGGTACACGGCCGCCGCCGTCGCCCGCACCGCCGGGCCCGACCGCAGCTTCAGCAGCCGGTCCAGGGCCCGCTCCGCCGCCTTGTACTGCCCGAGGCCGGTGTGCGCGTCGATCAGCTGCGGATACGCCGTCCAGCGCTTCGGGTCCGCCTTCAGCGCGGCCTCCGCCCAGGTCAGCGCCGCCCCGAAGTCCCGTCGCGCGTTCGCCAGGGCCGCCATGCCGTCCAGCGCCCCGGCGTTGCGGGCACGGACCTTCAGCGAGGCGCGCAGCGCCTTCTCCGCCTTCGGGTAGTACGCCGGCCGCGCGGTCCGGCGCCCCTGCTCGACGTACGCGGACCCCAGCACCGCCCACGACACGGCGTCCCGCGGACGGTCGCGCACCCGCCGCTCGCGCCGTTCGATCAGCGCCGCCAGATCGGGCAGCGCGGCCGGCACCCCCGAGGTCACCGCGGTCAGCGCCCGCGCTCCCGGCGCCGGCGCGGGCGGCCGGGCCGGCCCCGGCCCGGAGGGCAGCAGCGCCAGTGCCCCGCCGAGCACGGCACACCCCGCCACCGACGCGACGAGGACCCGGCGCCGCAGTCGGCGGCGGGCGGTCGCGTCCTGTTCCTGGTCCACGGCCTCGTTCTCCATGGCGCTCACTGTGCGCGAAACGGGGCGTGGACACGACGATCACAGCCGCCCCGGCACGGGTGCCGCGCGCGGGGTTCACACCGATGGCCCCGGGTGTCACGCTGTGATCATGAGCCGTACCGAAGCCGCACCCGACCAGGCCCTGGGTGACCTCACCGAGCGGCTGCTCGCCGGTCTGCCCGCCGACGCCGTCCTCACCGACCCCGACGTCACCGCCTCCTACGCGCACGACATGGCCAGCTTCTGCCCGGCCGGCGCCCCCGCCGTCGTCGTGCTCCCGCGCAGCGTCGAACAGGTCCAGCACGTGATGCGCACCGCCACCGCGCTGCGCGTCCCCGTCGTTCCGCAGGGCGCCCGCACGGGCCTGTCGGGCGGCGCCAACGCCTCCGACGGCTGCATCGTGCTGTCCCTGACCAAGATGGACCGCATCCTGGAGATCAACCCCGTCGACCGGATCGCCGTCGTCGAACCCGGAGTCGTCAACGCCACGCTGTCCCGCGCGGTCGGCGAGCACGGCCTCTACTACCCGCCGGACCCCTCCAGCTGGGAGATGTGCACCATCGGCGGCAACATCGGCACCGCCTCCGGCGGGCTGTGCTGTGTGAAGTACGGGGTGACGGCCGAGTACGTCCTCGGCCTCGACGTCGTCCTCGCCGACGGACGTCTGATGAGCACCGGCCGCCGCACCGCCAAGGGCGTGGCGGGCTACGACCTGACACGGCTGTTCGTCGGCTCCGAGGGCTCGCTCGGCATCGTCGTGCGGGCGGTGCTCGCGCTGCGCCCGAAGCCGCCCCAGCAGCTCGTCCTGGCCGCCGAGTTCGCCTCGGCCGCCGCGGCCTGCGACGCCGTGTGCCGGATCATGGCGGGCGGCCATGTCCCGTCCCTCCTCGAACTGATGGACCGTACGACCGTCGCCGCGGTCAACTCCATGGCGAAGATGGGGCTTCCGGAGGCCACCGAGGCCCTGCTGCTGGCCGCCTTCGACACCCCCGACCCCGCCTCCGACCTCGCCGCCGTCGGCGCGCTGTGCGAGGCGGCCGGCGCCACCCAGGTGGTCCCGGCGGACGACGCCGCCGAGTCCGAACTCCTGCTCCAGGCACGACGGTTGTCCCTGACCGCGCTGGAGGCCGTACGGGGCGTCACCATGATCGACGACGTGTGCGTGCCGCGCTCCCGGCTCGGCGACCTGATCGAGGGCGTGGAGCGGATCGCCGGGAAGCACCGGCTCACCATCGGGGTCGTCGCCCACGCGGGCGACGGCAACACCCACCCCACCGTCTGCTTCGACGCCGCCGACCCCGACGAGTCCCGGCGCGCCCGTGAGTCGTTCGACGAGATCATGGCGCTCGGTCTGGAACTCGGCGGCACCATCACGGGCGAACACGGCGTGGGCGTGCTGAAGAAGGAGTGGATGGCACGCGAGATCGGCCCCGTGGGGATCGAGATGCAGCGCGGGATCAAGCGGGTCTTCGACCCGCTGGACCTCCTCAACCCCGGCAAGCTGTTCTGACCGGCCGGGCCCGTCACCGGGCGAGCAGCTCGTCGAGCGCGTCGTCGATGCCCAGCTGCTCGCCCTCCGTCCCCGGCGGCACCACCCGCAGCGTCCGCTCCAGCCACGCCGACACCGGCGCGGCCGGCGCCTCCAGCAGTGCGTCCCCGTCCGGCGAGCTCAGTGCCATCAGCACCACGCTGCGGCCCTCCGACTTCGTCGGCCACACCCGCACATCCCCGTGCCCGCACGGCCGGAACACCCCCTCGACCAGCAGATCGCGGGAGAACGTCCAGTGCACGGGCCGCTCGGAGGTGATGTGGAAGGTGACATGGACGGCGTAGGGGTCGTCGCTGTGGTAGCCGAGGCGGGCCGGGACGGGGACGCTGCGCTCGGGCGACAGGACGAGCCGCAGCTCCAGTTCGCGCTCGACGACGGTGTGACGCATGACAGGGGTCCTCTCTCGTGACACGTACGGGTTCCCCGGACGGGCCCGTACGAGTGGAGAGGGGCGACCCCGTACGGCATTACGCGACTCGCGCGGACTTTTTCCGGCCCGGCCCCGGCCCCGGTCTCCCACCCGCTTTCGTACCGGTGACGTACGTGCACGAGGTTGCCCGGAAAGGGGCGGGTCCCGTGGGACCGGCCGTGGCGGGTGCGTCCGTCTGATAGATGTGGAGGCCCCGAAGTGACCCACGAGCAGATACCGGACGACGGACATGAGCGCCCCAACCCCGGCCCCCGGTGACGACCGGCCCCGCGAAGGGTATTACCCGGACCCGTCCATTCCTGGATATGTCCGGTACTGGAACGGCGCCTCCTGGGTGCCGGGCACCAGCCGTCCCGCCCCGACCGACGGCGAGCCGCTCGCTCCGCCGCCGGGCGCACGGCCGGCCGATCCGCCCGCCGCCCCGGTGGAGGAGACCGGCCCGCACTTCTTCGACGAGGAGCCGCCCGCCCGGCCCGCACCCGGCGACGCCCAGCACGGCAGCCGCCCCGAACCCGCCTCCGCCTGGGGCGCCGACCGCTCCCGGCAGACCGGGTTCGGCGGCGACCAGGACCGCCGGGTCTCCTGGGGCGCCCAGCAGGAGGGCGCCGACCCGCGCGTCCCCGCGCCCGCCGAGCCCGAGGCGGAGTCCGGCGCCGGAGCAGGTGCCGCGCCCGACACGTTCATGATGCGGCGCCCCGTGACGGACGGCGGGGGAGCGCGCTCCGCCGCCCCCGACCCCGGCACCATGGCCATCCGCGCGGTCAACCCCCGTGCGGGCGCGCAGAATTCGCCGTCCGCGCCGGGCACGGACGCGCCCCCGGCGGCGAACGCCCCGCAGGGCCCCGGCTTCAGCGCCGGCCAGTCCGCCGCGGAACGCGCCGCGGGAGCCCCGTCACCGGCCCAGCCGTCCGCCGCTGCCCCGTCCGCCGCCCAGCCCGCCGCCGCGCCTCCCTCGGGCCCCCAGCAGGCCGCCGCGGGCATCCCCCAGCAGTCGGGCGGACCGCAGCCCCCGCCCGCCGCGTCCGGGGCGCCGCTCGCGCCGGGTCCCGGCGGCGGTCAGTCCTCCTGGGCGCAGCAGGTGCACCGGCTCGCCGAACCGGGCGCCGACGCCCGCCCGGCCGCCCCGGCCCCGGCCGCCGCCCCCGCCGACGGCAGGCCGGTCGCCCCCTGGAAGCCCGTGCGGGAGGACCCGTTCGCGGCCGCCGCCCTCCGGCAGGCCGCCGCCCGGCCCGCCGGTCTCGGCAAGCGGCTGGCCGCCCGGCTGGTGGACACGATCGTGCTCGCCGCCATCACGGCGGTGGCCGCCGTGCCGCTCGGCACCAAGGCGCTCGACCACATCGACGGCAAGATCGAGGCCGCCAAGCTCTCCGGCCGCACGGTCACCGTCTGGCTGCTCGACGGCACGACATCGGTGTACCTCGGGATCATCCTGGCCGTGCTGTTGGTGGTGGGCGGGCTCTACGAGGCCCTGCCCACCGCCAAGTGGGGCCGCACACTGGGCAAGAAGCTGTTCGGCCTGGAGGTCCGCGACATCGAGGCCCACGAGCCGCCGGAGTACGGCGCGGCCGTGCGCCGCTGGCTCGTCTACAGCGTGCCCGGCGTCCTCGTCATCGGCGTGGTCGGGGTGCTGTGGTGCCTGTTCGACCGGCCCTGGCACCAGTGCCTGCACGACAAGGCGGCCCGTACGTTCGTCGCCGGATAGGCGCGTCGGCCGTTCGGCCCGGATGATTCCGTACTCCGGACGGCCCCGCGCCGGATGCGCGGTCGCGCGGTTCGCGGTCGACTCGGGCCATGAGCAGCGAACCGCCCCCCGGCCAGCAGCCGCCCCCGGACGACGACCCGTTCAGGAAGCAGCCCCCGCCCGGCGACACGGGCGGTCCTTCCGGCGGTCAGCCCCCGCCCCCGCCACCCGGTGGTGAGGGCGGCGGCCCCTACGGCGCGCCGCCCCCGCCTCCGCCCGGCGGCGGAGGCCCCTACGGGGGAGGAGGTCCGTACGGCGGCGGTCCCTACGGCGGTGACCCGTACGGGGGCGGCGGCGGGCCCACCGACCCGCTGGCCGGGATGCCGCCGCTCGCCGACAGCGGCAAGCGCACACTGGCCCGCCTCATCGACCTGATCCTGGTGGCGGTCGTCGTCTGGCTGATCACCTGGGGCTTCGGGATCACCGAGTACGACGTCGACACCGACAAGGTGCAGTACGGCAAGTCCTTCGCCCAGTCACTGGTCGCCGCCGTGCTGTTCGTCGGCTACGACACGGTGATGATCTCCCGGACCGGCCAGACGCTCGGCAAGAGGCTGCTGCACCTGCGGGTCGCCAACCTGGACAACGGGGCCACGCCCTCGGTGCAGACCACGCTGATCCGCTCGCTGGTGCTGTGGATCCCGTTCGCCTTCTGCTGCGCCTGCATCTGGACCGCGATCGCCGGCGGCTGGAGCTTCTTCGACCGGCCCTACAAGCAGGGCCTGCACGACAAGGCGGCGAAGACCGTGGTCGTCAGCACGGGGACGTGAGGGCGGGTCAGGACTTGCTGAGCGCGGGCTCCTCGGTCTTCTCGCGCTCGGCCGCGGCGGTCCGGCCCACCGTCACCACACGGGTCCCGCGCGGCACGGGCACCGTCATGGCGACCAGCAGTCCGAGCAGCAGAGCGGCGAAGGCGATGACCGCGATCCCGGCGCCCGAGCTGGTCTGTGACAGCAGCAGCATGGCGAGCGTCGAGAAGACCACGGTGCACGAGCCGTAGGTGAGCTGTGCGGCAGTCGGACGAGGCATGGTCATCGTGTCCTCGGAATCGGGGGTGCACGGGGGATTCGGCCTGGCTTTGCGCCGACGTCCGGGCGTTCCGCCATCCGACTCTAACCGCGTCCATGCCCGAGAGGAACGTTCGGTAAGCGTGACCTGACCAACAGTGCCGGTGCACGGGGGGCGCACGGATTCATCGTGTCCACCCTGTGGACGGCGGCGCGCGCCCGCCGCCCGGACGCCGTTCGGTAAGTGGACAGCGACTCCGCATAGTGCAATTGACCTGTCCAAGTCAAGGTCTGTTTTTTCTTCCTAACCTCTAGTCAAATGACGTCACTTGACTACACGCGTTGATCACGCGCGCGCGGATCCTATGTTGACCAGGACCCTCCTTCCGCGCGCCCGAACGCGGGGGAGGATCTCAAGTGACCAGTAGACCCTGGACGTTCCGTACGGCGGCGACCGCCGTCGCGCTCGCGACTGCCGCGGCGACGTTCTCGACCTTCGCGGTGGCTCAGGCCGACGAAGGCGCACCGGCCTCCGTGGACCGCCGTGACCCGGCGGACCGGCAGCACGCCGACCACGACCTCGAAGGCCCCCTGAGCAAGACGGTCGAGGCGCAGCGGCAGGAAGCCCTCAACCAGGTCATCTCCGGCAAGACCAAGGTCAAGAGCCGCGACGGCTCGAAGGTCGTCGAGCTCAAGAGCAAGAAGGGCGACAGCAAGTACGTCGAGCTGGGCCGCGAGAAGACCGACAAGATCTTCACGATCCTGGTCGAGTTCGGTGACCAGATCAGCGAGTTCGGCGGCACGCCGGGCCCGCTGCACAACCAGATAGCCAAGCCGGACCCGAAGAAGGACAACTCGACGGCCTGGAAGGCGGACTACGACCGCAAGCACTTCCAGGACATGTACTTCGGCACCGGCAAGAACACCGAGTCGGTGAAGAAGTACTACGAGAAGCAGTCCTCGGGCCGCTACTCGGTCGACGGCGAGGTCTCGGACTGGGTCAAGGTGCCCTACAACGAGGCCCGTTACGGCAACAACGCCTGCGGCGACACGAACTGCTCCAGCGTCTGGAACATCGTCAGCGACGGCCTGAACGCCTGGGTCGCGCAGCAGAAGGCGGCCGGCCGCACCGACGCGCAGATCAAGGCCGACGTCGCGGAGTACGACCAGTGGGACCGCTACGACTTCGACGGTGACGGCGACTTCAACGAGCCGGACGGCTACATCGACCACTTCCAGGTCGTGCACGCCGGTGAGGACGAGTCCGCGGGCGGCGGCGCCCAGGGCACGGACGCCATCTGGGCCCACCGCTGGTACGCGTTCGGCACGGACGCCGGCGCCACCGGCCCGGCCGACAACAAGCTGGGCGGCGCGCAGATCGGCTCCACCGGCATCTGGGTCGGCGACTACACGGTCCAGCCGGAGAACGGCGGACTCGGCGTCTACGCCCACGAGTACGGCCACGACCTCGGTCTGCCGGACCACTACGACACGCAGGGCGGCGAGAACTCCACCGGGTTCTGGACGCTGATGTCCTCCGGTTCCTGGCTGGGCACCGGCAAGAAGGAGATCGGTGACCTGCCCGGCGACATGACCGCCTGGGACAAGCTCCAGCTGGGCTGGCTGAAGTACGACACGGCCAAGGCCGCCACCAACTCGTGGCACAAGCTGGGCGTCGCCGAGTACAACACGAAGCACAAGCAGGCCCTCGTGGTCGAGCTGCCCAAGAAGAAGGTCACCACCGAGATCGTCCAGCCCGCGCAGGGCGAGAACCAGTGGTGGAGCGGGAGCGGCGACAGCCTCTCCAACACGCTGAGCCGTTCGGTCGACCTGACCGGCAAGACGGCCGCCTCCCTGACGCTCGACGGCTGGTGGGACATCGAGGCCGGTTACGACTACCTCTACACCGAGGTGTCCACCGACGGCGGCGCCAACTGGACCGCTGTCGACGGCACCGCCGACGGCACGGCCCTCGGCAAGGACGCCAGCGGCAAGCCGGCGATCGACGGCACCTCCGGCGCCTGGAAGAAGCTGGTCTTCCCGCTCGACGCCTACGCGGGCAAGAAGATCGACCTGCGCTTCCGCTACCAGACGGACGGCGGCGTGGCCCAGAAGGGCTTCGCGGCCGACAGCATCACGGTGACCGCCGACGGTGCGGCGGTGTTCTCGGACGACGCCGAGACCGCCGACGACGCCTGGGCGAAGAAGGGCTTCTCGCGCATCGGCGCGTCCATCACGGACGACTACGCCCAGTACTACATCGCCGAGAACCGCCAGTACGTGTCGTACGACAAGACGCTGAAGACGGGCCCGTACAACTTCGGCTTCTCGACGACCCGTCCGGACTGGGTGGAGCACTACGCCTACCAGAATGGTCTGCTCATCTGGAAGTGGGACACCTCGCAGCTGGACAACAACACCAGCCAGCACCCGGGTGCCGGTCTGATCCTGCCGGTCGACTCGCACCCGACCCAGCTGAAGTGGACGAACGGCACGCTGATGCGCAACCGCATCCAGGCCTACGACTCCCCGTTCAGCACCTTCCGCACGGACGGCATGACGCTGCACAACGCGGACGTCGCCGCGAAGATCCCGTCGCGTCCGGGTGTGGGGGTCTTCAACGACCGCACCAACACCTACTACGACGCGTCGAACCCCTCCGCGGGCGTCAAGATCACTGACACCAACACCAAGATCAAGATCGTCAAGGAGGCCAAGGACGGCTCCACGATCGAGCTCGAAGTGGGCCCCGCGGCGAAGTAAAGAGTAAAACTGCAGGTCAGAGCATGATCGGCGGCAACCCCCTGGCGGGTTGCCGCCGCTCGTGTTTAGGTGCACCCTGTGCTTCCGTTATTGACACCGACTCGCACGGGGGTGTGACCGTATGGCCGCAGGAGGTTTCTGCAAGCTGCCGACCGGCAGCGTGGTGGTGGCGCTGAACCTGCCCAGACCCACCGCCGACGGCACGGGCAGCGTCCGTGTCCTGGTGCACGCCCGCAACCGCGCCCGAGCCCTGACCAGGCTCCGCAACCTGGGCATGCGCGCCGTCTACCTGCGGGGGAACGCCGCCCCGCCGACGCCGGACGAGATCACGGCCGTCCTGCACCACCCCGACGGCCTGATATGGCGCACCGCGCCCTGCCCGGACGTCGTCCCCGCCGTACCGCAGCTCGTCCCCGGACCGGCCCAGGAGCTCTGGCACCCGATCCGCGCCCTGAAGCGCCGGCCCGCCGCCCCGGCCTGACAGGTGCCTCGGGCTACGCCACGACGGGCTTGCCGGTCAGCTCCACGCCGGCCTCGCGTAGCTCCTCCAGGGCCCGCTCCGTGGTCTCGGCGGACACCCCGGCGGTCAGGTCGAGCAGCACCTGCGTACGGAACCCCTCGCGCGCCGCGTCCAGCGCGGTGGCCCGCACACAGTGGTCGGTCGCGATGCCCACGACGTCCACCTCGGTGACCTCCCGGGCCCGCAGCCAGTCCGCGAGCCGTACGCCGTTCTCGTCGGCGCCCTCGAACCCGCTGTACGCCGCGGCGTACGCCCCCTTGTCGAAGACGGCGTCGATCGCGCCGGAGGCGACCGCGGGCGCGAAGTTCGGGTGGAAGCCCACGCCCTCGGTGCCCGCCACGCAGTGCGCCGGCCAGGACCGGACGAAGTCGGGGTGGGCCGAGAAGTGCCCGCCCGGCGCGATGTGGTGGTCGCGCGTGGCCACGACGTGCTGGTACCCGGACCCGGCGGCCTGACCGATGAGCTCCGTGATGGCGGCGGCCACGTCGGCGCCGCCGGCCACCGCGAGGCTGCCTCCCTCGCAGAAGTCGTTCTGCACGTCTACGACGATCAAGGCGCGGCGCATGGTCGGTGTCCTTCGGTTATGGACGCTGAGGTCGGGACGGTGGAGCGGTGCGTGCGGGGCCCGGCCGTGAACCTCCGAGCCTAGAGACTTCGTGTGCGGTGCGGGAGGGGGCATGGGGTGGGCACTGCGGGCGCGCCCGTTTCACGCCCCCGTCTGGCTACCCGGGCGCCCGGTGACGTACTCCGTCGGAATGACGGGTTCCCCTCGGGAGAGCTGCATCGCGGACAGTGGCAGGTTCGCGCGGGCCGCCGCGTGCCGGTCCCGGACGGCTTCCAGCGGCTCCCGGCCCACGACCTCCCCGCCCTTCACGAGCGGCACCAGCAGCTGCCGGTCGGCGAGCTCGGCGGGCACCGGCCCGGTGCCGATCACCTCGGCCTCCGCGACCCCGTCGGCGTCGAGCCGGCGCGCCGCCCACTTGCGCCCGCCCACGGAGGTCTTCCCGCCGGTCGACCGCTTCGCCACCGGCACCAGCGGCGCCCCGGCGTCGGCGGACCCGGCGCGGGCGACCAGCTTGTAGACCATGGAGGCCGTCGGGTGCCCCGACCCGGTCACCAGCTGGGTGCCGACGCCGTACGCGTCCACGGGCGCCGCCGCCAGCGAGGCGATGGCGTACTCGTCGAGGTCGGAGGTGACCAGGATCCGGGTGCCGGTCGCGCCCAGCTCGTCCAGCTGGTGCCGGACCCGGTGCGCGACCAGCAGCAGGTCGCCCGAGTCGATACGGACGGCGCCCAGCTCGGGCCCGGCGACCTCCACGGCCGTACGGACCGCCTCGGCGACGTCGTAGGTGTCGACCAGCAGCGTGGTGCCGCGGCCCATGGAGTCGATCTGCGCCCGGAAGGCGTCCCGCTCGTGGTCGTGCAGCAGGGTGAAGGCGTGAGCGCTGGTGCCGACGGTGGGGATGCCGTACCGGAAGCCGGCGGCCAGGTCGGAGGTGGAGGTGAAGCCGCCGATGTAGGCGGCCCGGGAGGCGGCGACCGCGGCCAGCTCGTGGGTGCGGCGGGCCCCCATCTCGATCAGCGGGCGGTCTCCGGCGGCCGCCGACATCCGGGAGGCGGCCGCGGCGATCGCGGAGTCGTGGTTGAGGATGGAGAGGATCACCGTCTCCAGCAGCACGCACTCGGCGAAGGTGCCCTCCACCCGCAGGATCGGCGAGCCGGGGAAGTAGACCTCGCCCTCCGGATAGCCCCAGATGTCGCCGGTGAAGCGGTAGTCCGCGAGCCGCTCCAGCGTCGGCTCGTCGACGATGCCCCGCTCGCGCAGGAAGCCGAGGACGTCCTCGTCGAAGCGGAAGTTCTCCACCGCGTCCAGGACGCGTCCGGTGCCGGCCGCCACGCCGTAGCGCCGGCCGTGCGGCAGCCGCCGGGTGAAGACCTCGAACACGCTGCGCCGGTCCGCGGTGCCCGCCTTCAGGGCGGCCTGCAGCATCGTCAGCTCGTACTGGTCCGTGAAGAGCGCCGTCGACGGAACGTCCACCGGCAGCTTGAGGTCCGCTGTTCCCATGGCCATGCATCGTACCCCCATTTCGTCACTCTGACGATTTGGGGGCGGGGCGGGCCGGGGATTTGTGCGACCACCCCCCTGCGGTGGCAGCATGGGCACTGTGACGTCACCCGCTCCCCTAGAGATCGAACGCACCGAGTCGGCGGAGGAAGTGTTCGCCGTCCCCGAGCCCGACGTCCCCTGGGTCACGATCGTGCACAACGACCCGGTCAACCTCATGAGCTACGTGACGTACGTCTTCCAGACGTACTTCGGGTACAGCAAGGACAAGGCCACCAAGCTCATGCTCGACGTCCACCACAAGGGCCGGGCGGTCGTCTCCAGCGGAAGCCGCGAGGAGATGGAACGCGACGTGCAGGCCATGCACGGCTACGGCCTGTGGGCCACCCTCCAGCAGGACCGGAAGTAGCGAATCGTCTCCATGCCAGGAACCTTCGAACCCGTCCCCGGCGGCGGCGCCGCCGTCGTCCTCGACGAAGTCGAGATCTCCATCATCCGGTCGCTGGCCGTCCAGCTCCTGGAACTCATCGGACCCGGCCCGGCCGGCGACGCCTCCGACGACCCGCTCGCCGAGCTGTTCGCCGAGGGCCCCAGCGAGCCGCCCTCCGACCCCGTCCTCAAGCGCCTGTTCCCGGACGCGTACGGCGACCCCGAGGGCGCCCCGCAGGCCCAGGAGGCCGAGGAGCAGAAGGCGTACTCCGCCGAGTTCCGCCGCTACACGGAGAACGACCTGCGCGCCGGCAAACGCGAGAACGCCCTCGCGGTGGTCCGCACCCTGGACGCGCTCAGCGCCGAGAGCGCCGGTGAGGGCGGCGCGGTGCTCAAGCTGTCCACCGAGGAGTCGCAGCGGTGGCTCGGCGCCCTCAACGACCTCCGGCTCGCCATCGGGTCCCGGCTGGAGATCACCGACGAGGACGACACCGATCTGCTGTACCGCCTCCCGGACGAGGACTCCCGCAAGCCGATGGTGATGGCCTATCTCTGGCTCGGCGGCCTCCAGGAGACCCTGGTCGCCACCCTGATGCCCTGAACATCGCCTGCTCCACCCGGCTTTCGCGACCATTGCGTGCCGATATGTGATGGTTCTGTGTTCGCTCAGCGGACGCTCAAATCCGGATAACGATCCCGTCACCGCCGCCACCCGCTATGCGGGGCGGCGGTGATTTTGTCCGGTTCTCCCTGTGGGATGCGCCACACGCGCCCCCGCCGATCAGTGTTGCCGCCGTGATAAATCTTCACGACCGCCCGCCGAACACCACCCGAATGTTCGGCCGGGTGCGCCACAGGGCCGGCGGATCGCCGGCCGGGCACAGCTCCAGCAATCCGGGGGGATCGAGACCCGATCCGCGGCCGACGAAAGGCCTCGGGTCGGCATGGAGAAAGGCGCACAACACATGACCTCTGCGAAGGTCACTGACGCGAACGCCACGGGTGCCCCCGAAGAGGGGTACGAGCGCGGCCTCGGCAGCCGTCAGGTCCAGATGATCGCGATCGGCGGCGCCATCGGCGTCGGCCTGTTCATGGGTGCCGGCGCGAACATCGCGAAGGCCGGGCCCAGCATCATCCTCATGTACGCCCTCGCGGGCGTCGTCATCTTCTTCATCATGCGGGCCCTGGGCGAGCTGCTCCTGTACCGGCCCGTCTCCGGCTCCTTCGCCGAGTACGCCCGGGAGTTCCTCGGCCCGTTCTTCGGCTTCGTCACGGGCTGGACGTACTGGCTCATGTGGGTGGTCACCGGCATGGCCGAGCTGACGGCCGCCGCGATCTACGTCCACTTCTGGTTCCCGGAGATCCCGCAGTGGGTCAGCGCCCTGGTGTTCCTCGTGGTGCTCTTCGGCGTCAACCTGATCTCCGTCAAGATCTTCGGCGAGGTCGAGTTCTGGTTCTCGATGGTGAAGGTCACCGCCATCATCGGCATGATCGTCATCGGCCTCGGTGTGCTCACCCTGGGCTTCTCGGACGCCGGTGACACCGCCGCCGCCTCCAACCTCTGGTCGCACGGCGGGTTCTTCCCCAACGGCATCGGCTCCAGCCTGATGACGCTCCAGGGCGTCATGTTCGCCTACCTCGCCGTCGAACTGGTCGGCGTCACCGCGGGCGAGTCCGAGAACCCCGAGAAGACCCTGCCCAAGGCCATCAACACGCTGCCCTGGCGCATCATCGTCTTCTACGTCGGCGCCCTGCTGGTCATCCTCTCCGTCGTCAAGTGGACCGAGTTCTCCGCCGGCGAGAGCCCCTTCGTGCACGCCTTCGGCAAGATCGGCATCCCGCTCGCCGCGGGCATCGTCAACTTCGTCGTCCTCACCGCGGCCCTGTCGTCCTGCAACTCCGGCATGTACTCCACCGGCCGCATGCTGCGCGACCTGGCGTCCAACAGCGAGGCCCCGCAGGCGTTCGGCAGGCTCAACCGCCGCAAGACGCCCGCCGTCGGCATCACCGTCTCCGTGGCGCTCATGGGCATCGGCGTCGTCCTGAACTACGTCGTCCCGGAGAAGGCGTTCCTCTACGTCACCTCCGTCGCCACCGCGGCCGGCATCTGGACCTGGATGATGATCCTCGTCAGCCACATCCGCTACCGCGCCGCCGTCGACGCGGGCCGGCTGCGCGCCTCGTCCTTCCCGGCCCCCGGCGGCGCCCTGTTCAGCTGGGTCGCGCTGCTCTTCCTCATCGGCGTGACCTGCATGATCGCGTACGACAAGGACGCGCGCGTCTGCCTGTACGTCGCCGCCGGCTGGGCCGCCGCCCTCGGCATCGGCTGGGCCTTCCTCAAGAGCCGCAACCCCGCCATCGCCACCCGTGGCGGCGAGGAGCCGGAGCTCGAGAAGGTGGGCTGATCCCGGCGCGGACGTCCGGCCGCGAGGAGCACTCGTGGTGCCCCGCGCGGCAGCCGCTCAGGACGTCCACGCCCCCCGGGACGTGACCGCACGTCCGGCATGTGGGCCGCTCCGTACCATCCCTCGGTACGGGGCGGCCCCTCTGCTTATCCTGGCCGCATGCTGACCATCACCCAGGCACTCGTCGACCAGATCGTCGCCCACGCCCGCAAGGACCACCCGGACGAGGCCTGCGGAGTCGTCGCGGGCCCGGCCGGCTCGGACCGCCCCGAACGCTTCATCCCGATGCTGAACGCGGCGATGTCCCCCACGTTCTACGAGTTCGACTCCGGCGACCTGCTCAAGCTCTACCGCGACATGGACGACCGCGACGAGGAGCCGGTGATCGTCTACCACTCGCACACCGCCACCGAGGCCTACCCCTCGCGCACCGACATCTCCTACGCGAACGAGCCCGGCGCCCACTACGTCCTCGTCTCCACGGCCGACACCGACGGCCTCGGCGACTTCCAGTTCCGCTCCTTCCGCATCCTCGAGGGCGAGGTCACGGAGGAGGAGGTCAAGATCGTCGAGTCCTACTGACCCGGCCCCGGATGCCGTCCGACAGGCCCCCGGCGGGGCCGCCCGGACGGCCCGGTCTCACCACGCGGCCCGCGGCCGTCCGCGATATGGGATCACATTCCAGGACCCGGACCGGGAATCGATACGATGACCCCATGGTTCTCCACGACGTGAGCGGGAAGACGCCGGGCATGCTGCTCGTGGCGCGGCTGCACGTCGACCTGTGCAGGCTCGCCAGCGCCATCTGTTGACGCGACACCCTGCCGCCGTACGGCCGTGCGCCGCGGCGCCGCACTCACGCACCCACGGCTGTCCCTGCGCTGCCGCGCGCCCCCGACCGACTACTCCCGACAGGAGCCCCGACCCATGGCCATCGAGGTCCGCATCCCCACCATCCTCCGCACCTACACCGACGGTCAGAAGGCGGTGGAGGGCAACGGCGAGACCCTCGCCGAGCTGTTCGCCGACCTCGAGACCCGCCACACGGGCATCCAGGCCCGCATCGTGGAGGGCGAGCAGCTGCGCCGCTTCGTCAACGTCTACCTGAACGACGAGGACGTCCGCTTCCTCGACGGCATCAACACCAAGCTCAGCGACGGCGACAACGTCACGATCCTGCCGGCCGTGGCCGGCGGTATGGCCTGATCGGGATGCGGTACGACTCCCCCCTCGCCGCGGTCGGCAACACCCCCCTGGTGCGCCTGCCGCGGCTGTCGCCGTCCGACGACGTCCGGATCTGGGCCAAGCTGGAGGACCGCAACCCCACCGGCTCCATCAAGGACCGCCCCGCCCTGCACATGATCGAGCAGGCGGAGAAGGACGGCCGGCTCACCCCGGGCTGCACGATCCTCGAGCCGACGTCCGGCAACACCGGCATCTCCCTCGCCATGGCCGCGAAGCTCAAGGGCTACCGCATGGTCTGCGTGATGCCGGAGAACACCTCCCAGGAGCGCCGGGAGCTGCTCGGCATGTGGGGCGCGGAGATCATCCCGTCCCCGGCCGCGGGCGGCTCCAACACGGCCGTACGGGTCGCCAAGGAGCTCTCCGCCGAGCACCCCGACTGGGTGATGCTCTACCAGTACGGCAACCCGGACAACGCGGGCGCGCACTACGCGACGACCGGCCCGGAGATCCTCGCCGACCTCCCCTCGATCACGCACTTCGTCGCGGGCCTCGGCACCACGGGCACGCTCATGGGCGTCGGCCGCTATCTGCGCGAGCACCAGCCGGACGTGAAGATCGTCGCCGCCGAGCCGCGCTACGACGACCTGGTCTACGGCCTGCGCAACCTCGACGAGGGCTTCGTCCCCGAGCTGTACGACGCCTCCGTGCTGACCACCCGCTTCTCGGTCGGCTCCGCCGACGCGGTCACCCGCACCCGGGAACTCCTCCAGCAGGAGGGCATCTTCGCGGGCGTCTCCACCGGCGCCGCGCTGCACGCCGCGATCGGCGTCGGCAGGAAGGCGCTGAAGGCGGGGGAGAGCGCCGACATCGTGTTCGTCGTCGCCGACGGCGGCTGGAAGTACCTGTCGACGGGCGTCTACACGGCCGCGACGACGGAGGAAGCCATCGAAACCCTCCAGGGCCAGCTCTGGGCCTGACCGCCCCGCGGGTCACTTCGACAGGTGACGGACCTGGTCCCACACGGCCGGGTCCATCACCCCGACCCGCCGCCGGAAGTCCCGCACCGGGACGACCCGCAGCTCACCCGTCTCCAGATAGCTCGCCCGGCCGCCCGCGTCCCCGACCGACCCGGGCGGCAACGCGATGACACCGCCGCGCCCGGCGCGGTTCCTGCTGGTGATCTTCGCGACCGTGACCCGCTGCCCGCGCACCGCCAGCACCAGACACGGCCGGTCCTTGGCACCGGGCCGGTCCTCGTAGGGCACGTTCGCCCACCAGATCTCCGCCGGCTCCGGCAACGGCCCCGCCGCCCGCCCCGTCCGCGCCCGCCGCGGCCTGCGCCCCCGTCCCCAGCCGTCGACGAGCGCGGCGACCAGCGCGAGCAGCACGACCGCGCCGAGCGCCGGCCACCATGACATGTCCATACACCCGAAGGTACCGGCGCCACGCACCTACCGCCGGGTCCGGACACCGGAGGGGGAGAGACGGGGGCGGTTGGTGCAGCCCCGGGAGGTGCTCCATGGACATGGACACGCACCCCGGCTGGACCTTGATCGAACGGCTGCGCGTGCTGTAACCCGGATGGCAGCGTCTGTCAGGTGAGTTCGCCCACAACAGAGCTGTGCGGAGGAGCGACCGGAGGTTTTGCGCCTTACGCTCGACGAACCGCACGACCCCCGACGCCCCCATCCCCGATCTTCCGGATTTCCCGCCAGCGGAGGTTTCTGGCTCATGAAGCTCACCGTCGTCGGCTGCTCGGGGTCGTTCCCGTCCGCGGAATCGGCCTGCTCGAGCTACCTCGTCGAGGCCGACGGCTTCCGGCTGCTTCTCGACATGGGCAACGGCGCCCTGGGCGAGCTGCAGCGCCACTGCGGTCTCTACGACCTCGACGCGATCTACCTCAGCCATCTGCACGCCGACCACTGCATCGACATGTGCGCGTACTTCGTGGCGCGCTACTACCGGCACGACGGCGGGCGCTGCGAGCCCATCCCGGTCTACGGCCCCGAGGGCACCGAGCACCGGCTGACCACCGCGTACGCCGACACCCCCACCGCGTCGTCGATGAGCGAGGTCTTCGACTTCCACACGGTCAAGCCGTCCACCTTCGACATCGGCCCGTTCACCGTGCACACCGAACGCGTGGCCCACCCGGTGGAGGCGTACGGCATCCGGATCGAGCACGGCGGCCGGGTGCTGACCTACTCCGGTGACACCGGCATCAGCACCGCCCTGGACGAACTCGCCCGCGACGCCGACCTGTTCCTGTGCGAGGCCGCTTTCACGCACGGCAAGGAGAACATCCCCGACCTGCACCTCAACGGTCGCGAGGCGGGGCAGTCGGCGGCCCGTGCGGGCGCCCGGCACCTGGTCCTCACCCACATCCCGCCGTGGACGAACCCCGAGGTCAACCTCGCCGACGCCCGCGAGGTCTACGACGGCCCGGTGTCGCTGGCGGCGCCCGGCCGGACGTACGAGATCTGAGGACCGTACGGCGAAGGCCCCGGAACCATCGTGGTTCCGGGGCCTTCGTCATGCCGTCGGGGTCACGCCTTGGTGAGGTCCTCGATCTCCTCCTCGGGCTCGCGGCCCGGGGTGGGGAGGTTCCACTTCGTGATGGCGAAGCGGAAGACGGAGTAGTAGATCGCGGCGAAGACGAGGCCGATCGGGATGATCAGCCAGGGCTTGGTCGCCAGGTTCCAGTTGAGCGCGTAGTCGATGAAGCCCGCGGAGAAGGTGAAGCCCGCGTGGACACCGAGCGCCCAGGTGATCGCCATCGACAGGGCGGTGAGCACCGCGTGGATCACGTACAGCACCGGCGCGATGAACATGAACGCGAACTCGATCGGCTCGGTCACACCGGTCACGAAGGAGGTCAGCGCCAGCGAGATCATCATGCCCATCACGGCCTTGCGGCGCTCGGGGCGGGCGCTGTGCGCGATGGCGATGGCGGCGGCCGGCAGACCGAACATCATGATCGGGAAGAAGCCGGACATGAACTGACCGGCGGTCGGGTCACCGGCGAAGAAGCGGTTCAGGTCACCGTGGACGACCTCACCGGCGGCGTTCGTGAAGTCGCCGAGCTGGAACCAGGAGACGGTGTTCACGAACTGGTGCATGCCGACCGGGATCAGCGCGCGGTTGATCAGACCGAACAGACCCGCGCCGACGGCGCCGAGACCGGTCATCCACTCGCCGAAGTCGGAGATGACCTCACCGATCGGCTCCCAGACCAGGCCGAAGAAGACACCCATCGCGGTGCCGACGAAGGCCATGATGATCGGGACGAGCCGGCGGCCGTTGAAGAAGCCCAGCCAGTCCACCAGCTTCTTGCGGTGGTAGCGCTGCCACAGCACGGCGGCCAGCAGACCCATGATGATGCCGCCGAGGACACCGGGGTTGTTGTACGTCGCGGCTATGTCCGCGCCGTCCTGGACCTTCGCCTCGGTGACGGGGAACGCCTTCAGCACATTGCTGTAGACCAGGAAGCCGACCAGGGCGGCCAGCGCGGTGGAGCCGTCGGCCTTCTTCGCGAAGCCGATCGCGACGCCGATGCAGAACAGCATCGGGAGGTTGTCGAAGATCGCACCGCCCGCGGTGGCGAACACGGCGGCGACCTTGTCCCAGCCGAGTCCGTCCTTGCCGAACACGTCGGGCTGGCCGAAGCGGAGCAGCAGACCGGCGGCCGGCAGCACGGCGATCGGCAGCTGAAGGCTGCGGCCGACCTTCTGAAGGCCCTGGATCAGGCCTGATCCCCACTTCTTCGTGGGGGCCGCCGTTGGCGAGGTGGCGGTGCTCATAGACTTCCTCCATCGGGTGGTGGTCTACACCACTCAGTGGTGTAGACCTGTTGTACACGATGAAGGTGCGATAAGGAACCCGCGATTCCCGAGCGTTGCCCGGACCGTTATGCGGCCTTGTTCGGAGCTTTGCGGAGACCCCCCGTGGCCTTCGTCCGGCGCCTCAGACCTTGGTGACGTCCTCCACCTCCTCCTCCGCCTCCCGGCCCGGCGTCTTCAGGTCGAACCTGGTGATCGCGAACCGGAAGATCGCGTAGTAGACGACGGCGAAGCACAACCCGATCGGGATGATCGCCCACGGCCTCGTCGCCAGATTCCAGTTGATGACGTAGTCGATCAGCCCCGCCGAGAAGCTGAACCCGTCGTGCACCCCCAGCCCCCACGTCACCGCCATCGACACACCCGTCAGCAGCGCGTGCACCGCGTACAGCAGCGGCGCCACGAACAGGAACGAGTACTCGATCGGCTCGGTGATCCCGGTGACGAACGACGTCAGCGCCACCGACAGCATCAGACCGCCGACCTCCTTGCGGCGCTGCGGCCGGGCGCAGTGCGTGATGGCCAGCGCCGCCGCCGGCAGCGCGAACATCATGATCGGGAAGAACCCCGAGGTGAACTGGCCGGCGTCCGGGTCGCCCGCCAGGAACATGTTGATGTCGCCGTGCACCACCCGGCCGTCCGGCGTCGTGAACGTGCCGAACTGGAACCAGATGGGCACGTTCAGGAACTGGTGCAGCCCCACCACCAGCAGCGCACGGTTCGCGATACCGAAGACACCCGCACCCCACGCCCCCAGCCCCGTCATCCAGTCGCTGAAGCTCTCCAGCGCGTCACCGATCGGCGGCCACACCCACAGACACAGCGCCGCGAACACGATCGCCACGAACGCCATGATGATCGGCACCAGCCGGCGGCCGTTGAAGAAGCCCAGCCAGTCCACCAGCTTCGTCCGGTGGAACCGCGCCCAGAAGAACGCCGAAAGCAGCCCCATCACGATCCCGCCGAACACCCCGGGATTCTGGAACTCGAAGACCGTCACCGAGCCGTCCTGCAACTGACAGCCCACGTTCGGGACCGCCTTCGACCCCTCCGGACAGTCCTCCGGGAACTGCCGCAGCACCGTGTAGTAGACGAGGAACCCCGCCACCGCCGCCAGCGCCGTCGACCCGTCCGACTTCTTCGCCATGCCGATGGCCACGCCCACACAGAACAGCAGCGGCAGCCCCAGCGAACCGTCGAGCAGCGCGCTGCCCGCACCCACCATCACCCGTGAGACATCGGTCCACCCCAGACCGTCGTCCCCGAACACATCCGGCTGCCCCAGCCGGTTCAGGATGCCCGCGGCCGGCAGCACGGCGATCGGCAGCTGAAGGCTGCGCCCCATCTTCTGCAGCCCCTGGAACAGCCTGTTCCAACGGGCCCGGCCGGGGCTGACCGTACTGTCGGCAGTCATCCGAACCCCTGTCGTCCGTGGGCGGTTTGTCGGGCGTCCCCCTGGTGGTGTAGACCAGTCGACGGACGGTTCCGCTGTCGTGAAGGCCATCCTTCGACACAGACGGCACGACCGCTCGCGAAGATGGGCCAACTGTGGGTTACTGCGACCAAGCGGTTCGGATCAGGGAGAGGCAACATGGCCAGCAAGGCTGAGAAGATCGTCGCCGGGCTCGGCGGCATCGACAACATCGAGGAGATCGAGGGCTGCATCACCCGTCTCCGCACCGAGGTCAGCGACGCCTCGCTCGTCGACGAGGCCGCCCTCAAGGCCGCGGGCGCCCACGGCGTCGTCAAGATGGGCACCGCCATCCAGGTCGTCATCGGCACCGACGCCGACCCGATCGCCGCGGAGATCGAAGACATGATGTGAAGCGCGGGCATCGTCCCCGGCTTCACCCCCTGAAGGGCCCTCCCCGCGTGGGAAGGGCCCTTCGCCCGTCCCGCTAGGCTCGGGCCATGTCCTCACAGCCCCGCATCGACGGCCGCACCCCCGACCAGCTCCGCCCGGTCACCATCGAACGCGCCTGGAGCAAGCACGCAGAAGGCTCCGTCCTCGTCTCCTTCGGCGACACCAAGGTGCTGTGCACCGCCTCCTTCACCGAAGGCGTCCCGCGCTGGCGCAAGGGCAGCGGCGAAGGCTGGGTCACCGCGGAGTACGCCATGCTGCCCCGCGCCACCAACACCCGCGGCGACCGCGAATCCGTCCGCGGCAGGATCGGCGGCCGCACCCACGAGATCAGCCGCCTCATCGGCCGGTCCCTGCGCGCCGTCATCGACTACAAGGCCCTCGGCGAGAACACCGTCGTCCTCGACTGCGACGTCCTCCAGGCCGACGGCGGCACCCGCACCGCCGCCATCACCGGCGCCTACGTCGCCCTCGCCGACGCCATCGGCTGGGCCCAGGGCCGCAAGCTCATCAAGCCGGCCCGCAAGCCCCTCACCGGCACCGTCAGCGCCGTCTCCGTCGGCATCGTCGACGGCGTCCCCCTCCTCGACCTGCGCTACGAGGAAGACGTCAAGGCCGACACCGACATGAACGTCGTCTGCACCGGCGACGGCCGCTTCGTCGAGGTCCAGGGCACCGCCGAGGCCGAACCCTTCGCCCGCGCCGAACTCGACACCCTGCTCGACCTCGCCGTCGCCGGCTGCACCGAACTCGCCGACCTCCAGCGCAAGGCCCTCGACGCCGTCCTCGAACAGTAAAGAACAAACCAAGACACCGGGCCGGCCCGGGCAACCGCACCGCCCTCCCCGGCGTCACTACGGGTACGGGCGTACGGCACACCGCTGTGCGCCCGGCCAGTGCACGGGGGCCCGCGAGGCCCGCGCAGGGAGGGGAACGACCACCATGGCCACGAGCCGACGCCGCCGGAGCCGCATCGCCACAGCCGCCGCAGCCGTCGCGGCACTGGCCCTCACCACCGGGCTCACCACCGGCTGCGACGCCGTCAGCAAGGCGATGGACTGCGTCAAGACCGCCGACGCCATCGCCGACAGCGTCACCGAACTCCAGCAGGCCGTGGAGAACGCGAGCGACGACCCCACCCAGCTCGAGGAATCGCTCACCTCCATCGACAAGAACCTCGACGAGATCGGCGACCAGACCGACGACGCCGACGTGAACAAGGCCGTCGACGACCTCCAGAAGGCCGTCACCAACGTCCGCGACGCCGTCAAGAACGGCGACGAGACCCCCGACATCAGCCCCGTCACCGACGCCGCCGGCGAACTCACCAAGGTCTGCACGCCCTGACCGGCGCCCACGGCAGGCGGCCATACTGGGGGCCATGACCCGCCTGATCCTCGCCACCCGCAACGCCGGAAAGATCTCCGAACTCCGGGCCATCCTCGCCGACGCAGGACTCCACCACGAACTCGTCGGCGCGGACGCCTACCCCGAGATCCCCGACGTCAAGGAAACCGGCGTCACCTTCGCCGAGAACGCCCTCCTCAAAGCCCACGCCCTCGCCCAGGCGACCGGCCTGCCCGCCGTCGCCGACGACTCCGGCCTCTGCGTCGACGTCCTCGGCGGCGCCCCCGGCATCTTCTCCGCCCGCTGGGCCGGCAAGCACGGCGACGACCAGGCCAACCTCGACCTGCTCCTCGCCCAGCTCGGCGACATCGACGACCCGCACCGCGCCGCCCACTTCGCCTGCGCCGCCGCCCTCGCCCTCCCCGACGGCACCGAACGCGTCGTCGAGGGCCGGCTCGACGGCACCCTGCGTCACCGCCCGTCCGGCACCAACGGCTTCGGCTACGACCCGATCCTCCAGCCCGACGGCGACACCCGCACCTGCGCGGAACTGACCCCCGCCGAGAAGAACGCCATCAGCCACCGAGGCAAGGCATTCCGCGCCCTGGCCCCGGTGGTCCGCGAACTGCTGGGTTGACCGTACGACGACGGCCTGCGCTTCGATCTTCGAAACGCAGGCCGTTCAAGTGCGGCGGAAGGGATTCGAACCCTCAAGCCCGCTAAGGGCCACAGGACCTAAACCTGCTGTGTCACCATTGCACCACCGCCGCGGGTGCCTGTCATCGTACCGGCAGCCGCCCCCCGTCTTGCGCCTCCCCTGCACCAGGTCCCCGTGAGCGCGTGGCAGTTGGGACACAGCAGCCGCAGATTCTCCCGCCGGTCGTCCCGCCAGTCCCCACTGATGTGGTCGACCTCCAGTGTCATGGGCTTGCCGAGCCACTCGGGGCCCACGCCGCACCGCGCACACCGCTCCGGGACGCCGGTCGCCAGGAGCGCCCGGCGCAGGCGGGTCGCCTCGGTCCGGTTGGCGCGGTCGTGCCGGACCAGCACTTCCTGCGGGCTCTTGGCGTTCAGGGCCGGCCTGCCGCGTTGATGGGCCTGCCCCAGGAAGTGCGCGGTGCCGATCCCCTCCTCGGCCAGCCAGCCGCGCAGCCGGGCGCTCTGGGTGCCGTTGACCGTGCGCCCGAGGCGCCGTAGGACCTCCGCGAGCGACGACGACTCCGCGACCGCCGCGCTCAGCTCCTCGCGCGAGGGCCGCGGACGTCTGCCGCTGGGCCGGAAATGCGAGACGTCGATGCCGAAGCGGGCGAAACGCGCCAGTAGGTAGCGGCGCAGATTGGCGTATGGCCGCGTCCCCAGGAAGACGATGACCTCGTCGATGTCGCCGCACCGGCGGGCGGCTTCCGCCAGCCGCTCCCGGTCGTACCGGGTGCCCGCGCTCATGAGGCCCGCTCCCGGGCGCGCAGTGTCCCACGTCCGCGGTAACGGTCGGTCGTCGAATGACAGTTGGGGCACAGGAGGCGCAGGTTCTCCAGCCGGTTGTTGCGCCAGTCGCCGTCAATGTGGTCGACCTCGAGCGGCAGGGGCTCGCCGAGCCACACGCCCTCGGCACCGCACAGCGCGCACCGCTCCGCCACGCCCTTCTCCCGCATCGCGCGCTTGAGGCGAGCCCCCGGGACACGTGAGGCCGGCCCCGATGTGAGCACGGTGAGGATCTCGTCGGCCGTCCTGCGCCGCCGGTTGTCGCGTTGCCGCTCGGTGCGGACGACCGGAGTGAAGTGCGACGTGTCGATGCCGTACGTCTTGATCCGGCGGCTGATGTGGGTGTGGTGGCCGCCGACCACGTCCAGGCCGAGGTGGCGGAGGACCTGGGACATGTTCGTCGAGGCCGTGACCGCCTCCTGGAGCACGTCTCGCGTCCACTTCACGCCCCCACGCTCCATGCCCGCCCCCATCGCGCCCCTCCCCGTACTCGACCGCCCGTTCGCGGCTCGTACGGATCAACGAGTCGATCCCGGGGGGAGTCACGCACGGAAAGCGGAGCGGCTCCCACCGGGGTGGCCGGGTGGGAGCCGTCGGGGCGCGCCCGCAGGCGTCAGATGCCCAGATCCTTGATGATCTTGGCGACGTGGCCGGTGGCCTTGACGTTGTAGAGGGCGCGTTCGACCTTGCCCTCCTCGTCGACGACGACCGTCGAGCGGATGACGCCGACCACCGTCTTGCCGTACAGCTTCTTCTCGCCGAAGGCGCCGTACGCCTCCAGGACCTTCTTGTCCGGGTCGGCGACCAGCGTGACCTTCAGGGACTCCTTGTCGCGGAACTTGGCGAGTTTCTCCGGCTTGTCGGGGGATACCCCGATGACGTCGTAACCGGCGCCGGCCAGCAGCTCCAGGTTGTCCGTGAAGTCGCAGGCCTGCTTGGTGCAGCCGGGCGTCAGGGCGGCGGGGTAGAAGTAGACGATGACCTTGCGGCCCTTGTGGTCCGCAAGGGACACCTCGTTGCCGTCGGCGTCGGGAAGGGTGAAGGCGGGGGCCACGTCCCCCGGCTGGAGTCGCTCGCTCATCGGACCAGCGTAACCGGGGAGCCTGACGGTGCGGTTCGCCGTAGAGCTGACAGACTGTCCGGAAACATCATCAGTTCACTTCGGAGGCCGTACGGTGGCGGAGACGTCGGACACCAGGACCCCGGCACAGATCGAGGCGGACATCAAGGCCCGCCGCGCTGTGCTGGCGGAGACGCTCGATGAGATCGGGGTGCGGGTGCACCCGAAGACGATCGTGGGCGACGCCAAGGCCAAGGTCGTGGCGAACATCGACCACACGCTCGGACGGGCCTACGTGGGCGTCAACCGGGCCGTGAGCGACGTCAGGGCCAAGTTCACCGACGAGGAGGGCGCGCCCCGTCTGGAGCGCATCGTGCCGGTCGCGCTCGTCGCGGTCGGACTGGTCGGGCTGCTGGCCCTCGGCACCCGGCGCCGCAAGGGCTGAGGGCCCGACCCGGCGGCGTGCACCGGCGGCACAGGCAGGTAGGTTCGAGACGTGAGCGCCAACAGAAACGAGCACAGCACCCAACACGACAAGCTGCCCATCCGGATGCTCCACGACCGCGTACTCGTGCGGCAGGACACCAGCGAGGGCGAGCGGCGTTCCGGTGGCGGCATCCTGATCCCCGCGACGGCCGCCGTGGGCCGTCGGCTGGCCTGGGCCGAGGTCGTCGCGGTGGGGCAGAACGTACGGACCGTGGAGCCCGGCGACCGGGTCCTGTTCGACCCGGAGGACCGGGCCGAGGTGGAGGTGCGCGGTGTCGCGTACGTGCTGATGCGCGAGCGTGATCTGCACGCGGTGGCCGCCGACCGGTTCGAGGGGTCGGAGGACTCCACGGGGCTCTATCTGTGAGATGACGGAAGAAGGGGGCCGGTGACCATCGTCACCGGCCCCCTTTCCGTGGGCGTGGGCTTGCTAGCGTGGGGGGTGCCCGACGAGACGCGCCGTACCGGGATGCAGGCAAAGACGACGCACCCGTTCCACGTCGTCGTCACGTCTCGGAGGTTTCCGTCATGGCCTGGGTGCTGCTCGTCGTCGCCGGTCTGCTCGAGGTCGCCTGGTCGGTGGGCATGAAGTACACCGACGGTTTCACGCGGCTCGTCCCCAGCCTGTTCACGGGCGCGGGCATCGTCGCGAGCATGCTGCTGCTGTCGTACGCCGCCCGTTCGCTGCCCATCGGGACGGCCTACGGAGTGTGGGTCGGGATCGGCGCGGCCGGTGCCGCGGTGGTCGGCATGGGGGTGCTGGGGGAGCCGGTCACCGCGGCGCGGATCTTCTTCGTCTGTCTGCTGCTGGTCGCCGTGGTGGGGCTGAAGGCGACCAGCGGCCACTGAGGACGGAACCGGGGCTACGGCCTTCGGGTCGGGAAGCCCGCCGTCGTGCCCGTCGTCCCCGGCCCGCCGGTGTTCGTGCCGCCGTCCTGGCCGGTGGTGGTGCCGGCGTCGGCGCCGCCCGGTCCGCCGGTGCCGCCGTCGGTCGTACCGCCGTCGGATGTGCCGCCGTCCTGGCCGCCGTCCGTGGTGCCTCCGTCGGTCGTGCCGCCGGTGTCCGTGCCGCCGTCCTGGCCGGTGCTGGTGCCGCCGTCGGGGCCGCCCGGTGTCTCGCCGCCGGTCTGGCCCTCGGTGCCGGAGGTCGGTTCCCCGGAGGGGCCTTCGTCCTCGTCGCCTTCGTCCTCGTCGCCCTGCGTCGGGTCGGCGGTGGGGTACTGGGGGACCTCGGCGTTCTCCTGGAGCTCCAGGTCGAAGTCGGTGACCGGCTTCCCCTTCAGGGCGGCCTTGGTGTACTGCGCCCAGATCTCGGTGGGCGCGCCGCCGCCGTTGATGCGGTCGAGGCCCATGACGCCGTACAGCGACTTGTGCTTGGCGGTGACGGGGTCCTGGCCCATGACGGCGACGACGGTGGCGAGGTCGGGGGTGTAGCCGGCGAACCAGGCCGCGGTGTCCTCCTCGGCGGTGCCGGTCTTGCCCGCGGCGGGCCGGCCGGCGGCCTGGGCGGCGGTCGCGGTGCCGCTGTCGACGACGCTCTGCAGGACCGAGGTCGTGGTGTCGGCGGCCTCGCGGCTGACGACCTGGGAGGGCTTGCGCTGGGGGAGTTCGACGACCTCGGCGCCGTCCTTGGTGACCTTCTCGATCATCGTGTACGTGCCGCGCTTGCCGTGGTTGGCGAGGGTCGCGTAGGCCTCCGCCATGTCCAGGACGCTGGCGGTGGCGGTGCCGAGCGCGATCGAGGGGTAGGGCTCGAGGTCGGGGGTGGCCGAGGGCAGGCCGAGCTCGACCGCGGTGTCCTTGACCTTCTGGGGGCCGACGTCGACGGCCATCTGGGCGTACACGGCGTTGACGGACTTGTTGGTGGCGGAGCGCACGGAGATGTCGCCGTAGGAGACGTCGTCCTCGTTGGCGGGGGCGTAGTACTTGCCCTGCCAGCCCTGCACGGGGCGCCGGTTGGTGCCGTCGTAGATGGTGTTGGGGGTGATGGGGCGGCCGTCGCGGGTGGTCGACTCGTTCTCGACGGCGGCGGTGAACACGAACGGCTTGAAGGTGGAGCCGACCTGGAAGTCCCGGCGGGTGGCGTTCGGGGTGTACTGCTTGACGTAGTCGACGCCGTTGTACATCGCGACGACCTTGCCGGTCTTCGGGTCGACGGACGCGCCGCCCGCGCGGACGTAGTTGTCGACCTTGCGGTCCCTCTTGTCCAGCCTGGACATCAGCTTGTCGTTCACGGCGTCGACGAAGGCGTTCTGCCGCTTCTTCTCGAGTGTGGTGGTGATGCGGTAGCCGCCGAACTCGAGGTCCTCCTTGTCGACCATCCGGTTGCGGATCAGATAGTCCTGGACGGTCCGCACGATGTAGCCGCGCTGTCCGGACAGTCCGGTGGAGGTCGCGGACTCCTTCGGCATCGGGAACGTCAGCCCGGCGCGTTCGGAGGCGCTGAGCCAGCCCTTGGTGACCATGCCGTCGAGGACGTAGTTCCAGCGGGCGACGGCGCCGGCCCTGTTCTCCGGGTGGGCGACGACGTCGTACTCGCTGGGGGCGTTGACCAGGGCGGCCAGATATGCGGCGTGGGCGGCGTCGAGGTCCTTGGCGTCCATGCCGTAGTAGGCCTGGGCGGCGGCCTGGATGCCGTAGGCGTTGCGGCCGAAGAAGCTGGTGTTGAGGTAGCCCTCGAGGATGTCGTCCTTGCTCTTCTCGCGGTCGAGCTTGATCGCGATGAAGAACTCCTTCACCTTGCGGGTGACGGTCTGCTCCTGGCGCAGGTAGTAGTTCTTGACGTACTGCTGGGTGATCGTGGAGCCGGACTGCTTGCCCTTGCCGGTGGCGGTGTTCCAGGCGGCGCGCAGCATGGCCTTGGGGTCGACGGCGGACTCGGTGTAGAAGTCGCGGTCCTCGGCGGCCAGGATGGCGTGCTGGGCGGGCTTGGACATCTGGGCGAGGGTGACGTTCTCCCGGTTGACCTCGCCGTCGCGGGCGATCACGGAGCCGTCGGCGTACAGGTAGACGTTGGCCTGCTTGGTGGCGAGCGCGTTGGCGGGCGGGATCTTGACCAGGGAGTAGCCGAGGAAGAACAGGCCGGCGAGCAGGAACACGCCGATGACGAAGGTGCCGAGGACCATGCGCCAGGTCGGGACGATGCGTCGCCAGCCCGTGCGCGGGGGTCTCTTCTGCTTCCCGGCCGGCTGCTGCGGCTGTGGCTGCGGCTCTTCGCTCATGTCGTGCTCGGACTCCTGATTCACGTCGTACTTCCCGTACGCCCTCGTACGCCTGCTGCGCCCCCATTGAAGACTCTCGCGCCGGGTGTTCCGTTCCCGGAAAGGCGCGCGTGTTGGGGGAAAGTGAGCGGGCTCTCGCCTCAGGGTGCCCCGGAAATCGGCTGGCAGGCCGTGCCGCGCGGCCATTAGGCTCCTGCGCTTCGGTGCCGGTGCGGGCGAGGGGGCGGTGGACGTGGGCGCGGGGCGGTTGTATCTGGCCGTCGCGGCCGGTGGGTTCCGGCGGTACGCGACCTATCGGCTGGCCACGGCGGCCGGGGTGTTCACCAACACCGTCTTCGGCGTGATCCTCGTCTTCACCTATCTGGCGCTGTGGGAGGAGCGGCCGGGGCTCGGCGGCTACGACCAGGCGCAGGCCGTCACCTACGTCTGGCTGGGGCAGTGTCTGTTCGCGACGCTGGCGATCCAGGGCGGGGGTGCGGAGAAGGAGCTGATGGAGCGGATCCGCACCGGGGAGATCGCGGTCGATCTGTACCGGCCGGCGGATCTGCAGCTGTGGTGGCTGGCCGGGGATCTGGGGCGGGCGGCGTTCCAGCTGCTGGGCCGGGGGGTGGTGCCGTTCCTGTTCGGGGCGCTGTTCTTCCCGATGGCCCTGCCCACGGACGTGGCCCGGTGGGCGGCGTTCACGGGGGCGCTGCTGCTGGCCGGGGTGGTGAGTTTCGCGATCCGCTATCTGGTGGCGCTGAGCGTGTTCTGGCTGATGGACGGCACGGGGGTCAACCAGGCCCTGATGATCGCGGGCATCTTCTTCTCGGGCATGGTGCTGCCGCTGAACGCGTTCCCGGGGGCGTTCGGCGAGGTGGTGCGGGTGCTGCCGTGGGCGGCGCAGCTGCAGATGCCGGCGGATGTGCTGATGGGGGAGACGTCGGTGCCGGGGGCGCTGGCCTTCCAGGCGGGCTGGGCGGTGGTGCTGCTGGCGGCGGGGCGGGCGCTGCAGTCGGCGGCGACACGTCGGGTGGTGGTGCAGGGTGGCTGAGCGTGGCGCGGTGCGGGAGGGGCTGCGGGCCTACGGGCTGATCGCCGGGATGTGGGTGCGGTCCAGCATGACGTACCGGACGTCCTTCCTGGTCACGGTGGTGGGTAATCTGCTGCTGACAGGGCTGGACTTCGTCGGGATCCTGCTGATGTTCTCGCAGGTCGACACGTTGGGCGGCTGGACGCTGCCAGAGGTGGCGTTCCTGTACGGGCTGTCGGTGACGGCGTTCGGGATGGCGGATCTGGTGCTGGGCTCGATGGACGTGCTGGGCGCCCGGATGCGGGACGGGTCGTTCGACGTGCTGCTGGTGCGTCCGGTGCCGGTGCTCGCGCAGGTCGGCGCGGACCGTTTCGCGCTGCGCCGGCTGGGCCGGATCACCCAGGGTCTGGCGGTGCTGGGCTGGGCGCTGTCGGCGGTGGACGTGGAGTGGACGGCGGCGAAGGTGCTGCTGGTGCCGGTGATGGTGGTGAGCGGCGCGGTGATCTTCGGCGCGGTGTTCGTGGCGGGCGCGGCGTTCCAGATCGTCGCGCAGGACGCGGCCGAGGTGCAGAACGCGTTCACGTACGGCGGGACGACGCTGCTGCAGTATCCGCCGTCGGTGTTCGGCAAGGACCTGGTGCGAGGCGTCACGTTCACGCTGCCGCTGGCCTTCGTCAACTGGGTGCCGGCCGCGCATGTGCTGGGGCGGCCGTACCCGGTGGCGCTGCCCGGCTGGACGGCGTACGTGTCGCCGCTGGTCGCGGCGGTGTGCTGCGCGGGGGCGGGGCTGGCGTGGCGGGCGGGGCTGCGGGCGTACCAGAGCACGGGTAGCTGAGGAGCGGGCATGGCGGACGAGGCGTTCATCGAGGTCGACGGGGTCGAGAAGGTCTTCGACGTCCGCCGCAGGACGGGTTTTCTGAAGCGGGAGCGGCGCCGGGTGCGGGCGGTCGACTCGATCTCCTTCCGGGTGGCGCGCGGCGAGATGGTGGGGTACATCGGGCCGAACGGCGCCGGGAAGTCGACGACGATCAAGATGCTGACCGGGATCCTGACGCCGAGCGGCGGCCGGCTGCGGGTGGCCGGGATCGACCCGTCCCGTGAGCGGACCCGGCTGGCGCACCGGATCGGGGTGGTGTTCGGGCAGCGCACCACGCTGTGGTGGGACCTGCCGCTGATCGACTCGTACCGGCTGATGCACCGCATGTACCGGATCCCGGACGCCCGCTATCGGGAGAACCTGGACCGGCTCGTCGATCTGCTGGGCCTGGAGGAGCTGCTGGACGTGCCGGTGCGGCAGCTGTCCCTCGGGCAGCGGATGCGCGGGGACATCGCGGCGGCGCTGCTGCACGACCCGGAGGTGCTGTACCTGGACGAGCCGACGATCGGTCTGGACGTGATGTCGAAGGCGCGGGTGCGGACCTTCCTGCGGGAGCTGAACGCCGAGCGGGGCACGACGGTGCTGCTGACCACGCACGACCTGCAGGACATCGAGCAGCTGTGCTCCCGGGTCATGGTCATCGACCACGGGCGGCTGGTCTACGACGGGGCGCTCGCCGGGCTGCACGAGGTCGGGGAGAGCGAACGGACGCTGGTGGTCGACCTGGAGCGTGAGCTGCCGCCGATCGAGGCGGCGCCGGCCCGGGTGGTGAAGGTGGACGGGCCCCGGCAGTGGCTGGCGTTCCCGGCGTCCGAGTCGGCGGCGGTGCTGGTGGCGCGGATCGCCGCCGACTACCCGCTGGTGGATCTGTCGGTGCGGGAGCCGGACATCGAGGCCGTGATCGCGCGGATGCTGCGGACCCCGGCCGACCCGCCCGGGCCGCCGGTCGAGGACGCCGGACGGGTCATCTCGTAGCCCCCGGGCGGGAGTTGCTCGTACGCTGCTGTCATGACCGACAACGCCCCGGAGCTGCGCGCCTCCGACCGCGACCGTGAACGGGTCGCCGAGGTCCTGCGGGACGCCCTCGCGGAGGGGCGGCTCGACATGGAGGAGTTCGAGGAACGGCTGGACGCCACCTACCGGGCCCGCACCTACGGCGAGTTGGAGCCGCTGACCCGGGATCTGCCGGCGGGCGCGGCACCCGGGCCGCGGGTCGACATGGTGAAGCGGCCGGCGACGGTGGACGAGCCGTGGCCGGGGCGGATCGTCGGCGGTGACGACTCCCCGTCGTGGGCGGTCGCCGTGCTGTCCGGGTTCCAGCGCAAGGGGCGGTGGACGGCGCCGAAGCGGCTCAACTGCGTGGCGTTCTGGGGCGGCGGGGAGATCGACCTGCGCGACGCGGACTTCGCGGACCGCGAGATCCGGATCAACTGCGTGGCCGTCATGGGCGGGGTGCAGGTGATCGTGCCGCCCGGCGTGGAGGTCGTGGTGCGCGGCGTCGGCGTCATGGGCGGCTTCGACCACCGGGAGAACGGCGTGCTCGGCGATCCCGGCGGGCCCCGGGTGATCGTGTCCGGGTTCGCGTTCTGGGGCGGGGTCGGCGTGGAGCGCAAGCTGACCCGCGCCCAGAAGCAGGAACTGCGCGAGGAGCGCCGCCGCGAGAAGCTGGAGCGCAAGGCCGGGCGCCGCGAGGAGTCCCCCTAGAGCTCGCCGGGGCCGCGAGGAGTCCCCCTAGGGCCTCTCGTTTGGATCATGCCGGGCTCCCTGATCCGGCCTGATCCAAACGAAAGACCCTAGAGCTCGGCGGGGGCCGCGCCCTTCAGCAGGCCGAGGTCGAAGCTCTCCGCCATCCGCTCGTAGCCGCGGTCGCTGGGGTGCAGATGGTCGCCCGAGTCGTAGTCGGCGCGCAGCCGGCGCGGGTTGTACGGGTCGCGCACCGCCGCGTCGAAGTCGACGACCGCGTCGAAGACGCGCCCCGCGCGGATCTGCGCGTTGATCTGCTGCCGCACCTGCTCACGGGCGTCGGTGTAGCCGCGGTGCCCCTGGAAGGGCATCAGGGTCGCGCCGACGACCTTCAGGCCGCGGGCGTGGCCCTGCCGGACCAGGGTGCGCAGCCCGTCGAGGATGCTCTCGGGGTCGGCGACGCCGGGGTTGCGCAGGATGTCGTTGACGCCGAGGTCGATGACGACGACCTTGACGCCGGTGCGGGACAGCACGTCCCGGTGGTAGCGGCCGAGGCCCGCCTGGTTGTCGGCGGGGCGGCCGGTGCCGCTGGCGAGGACCTGGTTGCCGCTGATGCCCTGGTTGACGACGCTGTAGCGCGGCAGTTCCTGGCCGGCCGCGATCGCGGTGCGCAGCCGGCGGGCGAGGACGTCCGTCCAGCGGCGGTTGGCGTTCAGCGTGGACGTGATGCCGTCGGTGAGGGAGTCGCCGAAGACGACGACGGTGCCGTCCGACTCGTTGCTGAGGACGTCCAGCGCGGTCAGGTACCGCCAGGAGGTGACCTGGCCGGTGTACGCGGCGCCGGTGGTGTCCTCGGCGAGGTCGCCCTCGGCGACGTAGCTGGTCTGGCGTGCGTGCGGATGCCAGGTCACCGGGCCGGACGGGGTCGGCGAGTACGTGGTCACCAGCACGTCGGAGTCGGCGGGGATCGCGATGCGCACGGCGTCGCTGAGCACCTGCTGCCCGGGCGGTACGACGACGGTGGTGCTGCCGCCGAAGGTCAGCCGGCGCATGGTGTCCGCGACGGCGGCCGCGGTGCCGGTGCCGGCGGCGACGGCCATCGAGGCGTGCGTGATCGTCAGCGCGGACTGGCCGTAGAGATTGGACAGCGTGATGCGGGCACTCGTACCTCCGACGTCGACGTGCACGACGTTGCGCAGGGAACGGCCCACCAGGCCCTCGACCTCCGTGCCCGGCTCGGCGCCGACCGGGGACGCCGACCAGGCGCCCACCCACAGGCCGGTGGAGGCGGGGGCTGCGGGGCCACGCCCGGCGCCGCGCTGTGCCGGGGCGGTCTTGCCGGTGGTGCCGCCCTGGTCGGCGGTGACGCCGACGTACAGGGCGACGGACAGGGTGACGATCAGTGCGACGATCGCGGCGAGCAAGGCATAACCGTTACGCCTGGTCATGCGGTGCGTTCTCCTCGGACGGATGGGAGCCCGAGGCTCCGATGTGATCACCTCATGATGCGTCATAAGGCGGAAGGGAGTTGCACAGACCCCCCATTGGGCCGCCCGGAGTCCTCCGGAGTCGTCATCGCTCTCCCCCCAAGGCACAGACGCCGGGAACTCCTGATTCGTTCCAGGAGTAGGTCGGGAAGGGACAATGTGTGCGGGGGATCACGGACGGGCGGAGCGGAATGGAACGTACGAATCCGGAGGAATCGGCGACGCGTGGCGTAGGGGAGCATGCCCGGCCGCAGCCGCCCGGTAACCGGGACGTGCCCGCGGGGGCCGCCCGCACCATGAGCACGTTCACCGCCGCCGACGAGGAGAAGCGGCGCGGCGTACGGCGGATGAAGCTCACCGCGACCGGCCTGCTGCTGTTCGTGGCGCTGGTGTACGTCCTCGCCGAGGTCGCCTCCCACCACGGCGCCGGCGCCTGGGCCGACTACCTCGCCGCCGCCGCGGAGGCCGGCATGGTCGGCGCGCTCGCGGACTGGTTCGCCGTCACCGCCCTCTTCCGGCATCCGCTGGGCCTGCCCATCCCGCACACCGCGATCATCCCGAACAAGAAGGACCAGCTCGGCGTGTCGCTGGGCGAGTTCGTGGGGGAGAACTTCCTCTCCGAGGACGTCGTACGGCAGCGGCTGCGCGCCGTCGGCATCGGCAGCAGGCTCGGCGCCTGGCTCGCCGAACCGGACCACGCCGACCGGGTCACCGCCGAGCTGGCGACCGCGCTGCGCGGCGCCCTGACGGTCATGCGGGACTCCGATGTGCAGGCCGTCGTCGGCGAGGCCATCACGCGCCGCGCCGACGCCCGCGAGATCGCGCCCGGCGTCGGCAAGATGCTGGAGGGAATCGTCGCCGAGGGCGGCCACCGGCGGGCCGTCGACCTGATCGTGGCCAAGGCCCACGACTGGCTCGTGCTGCACGGCGACGACGTCATGGGGGCCGTGCAGGGCGGCGCGCCCGGCTGGACGCCGAGGTTCGTCGACCGCAAGGTCGGTGAGCGCGTCTACAAGGAACTGGTCCGCTTCTGCGTCGAGATGCGCGACATGCCCTCGCACCCGGCGCGTGGCGCACTCGACCGGTTCCTCATCGACTTCGCCTCCGACCTGCAGTCCGACACCGAGACCCGGGCCCGGGTCGAACGGCTCAAGGGCGAGGTGCTGGCCCGCGGCGAGGTGCAGGACCTGATCGCCTCCGCCTGGACCGCCGTACGCGCCATGATCGTGTCCGCCGCCGAGGACGAGCGCAGCGAGCTGCGGCTGCGCGTGCGGTCCTCCCTGCTGTCCCTGGGCGCCCGGATGGCCGCCGAGCCGTCCATGCAGAACAAGGTGGACCGCTGGGTGGAGGACGCCGCCGTGCACGTCGTGACGACGTACCGGGCGGAGATCACCTCCCTGATCACGGACACCGTGGCGGGCTGGGACGCCGAGCACACCACCCGCAAGATCGAGGCGCACATCGGCCGCGATCTGCAGTTCATCCGGATCAACGGCACCGTGGTCGGCTCGCTGGCCGGACTGGTGATCTACACGGTGGCGCGGGGGCTGGGAGCGTAACCGCCGGGGCTGGGCGCGTAGCCGCCCGGGCCGGGGGCGTAGACCTGCCGTTTCGCGGGCACTCGACGAGCGTTCCACTCGCCGAGGGAGGGGCCCATGAGCACGGCACAGGCCGAGACCGGCCGCACGATCACCACGGACATCCCGGCCAGACTCGACCGGCTGCCGTGGTCCCGCTGGCACTGGACCATCGTCATCGGTCTCGGCACCGTCTGGATCCTCGACGGTCTCGAGGTCACGGTCGTCGGAAACATCGCGCCCCGGCTGTCCGAACCGGGCAGCGGACTACCTATCACTTCGGGCCAGGTCACCGGCCTGGCCGCCGCGCTCTATGTGGCCGGAGCCTGCCTCGGCGCCCTGTTCTGGGGGCGGCTGACCGACCGCTGGGGCCGGAAGAAGCTCTTCATGATCACGCTCGCCGTGTATCTCGCGGCGACCGCGCTGACCGCGTTCAGCTTCCACACCTGGTGGTTCTTCCTGTTCCGCTTCCTGACGGGCTTCGGCATCGGCGGTGAGTACGCGGCGATCAACTCCGCGATCGACGAGCTGATCCCGGCGAAGTTCCGCGGCCGCGTCGACCTGATGATCAACGGCAGCTTCTGGCTGGGTGCCGTCGGCGGCGCCCTGCTGTCGATCGTCGCCCTGGACACCTCGATCTTCGCGGCGGACGTCGGCTGGCGGCTCACCTTCGCGCTCGGCGCCGTCCTCGCCCTGGTGATCCTCCTCGTACGACGGCACGTCCCGGAGAGTCCACGGTGGCTGCTGATCCACGGCCGCGACGACGAGGCGGAACGGATCGTGTCCTTCATCGAACGGAAGGTCGAGGAGGGCCGCGAGGAGCCGTTGCCGCCCGCCGAGGGCGAGATCACCATCAAGCAGCGCCGCAGCGTGACGTTCATGGAGATCGGCCGCACCGTCTTCGCCAAGTACCGCCGGCGCGCCACCCTCGGCTTCGCCCTCTTCATCGGCCAGGCGTTCCTCTACAACGCCATCACCTTCGGCTTCGGCGCGATCCTCACCCAGTTCTTCGACGTGCCGAGCGGCAACACCGGCTACTACTTCGCGGTGATCGCGGTCGGCAACTTCCTCGGTCCGCTGCTGCTCGGCCGGCTGTTCGACACGGTGGGCCGACGCGTGATGATCTCGTCGACGTACCTGCTGTCCGGGATCCTGCTGTTCGGCACGGCCTGGCTGTTCGACCAGGGCTCGCTCAGCGCGACCACGATGACGGCCTGCTGGTGCGCGGTGCTGTTCTTCGCCTCGGCCGGCGCGTCCAGCGCCTATCTGACGGTCTCCGAGGTCTTCCCGATGGAGACCAGGGCCATGTCCATCGCCTTCTTCTACGCCCTCGGCACCGCGGCGGGCGGCATCAGCGGCCCGCTGCTGTTCGCCAAGCTCACGGAGACGGGCGTGGTCGGCGACACGGTCCTCGCGTTCCAGATCGGCGCCGGGCTGATGTGCGCGGCCGGCCTGGTCGCGGCGTTCCTCGCCGTGAAGGCGGAACGCCGCTCCCTGGAGGACATCGCCCGCCCGCTGTCGGCGGTCACGAAGTCGGCGACGGAGGGGGCACGGCCGGCGGCGGCGCCGGGGACCACGGGGTCGTAGCGGCGTCTGTCTTCGACCCACCGGATATGCGCGAGGCGCCGAGCCCACCAGGGCTCGGCGCCTCGCGCATGTCCAGTGAGTCATCCCCGGCGGTCGGCGACCGCCCAGGACGCGAGGGCGACGGCGCCCGCGACCCCGAAGACGGCCGGCCAGGCGCCGACCTTCTTGGCCAGCGGATGCGACCCGGCGAAGGCGGCGGCGTAGCCGACGGTCAGGGCCACCGCGGCCCGGTCGCCGGCCTGCCGCCGCCACTGCTGCGCGGCCGTGGCCCCCGCGACGGCCAGTACGGCCCCGCCCAGCTGCCGCTTCCTGGTCCAGCGGGCCACGCCGTACCCGCCGACGAGCCCGCTCGCGGCGACCACCGCGCTGGGGATCCTCGCCATGTGTCCCTCCAACCGCTTGCGCCGGCCGCTGCTGCCGGCCGTGCTGTAGGGCATGAATCTAACGGGCGGGCCGTCGCGGCATTCCACCGGCGAGGCCCTCCCGCCCCGGCCCGGCGTCAGAGCACGTCGGCCAGCCGGTCCACCTGGTCGGGGTCGACGCCGTAGCAGTAGAGCATCACCTCGTGGACGCCGAGACCGGCGTAGGCGGAGAGCGCGGCGCGGATGGCGGCCGGGGTGGTGAGCAGCCCCTCGGCCATCCGGTCGGCCATGCCGGTGAAGGCGTAGTAGGCGAGCAGCCGGGACCGGGCGTCCTCGACCACGTCCGCCGGCCCGAGCGCCACGTTGACCTGCGCGACCAGCCGGGGCTCGCCGTCGCGGCCGTACTCCGCCCAGAACCGGCGGACGGTGTCGAAGAGACCGCCCGCCCAGGAGGGCGGAGCGGCGGCGAGGAAGCCGTCGCCCCAGCGCGCGACGCGTTCGAGCGCGGCGGGCTGGAACCCGCCGAACAGCACCTGCGGCCCCCCGGCACGGGCGGGCGCGGGCCCGACAGGACCCGCCCCGTCCCCGTACGCCTCACCGGCCCACAGGCGCCGCATCACACCCATCTGCTCGTCGAGGAGCCGCCCCCGGGTCCGCAGATCGGTCCCGGCGACGAGATGGTCGTCCTCCCGCCCGCCGACCCCCAGCCCGAGGACGAACCGCCCTCCGGTCATCCGGTCGAGGGTGGCCGCCTGCTTGGCCAGCAGGGCGGTGCCGCGCAACGGGGCGAGCAGCACCTCCGTCTGCACCCGGACCCGGGAGGTGGCGCCGGCGAGGACGGAGAGGGCGACCAGAGGCTCGGGGTTGTCGTGGACGAGACGGTCGAGCAGACCGAGCGTGCTGAAGGGGCCGGCGTCGGCACGCCGGGCCCAGGTGAGCAGGGCGGCGGGGTCGCCGATGGGCAGGCCGAGGCCCACGTCGAGAGTGGTGTTCGTGGTGTTCATGGAGGAGACCTCCGAATCGAGGGGTCGACAAAGTCGGCTGCCGCCCCTCCTGCACCTCATCGAGGTGGGACGCTCCCACGCTGCGGCGTGTCTCCGGGGAACGTCTCGTCGAAGTGCTCGCACGGTATCCGCCCCGGAATCCGCACGCCAAACGATTTACAGCGGCTCAGTCCCCCGAATCGGAACGGGAATTAGAACTTGACCCTGACCCGGACCTGGAAGACCCCATGCCACGGACGAGCGTCTTGACAACGTCGGCCACGCCCAGCGTCACGGCGGACACCACCCGGACCCACCGCGGCCCACCCCGCGACGCCCACACGACGCAGACGCAGCCCACGACGACGAGCAGCAGAATCCCGGCCAGTACGAGCACACCCATGCGCTCTCCCCCTCGTTCGCCCCGGACGGTCACCCCGGGGATCGGTACGGTCCGTCATCCTCCCCCAGCGCCCCCGGGCACCACCCGCCGGGTCCGCCGCTGGAACACCGGGCGCGGACGAGGGCCCCGGGCACCGGGCTTGCGCCCGGGCACGGGGCCCTCGTCGGGGTGAGTCGCCTGCTGCGAACGTGCCGCTCAGTGGCCGCCACCGCAGCTGGAACCAAGGTGAGTGTGTTGCCCGCCGGGGCTTCCCTCACCGTTGAACAGATTGCCCGCCAGACCGTTGGCAAGCCCGACCTCACCGAGGATGTCGAGGTTGAAGTCGTGCGAGTGGCAACCGTCGCCACCGTAGGCGGGCTGCGCGCTGGCCGTGCCGGTGGCTATGCAGGTGAGGCTACCGATCACCGCGGCCGCGAGCGCGGCCCTCTGAAGCTTGCGCATTTCTCCTCCTACGGGTGGTTTCGTCCGAGCGCACACCAAAGATCCACTCTGCGCTCATCTCGGAGGCTAATCCGATATCCCGCCCCCTGCCGCTCGAGCACTGCCGAACGGGGCATGGGGGTGAGGGGGCATCAGCTCCGGGCCGTGAGCCAGCGTCAGCTGCGCTGCGGATCCTGCGCCGTGAGGAGCTGTCAGGGGCCGAGGGGTACGGCGGCCCGCGCTAGCTGATCTTCCCCCGATGAAGGGTGAACAGTTCGTGCCGCTGATGGCCGTCCTGGCCGGTGAACGCCTTGAACTCCCCCAAGGTGTAGGCGATGGCTCCGTTGGAACGGGTGGTCATCGTCACGGCGAAATCGTGAGCGAGGTGATTAAGGTGCCGCTCGACATCGGACTGCCCCAGGAGCGTGCCCTGCTTGGCGAGTCGCTCGATGATCTGGTCAACCGTCAGAGGCCGGCCGACACCGCGGAGGAGCTTGTACACCGGGTCGAGGACCCGATCCGTGTTCTCCACAAGCTCCTTGCGCTCCGCCTCCTGGAGGATGGCCTGCCGGATGGCTACTCCGAGGGTTTTGGCGACAGGCGGAGGAAAGGCGTTCCCGATCTGCCGGTACACGGAGGTCTTACGCCCGTGGAACTTCCAGCGGAAGTCATCTTCCGACGTCGATCCGCCGTCAACTGCCCGCTCGATGTCGTGCCATCCCTGGATGCGGGCAACCATGGCTGTCGTGAGCTTGGGGCCGGGGACGCCCTCCGGGGCTCGCCACCCCTTCTCCGGAGGCTCGTTGGCCACACCCATGGCGTCCACTCCCAGGGCTGCCCAGGCTCGCTTAGCCCGGGTCGGGCCGAGGTCGGCACCGCCATGCTTCTTGGAGCCGCCGACGATCGTCGGCGCGATGTCATTGGCCTTCTTGACCCACTCCGCTACCTGGTCTTCCTCCCAGCCGTTGCTCCCCATGAGGTCTTCGAGGAGCTCCCCTACGCTGGGCGGCTCCTCCTCATGAGGGGTCGGCCAGTGAAAGTACTCCGCGTACTCCCGCTTAAGCGCGACCAGGACGAACCGAGGCCGGAGCTGGGAGACGCCGAATTCGTTAGCGTGAAGAAGCTTCCAGTCACCGATATAGCCGTACTCGTGGAGCCGGTCCAATACGTGTTGCCGGTATGCCGTGAACCGGTTCGCGCTAAGACCGCGCACGTTCTCCAGAAGGAGGGCCTTCGGCTGGATCTCGCCACAGAGCTGTACGGCCCAGGCGAAGAGGTCTCTCTCATCGTTGGCGCCGAGCTGCTTGCCCGCGATGCTGAACGGCGGACACGGGACACCGCCGGCGAGCAGGTCGATCTCCTTGCCCTTGAACTCTGTGGGATCCCAGGTGTTCGGGTCGGCGACATCGCCGACCCTCACCGTGTCTGCCGCCTCCTCCTGGCTGTAACCCAGGACCTCATGCAGGTTGCGGCGCAGTGTATTCGCGGCGCTTTCATCGAGCTCGACTGCGATCCGGTGGCGGAACCCCGCCCGCTCCAGACCGAGGGTCTGGCCTCCAGCGCCCGCGCAGATCTCGATAACCTCAAGCTGCCGATCGGGCTCCGGCGCCGCCATTCGAACTCCTTTCAAGCGCGCAGGCTTAGCCAGCGCGAAGCCGAGGTTGCCACCCTCGGCTGACTTTCACAGCGGGGCACCCGCTGAACACGGCACCAGCACCCTAGCCGCCGGCCCTGACAGCGTCATCTGATCGCGGCGGTCTGCTGGTCAGGGCTCTGAAGTCTACGGTGGCCAGCCGGGGCACACGAAACCCGCATGCCCCACCGCCCCCGGCTGCCTGCCGGCGTCAGTCCTGCAATGCCGTACGCACCTCATCGCGGGCGTCGGCGGGAAGGCGCCGGTAGGCGTTCCAGGCCCGGTCCAGGGGTGTGGAACCGCGCCGTCCGCGCTCGATCCACCGCAGGAGGCGGCGGCGTTCGCCTGAGTCGAGCGCCTGGATCTCAGCCAGAGCCTCATCTGCCCGGGCAGCCTGTCCGTCACCTCCCGCCCGGCACCGCTTGCATTCCGTAGTCAGCAGAACTCTCTCCCGGCCATCAGGCAGGATGGTCTGCCGACGGGTGACGGAGAGGACAGCGGTCTGGTTCGAGTCGTCAAGATAGGACTCACCGCCAGAAATCCCGCAAATAGTGCACATGTAGTCATCGCGGGCCATGACTGCCTGCTTCTCCTTGTTGGAGACAGTCTTGTCAGGCGCGGCGGCTCTACGTGCGACGGGATCCCAGACAGGGACGCCAGCCTTGACGAAGCGCTGATCCTCTGCGGCGAGCGTCGCGTCATCGGAGCTTGTCAGGAGAACCCAGCCGTAGTCACGCAGATCCCGTATGCGCCGGTCGGCTTGGGAGATTCCGGGGAAGGCGCTCCGGACCTGCTCCTTGTTGAAAGTCTTTCCCTCGCCGACCACTTGAAGGAGCCAGAGCGCCCCGCGCACCATGGTCCCGGCCTTGAGCTTGGGGTCGTTCCAGGCAGGCAGTGTCACCTCGTGCTCCGTTCTTCAAATGATCAGGAGACCGATTGTGGGTCACTGGCCCACCTGCTGTCAGCAGGTGCTGCCATGATGCTGGGGCACAAGGTGACCTGCTCCAAGGAGGCTCTGACTATGGCTGTGAAGTTCGGCGTGCCGCCCGAGGGCGAGAAGATTCGCTCGCTGGTGGACGAGCGGCTGAAGCAGGCCATGGCCGAGGACGGTGCGAAGATCACCGTGGAATGGCGGGGTGAGCAGAAGCACCTGCATGTGATCTCCATGCCGGTCGACATGCTGTACTTCAACCCCGACACCCACCGGATCCGCGCACAGCGCACCCTGGATCCGGAACGGAACCGGGTCTTGGAGGAGGAGCCGTGGAGCGAGGCAGGACAAACGTATCTGCATGACCTGCTGCGTTGCCGGCCGTCCAACCCGAATCAGAAGGACCCTGACTACACGGCCCTTCAGGATGAGCTGGACGATGTGGGCCAGCGCGAGCCCGGAATCATCAGTCCGGACGGCATTCTTGTGGATGGCAACACCCGATGCGCGGCCTTGAGGGACCTGGGGATCAGGGATATCCGGGTGGGTGTGCTCCCCCCGGACACGTCGCGCCGCGATATCAACAACGTTGAGCTCGCCTTGCAGCTGCGCCGCGACAAGCGTCGCGAGTACTCGTACATCAATCGCCTCATCGCGATCGAGGACGAGCTCGCGGACGGACGCCGCGAGGAAGACGTGGCCCGCGACTTCAACATCAAGAAGACCACCCTCCAGCAGGATCGCTGGGTCTACCAGTTGATCAACGACGCGATTGACCGTAGCCGGACGGCGAGCGGCGCCACGCTCCGGCTCGTCGACTTCGAGGATCACCAGGAGAAGCTCCGGGAACTGCACCGCGACTACACCAAGCTGGCCAAGACCGACCCTGATGCCGCCGAGCTGCTCAAGGAGTCCCGTCTGGCGATGGTGGTGCTGAACTACGCCAAGACGTCGGTGCGTCTCGCGGAGGCCGACTTCCACAGCCGCTACCTGGAAGAGCGGCTCCCTGACGAACTCCGGCCCGCTGCTCAGGAGTCCGCGGCCGTGTCCATCCCCGGGCTGGCGGGTGTGGCGATTCCGGATGCCACGACGACGGTGAAGACCACCCGTGCGCTCACCGATTCCCTGCTGCAGGCGAAGGCGGCGGCGCAGTCCGGGGGCTCCCTGGACGCGGGGTCCGTGGCGAAGGCTGACGCGCTTATCAAGACGGCGCGCAAGACCTTCGACGCCGCCGTGAAGCTGGCCGGAGCGAACGCTGAGCTCCAGAAGCGCCAGGTAGCCGTTCCGGAGCGGCTGACGGACGCCGCTGACTACGTGAATCAGTGTGCGGCCGAGTTCGCTGAGGCCAAGACCAAGCGCGCCCTCGACGAGGATGCGTTCGACGACGCACTTCTCACGCTCAAGGCCAGCCTAACCCGGCTCGCGAAGCAGGCAGGGCGCACTTTCAGCTCCCCTGGCGATGGCGTTGCCTGGCTTCTCGACTCGACGCGGGAGAAGTGATGGCAGCCCAGGCATCCGCGCCAAGCCTGGAGATCGGGTTCGGCGACGGTGTGACCCGGGCACGGCTCAGAGCGGGGACCGGATACGAGAACGAGCTTCGCCGTCTTGCTCTCCGGTTCCAGACCAGCGTGCAGCGGTCCCCGGGAACCATGGAGGTCGAGATCGATGACCTTCTGACGAACCTGGTGGCTCTTGCGAACTGGCCGGAGCCCAGCAGCGTCCTGTGGGACCCCCAGCTGGCCGCCCTGGCCACAGACTCGGCCGTCGATGCGCAGACCGTGGCGAAACGCCTGGATCCGGCGGCCGGCGAGGCCGGGGAAGTCGACCCTGATGAGGTCGGCGGACGGCTCGGGCCTCAGTGGGTCGCGGATCTCACGAGCTTCCAGCGCCGGGACATCGCCAAGCTGCTCTCCCTCCGTCACGGGGCCAACTTCTCTGTTCCCGGAGCCGGCAAGACCCGTGTCGGCCTGGCCGTGTTCCATGCGCTTCGCCGTGCGGAAGGCCTTGAGCGCCTTCTCATCGTGGGGCCGAAGTCCTGCTTCGAATCGTGGAAGCACGAAAACCGGCAGTGCCTGAGCGAGCCGCTGCGCATGGACGTCTTCACCAAGGACGCTGATCCCGCCGCGGACGTGCTCATCGTCAACTATGAGCGGCTGCGCCAGGACGGCGTGGTGAACGAACTCGGCCAATGGCTCGCCGCGCGACCGTCCATGCTCCTGCTCGATGAGGCCCACCGGATGAAGCGCGGCGCGGACGGAACCGATGGTGCCGCCTGCCTCGCGCTCGGACCGTGCAGCAGGCATCGCTTGATCCTCACCGGCACGCCGGCTCCTAACGGCGTCAAGGATCTGGAGAACCTGTTCGGCTTCGTATGGCCAGGACATGGACGCCAGAAGGTCATCCAGGCTGTGGCGGGCGGGGACCTCGCCAAGGCGAGCCAGGTGCTGCGGCCGCTGTTCACCCGCACCACGAAGGGCGAGCTCGGACTGCCGCCGGTGTCCACGACCCTGCGCACGGTCCCTATGCCGCCCCTTCATCAGGAGGTGTACGAAGCGCTCGTTGGCCGCTTCTCCGCGCGCGCTGCGGGCTCGGAAGGGGATTTCCTGGCCCTCGGCAAGATCATCGTCTATATGCTCATGGCGGCCACCAGCCCGGCGCTCCTCGCCGTCGGGACAACGCGCTATGAACCGTTGTCGTACCGAGTGCCACCCCTCTCTGTTCCTCAAGGCACGGCACTGTTTGACCTGATGCGGGATCTTCCTAGTTACGAGATGTCGCCGAAGTACCGAGAAGTGCTTGCCATTGTCAGCGAGAACGCGGCCAAGGGCCGTAAGACGCTTGTTTGGTCCACCTTTGTCCGGAGTCTGAACACGCTGGAGAACATGCTCAGCGAGTTCTCGCCGGCCCTGGTGTACGGCGGGATGGGGGATGCCGACCGCGAGCAGGCGATCAAGCGCTTCCGGTATGACCGGGACTGCATGGTCCTTCTGTCGAACCCGGGAACTCTCGGTGAGGGAATCAGCCTTCACCATCACTGTCACGACGCGGTGTACGTGGACCGGGACTTCGCGGCCGGTCGTTTCCTGCAGAGCCTTGACCGTATTCACCGGCTTGGACTGTCCCCGGAAACCGAAACGCGCGTGACCGTGCTTGCCTCAGAGGGAACCATCGACGAAGTCGTTGATCAGAGGCTGGGTGACAAGCTGAATTTCATGGGGAGCATCCTCGACGACCCCGCGGTTCAGCAGCTGGCCGACCTGGAAGAGGAGCCGGCCGTCGGTGGCGGCCTGGACCATCGAGACCTTCAAGCGCTGATGGGTCATCTCCGTGCCCGTGCCGCCTGAACCGGTGCTGCGTGCGGCCGTCCGCTGGCTGGAGCGGCTTCCCGTCAGCGGGGTCGCGCGTGTCCGTGCCCTGTTCCATACGCACAGCGACTTCAGCGACATCACCCCGACGCAATACGACGCCGCGTACGCCTGGATCCGTGAGACGGGACTGCTGGAGGACTCGCGCTCCCAGGTACCCGTGGACTGCCGTGTCTTCGAAGCCGCCATGGTCCATAGCGGCGTGCCCTGGTTTCAGGACGCCGACTTGCTCATCCGCAGGCCGGATGAACTCCCGGAAGACGCCCTCCGCGCGGCGGAGACCCTCGGGCTCGGCCAGGAGGAAGCGTACGCGCAGCTCAACAGGGTGTGGAGCAAGGTCGACACCGAAAAGCGCTCGCGTATCGGCTCGGCCGGTGAACTCGCCCTGCTCGAGCTGCTGTCCGAGTCGGCTGAAGGCCGGGTTGAGCACGTTGCGGCATGGTCTGACGGCCACGGCTACGACATCTATGTCGATGACTCTCAGTACTGCGCCCACTTGGAAGTCAAAAGCACAGTCCGGCTGGGCCGGCTCACCATCTACATCTCGCGGAACGAGTACGAGACCATGCTGCGTGATCCGGCTTGGGAACTCGTAACCGTCCGTCTTACCGCTGAGTTGCAGCTCGCGTCGGTGGCCGCGTTACCCCGGGAGTGGATCGCGGACCAGGTACCCGCGGACCGCTCCCCCCGGGGACGGTGGGAGTCGTGCAGGCTCGATGTGCCACCGGGGATATCCGTGCCGGGCATTCCGAGCATCGCACCGATGCTCGCCACGACCGCGCCCGAGCTGCTCAGAGGGATGCCACTCCACTAGAGCTGCCTTGTGCCGGCAGCCGGGCGGGCGCGGTTCATTGGCCGGGGATCAGGACGCTGGCACTCCCGCGTCCGAGATGAGGAACTCCGTCGGCTCTCCAGGCCATTGGTCGTCCGTGGGTTCAGGGCATTCCGTCAGAGGCTGTGCGTCCTCGAAGGCGTCCTTCACCGCCGTGCGCCACTGGTCGAGCGAGCCACGGATGATGAAGGGGCCAAGCCCGAAAGTCACGCTGCCCTCATCGTCGACACGGAGCGGAGCCGTATCGTCGCCGACGGGGACGTCGCTCGCGATTCCGGTGGAGGCAGCGTCGAGAGCCCTCTCGAAGTCCCCGGGGTTGATCCACCCGGTCCAGCTCCGGCTGTCTGCCTCCGCTTCGGCTACAAGGACGCTTCGGCCGGATTCGGAGTACCCGGCAAGCACGAGCGAGCGCGGCGCACGCGTCTTTGCCTCCGTACCGGCTGCGGCAAGGAAAGCAGGCCGGAACTGGTCGAGCAACGCGGTGATCCGCTCCGCCAGCAGCATCCTGCGTGCGGCCAGGAAGTCACGGTAACCGGCTGCCTCGAGAACAGCCGGATCGTCTGGAATCGCGTGCGCGGTACGGTCGCTGAGGCCGACGCTCTGCATATAGGCGGCGGGGGAACGGCTGCCGATGATGTTCTTCGCTGTCTGCTCAGAAACGAAGACGATGTTGGCGAGCTCGTTGATCTCGGTGGACGAGTACTTGGAACTATGGCTGCGCAGCTTGGTGGCCGGGTGCACGAGGCTGTACTGCGGCTTCCCGGACTGGTCGACGGTCGCCGAGATCGGTCCGCCGTCCCACCAGTCGGTGGCACCGGCGTGAGCTGCCGCGAGATAGCAGAACATCAGGTAAGGGCTCTGGTGATTGCGGCCCGACAGGTCACTGTCCGCCACAGCGAGGCCGTGCTCACGGATTCCGAGGTTGCCGAGGAGGGCTGCCACAGGATCATCCGTGTCCAGCGTCCTGATGTCCTGGGTCAGGGTGGTGTCAGTGGCACCGCCGTACCGGTTGCGAGCGGTGGCGACGAGGAACCAGTACAGAAGTCCGTTCTCGACTTCCCTGGGGATCCTTGCGTCGCTGGGCTGCCGGCCGTAGTAGAGGATCAGAGGGTGGAGGGCGGCGAGTGACGGGATCAGGGCTGTCGTCGGGATGAGGAGCCTCTCCCGGAGAAGGGGGACCACACGAGCGAGCCCACGCTGGACCTTCTCCCAGCCGGTCTCCACCATCTCTGTGCTGGCCGCGGTCAGCTTCGCCACGGACGCGAGGCGCGTGCCGGTGGTGGACAAGCTCAAGGTCAGCGCCTTGATCAGGAAGTTGACGTTCAGAGCGCCGTATCCCTGCTCCGCCCAGCGAGCCGATTCGGCTTCCAACTGCCCGAGGAAGCCGGGGGTGCGGGCGGAAAGCGTCGCCAGCGCGAGGTCGGTCGTCTTCAGTGCCCGTCCGCCACTGTTGACGCGGACGAAGATGTCGGCGACCTCCTCGTACTCGAAGTCATGCAGCACTTCCATATGGAAGTCGCGCTGCGTGATCTTCTGAAGCGCGTTGAGCCGGCGCCCGATCTCCGGCTCCGGCAGAGCGAGCCCGGCCCCCTTGAGCTCGCCGTGGATCGCGAACATGTCGGCGTCGGGACCGACGACGTCATAGACCTTGATCCACTTTCGGTTCCGTCGGGTGGCGGCGCTCTGGTTCTGGAAGGCCTCCGTCTCGATGTTGAAGACGACCTGGGCTTCCGGGTGATCGGTCAGGACGCGGAAGAGCGAAGTGAGCCGCTGCTGGCCGTCCAGCAGGTAGAGAGGCATGACGCTCGGCAACGCCTGAGACGTGCCAATGGCTGCCTCCCGGGTCTCGGCGGGCTGACCGGTCTTCCAGAACAGCAGGGACCCCGCTGGATACCCGCGGTACAGCGATTCGATGAGCCGTGCGACCTGCGATGCCTTCCATACGTACCCGCGCTGGATCTCGGGGAGCATGATCTCTCCGGCCGCGATCTGCTTGATGAGTGTCCGGACGTCGCGGTTTGTGCGCTCGACCGCCACCTTGCCCCCCAGTGCTCCGCGCCACCGCGGGGACGCACCGCGGCAGCTTTGCCTTGAAGCGAGCCGAGCGGCACAGCCCCCCACAGAACCGGCCAAGACCTCTCACTCGCCGGAGATAGCGTAAGGGAGGCGGAACGCTCTTAGAGCCCCCTGAGAGCCGACCGCCGACAGGACGGTGATCAGGGCTGGCGTTTCTTGCTCTGCTGGGCCTTCCGCGCAGCCACGGCCGCGGAGACGGCGAGTGCGCAGTCTTCCGCTGCTTCGTGTTCCCAGAAGCGGAGCACGAGCCATCCCGCGTCCCTGAGCCGCTGATCAGTGTCCCGGTCACGCTCGACGTTACGGAGGACCTTCTGCGACCAGTAGCCAGAGTTCGTCTTCGGCGGAACGTAGTGATCGGGGCACCCGTGCCAGTAGCAGCCGTCGACGAAGACGGCGACCTTGGCCGGGCCGAACACCATGTCCGCCGTCCGGCGCAGATCCGGCAGGGGGCGTGCCGCGACCCGGTAGCGCAGCCCTTTGGCGTGCACTAGCTGCCGGAGCAGCTTCTCGGGCTTCGTGTCGCGGCTTCGGATCGCCTGCATGTTGCGACGGCGGGCCGCGGACGAAGCCCAGGAACCTTCAGGGGCTACCCACGACGGATCTTCGGACACACCGGAGAGAGTAGTCCGGGCCCCTGCGAGCGGGGAACAGGCGACCGTCCTGGCCCCCGCGGCCGCTTGGGCTACACCCCATGGCACTCCCCATACCCCCGCCCCGACCCGCACCAGCAAGCCGCCCCCCGCTGTGGCGGCCAGGCGGTGGCTCGGCCTCGGGCGGCCAGGGTGGTCGCGTACTGGGGGAGGAGGGTCGGGTCGTCCGGGGAGGAGAGTTCGGAGGCGGCGAAGGCCTCGTAGGAGGGGACCGTGCCGGTGACGATGCCCAGGTTCGGGGTGCCGGAGGCGGACAGTTCGCGCAGGGACGTCTCTATCGTCGCCAGGTGCGCGTCGTACGAGGGGTACTCGGCGGACAGCGACGGGTACGCCGTCAGCAGTTCCGTCAGCTCGTCCGCCGGCCAGCGCAGCATCGCCACGGGGAACGGGCGCGACAGGGCCTCCCGGTAGGCGCCGAGCTCGGCGCGCAGGCGGGAGATCTCCGCCTCCAGCTCCGCCGGGTTGTCCGAACCCAGGGACCAGACCCGCTTGGGGTCGTGCAACTCGTCCAGGGACACCGGCATCGAGTGCAGGGTGTCCGCCAGCGCGTCCCACTCGTCGTGGGCCAGGCCCAGCATGCGGCGGACCCGGTGGCGCCCGAACAGCAGCGGATGCGTCGCGTACGGGGGTTCCTCGACGTCCGTCAGCAGCAGGCGGGCCGCCTCCGTGAACGTCTCCTGCGCCTGCTCCAGTTCGTCGTGCGCCTCCAGCGACTCCGCGACGATCACCCAGGGGGCCGGGTCCCTCGGCGCGGACGCGCGGACGCCGTCGATGATCGCCCTGGCCTCGGCCTCGTGGCCGTACTCCCAGAGGTTGGACGCCTTGAGGGCCCGTACCAGATGCGGGTTCTCCAAGGGGGCCGACGACGCGAGCAGGCGGTCGTAGAGGGCGGTCGCGGCGGGGCGGTCGCCGGACAGTTCCAGGTGGGCCGCGGCGCGCAGGAGCAGGGCCTCGGCGTCCTCGGGGTAGATGCCGGCGGTTCGCTCCAGGCGTGCCGCCTCGGCGGTGTGGTCGACGTTTTCGGCAGGCGTGTCGGGGCGCATGGGGGACACCGTACTGCGCGTGGATGTCCGTGGAGAGGACGGAGGGGGGAGGAAAAGGGTCCCGAAGGGGCTGGGAACCTCGCGCCGTCCGCCCTATCGTGCGGGCGGCTTCGGCGGAGGGGGCGGCTGTGATGGCGGGGCGGGTGCGCGTCGTGCGGCACGGCCGGATGCGGCGGCGTGCCGTGGTGCGGCGGGTGGTGTGGAGCGCGGGGGAGGTCCTCGTCACCGTGGGCGCCGTGCTCGCGCTCCTGGTCGTGCACCAGGTGTGGTGGACGAACCGCGAGGCCCGGGCGAGCGCCGAGCGCGAGGTGCGCGCCCTTGAGCGGGACTGGCGGAATCAAAAGGACCGCGGGGATCAAGGAGACGGGGCACATATGCGTGGCCCTACGGGCGCGAGTGACGGCTCACGTACGACGGTCCCCCCGGCCCCCGCCGACCCCCGCACCCCCTCCACCAAAGCCACCCGCACCCGCCCCTACGCCGTCCTCTCCATCCCCCGTCTCCATCTCCGCGTCCCCGTCGCCGAAGGCGTCGCCCGGCGTGGGGTGCTCGATCAGGGGTGGGTCGGGCACTATCCGGGCACCCAGCAGCCGGGGGAGGCCGGGAACGTCGGGCTCGCCGGGCACCGGAACACGCACGGGGAGCCGTTCCGGCGTCTCGACCGGCTCGGGGCCGGGGACGTGGTGCGGATCGAGACGCGGGCGGCCGTCCACACGTACGCCGTGGACCGGGTGCTGCCGCGGACCACGCCCGGGGACGGCGGCGTCCTCGCGCCCGTCCCGCGTTCCGGCGTCGTGCCGAGGTACGGCTATACGACGCCGGGGCACTACCTCACCCTCACCACCTGCACCCCGCAGTTCACGTCGACGTACCGCCTGGTGGTGTGGGCGAAGCTCGTCTCCGTCCGGGGGCGCTGATCCGCGGGGCGGGTCAGGCCGTCCGCTCCCGCAGGGCCGCCACGGCCGCCGCCGCGACCAGGGCCAGGACCGCCGAGACGACCAGGGCGATGTCGCCGCCGTGGGCCAGGCCACCCTTCGTGGAGGTGACGACGGCGATGGTCAGGGCCACACCGGCGCAGGAGCCGATGTACCGGAAGGTCTGCTGGGCTCCGGAGCCCATGGCGGCCCGCTGGGGCGGCACCGACTCCACGGAGAGCAGGGGCAGGGCGGCGTTCAGCAGACCGCTGCCCACCCCGGCGACGATCAGGCCGGGCAGCAGCCGGGTCCAGGTGCCGGAGCCGAGCGAGCCCAGCAGGGCCAGGGCGCCGGCCGCGTGCAGCGCGAAGCCGAGGGCGAGCTGGAGGCGAGGCGCCATCCGGCCCGCCAGTCTGCGGGCCTGGAGGGCCACGGCGAAGGACAGGCCGGACCACAGCAGGAACAGCCAGGCCGTGTCCATCGCGGACAGGCCGAGCGTCTGCTGGAGCAGCGTCGGCAGAAGGCTGAACAGGCCGATGACCGCGAAGCCGGTGAACAGGCCGCCGGTGGAGGAGGCCAGGAAGCCGGGGCGGCGGAGCAGGCCCAGGTCGATCATCGGGGTCGCCGTGCGCCGTTCCACGACGGCGAACAGGCCGAGGAGGAGCACCGTCGCGAGGAGGAGCAGCGCGACGGGGGCGCGCAGCCAGCCGTCGCGGCCCAGGGTCAGCGCCGCGACCAGGGAGACCAGCGCCAGGCCGAAGGTGACCGCGCCGGCCAGGTCGGGGCGGCCGCCGCGTGGGGCGCGGGACTCGGTGAGGGCGCGATGGGACAGGGCGGCCACGACGAGCGCGGCCGCGCCCAGGACGGCGTAGGTGACCCGCCAGTCGGGCATCGCGCCGGCGACGAGGGGGCCCACGGCGATGCCGCCGCTGACGAACGCGCCCCATACGCCGGTGGCGTGCAGCCGGCCGCGTGGGCTCGGGAAGGCGTGCACGATCAGGCCGAGGCTGCTGGCGAGAAGGGCCGCGCTCGCGCCGCCCTGCGCGACCCGGGCCAGCGTGAACAGCCAGGTCGAGCTGGTCAGCGCGCCCAGCGCGGTGGTGACGCCCAGCGCGAGGGTGCCCGCGACGAAGATCCGGCGCCGCCCGTAGTCGTCGGCGAGGCTGCCGGCCACCAGGAGGAGGGCGGCGAGGCCCAGCGGGGTGCCGTTCAGCAGCCACGCCTGCGCGGAGAGCGGGGTGTGCAGATCGGCGGCGGTCTCGGGGAGCGTGACCATCGGGGCCGTGTACGTCATCAGGGCCACGGCGGTGGCGGCGCTGGTCAGTGCGAGGGTGGCCCGGCCCGAGCGGGGCGAGGCCTCCTCGGCGGGCGGCGAGGAGGCGACGGCGGCCGGCCCGGGGGCGGTGACCGGCCCGGCGGCGACATCAGTTCGTTCAGTGAACTTGGGCATGCGCCACACCGTAGCATCGTCAGTCTGTTCACCGAACCAAGGAGGTGGAAAGCTGTACAGTGGGCGTCATGGCTCTGGGCAAGGACTACGCGACGCAGGACTGCTCGATCGCCCGCGCGCTGGAGGTCGTCGGTGAGCGGTGGACGCTCCTGGTCGTCCGCGACGCGCTCTACGGCGTCCGGCGCTACAACGACTTCCTTGTCCACCTCGGCATCCCGCGCGCCGTCCTGGCCGCCCGCCTCCAGATGCTCACCACGGAGGGCGTCCTCGCCAAACGCCGCTACCAGGAGTCCCCGCCGCGAGACGAGTACGTCCTCACCGACCGCGGTGTCGCCCTGTGGCCGACCCTGCGGGCCCTCGGCATGTGGGGCCGCGAGCACTTCGGCGACCGGCCGCTGCGCGTCTTCAGGCACGCCCCCTGCGGGACCGGGCTCGGGGCGTACGGCGAATGCCCCGCCTGCGGGATCGTCGTACCCGCCGCCGATGTCGAGATGCTGCCGGGGTCCGGGCTCGACCCGGAGCCGGCGGATCCGGTCAGCCGGGCGCTGCTGCGGCCCAAGCGGCTGCTGGAGCCCCTCGAGCTCGAGCCCGCCTGACGGCCGTCCCCGGACTGGGCGGAACGAACCCCTCCCGTCGGACGTCCTGTATAACGAACGAACGAACGCGAGCAAGCGCCAGCAGCACCAGAGGGGGGCAGCCGATGATCCGCATCGCCGCGCGCCTGCGCCCCGCCGCCCTCCTGGTCGTCCTCTTCCTGGAGATCACGCTGCTCGACACGGGCAGCCTGTCCGCGACCGTCGCGCTCGCCGCCACCGCCGCCGCGAGCTCCGCGTTCGCCGCCTGCTCGATGCTCGCCTCGCGCGCCGCGCCCGCCGTACCGCCCACGCGTGTACGGACGGCCATCCGCGACCGGGCCCGCCGTACGGCCTTCCTGCCCCAACGCGACCCCGACGCCTCCGGCCGGCCACGGCCCCGCGCGCCCGGGCACGCCCTCCCGGCGACCACCGCGTAGGGCACGCACCCCGACCGTCCGTCCTGACCGTGTGACCCCACGCGGGTCGTCATGCCGCCATGCCGTTCACCGGCATCCGCCCCACTCCGGCACGACGAGACCCACGGAGGGCTCACCCATGTCCGTTTTCGCCGACCTCGTTCAGCGGCTCGCCGATCTGCTCGCCCCGCTGTTCGGCGCCACCGCGGCCGCCGCCGCGATCGTCCTGTTCACCGCGCTCGTACGACTGCTCGTGCACCCCCTGTCCCGGGCCGCCGCGCGCGGGCAGAAGGCACGCGCCGAGCTGCAGCCGAAGATCGCCGAGCTGCGCAAGCGGCACGGGAAGAACCCCGAGCGGCTCCAGCGGGCCATCGTCGAGCTGCACACCAAGGAGAAGGTGTCCCCGCTGGCCGGCTGTCTGCCGGGCCTGTTCCAGCTGCCCGCCTTCTTCCTGCTCTACCACCTCTTCTCCAACACCACGATCGGCGGTCACGCCAACGAGCTGCTGTCCCACGAGCTGTTCGCCGCGCCCCTCGGCGACCGCTGGGCCGACGCGCTCGGCGCCGGCGGAGCCCTCGGCCCGGCCGGGCTGGTCTACCTCGCGCTGTTCCTGCTGGTCGCCGCGGTCGCCGTCTTCAACTACCGGCGTACGAAGCGGATGATGGCCGCCAACCCGGTGGCGCCCGTGGCCGACGGACAGGCCGTGCCCGGCATGGGGGCGATGGGCGCGATGACGAAGGTCATGCCGTTCATGTCCTTCCTCACCCTCTTCACTGTCGCCGTCGTGCCGCTGGCCGCCGCCCTCTACGTGGTCACCAGCACCACCTGGAGCGCCATCGAGCGCGCCGCCCTCTACCGATGACCGATGGCCGAGCTGATGACCGATGGCTGATGACCCGATGACTCCGAGGCCTTGGTCCAGTACGTGAACCGGGTCTTGCGGACTGGCTGTGCAGCTTGGAGGATCGACCAGTCCTCCGATGGCTGCACCCGTCGGCGGGCGCCCCACGATCGAGGGAGATTGTGACCATGAAGCTGCTGCGCGTCGGTACGGCCGGATCGGAGCGGCCCGCGCTGCTCGACGCCGAGGGGACCCTGCGGGACCTGTCGGGCCTCGTCCCGGACATCGACGGACCGCTGCTCGCCGACCCCGCGGCGCTCGCCCGCGTCCGCACCGCCGCCGGTACGGGCGAGCTGCCCGCGCTGGACCCGGAGGGGCTGCGGATCGGGCCGCCGCTCGCGCGGATCGGCAAGATCGTGTGCATCGGCCTCAACTACCACGACCACGCCCGCGAGACCGGCGCCGAGCCGCCGTCCGAGCCGGTCGTCTTCTTCAAGGCGCCGGACACGGTCGTCGGCCCCCACGACACCGTGCTGGTGCCGCGCGGGTCGGCCAAGACGGACTGGGAGGTCGAGCTGGCGGTCGTCATCGGCCGTACGGCCCGCTATCTGGAGTCCGCCGAGGAGGGGCTCGCGCATGTCGCCGGGTACGCGGTGGCGCACGACGTGTCCGAGCGGGAGTTCCAGATTGAGCGGGGCGGCACCTGGGACAAGGGCAAGAACTGCGAGACGTTCAACCCGCTCGGGCCGTGGCTGGTGACCGCCGACGAGGTGCCCGACCCGCAGGACCTGGCGCTGCGGCTGTGGGTGAACGGCGAGCTGAAGCAGGACGGTACGACGGCCGAGCAGATCTTCCCGGTGGGGGAGGTCGTGCGGTACGTCAGCCACTTCATGACCCTGTACCCCGGTGACGTCATCAACACGGGGACCCCGGCGGGCGTCGCGCTGGGGCGGCCCGAGCCGAAGCCGTATCTGCGGGCCGGGGACGTGGTGGAGCTGGAGATCGAGGGGCTGGGCCGGCAGCGGCAGGAGTTCGAGCAGGCGTGAGGGGCCGGGGCCGCGTGGCCGATCACGCCACGCGGTCCCCGCGCCTCCTACTGCTTCGCCAGGAAGGTGTCCAGCGCCTCCACCACCATCCGGTGGTCGGCCAGCTGCGGCAGTCCGCTCACCGTGACCGCGCCGACCACGCCGACGCCCTCGACGGTGATCGGGAACGAGCCGCCGTGGGCCGCGTAGACGTCGGGGTCCAGCCGCGAGGAGTCCTCGAACGTCGTCCCCTTGGCGCGGCACCGGGCGCCCACCAGGTAGGAGGAGGCGCCGTAGCGCTCCACGACCCGGCGCTTACGGGCGATCCAGGCGTCGTTGTCGGGCGTCGAGCCCGGCAGCGCCGCGTGGAAGAGCTGCTGGCCGGCGCGGTGGATGTCGACGGCGACCGGGGCCTGCCGCTCCCGGGCCAGCTCCACCAGCAGGGAGCCCAGCGCCCAGGCGTCCTCGTAGGTGAACCGGGGGAAGACCAGGCGGCGTTCCTGGGCCTCCAGCTCCTCCAGGGAGGGCGTCAGCTCGGGCTGGAACTTCGGGGTCGGTCCGCTCGTGTGCGTCACAGGGTCACCGTCACTCCGTCACGGGCGGAGCGTCGCGCCGCCTCCAGTACGTCCAGGGCGGCGGCCGCCTCCAGGGCGGTCACCGGGTTGGGGCCGCCGTCGCGCAGGGCCGCCGCGACGGCCGCGTAGTACGCGGGGTAGTCGCCGGGCACGGTCGGTACGGCGCTGCCGCCGCCCGTGATCGGGGACTCGCCGGCGCCCAGCCGGCCGTACAGCTCCTCGGGCTCGGTGCCCCAGTCGGCGTCGTCGCCGGGGCGCCGGCCCTCGCGCAGCGCCGCCTCCTGCGGGTCCAGGCCGTGCTTGACGTAACCGGCCTTCGAGCCGAGCACCCGGAATCGGGGGCCGAGCTGGGCGGTCGTGGCGGAGACGTACAGGTGGGAGCGGACGCCGTTGGCATGCGTGAGCGCCAGGAAGGTGTCGTCGTCGGTCTCGGCGCCGGGGCGGCGGACGTCGGCCTCGGCGTACACCTGGGTGACCGGGCCGAAGAGGACGAGGGCCTGGTCGACGACATGGCTGCCGAGGTCGTAGAGCAGACCTCCGATCTCTGCGGGGTCGCCGGACTCCCGCCAGCCGCCCTTGGTCTGCGGACGCCAGCGCTCGAAACGCGACTCGAAGCGCCAGACGTCGCCCAGCTCGCCGTCCTCGAGAAGCCGGCGCAGGGTGAGGAAGTCGTTGTCCCAGCGGCGGTTCTGGAAGACGGAGAGCAGCAGGCCGCGCTCCTCGGCCAGCGCCGCCAGCTCGCGGGCCTCGGCCGCGGTGCCGGCGAGCGGCTTGTCCACGACGACCGGCAGGCCCGCCTTCAGGGCGGCGGTGGCGAGCGGGACGTGCGTCTTGTTCGGGGACGCGACGACGAGCAGGTCGAGGTCGCCTGCGCGGGCGAGCAGCTCGTCCGGCGAGGCGGCGACACGTACGTCGGGGTGCTCGGCGCGGGCCTGCCGCTGCCGCTCGGGGTTCGAGGTGACCACCGTGTCGAGGGTGAGCCCCTCGGTGGTGGCGATCAGCGGGGCGTGGAAGACCGAGCCGGCCAGGCCGTAGCCGACGAGGCCCACGCGGAGGGGAGTAGCACTCATACGCCCCACTTTCGCAACGCTGTTGCCAAAGTGCAAGCGCCAGGGACAATGGGAGGTGTGAACAGGACGGAAAGCGGGGCCGGCGGGGTGAACCTGGACGCCCTGCGCAGCCACAACACCGCGCTCGTGCTCGATCTGCTGCGCACGGCCGGCCCCGACGGCATCAGCCGGCTCGAACTCGCCGAGCGCACCGGGCTCACCCCGCAGGCGGTCAGCAAGATCACGGCGCGGCTGCGGGAGGACGGCCTCGCGGCGGAGGCCGGGCGCCGGGCCTCCACCGGCGGCAAGCCGCGCACCGTGCTGCGGCTCGTCCCCGACGCCGGGCACGCGGTCGGCGTCCACCTCGACCGGGACGAGCTGACCGTGGTGCTCTGCGATCTGACCGGCGCCGTCGTGGCCCGCCGTGCCGCCCCGCTGGACCTCGGCGCCGGGGCGGACACGGTCGTCGACCGGCTGGTGGCCGAGGTGAACGGGCTGGTGTCCGGGGCCGCCCGGCCGGGCCCGGTGCTCGGTGTCGGCGTCGCCCTGCCGGGACCGCTCGACCACCGGCGCGGCGTCCTGCACCGCGTCACCGGGTTCCCGGAGTGGAACGGCTTCCCGCTGCGCAGCGTGCTGGTGCGGCGGCTGTCGCTGCCGGTTGTCGTCGACAAGGACACCAACGCCGCCGCCCTCGCCCTGGCCGTCGGCCCCCCGGAGACGGCGGGCACCTCGTTCGCCTATCTGCACTTCGGGGCCGGCCTCGGCGGCGGGCTCGTCATCGGCGGCACCGTCCACCGGGGCACCCGCACCGGCGCCGGGGAGTTCGGGCACCAGGTGGTCCAGCTGGACGGCCCGCCCTGCGGCTGCGGCAACCGCGGCTGCGTCGAGGCCCTCTGCCTGACCGCCGTCGCCCGGGGCGACACCGCGGAGGCGGCCCGCGTCCTCGGCACGGCCGCCGGCAACCTGGTCGCACTGCTCGACGTCGACCTCGTCCTGCTCGGCGGACGTACGGTCGCCGCGGCCCCGGACACCTTCGTCGACGGCGTCACCGCGGTCCTCGACGCCCGCGCCGCCCGCGCCGGCGAGGAAGCCATCCCGGTCCGCCTGGCCCCGACGGCGACCGACGGAGTGGCAGAGGGCGCGGCCCAACTTCTGCTCGCCCCACTGTTCGGCCGCGCGGAGGGGTGACCTGGCGGGGGCCTGCCCCTGCTCAAACGGCTCGCCCCTGCCCGGGTGCAACCCTCCGCCGATCGGGCGGACCCGCGCAGCCATCCCGGGGCGGCGTCGCCCGAAAGGCCCTCCCGTCCGGCATGGTCATGTGTTCATGCGACTGCACACACCCGTACCCCTCGGCCTCGCAGCGGCAGCCCTCCTCGCCGTCGCACCCCCGGCGCGGGCGGAACCCGTCGCGCCCGGCTGCGCCGGTGACGGCCGCTCCTTCCCGCTGGCCACCCGGCTGCACGGCGGACCGGAGTCCTACACGGCCGGCGGCGGGTTCGGCACCTGGTACCTGGACCTGGAGAACAGGACCGGACGCACCTGCACCGGCATCCACCCGGTCGTCGTGCTCGTCGACGCCGGGCGCAGCCTGACGCCGTCCCAGCCGCGCCTGGAGTTCTACCCGGGCGGCCGGGACGACCGGCCACGCCCCGTCCGCTTCGAGACCACCGACCAGGACGAACTCGTCGGCGCCTTCGACGGCTTCCCCGGGTTCACCGTCGGCCCCCGCAAGACCGTCTCCGTGAAGGTCCGGCTCGCCCTCACCTCCGACGCCGCCCCCAACGAGGTCACGGCCAACGCGGCCGTCGTCCAGCGCCACGACGGCGACGGCGACTGGGTCGGCCAGTCCAACGACTACCGGTTCAAGGTGGAGGCGGCCCCCACCGACGGGGACGATCCGTCCGAGGCGCCGGACCGGGACGGCACAGACGACCCGACCGGCCCCGCCGAGCAGGACGCCTCGGCCCCGCCCGCCGACCCGGACGCCTCCCCGTCCTCCAGCGCGCCCCCTCAGGAGCGCCTCACCCTCGCCGACGAACTGGCCCGCACCGGCCTCACCTCACCGCCCGGCGTCACCTTCACCACCACCGTGGCCCTGCTGCTCGCCGGCGCCACCCTCCTGATCGCCCGCAAGCGCCGCTGATCCGTCCGGGACGCCGGGTACGCGGCATGCGTCCTTGGCGGCGGCCGGCTGATTGCCACGCGCCGTTGAGCCGCGCCGGACCCCGGGTATGTGGCACGGGCCTTCCCCCCGGTGCGGCGGCCGGCTGACCGCCGAGCGCTGCTGAGCCGCCCGGACCCCGGGCGCGTGGCACGGCCGGCGCCACCTCCCTGATCGCCCGCAAGCGCCGCTGAGCCACGCCGGACGCCGGGCGCGCGGCACCTTCCCCCGGTGGCTGCCGGTTGCCATCGCCGAGCGCCGATGAGCTGCCGGGCCCCTGGACACGAGGCACGGGCCCCGGCAGCAGCCGAGTGATCGCCGAGCGCCGCTGAGCCGCGCCGGACCTCGGGGGCGCGGTACAGGCCTTCCCCCGGTGGCGGCCGGTTGATCGCCCAGCGCCGCTGAGCTGCCTGGCCGTTGGACATCCGGCACGGGCCCGGCAGCAGGCAGCCGACCGACCAGCGCCGCTGAGCCGCCCCGAACCCGGGTACCCGGCACGGACTCCAGTGGCAGCCGGCCGATCGCAAGTGCCGCTTGGCCGACCCCGGTCACCCGGCACGGCCCTTCCCCCGGCGGCCGCCCGTCGCGCATGATCGGCGGGGTCGGGATCGGTCGGTCCTGGCTACGCTGGAGCCGTCGGGACGGCGTGGTTCCGGCGTCCGCAGCCCGTCTTCGCACGCAGGCCAGGAGAGTCCCATCACCATGGCAGACCGCAAGCCCATCGAGTCCTGGCTCACCGACATGGACGGCGTCCTCATCCACGAGGGCGTCCCGATCCCCGGCGCCGACGCGTTCATCACCAAGCTCCGCGACTCCGGCAGGCCCTTCCTCGTCCTCACCAACAACTCGATCTACACCCCGCGCGACCTGCACGCCCGCCTGAACCGCATGGGCCTGAACGTGCCGCTGGAGAACATCTGGACGTCCGCGCTGGCCACCGCACAGTTCCTGGACGACCAGCGGCCCGGCGGCTCGGCGTACGTCATCGGCGAGGCCGGTCTGACCACCGCGCTGCACGACATCGGCTACATCCTCACCGACCACGAGCCGGACTACGTCGTCCTCGGCGAGACCCGCACCTACTCCTTCGAGGCCATGACCAAGGCGGTCCGGCTCATCAACGCCGGCGCCCGCTTCATCTGCACCAACCCCGACGAGACCGGCCCCTCCGCCGAAGGCCCGCTGCCCGCGACCGGCGCGGTCGCCGCGCTGATCACCAAGGCGACCGGCAGGCAGCCGTACTTCGCGGGCAAGCCCAACCCGCTGATGATGCGGACCGGCCTCAACGCCATCGGCGCCCACTCCGAGACCAGCGCCATGATCGGCGACCGGATGGACACCGACGTCCTGGCCGGCATGGAGGCCGGGATGCAGACGTTCCTGGTGCTCACCGGCCTCACCCGGCGCGAGCAGGTGGAGAACTTCCCGTACCGGCCCTCCCAGGTCGTCGACTCCATCGCGGACCTCGTCGAGCGGATCTGAACCGCAGGACCACTGAAACCGCCGGATCCCGAACCGCCAGATCCCCGAACCCCCGCATCCGAGACCGCCGGATCCGAAACCCCGTACGGCCCTGATCCGACCCGTTCGGAGCAATGCGGGCCCCGCCCAGGATGCGGGGCCCGCCCCGGCGGGGGAGCCTCCCTGTATCTGGAGGTTCACGATGGGATCACTGCGCGTCACCCTGAGTGCTGTCGCCGTCCTCGGGGCGGTGAGCGCCGTTCCGGCGGCCCACGCGGCGGACGGGGGTGTCTCGGTCGGCCCGTCGACCGCCGCCCCCGGCGACGACGTCGCCCTCCGGGTGAGCGGATGCCCGGGCCGGACCGCCATCGCCGTCTCCAAGGCGTTCGTCGCCGACGCGCGGCTGACCGTCGGCGAGGACGGCGCCCTCCGCGGCGAGAGCCGCGTCCGGTCCACGCTGAAGGACGGCAACTACGACGTGCGGGTCGGCTGTGGGGACACCACCCGCACGGGCTCCGTCACCGTCGAACGCCGGGCGGCCCGGCCCTCCACCGCGCAGCGCCACGGGGCCCCGCCCTCGCCGGCCGCCGCCGGCCCGACCGCCCCCGTCCGGGCCGGCGGAGGCGGCGCCACCCGCCTCGCCATGGTCGACGCCCGCGAGGACGGACCCGGCACCGCACACACCGTGACCGGCCTGGTCCTCGCCGGCGTCGCCGCCACCGCCGTGGCGCTGCGCAGCGCCCGCCGCAGCAGGCGGCCCCGCTGACCGTGACCGCACACGGACGCACCGGCCTCGGCGGCCGCCTGCTGACCGGCACGGTCTGGGCGGCGCTGCTCCTCGGGCTGTGGCTGTGGGGCTGGCAGGTCACCGACGTCCGGCCCCGCCCGTCCACCCCGCCCACGGCCGGCACCCTCATCCCCGCCGGCCCGCCGCCCCACGTACGGCTGCCGCCCGCCGCGCGGCCGCTCCGCGACGCCGTGCCGCAGCGGATCGAGATCCCGTCGCTCGGCGTGCGCGCCCCCGTGGTCGCCCGCGGCCTGGACGCGCACGGGGCGATCGACCCGCCCCCGTACCGGCAGGCGGCCGCCGTCGGCTGGTACGCGGCCGGTACGGCGCCCGGGGCGGCCGGGCCCGCGCTGATGGTCGGGCACGCCGACACCGAGACCCGCCCGGCCGTCTTCCACCGGCTCGCCGCGCTCCGGCCGGGCGCCCGGGTGCGGGTGCTGCGCGCCGACGGCGAGGTCGCCGAGTTCACCGTGGACGACGTCCGCGTGGTGGAGCGCGACCGGTTCGACGCCCGGCAGGCGTACGGCCCCCACCACCCCGGCCGTCCCGAACTGCGGCTGCTCAGCTGCGCCGGCGCCTTCGACCGGGCCACCCGCACGTACGCGGCGAACGTGGTCGTCTCCGCCTATCTCACCGGCCGCGGATAGGGGCGGCGACCTCGACCGGCCCGCCACCGGGTATGTCAGGATTGAGCCTCGGAAGAGTGCACCCGAGGGGGAGCTGGATGTACCAGAAGAGGGGGGCCTGGGGAGTCGCTCGCGCGCGGACGTCCGCGGTGCTGCTGGGGGCGGCACTGCTGATCGCGGGGTGTTCCTCCGGGGACGACGGCGACACACCGGACGGCGAGAACGCCGCGGGGATCAGCCAACAGCCCAAGGAGAAGAACCCGTTCTGGGTGAACCCGGACGGGAACGCGGCCCAGCAGGTGGCCGCCTACGAGAAGGACGGCGAGAAGGAGGACGCCGAGCAGATCCGCAAGATCGCGGAGCAGCCGACCGGCGAGTGGATCGGCCCGGAGAAGCCGGAGGACGAGGCCCGCGGCTACACCACGGCCGCCGCCAAGGCGGACCGCACCGCGCTGCTGGTCCTCTACAACATCCCGCACCGCGACTGCGGCCAGTACTCCCAGGGCGGCGCCGCCGACGGCGACACCTACCGGGAGTGGATCGACGGGGTCGCCAAGGGCATCGGCGACCGGGGCGCCACGGTCGTACTGGAGCCGGACGCCGTGCTGCACCTGGTGGACGGCTGCACCCCGGACGAGTTCCACGAGGAGCGCTACGACCTGCTCAAGGGCGCCATCGCCAAGCTGAAGTCCCTGAAGAACACGAAGGTCTACCTGGACGCCGGCAACGCCGGCTGGGGGCACCCGGACCAGATCTTCGAGCCGCTGAAGTGGGCGGGCATCGACCAGGCCGACGGCTTCGCGGTGAACGTCTCGAACTTCTACACGACCAAGGACTCCATCGCGTACGGCAAGGAGCTGTCCGCACGCGTGGGCGACAAGCCGTTCGTCGTGGACACCAGCCGCAACGGCAACGGCCCCTACACGGGCGGCGATCCGAACGAGCGCTGGTGCAACCCGCCGGGCCGCGCGCTCGGCGAGGCCCCGACGACGAAGACGCCGGACCCGCTGGTCGACGCCTTCGTCTGGGTCAAGCGGCCCGGGGAGTCGGACGGCGAGTGCAAGGGCGGACCGAAGGCCGGCGAGTGGTGGGCGAAGTACGCGCTCACACTGGCCAAGGCCAGCAAGTGACCCGCTGAACGCGACGGCCCCGCATCTCCTCGGAGATGCGGGGCCGTCGTCCGTGCGGCCACGGGGGCGCTACGGCACCCGGACCCACTGCGCCTTGGACGGCGTGCCCTGGTCGTCCGTCACGAACAGCATGTACCAGCCCGACGGCACCAGATTGCGGTTCGTCGGCACGGTCACCGTGAGCTTGTCGCCGGACGCCTGGAAGTCCAGCTTCACCGACCGCTGGTCGACGTCCGTGACGTGCGTGGACGCGCTCGGCCGGATCAGCCGTACGTTCTTCACGGCCGCCGCGTGCTGCGAGGTGAACGTGCCCTTCCCACCGCGCTTGATGGTCTGCGGGCCACCCGACAGCGTCGGCTGCGCGTCCCGGTACAGATACGGCGGCGTGTAGATCTCGATGCGCTGCTCGAACTTGCCCGGCTTGGTGTTGGCCTTGTCCGCGTAGAGCGAGTCGGAGCCGAAGAACATCACCCGGCCGTCGGGCAGCAGGATCGAGCCCGAGTGGTAGTTGCGGCCCACCAGCGGGTCGGCGACCCGGTCGAGCTCGTTCGCGCCCGGCCGGTACAGATGCGCCTGGAGGATGTTGGAGTCGCCGCGGCCCCGGTAGTCCTCCGAACCGCCCGACACCAGCACGGAGTCGTCCGGCAGGACCGAGGTCTGCGGATAACGTGTGCCCTTCTCCAGCGACGGCCCGTCCACGAACCGCGGGCTGTCGTCCTTCAGGTCGATCAGCCGGGTCTTCTCGCTGGACTCCTTGGACTCGCCGACGCCACCGCCGCCGACCACCATGTACTTCTCGTCCTGTGCCGGCGGCAGCAGCACCGTGCCGGACGTCTCCATCAGGTTGGCGTCGCTCAGGCCGGGCAGCTTGGTGAACTTGTTGGTCTCCACGTCCCAGATGCCCGGGTCACGGCCCACGTCGTCGGGACCGTAACCGGCGTTCGACCCCGAGTAGAAGATCTTGCCGTTCCGCAGCGGGAACAGCGCCGGGTACGTCGGGAACTGCCGGAGCTTGTCGAGGTACGTCCACTTCTTGGTCTTCGGGTCGTACACCTCGTTCTTGCCCGGCACCAGCTGCCCGATGTCGTCGAGGCCGGAGACGCTGAGGATCTTGCCGTCGCTCAGGGTGGTGAGCGTCGGGTACCAGCGGGCCTCGTGCATCGGGTCGACCTTGATGTACTTCTCGGCGACCGGGTCGAACTCATAGGCGTCCCGGATGCCCTGGAAGTCCTTCTTGTCGAGGGCGAGCTTCTGCGCGATGCCGTACGTGTTGCGCGCGTCCGCACCCGACAGGCCCTGGATGCGGTAGTTGTCCTGCGTGCCCGTCTCGTACTTGGCGCCGGACTTCTGCGCCTCGACATAGATCCGGCCGAGACCGGGGTCGTTGCGCAGGAACTCACCGGTCGCCTTGTCGAACACCTTCTTGGCACGCGGCACCAGCACCGGGTCCTTGGAGACGAACGTCTTGCCGTTCGCCTTGCCGCTGAACTTGGTCCCCGCGGGCAGCGTGATCGGCTTGTCCGGGTTCTCGTTGTGGACGATCATCAGGCCGCCGGCCTTGGTGACGTCCCCCTTGAGCTTCTCGTACCGCTTGGTGCCGCCCGCGATCAGCAGATTGCCGTTGGCGAGCTGGGTGTGGCCGGTGCAGAACAGGTCGTTCGGCGTCGGCACCTTCTTGATGGTGCCCTTGACCGGGTCCCAGATCCGGGTGTCGTACTGCTTCGCGTCGAAGTTGTCCTGGTTGTTGCCCGAGCCGGCGATGAGCAGCACCTTGCCGGTGTGCAGGAGCGCCGCGTGGATGGTGTTCTGGCGGTACTCCTCGGGAAATTCGACGATCTCCCACTTGCCGTTCTCGGCTTTGTATTCGGGTCTGTTGATCTGGTACTGGTGGTATTTCTCGGTACCGACGCGATAGAGCCACGGCCCGTTCATTCCGGCCAGCGCGAGCACCACCGCCGTGCCTATCGCGAGTCGACGGGCGCGGCGGCGGCCTGCACGGTCGTTCATTCCTTACGTCCCCCAAGTCCACCAAGGGCGATCTGCATCGTCTGGTCGTTACCGCCACTTCCCGACGCGGCCCAGGTCGGCTTCTGCTGGCCGTGGGGCGCGTGCGGCGTGGCGTGCGACGGCAGCGGCTGCGGCTGGTACGGCACCGCCGGGCCGGCCGCCGGCGCCGCGTCCTGCTGTCCGCCGGGCGGGGCAGCGTGCGCGGCGGGCTTCTTCTTCTCCTGCCGCAGCATGTAGCGCCAGGCGAAGATCGGCGTCGCGGTGATCAGCATGGCGAACGTCGCCCAGATGATCATCGCCGGGTGGGAGTGTCCATAGACGAATCCCGCCGTGATCGAGGCGCCGAAGATCGCGATGAAGTACCAGTGGTACCGGAAGGTGCCGAACCAGCGGTCGGGGCTCGCGGAGTCGCCCTTGGGCGTGACCACGAACTTGCTCTTCTTGCGCAGCATCGAGTCGATCAGGGCCTTGGCGTACAGCGGCGCCGACAGCGCGGACATCACCATGCCGGCCACACCGCCGGAGCCCTCGGGCTCGTGCGGCGAGACGTTGTGGCGGCGGTTCCAGACGTACAGGCCGATCTGCAGGGCCGAGGCGTTGCCGTACAGCATCAGCCAGATCGTGGGGTCGATGTTCACACCCGAGGCGCCCAGGCCCAGGAACAGCGCGCAGCTCAGCGCGGCCAGGATCCAGTTGAGGGCCGACATCGGGTAGAAGATGATCATCATCGTGTAGTTGAAGAGCTTGCTCGGCGGCAGCGAGTACCAGCCCTTCCAGTACTGCTTGAGGATCGTCTCGTACGTCCCTCGCGACCAGCGCATCTGCTGGGTGAAGAAGTCCGTCCAGGCGCTCGGGCCCTCACCGACGGCGAGCACGTCCGGGGTGTAGACCGAGCGCCACTTGCGGCCCGTGGCCGGGTTCTTGTGGCGGTGGATCTCGAAGCCGGTCGCCATGTCCTCGGTGATCGAGTCGTACAGACCGCCGATCTGCTTCAGCGCCTTGATGCGTACGGCGTTCGACGTACCCACGAACATCGGCGAGCCGTACTTGTTGCCCGCGCGCTGGATGAGGGCGTGGAAGAGGAACTGCTGGGACTCGGCGGCCTTGGTGACGAAGTTGTCGTAGTTGCCGTAGACCTGCGGGCCGATGACGAAGCCGACGTCCGGGTCGCGGAAGAAGCCGAGCATCCGCTCCAGGTAGTTGGGCAGCGGCACGTGGTCGGTGTCGACGGACGCGAAGAAGTCGTAGTCGTCGCCGTGAGCGTCGAGCCAGGCGTTGTAGTTGCCGTGCTTGGTCTTGGCGCGGTGCGGGCCCTTGGCCTGGTTCCACTTGGCGATGCCCTTGCGGGAGAAGTGGCGCACACCGAGGCGGGCGCACACCTCCTTGACCTCGGGGTCGTCACCCTCGTCGAGCAGCCAGACGTGCATGAGACCCCGGTGGCGCAGCTTGACGGCCGCCTCCAGGGTCTTGGTCACCATTTCCAGCGGCTCCTTGCCGGGCACGAAGGAGGTGAGGAAGGCGACTCTCGTCCCGGTCTCCGGCACCACCGGGATCGGATCGCGCGCGACCAGCGTGGCGTGCGCGTTGGAGAGGACGTTCATGCAGCGGAAGAACTCGATCAGGCCGATCGAGACGAGCATGACGATGTCGAGCGCCGGCAGCCAGTCGAAGGCGGGGTAGTCCCGCTCGGTCCAGTGCTCGGGCTGCAGCAGCCAGAAGAGCAGGACCAGCGAGAGCACCGGGGCCGCGGCCAGCATCAGGGCGACCCGGATGCGGTGCGGCTCCTGCGAGATCAGCGAGCGGTACTGGACCCGGTACGGCTTGTTCGGGTCGGGCTGGGTGAGGGGACCGGCCAGCCGGCTGTAGTGCTCGTAGTCGTACTTCGGCAGCGTCTTCTTTATCCGGCGAAAGGCCCCGGTCCGGTGCGTTGGCACCCTCAACTGGGTGGTCTGTGACGGGTCGAAGTCCCGCCGGGCGCCCGTCGGCGTCGACGTCATGAGTCATCCCCCCACACGCAGGTCACCGCGTGTCTGTCGGTTCCGTTTACGACTGTGCCGATCCCCCTCGACCTTCACAGACGTATCAGTGGCGGGCCGCGGTCACCACATCTTCCACACCTTAGACATGGAAACGCGACCTTCCGGTTGCATCATGCCCCCCTCGGCATGCGGCCGTGAAACGGGGCCCCCTGCGCCCCGGAAAACCGGCAACCGGCTCCTTGCCCCCCAACTGCCGCGTATGCGCAGCATCGTGAAAAACCCCACCCCAGGGTTCTACGCGGGTCCGCATGATCGCAAGATGCGAAACGCGGTGTTTACCGGTCATACGCGCTCATTGTGGCAGCTGTGGAGGTCCTGTGTGGCCCTCGTGGGCACATCCGTCGTGGGCACATGGGGGTCGGAAACGCCGGAAGCCCCTCGCGCGAGCGAAGGGCTTCCGGACCGTCTGTGCGCCGCCAGGGACTCGAACCCCGGACCCGCTGATTAAGAGTCAGCTGCTCTAACCAACTGAGCTAGCGGCGCCTGCTGACACCGCCACTCTACATGACCTTCGCGCCTGCTCCCGACCACCCGCCGCGGGGCGCCGGGGCGGGGGGAGGGCCGGTCAGGGGGCCCTGTAAACCATTCGGACCGTCAACATGCGGGTCCGGACGACAGTTGGGAAACTGACCGGGTGCACAGCCGAGGAATGCTCCGTCCGGAGTGTGAAGGGAATCGCATGGAAACTCGGACCCCGGTGTTCGAGGAATTCGATCCGGCGAGTGACTGCGACTGCCCGGGATGCGTCCACTGGCGGCGCGTCCTGCCGCATTCCACGACCGGCCGCCACCCGGCGGCCTACCGGGCCCTGGTGCTCGCCGCCGCCGCGTCCACCACGCTCGCCGCCGGGCACACCGCGGCCGCGGCCGCCCCCCAGGCACCTGACCGGCCGGGCGTTCCCGCAGGTGACGAGCCCGGCACCCCTCAGGGTCAGAAGGCCCCGCTGCACGGTCCTGGCGGTGCGCCCGCCGCTCCGACGACCGCGGCCGAGACACCCTCCACCACCCGGAAGGAGATCATCGACCGGGCGAAGAAATGGGTCGCGGCGAAGGTGCCGTACAGCATGTACAAATTCTGGTCGGACGGATACCGGCAGGACTGTTCCGGATTCGTCTCGATGGCCTGGAGCCTGCCCGGGAACGAATGGACGGGCAGCCTCGCCCAGTACGGCGTCCGCATCACCAAGAAGGATCTCCAGCCGGGCGACATTCTGCTGTTCCACAATCCGGCGGACCCCCAGAAGGGGTCGCACGTGGTCCTTTTCGGCGGCTGGGCGGACGACACCCACTCCTCCTACGTCGCCTATGAGTCGGCGCCCCCGCACGCGCGCCGGCAGACCACCCCGTACGCCTACTGGAACAACTCCGACCGCTATCTCGCCTACCGGTACAAGGGGCTGGTGAAGGGGACGACGGGCACGAAGGCGGAGACTAAGGCGGACACGAAGGCGGACACGGCCGGGCCGGAGCCGGAGAAATCGGTCGAGCCGGCCGAGCCAGTGGAACCGGTTGAGCCGGTGAAGCCAGAGGGACCGGAGAAGCCGGTGAAGCCGGTGAAGCCGGAGGGGCCGGAGAAGGCGCAGCCGCCGCGGGCGGCGGGGCCGGCCGGTGGGGCCGCCTACCCCGGGCGGGCGTACTTCGGGCCCGGTGCCCACAACAAGCACGTCACCCGGCTGGGCCGGATGCTCGTCGAGCGCGGCGCCGGCCGGTACTACACCTCGGGCCCGGGCCCCCGCTGGACGGACGCCGACCGCCGCGCGACCCGGGCGTTCCAGCAGGCGCAGGGCTGGCGGGGCCAGGACGCGGCCGGGCTGCCCGGCCCGGCGACCTGGAAGCTGCTGGTCGCCGGGACCGGAAAGGACGTCCGGGCCGGGGCGGGCGGGCCGGAGCGGCCCGCGTCGCACGGGGTGCCCGGCTATCCGGGGCGGGCCGCGTTCCGGCCGGGCGCCGACAACGAGTACGTCGCCCGGCTCGGCGAGCGGCTGGTGAGGAAAGGGTTCGGCAGGTCCTACACGTCGGGTCCGGGGCCCCGGTGGGGCGAGGCCGACCGGCGGGCCGTCGAGGCCTTCCAGCGCGCCCAGGGGTGGCGGGGCGGCGCGGCGGACGGCTACCCCGGGCCGGAGACCTGGCGGCGGCTGTTCGCGTGAGACCGCACCGGACCGAGGGGCGGTCCGGGCACCGGGTGCCTACGCACCCCCTATCCCTGTGACGCATCTGGCGCGGAGGCTGGAGGCAGCGCATGACCACGACCACTTCCCACACCCCTGAGCCCGACGGGCTCGAGGGGCCGGCCGAGGCGCCCGTGCGGCCCGCACGGCTGATCCAGAACGAGGTGACCACCGAGATCCCCGTCCATCTGCTCTTCCGCGACGAGCCCGACCCGGTGGCGGTGCCGCTGCGCCCGACCGTCGTCGCCCGCCGGCAGGGCACGGGGGAGCAGCCCCGGGTGCGCCGGCCCGTGCAGGCCAGGCCCCGGCCCGAACTCCGGGTGGACCCGGAGCTGGTGGAGCGGCCGGCCCGGGTGCTGCCGGGCGCGGTCGGGCTGATCGCGGGGATGTGCGCGGTGGTGGGGGCGCTGGTCACCTCGTGGTGGGCGGGGGTGCTGCCCCCGGCGGCCGCGCACGCGCTCGGGTTCCCGGCGGTGGCCGGTGCGGGGCTCGGGCCGGCGCAGTGGGCGGCGTACACCGGTGCCGGGGCGCTCGGTCTGTTCGGCTTCGGCGGGCTGGCGCGCGGGCGGACCGGCGGGGCCTGGGTGCTGGGGATGTTCGGCCGGTACCGGGGGACCGTGCGGCGCACCGGTCTGCTGTGGGTCAACCCGCTGCTGCTGCGCCGCCGGGTCGACGTACGGCTGCGGCACTGGCGCAGTGAGCCGATGCAGGCGGCCGATGGGAGCGGGGTCGCGCTGCGGGCGGTCGTGCTGGTGGTGTGGCGGGTGCGGGACACCGCGCGGGCCACGCTCGCGGTCGACGACCACGAGTCGTATCTGCGGGAGTGCGTGGAGGCGGCGCTGGCCCGGGTGCCGGTGGAGATGCCGGGTGCGTCGCGGGGCGCGGTGGAGGCGTCCGGGGACGCGCTGACCCGGCTGGTGGTGCGGGACGCCGGGGCGGTGGGGCTCGAGGTGTTCTCGGTACGGCCGCTGCGGGTGGAGTACGCGCCCGAGGTGGCCGCCGCGATGAACCGGCGCCGGATCGCGGTGCTGGACGCGCAGAACCGGGCGACCGTGCTGACGTCGGTCGTGGACTCGGTGGAGGACACGGTGACCCGGCTGACCACGCGCGGGCTGGTCGATCTGGACGACTACGAGCGCAAGGCGCTGGTGAAGGACCTGACGGTGGCGTTCTGCTCGGGGCGGGGAGACACGGCCGGCTGACGGGGTGTCGAACAGGGTCCGTTATTGGTATGGACATGTTCAAGCGTCAGCAATAATCTGGGACTTGGTCTAGACCTGCAAGCTCATCGAACCTCCCCCACGTTCCCAGGAGCAGCAGCATGCGCAGAAGGACCAAGCTGTACGCCGCCGCGCTCGGACTCACCACGGCCGGAGCGCTCGCCCTGTCCACCCAGGGCGCGAGCGGGCACGGGTACACCGACCTCCCCATCAGCCGCCAGAAGCTCTGTCAGAACGGCACCGTCGCCAACTGCGGTTCCATCCAGTGGGAGCCGCAGAGCGTCGAGGGCCCGAAGGGCTTCCCGGGCGGCGGACCGGCCGACGGGCAGATCTGCAACGCCGGACTCGGCCAGTTCAGCCAGCTCAGCGCGCCGAAGACGCCGTCCGGTGCGGCGTGGCCCACGACCAGGGTCACGGGTGGTCAGAACTACACGTTCCGTTGGCAGTTCACCGCCATGCACGCCACGACGGACTTCCGGTACTACGTGACGAAGCAGGGCTGGAACCAGAACCACAACCTGTCCCGCTCCGACCTCAACCTGACGCCGTTCTTCACGGTGCCGTACAACGGGCAGCGCCCGCCGTCCACGCTCTCCCACAGCGGGCGGCTGCCCACCGGGCTGAGCGGCCACCATGTGATCCTCGCGGTGTGGACGATCGCGGACACCGGCAACGCGTTCTACGCGTGCTCGGACGTCACGTTCTGAGGTTCCCTTGAGTCAAGGCCCCGGCCGGCGTGGGTAGGTTCCCGACCACGCCGGCCGTTCGAGGCCGGCACCGTTGACCACGGGGGACCAGCATCATGGACGCGCTTTTCTACGTCGTGCCCTGCCTGATCCTGGCGATCGTGCTCTTCTTCGGCTTCCATGCGACGCGCCACTGGTGGCAGATCCGCGCCGCCTGGAACAGCGGACTGACGGCCGAGGGCCACTGTCTGCGAACGTTCACCACCACGTATGGCAATGGGCGTGACCAGGTGCGGACGATGCTGCACCACGTGTACGAGTTCACCGCGCGCGACGGCCGCGTCGTCCGCTTCGAGGAGGAGAGCGGCCCGGCGACGACGGTGATGGGCGACATTGTCACCGTTTACTACACGGAGGGCCCCAGGGTCGCGGCCACGGCCAGCCGGCCCGGCCGCATCCGCTTGGCGGCCTCCACCCTCGGCCTCCTGGCCATCCTGAGCGCGATCGCGGTGATGTGCGTCACCTTCATGGTCACGTACCCCGACATGTCGTCGGAGTTCGGCTTCGGTGAGGACACGGGTGAGACGGGCGACACGGTGGTCGTCGACGGGGTGACGATGACGCCGTGAGCTTCGGGGACCTCTCGGCATAAGTCGAAGGGCCCCCGCTCCCGCGGAGGGACCTTCTTGGATGCGCCGCCAGGGACTCGAACCCCGGACCCGGTGATGCTGTGTCTATCCGGGGGGCGACCCCCGGACCCCCAGCAGTCGCACCAGGCGACCGGGGGATGCGGGCTCGCGGCGCTAGCCAGCCGTGGCCAGCCGGGCCAGCCGGGGGCGCTGAAGATAGTGTCTTCGGGCATGCCGAAGGGCCCCCCGCTCCCACGAGAGGCCCTTCTTGGGTGCGCCGCCAGGGACTCGAACCCCGGACCCGCTGATTAAGAGTCAGCTGCTCTAACCAACTGAGCTAGCGGCGCATGACTCACGCCGACCGCGTTTGCACTGCTCTCGCGGCTGGCGACGAAGAAAATAATACCCGGTTCTCAGGGGTGCTCCGAACACACCGCCCGGGACCTAGATCGCCAGGGAGAGGAGGACCGGGGCCGCGTTGCGGTTCAGGGTGTCGGCCGCCTGGCGCAGGCGGTGGGCGTGGCGGACCGGGAGCGACAGAGCGAGGCAGCCGACGGAGGAGCCGGCCGTGATCGGGACGGCCGCGCACACCGTGCCGACCGCGTACTCCTGCAGGTCGAGGTGCGGGACCGTCGGCGGCTGGGACTCCAGGCGGGACAGCAGCACCTTGTCGCTGGTGATCGTGCGCGAGGTGAGCCGGGCCATCTTGTGCCGGGAGAGGTGGTCGCGGCGGCCGTTGTGGTCGAGCTGTCCGAGCAGGCTCTTGCCGATCGCCGTGGCGTGCGCCGAGTAGCGGAAGTCGACCCACTCGTTGACCACGGGGGTGGCCGGACCGGCCGCGAACTGGTCGATCCGGATCTCCCCGTCCACGTACCGGCTGACGTACACGGCCGCGCCGACCGAGTCGCGCAGCCGGTCCAGGGTGCGCTGGAGGTTCTCCCGCAGCGCCCGCTCCCGGCTCTCGGCGGAACCGAGGCGGGCCAGCGCCTCCCCGGCGACGTACGCCCCGTCCGTCACCTGCTCGACGTACCCCTCCCGGCGCAGCATCCGCAGGAGGCCGGTCAGGCGCTCCTGTTCGATGCCGGTGTGCCGGGCGAGCTCGGTGCCGGTGACTCCGGTGCCGTGCCGGACCACGGTCTCCAGGACGCGCAGGGCGTCCTGTGCCGAGTGGTACGGCGTCGTCGGCTCGTGCTGAAGCGCCACGGTCCCCCCTGCGGTCGCACATTGCTTCCCGATGCGGGTTCTGGTCAGCCGGTCCCCTTCACGATAGCGGCCAAGGGGACCGTGGCGAGCGGCCGTTGACGAGATTCCGGCCCCCTCAACTGCGGCATCGGCACTCTGGCACATGCCACTGTCATGGGACCGGCACGACGTCACAGCACAGCGCCGAGGAACTCCCGGGTGCGCTCGTTCTCGGGGTCGTTGAAGATCTTCTCCGGGCTGCCGGACTCGATCACCCGGCCGGAGTCGAACATCAGGACCCGGTCCGAGATGTCCCGGGCGAAGTTCATCTCGTGCGTCACACAGAGCATCGTGATGTCCGTGCTGCGCGCGATGTCCCGCAGTACGTCGAGGACGCCCGCGACCAGCTCCGGGTCGAGCGCGGACGTCACCTCGTCGAGCAGCAGCACCTGCGGCCGCATGGCCAGCGCCCGCGCGATCGCCACCCGCTGCTGCTGTCCACCGGACAGCTGGGTCGGGCGGGCGTCGCACTTGTCGGTCAGGCCCACCATCTCCAGCAGCTCCCGGGCCCGCACCTCCGCCTCGTCCTTGGACATGCCGAGGACGGTGACCGGGGCCTCGGTGATGTTCCGCAGCACGCTCATGTTCGGGAACAGGTTGAACTGCTGGAAGACCATCCCGATCTTCTTGCGGATCTCCCGGACCTGCTTCTCGGGGGCCGGGTACAGCTGCTCCCCGTCGACGGTGATCCGTCCCTCGTCCGGCTTCAGCAGGGTCATCAGCAGCCGCAGGATCGTCGTCTTGCCCGAGCCGGACGGGCCGATGAGGGTGACGTGCTTGCCGGCGTCCACGGAGAAGTCCAGGTTGTCCAGGACCGTGTGGTCGCCGAACCGCTTGGTGACCCGCTCCAGACGGATCAGCTCGCCGGTGCTGCGCGGGGCCGCGGCGTCGCCGGTGCCCTCGGGCTTCTCGGGCTTCTTCTCGAACGGGGCGTGGGTGTCAGTGGACAAGGCGTCGCTCCAGGGCTCGCAGGGCAAGGGAGGCCAGGTAGGAGATGACGATGAAGGCAACGCCGATCACCGTCAGGGGCTCGGTGAACTGGAAGTTCTGCTGGGCGAACAGCCGTGCCTCGCCCAGCATCTCCAGCACCGTGATCGCCATCAGCAGCGGCGTGTCCTTCAGCATCGAGATGACGTAGTTGCCGAGCGCGGGCACGACCCGGCGGACGGCCTGCGGCAGGATCACCACGGTCCACGTCCGGCGCAGCGGCAGGTTCAGTGCCGTCGCCGCCTCCCACTGGCCCACCGGCACGGCCTCGATCCCGGCCCGGTAGACCTGCATGGTGTACGTCGAGTAGTGCAGCCCGATGGCGAAGACGCCGGTGGTCAGCGCCGAGGCGGTGACCCCCCACTCGGGCAGTACGTAGAAGAGGAAGAACAGCTGGACCAGCAGCGGGGTGTTGCGGACGAACTCGGTGACGGCGCCCACCGGCCAGGTCACCCAGCGCGTGGGCACCCGCATCAGCAGCGCCCACACCAGTCCCAGCGCGAACGAGATCAGCGAGCCCAGGACCAGGATCTGCAGGGTGACCAGCAGTCCGTCCCAGAAGTACGGCATGAAGTCGGAGACGGCGCTCCAGTCCCACTTCACGAGACACCACTTCCCTCGGGCACGCGCACGGCGGCGACGGTCTCCTTCGTCGGCGCCTTGCCGACCCCGGCCTTCAGCCGCTTCTCCAGGCCGCGCATCACGCGGGTCAGAGCGAAGGCGATCACGAAGTAGATGAGCAGGATGTACGTGTAGATCTCGGCGCTCTCCTGGAGTGCGAGGCGCACCAGGTTGCCGCTGAACGCCAGGTCGCCCATGCCCATGATCGACACCAGGGCGGTGCCCTTCAGCAGTTCCACGAGCAGGTTGGAGAACGGCGGGATCATCTCCGGCACGGCCTGCGGCAGCAGGATCAGCCGCATCCGCTGCCAGGGCGTGAAGCTGAGCGCGATGCCGCCCTCACGCTGGGCCGGGTCGACCGCGCCGAGGGCGCCGCGCACGATCTCCGAGCCGTAGGCGCCGTAGGTCAGGCCGAGGGCGAGCGTGCCCGCCCACAGCGGCACCAGCTGCCAGCCGAAGGCCGGGGGCAGCACGAAGAACACCCAGAAGATCATCACCAGCGCCGAGGTCCCGCGGAACACCTCGGTGTAGAAGCCCGCGAGGAAGCGGACGAATTTCAGCCGGTGGGTGCGCGCGACACCGACCACGAACGACACGGCGGTCGCGAGCAGCGCGCTGAGGACGAGCAGCTGGATCGTGACCCAGACGCCCTTGAGTACGAGTTCCCAGAGTCCCGGGGTCATCCGCCGCACAGCTCCTTCGCGGTCAGATCCGTCATCTCGTCCTCGGTGAACCCGAAGGGCTTCAGGATGCGCAGCAGTTCGCCGCTCTTCTTGAGCTCGGCCAGTTCCTTGTTGAAGGCGTCCCGGAGCCGGATCTCGGTGGGGCGGAACGCGAACGCGCCGCCGTCGACGTGCGGTTCTCCGTCGACGAGCGGCTTGAAGGGTTCCGTGGACTCCGCCTTGGCGGACTTCTTCACGACCTCGCGGGTGGTGAGCGCGGTCCCGGCGAAGACGTCGACGCGTCCGGCCTCGACGGCGTTCAGGCCGGCGACCTGGTCGGGCACGATCAGGATGTCGCTCTCCTCGTACCCGGCCTCGACGGCGTACGCGATCTCGGCGTACCCGGTGCCGGTGGCGAACTTCGCCTTCTTCTCCACGACGTCCTTGTAGTCGCGCAGGCCCAGCGGGTTGCCCTTGCGCACGATGAAGGAATCGAGCATCTGGTAGTCGGGGTCGGAGAAGATGACCTGCTCGCAGCGCTCGGGATTGACGTACATCCCGGCGGCGACGACGTCGAACTGCTGCGAGTTCAGGCCGGGTATGAGCGAGCCGAACTCCGTGGGCACCGGCTGGACCCGGTCCACGCCCAGCCGTTTGAAGATGACCCGGGCCAACTCCGGCGCCTCGCCGGTCAGTTCACCGTTCTTGTCGATGTATCCGAAGGGGATCTCACCGGCGATGCCCAGCCGGACCACGCCCGCGGCGCGCAGCCGTTCGAGCAGGTCACCGCCGTCCTTCGTCGACGCCGTGGCCACGCGCGAACAGCCCGCGGCCCCCAGCACACCGAGCGCCGCCACCCCCGCGAGCAGCGACCGGCGTGTGGTCCCTGATGTGTCTCTGTCGTTCCCATTAGGTGGAGCCATGGCGGCGCGGCTACCCGAAGCGATGCGAGTTATTCCGGCCACTTTCGGCCCCGTTCGGCGGTCGGGCGGTCTTGACCGGCGCGGGACCATGGAGGGCATGGCCGACCGATACCTCGAGATCTCCCTGGTCAAGCGTGGAATCAGCTGTACGGCCCGACTCCTCGACGACCGGGCGCCCCTCACCTGCGAAGCCGTCTGGAATTCTCTCCCGCTGTCCGGCGACGTCTACCACGCCAAGTACGCCCGCAACGAGATCTATGCCCTGTTCCCGCCCTTCGCGGAGAACGAGCCACCCCTGGAGAATCCGACCGTCACTCCCATTCCGGGCGATCTCTGCTATTTCTCCTTCGCCGGCGCCGAACTCGGCACCCGTGCCTACGGCTACGACCGCGAGGTCCGCCCCGGTACGACCGTGGTGGACCTCGCCCTCTTCTACGAGCGCAACAACCTGCTCCTCAACGGCGACGTCGGCTGGGTGCCCGGCATCGTCTGGGGCCAGGTCGTGGACGGTCTGGAGGCGATGGCCGAGGGCTGCAACGACCTCTGGCGGACCGGTGCCGCCGGTGAGTCACTGCGCTTCCGCGGGCTCTGACCGGCCGGGCGCGGCGGGCGGCGCGGGTACACCGGCGACCCCCGCCTCGTACAGGGCGTGCGCCGCGCGCAGCACCAGGTCGTCCCGGTGCCGGGCGGCCACCAGTTGCAGCCCCACCGGCAGTCCGTCGGCGTCGGTGCCGACCGGGACCGAGGCGGCGGGCTGCTGGGTCATGTTGAAGGGGTAGGTGAACGGCGTCCAGCCCGTCCACCGCCGGTGCCCGGACCCCTTCGGCACCTCCGCGCCCGCCTCGAACGCCGTGACCGGCAGGGTGGGTGTGACCAGCAGGTCGTACGTCGTGTGGAAGCGGCCCATCCGGCGGCCGAGGTCCCGGCGCACGTCCATCGCGGCCAGATAGTCGAGCGCGCTGTACCGGGCGCCGAGGGCGCAGATCTCCCGCAGCCCGGGGTCCAGGAGGGCGCGCTCGCGCGGTCCGAGCCGCTGCACGACCCGGGCCGCCCCCGAGAACCACAGGGTGTGGAACGCCTCCACCGGATCGGTGAGGTCCGGGTCCCGCTCCTCGACGTACGCCCCGAGGTGCGCCAGCCGCTCCACCGCCCGCCGGACCGCCGTCGCCACCGCCGGACGCACCGCCACCTGACCGCCCAGGGACGGCGAGTACGCGATCCGCAGCCCTCTCACCCCGCCCTCCAGAGCGGCCACGAAGGAATCGGGCGCCGCGGGGAGCGCCGTCCCGTCACGGGGGTCGGGCACCCCGATGGCGTCGAGCAGCAGTGCCGCGTCGGCCGCGTCCCGGGTCAGCGGGCCGACGTGCGCGAGCGAGCCGAAGGCGCTCGCCGGGTACAGCGGGACCCTCCCGTACGTCGGCTTCAGCCCGAAGACACCGCAGAAGGCCGCCGGGATACGGACGCTGCCGCCGCCGTCGGTGCCCAGGGCGAGCGGTCCCGCGCCCAGCGCCACGGCCGCGGCGGCGCCCCCGCTGGACCCGCCCGCCGTCCGGGACAGGTCGTAGGGGTTGCGGGTGACGCCGGACAGCGGTGAGTCGGTGACGCCCTTCCAGCCGAACTCGGGCGTCGTCGTCTTGCCGAGGAACACCGCGCCCCGCTCGCGCAGCCGGGCCACGGACGGCGCGTCCTCGTCCCAGCGGCCGTGCTCCTGGATGGTCCGGGAGCCCCGCAGCGTCGGCACGCCCCGCGTCAGCAGGATGTCCTTCACCGTGACCGGCACCCCGTCGAGCGGCCCGGCCGGGGTGCCGCGCCGCCACCGCAGCGCGGACTCCCCGGCCCGCGCGAGGGCCTCCTCGGCGGTCAGCCGGACGAACGCGTTGACCCGTGGCTGAATCCGCTCGGCCCGCTCCAGCGCCGCGCGGGTGGCGTCCACCGGGTCGAACCGTCCGGTCCGGTATCCGTCGAGCAGTTGTGCGGCGGTCAGTCCGGCGAGATCCGTCATACGCCCTCCAGGCCCGAGTCCGTGCGCGGTTCAGCGTCCGGGTACGTACCCGCGCTGTTTGTCCACCACGTTCAGCAGCGGTCTGCCCGCCTCCCAGCGTTCGTACAACTCCACGAACTGGGTGCCGAGCCGATCGCGCCAGCCGACCGTGTCCCCGCTCATGTGCGGGGACACGAGAAGCCCCGGCACCTCCCACAACGGGCTGTCGGGGCCCAGCGGTTCGTGCTCGAAGACGTCGAGCGCCGCCCCCGCGATCCAGCGCCGGCGCAGCGCCTCGGCCAGCGCCTCCGTGACGACGAGCTGCCCGCGCCCGACGTTGATGAACCGGGCCGACGGCTGCATGACCCCGAAGCGCCGCAGGTCGAACATCCCGCGGGTCCGCTCGGTCAGCGGCGCCGCCGCGATCACCCAGTCGGCGCGCGCGATCAGCCGGTCGAGGTCGTCGGGGCCGTGGATACCGGTCCGGGGGACCCGGCCCACCAGCGCGGTCGTCACGTCCAGGGCCTTGAGGGCGCGGGTGATCGCCCGGCCGATGGGGCCGGAACCGACGACACACGCGCGGCTGCCCGCCACCTGCTGCCCCTCGCGGTGCCGCCACTCCCGGGCGCGCTGGAGGTCCAGGGTGCGCGGCAGGTCCTTCGCCATCGCCAGCACCAGCGCGGCGACGTACTCGGCGATCGGCTGGTCGAAGACCCCGCGCGCGTTGGTGACCACCGTGTCGGACGCGGTGAGTTCCGGACACATCAGATGGTCCACGCCCGCGCTCGCCGTGTGCACCCAGCGCGGCCGGGGCCCCTCGCCGGGCCACGCCTCGCGTACGGCGTGCGAGGTGAAGTCCCAGACGAGCAGGACGTCGGCGTCCGGCAGCCGGGCGGCGAGCGTGGTCGCGTCCGCGTGCTCGACCCGGACGCGTCCGGTGAGACGGCCCAGGCGGGGGAGGGGGTCCGCGTCGAGGACGAGGAGCGTGGGCCGGGACGCGGGCGGGACGGGTGGCGTCATACGGGTCGCTTCTTCTTCAGGTGTGGGGCGGCGGGGCCGGGGCCGGGGGCGGAGTCCGTTCGGTGGGTACGGGTCGTCTGACATGCGAGGTTTGACCACGCTCGCACCCGAACCTACCTTCGTCAACACGGGCGCACGCACGGTCCGTTGCCCAGCCGTATCTCGTAGTGAGGACGGTGCCCGCCATGGACGCCATGGACATCTCCTTCCTCGGTGGACCCCGGCCGCAGCGCGGTGTCGGTGTCGTCGCCCCCTTCGACTTCGCGCTGGACCGGGAGCTGTGGCGGTGGGTCCCGGACGAGGTCTCCCTGCATCTGACGCGCACGCCGTTCGTGCCGGTCGAGGTCGGCCTCGATCTGGCCCGGCTGGTCAGCGAGCACGAGACGCTGGGCGAAGGGGTGCGCACCCTGACCGCCATCAGCCCCGAAGTCGTCGCCTACGCCTGCACCTCGGGCAGTTTCGTCGGCGGCGTCGCGGGCGAACGCGCGCTGTGCGAGGCCATGACCCGGGCCGGCGCGGTGCCCGCGGTGACCACCTCCGGGGCGCTGCTGGAGGCGCTGGCCGAGCTGGGTGTCCGGCGCGTCGCGCTGGTGACGCCGTACACCGAGTCGGTGACCCGGTCGCTGGAGGAGTACGTGGCGGAGGCCGGGGTCGCCGTCACGGGCTGCGCTTATATGGGGCTGACCCGGCACATCTGGAAGGTGCCGTACCGGGAGGTGGCCGACATGGCCCGCCGGGCCGTGCGCACCGCGGCCGAGGCGCTCTTCATCAGCTGCACCAACCTGCCCACCTACGACGTGCTCCCGCAGCTGGAGGCGGAGCTGCGCATACCGGTGATCTCGGCCAACCAGGTGACGATGTGGGCTGCGCTGCGCCGGTTGGGTACCCGCGCGGTGGGACCGTATCAGGCGCTGATCGATCCGGCGGCGCGTGGCGGTCAGGTCCTCCCGGACGTGCCGGGTGTGCCGGACGTGCCCGAACAGGAACAGCAATAGCAGCCGACGTGAGCAGCGACCAGCAGAAAGGGCGACATGACCGCACTGGGATTCCTCTATCCGGGCCACTCCGCCGAGGACGACTACCCGCGCATCGAGCAGCTGCTCGCCGCCGACATCCGGCTCGATCTGGTGCACACCGACATCGGTGAGGACGCGCACCGGGTGGAGGCGCTGCGGCGGATGGGCTCGCCCGAACAGCTGGCGACGGGCATCGAGGAGCTGCGGCTGACCGGCGCCGAGGCGGTCGTGTGGGCGTGCACCAGCGGCAGCTTCGTGTACGGCTGGGAGGGCGCCCATGAGCAGGTGCGCTCGCTGGCCCAGGCGGCGGGCATGCCGGCGTCCTCGACGTCCTTCGCCTTCGTGCACGCGATGCGGGAGATCGGGGTGCGCCGGGTGGCGGTCGGCGCGACCTACCCGGACGACGTGGCGGGGCTCTTCGCGGAGTTCCTGCGGGCCGGCGGCGCGGACGTCGTCGCGGTGCGCGGCGCCGGGATCGTCACCGCCGCCGAGGTCGGCACCTGGGGGGAGAAGGAACTGTTCGCCCTGGCGCGGGACGCCGACGACGCCGGCGCCGAGGCTGTCCTCCTCCCGGACACCGCCCTGCACACCGCCTCCCACATCCCCGCCCTGGAGGAGGCCCTCGGCAAGCCGGTCCTCACCGCCAACCAGGTCACCGTCTGGGAGGGGCTGCGGCTGGCGGACCGCCGGGTGAACGCTCCGGCGCTCGGCGCGCTCTTCACCCGGGAACCGGTCGTCCAGGTGTGACCCGCCCGACGGCCCGGCAGCAGCCCCGGCCCCGGTCCCGGGAATAAAGCGGAGACCCCCTCCTGTTACCGCCCTACGCACACCGCACGGCGATTCAGCAGGAGGAAGACGTGGCCGCAGACGACACCGGGGCCGACGGGATCCGGGGCACCGCACACGGCACGGCACCGACCCCGCTGTCCGTGCTGGACCTCGTCACGGTCAGCGCGGGCCACACCGCCACGGACGCGCTGCGCACCAGCGTCGAGCTGTCCCGGCTGGCCGAGGCGCGCGGCTTCCACCGCTACTGGGTCGCCGAGCACCACTCCATGCCGGGCGTGGCCTCCTCGTCCCCGGCCGTGATCCTCGCGCACCTCGCCGCCCACACCGAGCGCATCCGCCTCGGCTCCGGCGGCGTGATGCTCCCCAACCACGCGCCGCTGGTCATCGCCGAGCAGTTCGGCACCCTGGAGGCGCTGGCGCCGGGGCGCGTCGACCTCGGCCTCGGGCGCGCGCCCGGCACCGACGGCGCCACCGCGGCGGCCCTGCGCCGCACCGACCACCTCAACGAGGGCGCCGACGACTTCCCCGAGCAGCTCGCGGAACTGATCCGCTTCCTCGACGACGACTTCCCCGACGGGCACCCCTACCGCAGGATCCACGCGGTCCCCGGCCCCGTGCAGGGCACCTCGCCCGGCGGTGTCCAGTCCACCCACCGGCCGCCCGTCTGGCTGCTCGGCTCCTCCGGGTTCAGCGCCCGGCTGGCCGGTGTCCTCGGGCTGCCGTTCGCCTTCGCGCACCACTTCTCGGCGCGCAACACCGTCCCCGCGCTCGACCTGTACCGGGAGACCTTCCGCCCCTCCGCGGTCCTCGACCGCCCGTACGCCCTCATCGGCGTCGGCACCCTCGCCACCGAGGACGAGAAGGAGGCCCGGCGGCAGCTCAAGGCCGCCGCGCTCAGCATGATCCGGCTGCGCACCGGCCGCCCCGGCCTCGTCCCGTCCGTGGAGGAGGCCGAGGCCTACGAGTTCAGCGAGATGGAACGGGACTTCGCCGACTCCTGGAACGCCAACGTCGTCCACGGCACGCCCGACGAGGTCCGCGCCGGACTGGACGACCTCCAGAAGCGCACGGGCGCCGACGAGTTGATGCTCACCAGCAACGCCCCCGGCATGGACGTCCGGCTGCGCTCGTACGAACTCATCGCCGACGCCTACGGGTTGCCCAGCGCCTGACCCGGTCCGTCTCGGTCAGACCTTGACGCCGAGCAGCTCGGAGATGCGGTCCGGGGACACCGGCCGGGAGTACAGCCACCCCTGGCCGGTGTCACAGCCGATCCGGCGCAGCCGTGAGGCCTGTGCCAGCGTCTCCACGCACTCCGCGGTGACCGTCAGACCCAGTCGGTGGGCGAGCTGGATCATCGCCTCGACCACCACCTCGTCCGCCGGGTTCGGCGTCACCGCCGCCGTGTCGTCGCCCTCGTACTGGAAGCCCCGGACGAAGGCGCCGTCCAGCTTCAGCACGGACACCGGCAGCCGGCTCAGATACGCCAGGTTCGAGTAGCCGGTGCCGAAGTCGTCGATGGCGATCCGGACGCCCATGTCGCTGAGCGCCTGGAGGTCCTGCAGCGGCCGTCCCGCCGAGCCCATCACGGCCGACTCGGTCAGTTCCAGCTGGAGCAGCCGGGGTTCGAGCCGCGTCTCCTCCAGGATCCGGGCCACGTCCGTCACCAGGTCGGAGTCCCAGACCTGGCGGACGGCCACGTTCACGCTCACGAAGATCGGCGGCTCGCCGGGGTGCGCGGCCTGCCAGTCGACGGCCTGCCGGCAGGCCGTCGCGAGGATCCAGCGGCCGAGCGGCACGATCGAGCCGTCCTCCTCCGCCAGTCCGATGAACCGATTCGGCGCCAGGACGCCGAACTGCGGGTGGTTCCAGCGCACCAGTGCCTCGACCCCGCGCAGCCGTCCGTCCTCCATGCTGACCAGCGGCTGGTACTCCAGCGCGAACTCCCCGCGCTCGATGGCCGGCCGGAGCGTGGCGGCGAGCGCCTGACGGGTGATGAGGTGCGCGCTGCGCTCCGGGTCGAAGAGCGTCCAGCGGTCCTTGCCGTCGGCCTTCGCCCAGTACAGCGTGGTGTCGGCGGCCTGCATCAGGGCGGTCGGGGTGGTGCCGGCGGCGTGCCGCTCGACCACGCCGATCGACGCCGACACCGAAAGCCGCCGTCCGGGCAGGTCGAACGGCTCCCGGACGGCCTCCAGCAACGACTCCGCCAGGTCGGCCAGTTGCTCGGTGCCGGTCGAGTCCTCCACGAGCAGCGCGAACTCGTCCCCGCCGAGCCGTGCCACCAGCGGCGGGACGGACCGGGCTCGGCCCGCCTCCTCGGCGCACCGGGTGAGCCGTTCGGCGACGGCGGCCAGCAGCTTGTCGCCGATGCGGTGGCCGAGGGTGTCGTTGATCGCCTTAAAGCCGTCGAGGTCCAGGTAGCACAGGCCGATCCGTCCGGTGCTGCCGCTCTCGTCGTACGACTCCACCTCCAGGGCGGCCGACAGCCGTTCGAAGAAGAGGGTGCGGTTGGGCAGCCGGGTCACCGGGTCGTGCATCTGCAAGTGCCGCAGCCGCGCCTGGAGTTCATGGTGGGCGCTGATGTCGGCGACGGACAGCAGAAGTCCGTCCGACTCCTCGCCGGGCAGCGGCGCGACCGTGACCCGGGCCCACAGCGAGTGCCCGTCCGGGTGCTTGAGGCGGCGTGTGCAGCGCAGTTCGGGCTGCCGGCCGCGCAGCACCTCCCGGTACGCGTGCCAGGTGCGCGCGTCGGAGGCGAGGTCCACCAGGTCGGCGGCGACCGACCCCGCCAGCTCGTCGTGCCCCGTGCCGAGCAGGTCGGCGAAGCTCGGATTGGCCCCGGTCACCAGGCCCTCGCGGTCGACCACCGCCATCGCCAGCGGGGCGGCCCGGAAGGCGGCCGCATAGGGCTGCCCTCCGGTACCCCGGGACGGCTGTTCACCACTCTCTGTGACGGCCGGCCCGATGAGGTCTGCCGCGGGCGCCGGCCCTTCGGACGTTCCGCTCACCGCTCGCTCCCGCAGTGCACTCGATCTTCGGATGGGTCTCATCGGAATGGGTGGCCGGGTGGCGATCCGGTCGCCGGGCCGTGTCCGTGCAGGAAAGTGTCAGGAAAGTGTGCCGATCATAGAGGCTGGCTCAGGGCCCTTCCACCTACTGCTCAGTCTTCCCACGCCGTCCGCGCGTGCGCCAGATCGTTTCTGCCCGCACCTGGACGCCTTCTTAGGGCCCCCGACCAGTTGTGACGTTCCGTGAGCGATCCGGGGTGTCGTCCTGGCGGTTCCTGAGCACTCTCACCCGTCCGGTGCAGCTGAACAGGACGTAGTACGACAATCCGACACAGGCTGGGTGCGGTGTCCCGCGAACCGTTCCCGGAGGTCGTCGTGCCGCGTCAGTTCCCCCTGCTCCGTGGGACGGGCCTGCCGCGGGACCGGCGCCGACTGCGCAGTACGGCAGCGGTGTTCACGACCATGTCGGCGCTCGCGGCCACCTGTCTGATCGCGAGCCCCTCGTCCGCCGAACCCTTCGACGCGGCACCCTGCGCCCTCGCCCGCACCGACGCCCACCACTCCGAGGGCGTGGACACCTGGAACGCCGCCTATCCGCGTCCGACCCGGGCGCTGGACGCGGTCATGGTGTTCCTGTCCTTCCCGGACTCACCGCCGCAGACCACCCCCGCCGAACTGGCCGACGACCACTTCCCGGCCACCAGCCACTTCTTCGAGCGCGCCTCCTACGGCCGGTTCAGCCTGCGCGCTCATCCGATGGGGCACTGGCTGCGCATGCCGAAGCCGTCGACGGCGTACGCCATACAGCGTGACTGGCGGGCCGCCGACCGGGCCGCCTATCTGCGGGACGCGCTCGCCGTGACCGACCCGGAGGTGGACTTCTCCCGCTACGACATCGTGTACTTCGTCGCCGACCCGGACGCGCCCGGCGTCGACTCCGACGCCACGAAGGTCGTCAATCTGGAGACACCGCTGCGGGCCGACGGCACGGACATCCGGCGGGTCGTCACCGTCTTCGAGAACCATCCGCCGGACCGCCTGGTCCTCGCCCACGAGACCGGCCATGTCTTCGACCTGCCCGACCTCTACCACCGTCCGGTGGACGGCAAGGGCGACTGGGACACCTATGTCGGGGACTGGGACCTGATGGGCAGCCAGTTCGGGATGGCACCCGATCTGTTCGCCTGGCACAAGTGGAAGCTCGGCTGGCTGGAACCCCGGCAGGTGGTGTGCGTACGGGGCCTGGGCGCCCGTCCCACCCGGCTCACCCTGGAGCCGCTCGCGGCCGGCGCGGGCGTCCCGGTGCCGGTGGGCGCCGCCGGGGCGCCGGGCTTCTCCGGTACGCCCGGCACCGTGCCGGGTTTCGGGCTGGGCAACGGCATCAAGCTCGCCGTCGTGCCCACCGGCGCCGAGAGCGCGCTGGCCTTCGAGGTGCGCAGCCCGGCGGGCAACGACGTCCAGGCTTGCCGGCAGGGCGTGCTCGTCTACCGGGTGCGCAGCCAGACCGAGTCCGGCGGCGGGCCCATGGAGGTGCTCGACGCCCATCCGGGCACCGAGGCCTGCTGGGAGGAGTCCGTCTATCCGCCGCTCGCGGACGCGCCGGTCGGGCTCGGCGAGAGCTTCACCGTGCCGGAGGACGGGGTGCGGGTGGAGGTGGAGGGGCGGACCGTCTCGGGGGCGTGGACGGTGAAGATCACGACGGTGGGGTAGCGCCCGCGCTCACTCCGGGGTCGCGCGAGCGGACCGTGAACGCGCCGCGTGGGGCGGTGCGCCCGGTTGCGGAAGGGGCGGCTCTCTGCAACGGCGCCGCCGGACCCATGCGAAAAGCCCCCCGCTCGCGCGAGGGGCTTCTCACTGTCTGTGCGCCGCCAGGGACTCGAACCCCGGACCCGCTGATTAAGAGTCAGCTGCTCTAACCAACTGAGCTAGCGGCGCCTGCTGACGTCGTAGACCTTAGCACCCTGATCGGCGTGAGGAAAAATCGATATCCGCACGGCCGCCCGGGCCGCCCGCACGGCCGCCCACAGCACCACCTCCGGGCCCGGTAACCAGGGATTACGTGTGTCCGGCGCCACCAGCCAGCGGGAGTCGCGCGGGGTGCCGGCGGCGGTCTGCGCGTCGGTCGCGGCGGGGACCGTCACGGCGTCCCCGGCGCCGTGGCACAGCAGCGGCGGGATGCCCTCGGTGCGGCCGAAATCCTCCCATCGCAGGAGGGAAGGCAGCCGCTGGGCGGTGCCCGGCGCGGCGAACATCAGCAGCCGGCCGCGGTGGGCGGCGACGGGGCCGGAGCCCGGGCCCTCGTCCCACAGCCGGTCGAGCATCCGGCGCCCGAAGACGGCGGGCGCGCTGACGACGTCGAAGACCGAGCCGCAGGGCAGGACCACGGGCGCCTCGGGGCGCTCCCGCCACAGGGCGAGCGTGCTGCGCGGATACGTTCCTGCGGAGGCGAGCCAGGCGGCGCCGTCGCGGGTGACCCCGGTGACGTCGCAGCGGTCGTCCTGGATGAGTACGTCCCGTGTGCTGCTCATGACGTCTACATCTACCGACGGTGAGCGCCGGGTGCCGCTGGGTTGCCGAAAGGCGGGACAGGCGCGGGCGCGACCGGGTATCGTGCCCGCCCGCCTGGCATATGCCGATCACACGGTCGCCCGGTCGCATGGCCGCCCGTTCCGATGGTCGCCCGGTCACACGGGGTCGACGGTGCCTGCTCCCTCGACGCCCCGCAGCAGATCCCTGCCGAACTCCACCATCTTCTTGGCGTAGTCCTCGGTCCACTCCGCCCGCTCGGCGATGTCCGCGGCGGTCAGCCGGTCGAACCGCCGGGGGTCCGCGAGCTGGGCCGCCGCCATGGCCTGGAACTCCATCGCGCGGTCCGTCGCCGCCCGGAACGCCTGCGTCAGCTCCGTCGCCCGGGCCAGCAGCGCGCGCGGGTCGTCGATCGACTCCAGGTCGAAGAAGTGCTCCGGGTCGGCCGCCGCCTGGGTGGGCTCGAAGAGCAGGGGCGCGGGGCGTAGCCGCGGTTCGTTCCTGTGCGGCGTGGGCTCCGCCATGTCGTGTCCTCCTCGTACGTCACCGATCCCCGGTACCGATACCCACCCTCGCGGGCGCGCACCGCGGCGAACCGGTCCATCGTCCATTGTCCCGCGCCGACGCAAGGGGGCACGGGGTCGCCCGTCCCGCCGATCCCCAGGATTTCCAAGGCACCCGGGCTCGCGGATGTTCCGCCCGGAGGACCGGGTGACGTACCTCCCACACGTTGACGCGTGCGCGGGCGTCAGGGCGGGGGGCACGGGGCGCGGCGGGGTGTGTCACGGCCGTGTCGCGCCGGGCGGACGGGGGCGTGTCATGGCCGTGTCGGCCGGGGTGCCTCAGGGCTGCCAGGCCACGCGGTGTTCGGCGAGGCGGGCCAGGACTGCGTGGTTGGCTTCCCAGCCGTCCGGGGCTGTGTTCTTCGGCCGCCTCCGGCGGCGTGCCGGACTCCGTCCGGCGGCCGGGTGGGGCGGTGGCGCCCGCCGGCCGGGCGGACGCGTCACGGCCGTGTCGGCCGGGCGGGCCGGGGTGGGTCAGGGCCTCCAGGGCACGCGGTGTTCGGCGAGGCGGGCCAGGACTGCGTGGTTGGCTTCCCAGCCGTCCGGGAACTTCACCAGGGTGCCGAGCTGGACCGGTTCCGTGGACGGGTAGTCGTCCAGGAGTTCTCCGACGCCTGCCCGGCAGACCACGATGCAGGCGTGGCGGTGGCGGGAGGTCAGGACGCACAGGCGGCCCGTCTCCAGGTGGAACGCCGTCGCGTCGGGGCGGCCGGACAGCGGGTGCAGGACCACCGTCACGTCGTACTCCCGGCCCTGGAGCCGGTTGGCGGTGTCGACCGTGACGTCCGTCACCCCCAGCTCCGTCAGGGCCGCGCGGACCGCCGCCGCCTGATCCCGGTGGGCCGTGCCGACCGCGATCCGGGCGGCCGTCAGCGGCACCGGCTCGGGGGAGCGTTCCGAGACGGCCGCGCCGCCCCGGTCCAGCAGACGTCGTACCACCAGCGCGACCGCCCGCACCGCCTCCGGTTCCGTGCGCGGGGTGTGCCGCGCGGGGAGCTCCAGCAGCCCCCAGCCCGACTCGGCCGCCTCGTCGATCACCCGGTCCGGGCCGGAGCCGTCCGACGCCACGCCGAAGGAGAGCCGGCGATCGCCGGGACCGGTCCCGCTGCGGAACGGCGTGTACGGGTAGAACGCGTCGGACACCAGGGGCGCCGCCGACGCGGGCAGCCGCCAGGACACCGGGAGCCGGTGCTGGGGCAGCTCGGGGTTGTGGGCCAGCAGCGTGGTCACGGCGGACGCCGACGGGTCGTACGCCAGGCCCGCCCACTGCTCGCTGCCGACGATGGAGAACGGGTCCAGCTGGCCGGGGTCCCCGACGAACAGCGCCCGCTCGAACAGCCCGGCCACGGCGAGCAGCGCGTCCGAGCGCATCTGGTACGCCTCGTCGACGATCGCGTGCGGCCAGGGCTCGTCGGTCTTCACATGGCCCCACTTGGCCGCCGTGGAGACGACGACCGGCATCCCCGCCAGGTCGCCCGCCTTCGCGGAGGTGCGGACCTGCGGCAGCTCGTCCAGCTTCTTGTCGTAGGCGTCGGCCTCACTGCTGTGCAGACGGCCCACGGGCAGCTCGGGACTCTTCGCGGCGAGCGACTGCACCAGGTCGTCCACCTGCGCGTTCGTCTGCGCCACGATCATCAACGGCCGCCCCGCCTCGACGAGTTCCAGAGCCGCGCGCACCACGAGCGTCGACTTGCCGGCGCCGGGCGGGGAGTCGACCACGACGCCGCGCGCGGTGCCGTGCAGGGTGTCGTGCAGGATCGCGCCGGTGGCCTCGGCCGCCGCGGCACCCGGGTCGAACGTGACGGTCACAGGACGTCCTCCTCGGTCAGCGGATCGGCGGCCTCGGGCGCCTGCTCCCCGGGCGGGCCGCCATGCGTCCACGGTGTCTGCTCCGGGTCGGGCAGCTTCGCCCCGCCCCGCTGCTCGTGCTCGAACAGCGTGAAGCACACCCGGTCGCCCTTCTGCGGCACCGAGCCCTCCTCCGGCTCCTTGCCGCGGCCCATCTTGTCCAGCACCCGCAGCACCACCAGGAGATCGCCGTCAGTGTCGGCCTCTCCCTCGTAGCCGACGAACTCGGCCGACTGCGGCTTGCCGCCCAGCGAACGGAACACCTTGGCGCGCTCGCCCAGATGCGGCCGGTCCTCGGTGCGGACGGTGACCAGCGGCCGCGGGCTGGGCCGCTTGCCCTCGCTGTACGCCATCACGACATCGACGACCTCGCCCGCGAACGCCTCCCCGGCCAGCCGCCGCCCCGCCATGACCAGCGGGTCGTCCAGCGCCTCCTGCGCCTCCAGGCGGGCCTGCTCCCGCTCGCGCGCGGCCAGTTTGTTCGCGGCGGTCACCGCGTCGTCGTGGCGCGGCTGCGGGGGTTCCCCGGCGAGCACCCGGTCCCGGTGACCGGTGAACGACCAGCGGTCGCGGGTCCACCGCTCCTCGACCCGGGAGCCCTCCGGCAGCTCCCGCACCAGGTCGAGGCCCCGCCACACCGCGTCCCAGGTGGGCCGGGTCCGGCTCTCGACGAGGGCGCGGATCTCCCGCTCGGCGGCGGTGAGGTCGCCGAGCCGGGCGTCGGCCTCCAGCCCGTCCTCGGCGGCGGCGAGGGCCGTACGCGCGCGGTCGTAGCGCTCGATGGCCGGGGCCAGCAGCTTGTTGTCGAACGCCGGGTCGGTGGCGGGGCCGGCCGGCGGGCACAGCAGCTGCCCGTCCCGGTCCCGGGCCAGCTCCGCGCGCAGGGCCGCCTCCGCGCCGGACCCGCCCTCGGGAGGGTCGATCCAGGCGAGGAGCGCGCCCAGGTGCTGGTCCTCCAGGGTGGACTGGCCGGTCGCCCAGTGCCGGGTCAGGACGTCCGTCATGGCCAGCAGCAGCGACGAGCCGGGCACCCGGGCCCGCTCGCCGAAGTGCGTCAGCCACCGTCCGAGCAGCGGCACGCGCGGGGGCGCCGGATAGGGCGTCTCCGGGTCCTGCTCGGCCGTCCGGCGGAACCGCATCGAGCGGCCCAGCAGCCGGACGAACTCGATGCCCGCGCGGCTCGGCACGATCAGCTGCGGGGCGTCCGCGCACAGGTCGACCTCGACCTTGACGCGCTTTCCGGTCTCCGGGTCGGTCTCGGTGCGCTCGGCCGCCTCCACGGCCTCGGCGTGCGCGTCGACGTACGGCAGCACGACATCCGCCAGCTCGGCCAGGAACGCGAACCGCAGGTCCCGGTCGCGCGGCTGGGCCACGACCAGCAGATGCGGGGCGTCCCGGTCGGTGCCGACCAGCGCGCCGAGCGGGGCGCCGGCCTCGCCCGCGGTGGTGAGCGGCACGAAGACCAGCGGCCGGCCCGACAGATGCCGGTGCCGCACGGTCGCGGCGGGCTGGGCGCGGCCGGACTCGACGGCCTCCAGCCGGGCCAGCGTGGAGATCAGGGACACGGGGCAGCCTCCTTCGCCGCGAGGGCCTCGGCGCGCAGCCGGGCCGCCCGGCGCAGGGCCGCGACCGCCGGGTCGTCCGGGTCGCCGGAGGTGCCGCGGGCCGCCGACAGGACGTCCTCCACGGTGGTGAGGGCGCCGAGCTCGGCCCGCACCGAACGGCCCAGCGAGGTCACCGCGCCGGACGCGCGGGAGCGGGCCCGGCAGTGGAACGCCAGCTCGCACGCGGACAGGCACTCGGGCGCGTAGCTCGCCGGGACGGACTCGACGGCGGCCGTCAGCTCGGGGGCGGGCAGCTCGGGCGAGAAGCAGGTGCCCTCGGGCAGGGCGGCCGCGATGTCCTCGATCCGGGTCAGCCGGGCCAGTTGCCGGGCGGTCACCGCGCGCTGCTTGCGGATGTCGACGGCCGCGGCCGTGGGCAGGTTGGAGAAGTCCTTCGGGCAGACGAGCAGGACGCGGTGGCGCACCCGCGGGGCCGGGAGCGCGCCCGCGGCGAGGCGGCCGGCGGCCTCCTCGAGGGCCAGCACGTACACGGCCGCCTGCCGGGCCGCGGCGCCGACCTTCGCCGGGTCCGCCGAGCCGTCCAGCATCGGGAACGACTTGATCTCCACGACGGTCCAGCTGCCGTCCGGGTGCACGACCACCGCGTCCGGCTCCAGGTACGCCGGCGTCCCGGCCACGTCCAGGGCGAGCATCGGGTGGTCCAGCAGGGTCCACTCGCCGGGCGCCTCGACGGCCTCGCGCAGCTCCAGCTCCGTACGGGCCGTCCGCCCCTCGGGACCGGTCGCGGTGAGCTCGGGCACCCGCGCGCGGGTGGGCGGCTCGGCCCGGCGGTCCAGCCGCTCGTGCACCAGCCGCAGCAGCTCCGCGCCGCCGTCCGCCTTGACCTTGGCCTCGAAGGCGTTCCCCCGGGTGAAGGCGAACTGCGACTGGCCGAAGGCCGACGGGGCGCCCAGGGCACCGGCGAGCGCCGCCTTGTTCACCCCGGCGCCGTCCAGCAGGGCGCGCCGTCTGCAGCCCGGGTTGGCGGCGAGGGCCGCCAGGGCCCGGGCGTCCAGCGCCTTCGCGGGGACGTCGGGACCGCGCAGCTCAGCGAGCCGGTGCCGGAGCCCCGTCCCCCGCGTCCTGGGGGGCGGCACTCGGCTCGGCTCCGGATCCGAACCGGGACTCGCGCTGCCGTGGAATTCGCTCACCCGCGGAAGTCTGGCATCCGGCACTGACAACCGGGGCGGGGGTGTCGCCCGGGACCGCCGTGGCGGCGGCGCCGGACGCGGCGGAGGTGACCGCGCGCCGTGTGGCGTACCAGGAGCGCACACGCTCGGCGGCCCGCAGCACGTACGGCGTCAGCAGCAGGCCCACGCCCATCACGGCCGCCCCGGCGACCGCGTCGAGGAAGTAGTGGTTGGCGGTGCCCATGACCACGATCGTGGTGATCAGCGGGTAGGCGACGGCGGCCGTCTTCGCGAGGCGCGTGCCGCCGTGGCGCCACAGCATGACGCCGCACCACAGCGACCAGCCGACGTGCAGGCTCGGCATGGCGGCGTACTGGTTGGTCATCCCGCCCATGCCCCGGGGGGCGCTCGCCTCGCCGCCCCACCAGCCGTACGAGCTGTACTGGGCCATCGTGTCGACGAAGCCGTGGCCCTCGGCGAGCAGCCGGGGCGGGCAGGTGGGGAGCAGCGTGAAGCCGATCAGGCCGATGAAGGTCGACGTCATCAGCCAGGTGCGGGCCGCGCGGTAGCGCACGGCGCGGGACCGGAACAGCCAGACCAGGATCACGGGCGTGACCAGGTAGTGCAGCGTCGCGTACCAGAAGTCGGCCGGGACCCCGATCCACGGCTCGCGCGTGAAGAGCCGGTTGAGGGGATGCTCCGCGTTGAGGAAGAGCGCCTTCTCGATGTCCAGGATGGCCAGGCCGTGGTCGACGGCCGTGCTCACGTCGCCCCGCGCGAGCAGACGGCCCGCCGAGTAGCAGGCGTAGACCAGCAGGATCAGCGGCAGCTCGGTCCACCAGCGCAGGCGGGTTCGAGGCGTCGCCTCCACGCCAGCTATGTCGGCGTGCGGCATCCGATCGCCTCCCCCTTCTCGTCACGGCGTCCGGTGGACAGGTCGTGACACTTTACGGTGTGCGCGGGCGCGCCGGTCGGGCGCCCTGAGCCACTAGACGCAGAGATCGCCCCGCGGGTTGCCCCGGCCGACCGTACGCGATGATGGACGGGTTCCACCGCTCGTAGCTCCCGGAAGGTCCCCCGCACATGGCACCGCGCATGCTGCTGGCCCGGCACGGACAGACGTCCTGGTCGCTGGCCGGAAAGCACACCGGAAGGACCGACATCCCGCTGCTGGAGGAGGGCCGCCGGGGCGCGAAACTGCTGGGCGAGCGCCTGCACCGCGCGCCCTTCGACGGGCTGGCGGACGTCGAGGTGCGCACCAGCCCGCTCTCCCGCGCGCGGGAGACCTGCGACCTCGCCGGCTTCGGCGAGCGCGCGCGGGACTGGGACACGCTCATGGAGTGGGACTACGGCGACTACGAGGGCATGACGCCGGCGGAGATCCAGGCCGTCCGGCCCGGCTGGCTCATCTGGCGCGACGGCGTGCCCGGCGGCGAGAGCCTGGCCGAGGTCACGGCCCGCGCCGACGAGGTCGTCGCCTGGGCGCGCGAGGCGGACCGGGACGTGCTGGTCTTCGCGCACGGGCACGTCCTGCGGTCCATAGGGGCGCGCTGGCTGGGGCTGCCTCTGGACTTCGGGTCCCGGCTCCGGCTGAACCCCACCGCGCTGTCGGTGCTGGGCTGGGCCTACGGCGAGCCCGCGATCGAGAGCTGGAACGACCTGGGGCACCTCAGCCCCTGACGCCCGCCGTCCGCGGCGTTCCTCACGCCGTGCGCGGCAGCGACGCGTGCCGGTCGAGGAACGCCGACACCCCGCTCGCGCGCCGGTGCGGCAGCAGCACCCGGGCCGTGCCGGCCAGCATGGTCTGCACCCGCGACGACTGCACCTGGTCCAGCAGGTCCAGCACCCGCATCCCGGCCGCGGCCGCCTCGTCCGGGCTGCCGCCGCGGGCCAGGTCGTCCGCCAGCTCCGCCGTGTAGAGCGCGATGTTCCGGGTGAAGTGGGGGTCCTGCAGGTGCGCCGCGCGCCCCGCGTGCCGCGCCGCGCGCCGCCAGTTGCCTAGCGTCGACCAGCACTGCGCCTCCAGGATCTCCAGCTCGGCCTCCCCGTAGAAGCTCATCCACTCGGGATCGGCCTCCGAGGGGCCCCGCTGGTAGAGGGCCTGCGCGCGTACGAGCGCCTGCTCGCAGCCGGTGCGGTCGGCGAGCCCGGCCCAGCCGCCCGCCTCGCGCAGCGACAGCAGGCTCATCAGCCGGTTCGAGCCCAGGGAGCGTGCCACGCGCTGGGCGGCCTGGGCGGCGCGGACCGCTTCCCGGGGCCGGCCCGCGTCCCGGGCGAGGAAGGAGGTGTTGCAGAAGGCGTGCGCCTCCAGGGCCGGGTCCCCGGCCATCCGGGCGGTCGCCAGGGCCTCCGCGTAGTGCGAGCGCGCGTCGTCGAAACGGCCGGAGTCATGGGCCAGCCAGCCCACCGAGATGGCGAGTTCCCCCGCGCCGGAGTGCAGCCGGTCACCGGCCGCCTGCCGGGCCGTACCGGCGTCGAGCAGTTCGTACGCGGCCCGCAGCGGAGCGGCCGCGCGCCGGTAGAGGCCGTCGGCGCCGTGCCGGTCGTCCAGCAGCCGGATCCGGCGTACGGCGTCCTCGAGCGCGCCGGCCTCGCGGACCCCGACCCTTCTGTACGGGCGGTCCGTGGCAGCGGCGTCGTGGGCGAGGCCCAGGGGGCCCAGCGAGGCGGCGGCCACCGTGGCGCCCCCACCGGTCATGAATGCGCGACGCAGCACGTCGCTCTCCTCGTGGTTCTCGTGGTTCTGCGCGGTGCCGAACGGCACGTGCGCGGCGTACGGATCCTGCGGGTTCATACGGTCGTACGGCTCGTGGGCCCCTCTGGTCTCACCGGTGGCGTGTGCCGGGCGCGTGGTGTGTGCGCCGGGCGCTTCCTCGTCCGCGCGCGCCCGGCGTCCGCGTACGGACGAGCGGGGCGCGAAGCCGAGGTCGGTGAGCGTGCGGCCGGGGAACATGTGCAGGAACACCCGTTCGTACGCGTAGTTGGGACAGCGGATCTCGCCGGCCTCCACCCGCCCGATGTAGCGCGCGTCGCAGCTCACGCGCTCACCGATCTCGCGACCCGCCCGGCGGACCGCCGCGGCGAACTCGGCCGGCGAGTGCTGACCGCGCAGCTGCCGGAAGGCGGTGTTCGGCCGCGATGGCCTGGGGGGCTGGGACGAGGTCAGATCTGACGACGCCATGGCCGGGTCCTCTCGTGCGAACCGTCGAACCATGCCGGGGTGCGGGACGGGACGGACCGTGATCCGGTGATGCGTGAGCCGTGATCTCCGGTCCAGGGGACGCCCTTGTCCCCGGCGGGCAAGAACGTACCTGCTGTAGCGAAGCCGCCACGCAGTGTTTAGCTACAAAACGGATATCTCATCCGTGATCTGCCATGAACTGCCATCCTTTGCGGCGGACTTCTGCCGTAGCCGTTGACGCCGTCCCGCGTTGAACTCTTCGGATCTGCTGAAAGGGTTCCGTGGTGGTGGAGGTCGGGATGGAGACCAGCCAGAGCAGCGTTTCCCGGGCCGCGTCGACCGCGGCGGGACACACGCCGACCGGGGAGTGCAGTGAGCCGCCGGGCGCGGGGTGCGACGTGGTCACCGTCCCGGCGCGCCAGGGCCTCGAGGCGGTCGACATCCTGCGGCGCGGAGCCGGGGACGGCGTCGGGCCCGTCCTGCACGACGACGGCTGCGACACCCTCGGCTTCGTCGTCCCGCCCGGCACCGCCGCCGCCTGGGACGTCCCCGGCAGCACCTGTACCGAGACGGACGGCCGGGGTCTGAGCCTGGACGCACACCCCGAGCCGCCCGTCGACGGATCCGACTGGCTGCTGCCGCCCGGCGAGGCGGACCTCGCAACCGACCCCGCGGTGCTGCGGGCGGCGCTGGGCGAGGCCGCCCGCCTGATCCGCGCGGCCGACGACTGCCGGTAGCCGCCGTCCGAGCCGTGGGGCGGCGAGGGCCGCGATAATGGCCGCATGGCAAAGTCGAGGAAGTCCCGGCGCGGAGCCACCGCGGCCTCCGTCGCCGAGACGGTCGACGGCGGGCTGGCGGAGCTGATACCCGACCCCGACCGGGCGCGGGCCTGGACCCTGCTCCTCGACGGGGCGCCCCAGTCGCACGTCGACCTGGACGACCCCGCCTTCCTCTCCTTCGAGTACCAGCGTCGGCTCGGCCATGTCATCGACCTCGTCGCCCCGCCCGGCAGGCCCGTACGGGCCGTGCACCTCGGCGGGGGCGCGCTGACCCTCGCCCGCTACGTCGCCGCCACCCGGCCGCGCTCCACCCAGCAGGTCGTCGAGCGGGACGCGCCCCTCGTCGAACTGGTCCGCCGGGAACTCCCGCTGGACCGCACCGCCCGCATCCGGGTGCGCTCCACCGACGCGCGCGAAGGGCTCGCCAAGGTGCCGGACGGCTGGGCCGACCTCGTCGTCGCCGACGTCTTCAGCGGCGCCCGCACCCCGGCCCACCTCACCTCGACGGAGTTCCTCGACGAAGTGCGCCGGGCGCTCGCGCCGGGCGGCTGGTACGCGGCCAACCTCGCCGACGGCCCTCCGCTCACACATCTACGCGGCCAGATCGCCACGGCCGCCGCCCGGTTCGCCGAACTTGCCCTGGTCGCCGACCCCACGGTGCTGCGCGGCCGGCGCTTCGGCAACGCGGTCCTCGTCGCCGCCGACCAGCCCCTCCCGATTCCCGAACTCACCCGCCGCGCGGCCTCCGACCCCCACCCGGGCCGCGTCGAACACGGCCGCGCGTTGCGGGACTTCACGGGTGGCGCGACGCCGGTGACGGACGCGTCGGCGGTGGACTCCCCGGCTCCACCGGCGTCGGTGTTCACGTAGGGCGTCAGCTGGTCAGAACTGCCGCTGATTCACGCCGGGTGGGAGCAGGCAGGGGGTGCGGACGGCGAAGGAGAAGCGCTGGGGCTCATCCTCGCCAAGACCGACTGTGTCCGCCTCGACCGCATAGTTGTTCTTCTTGTTGCGAGCCCAGAGCATGGCCGACTCGTAGGCGTTCTTGAACTCTCGGTAAGCAGTCACCTCATAGTCCCGCTCCGTGAGTTCGCTGCGCAGTCGGCGCACGATGCGCGTGTGGTCGGTGGCCGGGGCCGGGGAGTAGATGTAGTAGAAGAGGCTGTACCGGCCGTCCTCGGCGACCTCGTCGTTCTTCCCGAGGCAGTCCTCGAAGTGCACCTTCTCCGTGTCCGGGAGCAGCTTCACGTCGGTGAGCTCGGCCATGGATGCGGTGGATTCCCTGGCCCACCGCAGGGCGTCGTCCTTCGCCTTCCGGGGCAGCGGCGCGTTGGGGTCCTCGCTTCCGGAGGTGCAGGCTGCCGTCAGAAGCAGGGCGGCGAGCAGCGTGACGACGCCGGACGTCCGAGACACGTTCGGTTCCTCTCAGCCGGTTAGAACTGCTGCTGCTTCGCATCGGGCGGAAGCATGCAGGGAGTGCGTACGGAGAAGGACAGCGCTTGGGGCTTTGCCTTGCCGGAGCCGACGGTCTCGGCCGTGACACGGTGGAAGGTCTTCTTGTCGTTGGCCCTGAACACCGCCGACTTGGACGCGTTCTTGAACAGGACCGCCCCTGGTCGTCGTGTGGCCGCTCAATACGTCCCGATCTCCACCCGAGGCGGCCCGTCGTGCCAGGTGCAGAAGACCGACACCCGGTCCGCGCCCGCGCTGAACTCGACGCGGATCCACGACTCCGTCTTCCACACCTGCATCGACCAGCCGGCGCCCGGCGCGGCCGAGACCAGGGACGCGGAGGCGGTGCCGATGTCGAAGACGACCCGTCCGCCCTCGGTGTCGTAGCTCTTGACCTGGCCCGAGGTGTCCGGGGAGGAGGCGGGGCTGGAGGTCTTCGGCGGTGGGGTCGAGGGGGCGGAAGTGCTGGGCTTGCGGGTGGGCTTGGGGGAGCGCGGGGACGGACTCGGCGACGGGGTCGGCCGGTTGGTGGAGGACGCCAGCGGCTCGGAGTCCTCCGTCGTCACGTCCGCCGCCGTGATCGGCAGGGCGCGCGGCCGGTCGTAGACCGTCCCGGCCATCACCGTGTGGACACCCCACCACGACAGCGTGACCGCCGCGCCCGTGGCGAGCGACCACGCGAGTACGTGTACGACTCCTCTGTGCATCGCGGGCCATACTGCCTCACGCGCCCCACGGGTGTCGCGTCGCCGTCCACAGTCATCGAGTTGTCCACAGGCCCCGACCGGTCTCACCGGCATGGCGTACGGTGCGGCGCATGGCAAGTGTGCTCGTGGTCGAGGACGACCAGTTCGTGCGCTCGGCGCTCATCCGGCACCTGACCGACGCCGCCCATACGGTGCGCAGCGTCGGCACCGCGCTGGAGGCGCTGCGCGAGGTCGCCCATTTCCGTTTCGACGTGGTCATCCTGGACCTCGGACTGCCCGATCTGGACGGCTCCGAGGCCCTGAAGATGCTGCGCGGCATCACCGACGTCCCGGTGATCATCGCGACGGCACGGGACGACGAGACGGAGATCGTCCGGCTGCTGAACGCGGGCGCGGACGACTATCTCACCAAGCCCTTCTCCGTCGAGCACCTGTCGGCGCGAATGGCGGCCGTGCTCCGCCGGGCCCGGGCCGCCGGGGTGGAGGCGGCACCCTCCAGCGTGCTGCGCGTCGGAGGCCTGACCGTCGACCCGCTGCGCCGCCAGGCCGAGTTGGACGGAGTGCGCCTCGACCTCACCCGGCGCGAGTTCGACCTGCTCGCCTTCCTCGCCGGACGCCCCGGCGTGGTCGTCCCCCGCAAGGAGCTGCTCGCCGAGGTGTGGCAGCAGTCCTACGGCGACGACCAGACCATCGACGTCCATCTGTCCTGGCTGCGCCGGAAACTGGGCGAGACGGCGGCCAGCCCGCGCTATCTGCACACCCTCAGGGGCGTCGGCGTGAAGCTGGAGCCGCCGGCCGAGCGGCCCTTCGGCGCGGAGAGCACGGGGGAGCCGGCACGATGAGATGGGCACTGGTCAAGGTCTCCCTGGCGGTCACCACCATGGTCGTGCTCGCCTTCGCCGTTCCGCTCGGACTCGTCATCCGCGAGATGGCCCGCGACCGCGCCTTCTCCAACGCCGAGCGCCAGGCCGCCGCCGTCGCCCCGGCGCTGTCCATCACCACCGACCGGGACCAGCTGGAGCGCGTCGTCGCCTCCGCCGGGTCCGACTCCGGCATGGCCGTCCACATCCCGGCGTCGGGGAAGACCGCCGCCGTCGACCTCGGCCGGCGGCGGGCCGCCGACGGGGACATAGCGACCGTGCGCCGGCTGGGCCGCGCCTCCACCACCGAGGTCCCCGGCGGGTCCACGCTGCTCCAGCCGGTCGCGCTGAGCACCGGCGAGATCGCCGTCGTCGAGGTGTACGTCCCCGACTCCGAGGTCACCAACGGCCTCGCCACCGCCTGGGCCGTCCTGGCCGGTGTCGGTATCGCCCTGATCGTCGGTTCGGTCGCCGTCGCCGACCGGCTCGGCGTCCGTATGGTGCGGCCCGCCCAGCGTCTGGTCGAGGGCGCGCACGAACTGGGCGAGGGCAAGCTCGGCGCCCGCGTCCCCGAGGAGGGGCCGACCGAACTGCGGCTCGCGGCGGTCGCGTTCAACGCGATGGCCGACCAGGTCGTCCAACTCCTCGCCAACGAACGGGAGCTGGCCGCCGACCTGTCCCATCGGCTGCGCACCCCGCTGACCGTGCTGCGGCTGAACGCCGCCTCCCTCGGCGACGGCCCGGCGGCCGAGCAGACCCGGGCCGCCGTGGCCCAGCTGGAGGGCGAGGTCGACACCATCATCCGCACGGCACGCGAGGCCAAGCCGCAGACGGTCGCGGCCGGGCCCGGCGCCGGATGCGACGCGGCCGAAGTGGTGCGCGAGCGGATGGCGTTCTGGTCGGCACTGGCCGAGGACGAGGGCCGCAAGGTGCGCGTGGCCGGCGTGGACCGACCTGTGCGGATACCCGTGGCCCGGGCGGACCTGGCGGCCGCGCTGGACGCCCTGCTCGGCAACGTCTTCCGGCACACCCCCGAGGGCACCGCCTTCGCGGTCGACGTGCACAACGGCGAGGACGCCGTGATCGTGCTCGTCTCCGACGCCGGGCCCGGCATCGCCGACCCCGAGGCAGCCATGGCGCGCGGCCACGGCTCGGGGAGCGCCGGCTCGACCGGGCTCGGCCTGGACATCGTGCGCCGGCTCGCGGAGTCCACCGGCGGCGACGTACGGATCGGCTCGTCGGTGCTCGGCGGGACCGAAGTACGCCTGTGGATACAGCTCGACGGCCGGGCACCGGTCCGCAGAGGGCACCGCGGTGCCGTACGGCGCCGCAGACCCGGACGACTGGTCTCGACCTTTAACCGCTCCCGATCCCTTCCTTAAGCGCACCCTAAGGTCCCCGGCCACCGCCCGGATCAGGACCTTTGTCCGAATCCCGATCGCTAGCGTGCTGCCGCACCCACCCCCCACTCCCGAACAGCGAAGGCAGACACGCGATGAGCACCCACCGGCGCAGGATCAGCGGCAGGAACAAGGCGATCGGCGGTCTCGTCGCGGCGGCCGTGGTCGGCGGCGGCGCGCTCGTGGTCACCGGGACCGCCCAGGCCGCCGGTGCCGGTGCCGTCTACACGAGGACCAGCGACTGGTCGACCGGGTACACCGCGCAGTACGTCGTCACCAACGACACCGGCGAGGTGAAGAAGGACTGGAAGCTGGAGTTCGACCTGCCGTCCGGCTCGAAGCTCAGCTCCCTGTGGAACGCCGAGTCGAGCGTCCGCGACGGCCATGTCACCGTCACCCCGCCGAAGTGGGACACCGACGGCCTCAAGCCGGGCGAATCCGTCACCATCGGCTTCGTCGTCAACGGCACCGCGTCGCCGAAGAGCTGTCTCATCGACGGCGCCAAGTGCTCCACGGACGACACCGCGACGCCCGAGCCGAGCGGCCGTCCCACCGAGACCACGACCCCGAAGCCGACCCCCACGGCGACGGCACCGGAGCCCACCGCGACCCCCTCCGGTTCCGCCACCCCCACCGGCAAGCCCTCCCAGAGCCCGGGCACCGGCACGAAGGCATCCGCCGGCTTCGCCCCGTTCGTCGACACCTCGCTGTACCCGGCGTTCGACCTGGCCGCGAGCGCGGCGGCGACCGGCGTGAAGGACTACAACCTCGCCTTCGTCACCGACGGCGGCGGCTGCACCCCGAAGTGGGGCGGCGTCACCGACATCGGCGCCGACGCGGTGGCCGCCCAGATAGGCGACCTGCGCGCCAAGGGCGGTGACGTCCGTATCTCCTTCGGCGGCGCGGCCGGCAGCGAACTCGCCACGACCTGCTCCTCGGCGGACGCGCTGGCTGCGGCGTACGGCAAGGTCGTGGACGCCTACCAGCTGACCAAGGCCGACTTCGACGTCGAGGGGGGCGCGCTGCCCGACAAGGCGGCCAACACCCGGCGGGCACAGGCGATCGCGAAGCTCCAGAAGCAGCACCCCGACCTGGACGTCTCCTTCACCCTCCCGGTCATGCCGGAGGGCCTCACCCAGCCCGGCGTCGACCTCCTCGCCGACGCCAAGCAGAACGGTGTGCGGATCGGCGCCGTCAACATCATGGCGATGGACTACGGCCCGGCGTACAGCGGCGACATGGGCGACTACGCCGAGCAGGCGGCCACCGCCACCCAGGCGCAGATCAAGGGCGTCCTCGGGCTGTCCGACGACGCCGCCTGGAAGACGGTCGCGGTCACCCCGATGATCGGCGTCAACGACGTCGTCACGGAGATCTTCAAGGTGGACGACGCCAAGCAGCTGGTGGACTTCGCCAAGTCCAAGGGCCTGGGCTGGCTGTCGATGTGGTCGGCGACCCGGGACCAGCAGTGCGCGGGCGGCGAGAAGCCGGCCGCCGACGCCACCTGCAGCTCCATCCTCCAGGACAAGTTCGCCTTCTCGAAGGCCTTCGCGGCCTACAACTGACCCCTCACGACTGCCCCTTGGCAGATGACGGCCTTCAACCGAAGGCCGGCCACCGACGGCGCCGGGCTCACGCCCGGCGACGCGCGGCCCGCGCGCGACCGAGCGGGCCGCGCCACCCACGGGGGGCGCGCCCCGGCCGGCCTTCCCCCCATCCGGCCGGGGCGCGGCGCGTCCCCTATCCGCGCCGCGCCCCGCCCCCCGCTCCCGGCCCGAAGGACCGGTCTAGAAGACCTCGTCGACCTCGGGCAGCGTGCCCGTGCGGGCGGCCTTGCCGTACCAGTGGGCGCTCGACTTCGGCGTCCGCTCCAGCGTCGTGTAGTCGACGTACACCGCGCCGAACCGCTTCTCGTAGCCGTACGCCCACTCGAAGTTGTCCAGCAGGGACCACAGGAAGTAGCCCCGGACGTCCGCGCCGTCGGCGATCGCGCGGCGGACCTCCGCGAGGTGGCCGTGCAGATAGGCGATGCGCTCCGGGTCGTGCACCCGGCCGTCGGGGTCGGGCTTGTCGTCGTAGGCGGCGCCGTTCTCCGTGATGTAGAGCGGCAGACCCGGCACCTCGCGCTCGTAGCGCATGATCAGGTCGTACAGCCCGGTCGGGTCGATCGACCAGCCCATCGCCGTACGGTCGCCGGGCGGCTGGTGGAACAGCACGTCGTCCGCGGCGGGCCACGGCGAGTGCTCGCTCGCCCCGTGACCGTCGGCGCGCGGCCCGGAGTGGTCGGGGCCGGCCGCGGAGACCAGCGCCGGGGTGTAGTAGTTCAGGCCCAGCGCGTCCAGCGGCTGGTTGATCGTGGCGAGGTCGCCGTCCTGGACGTACGACCAGTCGGTGAGCTGCCGGGTCGCCGTGAACAGGCTCTCCGGGTAGGCGCCGTGCAGGATCGGGCCGTGGAAGATCCCGTTGGCCAGGTCGTCGATCTTCCGCGCCGCCGCCAGGTCCGCGGCGTCCTGCGTCAGCGGGCGCACGGTCGAGGAGTTCAGGCTCAGCGCCACCGTGTTGCGGGCGGGCATCACCGAGCGCAGCGCCTTGGCGCCGAGGCCGTGCGCGAGGTTGAGGTGGTGGGAGGCGCGCAGCGTGGCGACCGGCTCGGTGCGGCCCGGCGCGTGCACACCGGAGCCGTAGCCCAGGAAGGCGCTGCACCACGGCTCGTTGAGCGTGATCCACTGCTCCACCCGGTCGCCGAGCGCCTCGCCGACGATCTGCGCGTACTCCGCGAAGCGGTACGCCGTGTCGCGCTCCGGCCAGCCGCCCGCGTCCTCCAGCTCCTGCGGCAGGTCCCAGTGGTAGAGGGTGACGGCCGGCTTGATGTCCTTGGCCAGCAGCTCGTCCACGAGCCGGCGGTAGAAGTCCAGGCCCCGCTGGACCGCGGGCCCGCGTCCCGTGGGCTGCACCCGGGACCAGGAGATCGAGAAGCGGTACGCGCCCAGGCCGAGGCCGGACATCAGCGCCACGTCGTCGCGGTAGCGGTGGTAGTGGTCGACGGCCACGTCACCGTGATCGCCGCCGGCCGTCTTGCCCGGGGTGTGGGCGAAGGTGTCCCAGATCGACGGTGTGCGTCCGTCCTCCCGCACCGCCCCTTCGATCTGGTACGCCGAGGTGGCGGCGCCCCAGAGGAAGGTGGAGGGGAAGGACACGGGGGACATGGGCTCAGGCATGGAAGCGCTCCCATAGGAGGTCGTGGAGACCGACGAGTACGGGGGGAGGGGGAGGGGGTTGGGCCGGGGGCCGGGGCGACGGTGACGCGGCCCCCGGGTGGCCGTGCGACGGGAAGCGCGTCAGCCCTTGACCGCGCCCTGCATGATGCCGCCGACGATCTGCTTGCCGAACAGCAGGAAGGCGATCAGCAGGGGCAGCGTGCCGAGCAGGGCGCCCGCCATGATCACCGCCTGGTCCGGGACATAGCCGGTGCCCAGCGAGTTGAGCGCGACCTGCACGGTCGGGTTCTCCTGGTTGAGGGCGATGATCGGCCACAGGAAGTCGTTCCAGGCGAACACGAAGGTCAGCAGGCCGAGGACGGCCATGGCCGGCCGGGCCGCCGGGAACACCACGTGCCACACGACCCGCAGACTGCTCGCGCCGTCCACCCGCGCCGCCTCGATCAGCTCGGTCGGCAGCGCCTGGAGGAGGTACTGCCGCATGAAGAACGTGCCGAAGGCGGTGCACAGGGTCGGCAGAATGACCGTCTGGAGCTGGTTGGACCAGCCGAGGTCCGCCATCCACAGATACAGCGGCACGACCGCCAGCTGCGGCGGGATCATCATGGTGCCGATCGTCAGCAGCAGCAGGACGCCGGAGAACCGGAAGCGGAGCTTGGCGAAGGCGAAGCCGGCGAGCGTGGAGAACAGCACCGTGCTGATGGTGATCATGCTCGCCACGAAGATCGTGTTGAACATGGCCGTGCCGAGGCCGCCCTCCTCCCAGGCCCGCTCCATGTTCTTGAAGAGGTTCCCGCCGAACCACAGCGGCGGCGGTGTCTCGGCGAGACGCTGGTTGGTGCGCGAGGCCGCGATGGCCGTCCACACCAGCGGCGCCAGCGAGATCAGCGCGAACAGCGAGAGCACGACATAGGTGAGCGGACCGGCGTGCAGCTGCTTGCCGGCACCCATCACCCGGGGCCGCTCACGGCGGGTCTTCGCGGGCTCCTCGGCCCGAGGGGGCGTGAGTTCTGTCGCGGTCATTGGGACTTCCTCAGCCGTCGGGAGATCAGCAGCTGGATCACGGCGACGATCAGCAGGATCAGGAACATCGACCAGGCGATCGCGGACGCCTTGCCGAGGTTGCCGATGATCCAGCCCTGGTCGTACATGTACAGACCGAGCGTCTGGTACTGGTGCTCGGAGCCGCCCTTGGAACCGGAGACGCCGCCGAACAGCAGGGGCTCACCGAAGAGCTGGGTCGCGCCGATCGTGGAGACGACCACGGTGAACAGGATCGTCGGCCGCAGCTGCGGGATCGTCACATGGATGAACTGCTGCCAGCGGTTGGCGCCGTCGATCGCCGCGGACTCGTACAGGTCGACCGGGATCGCCTGCATCGCGGCCAGATAGATCAGCGCGTTGTAGCCGGTCCAGCGCCAGATCACGATGGAGGACACCGCGAACTGCGAACCCCAGTCGGACTCCCGCCAGTTGATCGGGTCGATGCCGACGAAGTCGAGCAGCCAGTTGATCATGCCGCCGTCCCACGAGTACAGCAGGACGAAGACCAGCGTCGCCGCCGCCACCGAGGTGGCGTACGGGGTGAGCATCACGACCCGCCACACGGTCGAGCCGCGCAGCTTGTAGTTGAGCAGATGGGCCATGCCGATGGCCATGACCAGCTGCGGCACCGTGGAGATCACACCGATGGTGAAGGTGTTCCACAGCGCGTTCCAGAAGAAGTCCGAGGACAGCAGGTTCTCGTAGTTCTTCAGGCCGGCCCAGGTCTGGCCGTCGAGGTTGGCCAGCTGCACGTCGTGCAGCGAGTACCAGGCCGTGTAGAGCAGCGGGACGAGCGAGAACGCCCCGAAGACGATGAAGAAGGGGGCGATGAACGCGTACGGCGACGCCTTCATGTCCCAGCGGTACAACCGGCTGCGCCAGGAACCGTTCCCCGGAGGCGGCGTACCGCGACCGTGAGCGCGGGGCGCCGCGCCCGGCTTGTCACCGGGCGCGGCGTCGGCGCTCGACGCGGGATGCGCGAGGGCCTGCTTGGGACTGCTCACTGGCCGAGCACGTCCTTGATCTCCGCGGTGGCGGCGTCCCAGCCCTCGTCGGGGGACTTGCCCTTCTGCTCGACCTGGAGGATGCCGATGTCGGTGATGGCGGTGCCGATCGGCTGGTCCTTGGTGCCCAGGTACTGGGTCGGGATCGTCTTGGCGGAGTCGGAGAAGATCTCGGTGATCGGCGCGCCGGAGAAGTACTCCTGGGTGGCGGCCGCCGGCTTCAGGGTCCCGTACGCCGACGGGGTCGACGGGAAGCTGGCCTGCTTGGCGAAGACCTTGGCCTGCTGCTCGGGCGCGGTCAGCCACTTCGCCAGCTCGACGGCCTCCTTCTGGTGCTTGCTCGCCGTCGGCACGCCGATGAACGAACCGCCCCAGTTGGCCGCGGTCGGCGCCGCCGCCACGTCCCACTTGCCCTTGCCGGCCTCACCGGACTTCTCCTGGATGTAGCCGATCATCCAGGCGGGGCAGGCCACGGTGGCGAAGGTGCCGTTCGCGTAGCCCTGGTCCCACGGCTTGTCGAACTGCTTGAGCTTGGCGGACATGTCGCTGGTCGCCACGTCCATGGCGACGTTCCAGGCCTTCTTCACACCGGCCGACTTGTCCCAGACGACGTTGCCGTCCTTGTCGTAGTACCGCTCGACCTCGCCGCCGAGGGCCGCGTTGTAGACGGAGGACGCGGAGTCCACGAACTTGGTGCCGCTCGGCGCCTTCTTCATGTACTTCTTGCCGAGGTCGACGTACTTGCCCCAGTCGCCCTTCCACTGCTCGGCGAGCTTGGTGCGGTCGGTCTCGAGGCCGGCCTTCTCGAAGAGGTCCTTGCGGTAGCAGATCGCCATCGGGCCGATGTCGGTGCCGAGGCCGATGAGCTTGCCGTCCTTGGTGGTGGCCTGGGTGTTCTTCCAGTCCAGCCACTGGGACTTGTCGACCTCCTTGCCGAGGTCGACGAACTTGTCGGCCTGGGTCTGGACGGCCTCGGTGATGTTGCCGACCTCGATCGCCTGGATGTCGTCGGTGCCGGAGCCGGCCTGGAGCCGGGTCAGGGTCTTGGGCCAGTAGACGTCGGTCCGCGTGGTGACGTTCTCCTTGATGGAGATGTCGGGGTGCGACTTCATGTACTCGTCGTAGAGGCCGGCCTGCTTGTAGCCGAAGACACCGAAGGTGCCGATGGTCAGCGTGGTCTTGCCCCCGCCGCCGTTGCCACCGCCCTCGTTCGAAGAGCCGTCGTCCGAGTCCTCGGCGCAGCCGGCGAGCAGCCCTGTCGTCAGCGCGGCTATGGCCGCGAGGGCCATCAGCCGGCGGGACCCGCGGGTACTCGTGCGCATTGCGTCCTCCTGTTGCCTGACGTGCCGACCCCCCGGCCAACTGCACTGTTGGGCCCGTTCATCTTGCTAGCTGCGGCTCGGGCGGGGAACGTGCGGGACATGTATGTGTCAGGTACTGTGGGAGCGCTCCCACAGGTGATGAGTTGAAGGTTCGTCGGTCGGAGCGGGGGTGTCAAGGGACCGGACACGCACTTCTGCGTTCAGTTATCGGCCTGTTAACAAACGCCACCGCCCGAGGGCTCGGGGAGTCAAATCGGCCGATTTGGACGGCACTTGGCCGATGGGGGGAAGTCGATCACTGCCCCCCGCACCCGGCTCCGTCCCCGACGGGGCTGTTAAATTCCAGGCCGACGACACGGTCAACGGGAGGCGGAGCCCATGGCAACCCACGGAACGCGGGGCCGCAGCGGCGGCCGGCCCACCCTCGAAGAGGTGGCGGCCCGGGCCGGCGTGGGCCGTGGCACCGTCTCCCGCGTGATCAACGGCTCGCCCCGGGTCAGCGACGCCACCCGCGCCGCGGTCGAGGCGGCGGTCGCGGAGCTGGGGTACGTCCCCAACACGGCGGCCCGCGCCCTGGCGGCGAACCGTACGGACGCGATCGCGCTGGTCGTGCCCGAACCGGAGACACGCTTCTTCGCCGAGCCGTACTTCTCGGACATGCTCAAGGGTGTCGGCGCCGAGCTGTCCGACACCGAGATGCAGCTGCTGCTGATCTTCGCGGGCAGCGACAAGGAGCGCCGCCGGCTCGCCCAGTACCTGGCCGCGCACCGCGTGGACGGAGTCCTGCTGGTCTCGGTCCACGCGGACGACCCGCTGCCCGACATGCTGGCCCAGCTGGAGATCCCCGCGGTGATCAGCGGCCCGCGCTCCGCCGCGGAGACCCTGACCTCGGTGGACTCCGACAACTACGGCGGCGCCCGCTCCGCCGTCGAGCACCTGGTGTCGCACGGCCGGCGCCGGATCGCCCACATCACCGGGCGCCTCGACGTCTACGGTGCCCAGCGCCGCGTCGACGGCTACCGCGACGCCCTGCGGGACGCCGGCCGCCCGGCCGACGAGCTGCTGATCGAGGCGGGCGACTTCACCGAGGAGGGCGGGGTCCGGGCGATGCGGGCGCTGCTCGAGCGCTGCCCCGATCTGGACGCCGTCTTCGCCGCCTCGGACGTGACGGCCGCGGGCGCCCGGCAGGTGCTGCGCGAGGCGGGCCGCCGTATCCCGGACGACGTCGCGCTCGTCGGCTACGACGACTCCGCCATCGCCCGTCATATGGAACCGCCCCTCACCAGCGTCCGTCAGCCCATCGAGGAGATGGGCCGCAAGATGATAGATCTCCTGCTCACGGAGATCGCCGACCGGCGGCCGGCGGTCTCCCGGGGCCTGACGGAGCGGACGCAGGTGGTGCTGGCCACGGAGCTGGTGACGCGCGCCTCGTCATGAGCGCGCCGCACGGTGCGGGAAAGCGATCAGCCGGTGACCTCCGCGAGGTCACCGGCTGATCGGTGAGGGTGAGTGACGGGACTCGAACCCGCGGCATCCTGGACCACAACCAGGTGCTCTACCAGCTGAGCTACACCCACCATGACCGGCTCTGGGTTTCCCCGACCGGCCGAGAAAAAGTGTACAGGGTCCGAAGGGGTGCTCGCGCACACATTCCGCGGCGCCCCCCTGGACCCCCCTCACACCCCTACTGAGCAGGCAGGACGTGCTTGGCGGCGATCGCCTTCGCGGTGTCCGAGTCGGGCCCCGGCTGCGGTACGAAGACGGCCTCGCGGTAGTAGCGCAGCTCCGCGATCGACTCGCGGATGTCGGCGAGGGCGCGGTGGTTGCCGTTCTTCTCGGGGCTGTTGAAGTAGGCGCGCGGGTACCAGCGGCGGGCCAGCTCCTTGATCGAGGAGACGTCCACGATCCGGTAGTGGAGGTAGTCCTCCAGCGTCGGCATGTCGCGCAGCAGGAAGCCCCGGTCGGTGCCGACGGAGTTGCCGCACAGCGGGGCCTTGCCCGGTTCCTTCACATGCTCGCGGACATAGGCGAGGACCTGCTCCTCGGCGTCGGCGAGCGTCGTGCCGCCCGCGAGTTCGTCGAGGAGACCGGACGCGGTGTGCATCTGACGCACCACCTCCGGCATCGTCTCCAGCGCCGCGTCCGGCGGGCGGATGACGATGTCGACCCCCTCGCCGAGAATGTTCAGCTCGGAGTCGGTGACGAGGGCGGCAACCTCGATGAGCGCGTCGTCGGACAGCGAGAGGCCGGTCATCTCGCAGTCGATCCACACCATGCGATCGTTCATGCGACCACCCTAAAGCGGGCTCCCCCGTTTGGGAGGCCCGGCGTCCCTGCCGGCGCATCCGGCAAGCGGCGCCGGGACGCCGGGCGGGCGGCGGTGCGCCCGCCCGGCGTCACGAGGTCATGCTCCGCTGCGCTGCCCGGGCAGGCTCGCCCGGCCGCCGACGTACAGCTCACGCCCGTGGTCGGCGGGCGAGGGCGACCCCACGGGAGCGGGGGTGCGCCGGGTCTGCAGCGGGACCGGTCCGCCCTCCGGGTACGGGCTGGGCGGCGGGCCCTGCGGCGTGTGCCCGGTGCCGACCGCGGACTCCGGCTCGGTGGGCCGGTCGCCCTGCGGGCGCCGGGCGCGGTACGCCGCCCGGTACGCGGCCGGCGAGGAGCCGAGCTGTCGGCGGAAGTGCCCGCGCAGCGCCACCGGCGAGCGGAAGCCGCAGCGTCCGGCGACCTCGTCGACCGAGTAGTCGGACGTCTCCAGCAGGCGCTGCGCCTGGAGGACCCGCTGGGTGATCAGCCACTGCAACGGGGCGCTGCCGGTCAGCGAGCGGAAGCGGCGGTCGAAGGTGCGGCGGCTCATGTACGCGCGGGCCGCCAGCGTCTCGACGTCGAACTGCTCGTGCAGGTGCTCCAGCGCCCAGGCGACGACCTCGGCGAGCGGGTCGGCGCCGATCTCCTCCGGTAAAGACCGGTCGAGGTAGCGCTCCTGACCGCCGGTCCGGCGCGGCGGGACCACCAGACGGCGGGCGAGCGCTCCGGCCGCCTCGTTGCCGTGGTCCGTCCGCACGATGTGGAGACAGAGATCGATTCCGGCCGCGGTACCGGCCGACGTCAGCACGTCGCCGTCGTCGACGAACAGCTCCCGTGGATCGACGTGGACCGACGGATAGCGCTTGGCCAGCGTCGGCGCGTACATCCAGTGGGTGGTCGCCGGACGGCCGTCCAGCAGGCCGGCCGCCGCGAGGACGAAGGCGCCGGTGCACAGCCCGACGATGCGGGCGCCCTCCTCGTGGGCCCGGCGCAGCGCGTCGAGCGCCTCCTCCGGTGGTGGTGAGGTGATCGAACGCCAGGCCGGCACGACGACCGTGCCCGCCCGTGAGATCGCCTCCAGTCCGTGTGGCGCGGTGAGTTCCAGGCCCCCTGTGGTCCGCAGCGGGCCTTCCTCGCCGCCGCACACCAGCAGTCGGTAGCGCGGCACGCCGGCGTCCTGGCGGTCTATGCCGAACACCGACAGCGGTATGGAACTCTCGAAGATGGGGCCGCCGCTGAACAGCAGCACCGCGACGATCTCCTTGCGGCGTCGCCCGGAGAGTTTCCGGGCCGCGGCTTCCGGCGCGGCAGTGGAGTCGTGGCTCATCCTGCTAAGCCCCCCTCGGTGGTCGCGGCTCCTCGGTTGTGTCGCTCCTGCACGTTTCCCCTCGGTCCTGCACGAGTCCCCCGCCGTAACAGTCAAGATCGAATCTACTGTGTCGCGCGGTGCCGCAGTGGCCGGTTCGGCACTCGGCACATTGTCGACTTGGCAACTTGGCGTGAAGCATTCGATCACGAAGCGTTGCACTCACGGGCCGTGCAGGGAAGTACGCCTCGTGGCAGTGGCCGATCCCCATACGGTGCCCGGGGGCCTCCAGACCCTTTCCGTGCAGGTGGGGCGGGGGTTGGGGGGTGTGAACGGCCAGGGATGCCCGCGCTGCGGAAGTTGGCTGAAAAGCGCCGTACGCGTGCGCGGAAACCGGTCAGCCGCCCGGTGTAATCCGCCCGGTGTGCCGTCCGCCCCGGTGCGCACCGGTCCCGGTGCGATGGTGACGGCCGCGGCGGCGCGGCGAGGGGCCGGCGCGCTCCATGTCCCGCTCGCGGACCGCGCCCCGCTCCGACTGGCGCAGCAGCAGCCGGCAGGCGGCGGTGACGGCCGCGAGACCGAGGGCGGTGCCGGCCGCGCCGGCGAACGAGGTGCCGTACCAGAGGAGCACGACGGGGACCAGGACACAGCTGAAGGCCGCCCAGCGGACCACCTCGGTCACGCTGTCCTCGGAGGGGGTGCGGGGTCCGGTCATGCGTGCGTGTGCTCCTGGGCTCCCTGGGGGTACGGCTCGTGGTGATCAACGCGGGGGAGGGGCGTCGGTCACTGGTGGACGGCCGGCTTCTCGGCGGCGGAACGTGAATCCTGTGCAAACCGCCTGTACACCGCAGCAACCATTGCGTTACGGGCGCCCCCTCGTGCATGCTCCCTGGAACCCGTACGGACCTCGCGCGGGTATCTGGGCGAAGGAGGCGTGCCGCCGTACCCTTGGGGTATGGGCTTGGGAAGACCATTCCCAGACACCGCCACGCGCAGACCGCCGCATCCGACGAGCTCCGCTCGCGAGCCCATCCATAAAGGATCACAACGCCGAGACAGCCATGGCCGGTCACGAATTCTTCGAACCAGCGGACCGCAAGCGGCCCGTCGCCGATCCCACGGCGGCCGATCCCCTCGCGGCGGAAGAGTCACGCCACTCCTGCGATCCCGCCTTCAAGCACGGTGTCGTGGTGGGCTTCGACGGTTCCACGTCCAGTGAGCGCGCCCTCGCCTACGCCATCGGCATGGCCCATCGCTCCGGGGCGGGCCTGATCATCGTCCATGTCGCCAACCGGCTGCCGACCACGGTGTGGGCGGGCTGTGAGCCGCCGGTCTTCGTCGACGTCCCGGACCACCGCACCGAGGTGCTCGGCCTTGAACTGGCCTGCGCCGACTACCTCGCCGAGGTCCCTTGGATCCTGGTCGAGCGCGGCGGCGACATCTGCCACGAACTCGAGGAGGTCGGGGTGGAGTACGAGGCGGACGCGATCGTCGTCGGCTCCACGCACGGCCTCGTCGGCCGGCTCTTCGGCTCCGTCGCCGGGCGGCTCGCCAAGCGCGCCAAGCGCCCGGTCGTCGTCATCCCCTGACGCGGCCCGTCCCCGACGCGCCCTCGCGCGCCGGGCGTTCACCCCGTCCGACCCGCACGAACCCCCCGTGCGCCGAAGCGCCACGAGGGGTCCGCCTGAGCCGATCCGTCTACTCGACGGTGACCGACTTGGCCAGGTTGCGCGGCTTGTCGATGTCCCGGCCCAGCGCCAACGCCGTGTGGTAGGCGAGGAGCTGGAGCGGGATGCCCATGAGGATCGGGTCCAGCTCGTCCTCGTTCTTCGGGACCACGATCGTCTGGTCCGCCTTCTCCTGCGGCTGGTGCGCGACCGCGAGGATCTTGCCGCTGCGGGCCTTGATCTCCTCCATCGCGGCGCGGTTCTTCTCCAACAGGTCGTCGTCGGGGACGATCGCGACCGTGGGGAGCGCGGGCTCGATCAGGGCCAGCGGGCCGTGCTTGAGCTCGGAGGCCGGGTAGGCCTCGGCGTGGATGTACGAGACCTCCTTGAGCTTCAGGGAGGCCTCACGGGCGACCGGGTAGCCCCGGACACGGCCGATGAAGAGCATCGAGCGGGCGTCGGCGAACTGCTTCGCCAGCGCCTCGATCTCCGCCTCCTGCTCCATGATCTCGGCGATCTGGGCGGGCAGCTTGCGCAGGCCCTCGATGATCCGCTTGCCGTCGCGCACGGACAGGTCGCGGGTGCGGCCGAGGTGCAGGGCGAGGAGCGCGAAGGCCACCGTGGTGTTGGTGAAGCACTTCGTGGAGACCACGCAGACCTCGGGGCCGGCGTGGACGTACACGCCGCCGTCGGCCTCGCGGGCGATCGCGGAGCCCACCACGTTCACGACGCCCAGCACCCGGGCGCCCTTGCGCTTGAGCTCCTGGACGGCCGCGAGGACGTCGTAGGTCTCGCCGGACTGGGAGACGGCGATGTAGAGGGTGTCGGGGTCCACGACCGCGTTGCGGTAGCGGAACTCGGAGGCCGGCTCGGCGTCGGCGGGGATCCGGGCCAGCTCCTCGATCATCTGCGCGCCGATCTGGCCCGCGTGGTACGAGGTGCCGCAGCCGAGGATCTTCACCCGGCGGATCTGCCGGGCCTCGCGGGCATCCAGGTTGAGGCCGCCGAGGTGCACGGTGGAGAAGCGGTCGTCGATCCGGCCGCGCAGCACGCGGTCCACGGCCTCGGCCTGCTCGTGGATCTCCTTGTGCATGTAGGTGTCGTGGCCGCCCATGTCGTAGGAGGCGGCCTCCCACTCGACGGTGGTCGGCTCGGCCGTGGTGCGGGTGCCCTCGGTCGTGTACGTGCGGAAGTCGTCGGCCTTGAGGGTGGCCATCTCGCCGTCGTCCAGGGTGACTATCTGGCGGGTGTGGGCGACCAGCGCGGCGATGTCCGAGGCGACGAACATCTCCTTCTCGCCGATGCCGAGGACGACCGGGGAGCCGTTGCGGGCGACGACGATGCGGTCCGGGAAGTCGGCGTGCAGGACGGCGATGCCGTAGGTGCCCTCGATGAGCCGGACGGTCTCGCGGACCTTGTCCTCGAGCTTCTCGGCCTCGGAGCGGGCGATCAGGTGGACGAGGACCTCGGTGTCGGTCTCGGAGAGGAACTCGACGCCGTCCGCCTCCAGTTTGCGGCGCAGGTCGCCGGCGTTGTCGATGATGCCGTTGTGGACGACGGCGACCTTGCCCTCGGCGTCCAGGTGGGGGTGGGCGTTCACGTCGGAGGGGGCGCCGTGGGTGGCCCAGCGGGTGTGGGCGATACCGGTGGTGCCCTTGAAGCGCGCCGGGACCTTGGCCTCCAGGTCGCGGACCCGGCCCTTGGCCTTCACGGTCTTCAGGCCGGCGGTCTTCGGGGAGGTGACGGCGATGCCCGCCGAGTCGTACCCGCGGTACTCCAGGCGCTGCAGGCCCTCCAGGAGCAGGGGTGCGACGTCACGCTTCCCGATGTATCCGACGATTCCGCACATATGAAGAGGTACCCCTAGCCGTAGACGATCCGGCGCAGCTGCCGGAGCGAGAGCTCCGGCGGTGCCACCGCCCGGTATTTCAGGTCCGCCTCGATCCGTTCGAAGATCGTCGCGTTCACCAGGCCCTGGGCCTGGAGCTCGCGGTGGCGGCGACGGACGAACTGCTCGGTCGTCTCGTCGAAGTAGGCGAGCACGTCCTGGATCACCCTCAGCGCCTCGCCCCGGTTCAGGGGCGTGCTGCGAGTCAGATGATCAACGAGGTCGTCGTGCACGGACTAGATCCTGGGGTATGCGAGATCCCTTCGCAAGAATTCTGCCCGATATCGGGCAGATGGATGCCGATGGCGGGGTTCTCTGCTACATCCGCTTCAGAACGGCCTGCTTGGCCGCCGCGAACTCCTCGTCCGTCAGGACGCCCGTGCGATGCAGATCGCCCAGTTCGCGCAGCCGGCGCAGCAGGACGTCGTGGTCCTCGGGCTCCGGCTGCCGCGGGATCGCCCGTTCGGGCGCGGGGGCGGCCGGATGGGGGATGCGGGCCTGCACCGCCGCCGCGACGAGCGCCATCAGCGGGTCCTTCTTGAACCCCCACAGCTCCACCGCGTGCGGGTCGTACTTGGGCGGGGTCTTGGCGGACCCATGGCGCACGACGAAGCGGAGGTGGCCGTTCTCCAGGCCGGCGGCCGGCTGCCACTCCACCGCGCGGACGTCCGAGACATGGATCGTGCGCGGCCCGCCCGCGGCCTTTGCCTCCTCCGTCTTCCAGTTCCACTCCAGCCGTACCTGCTCGCCGTCGAAGCCGGCCGTGCCGTCCCCGGCGGAGAACGACAGCGGCACCGAGGGGCCCGGCAGCAGATACCGGTCGACGGGGTCGGCCGGGACCTCGTCCAGCAGCAGCGCGTTGCGGACCTCGTCCACCAGGTACTCCGCGACGCCGTACCGGTCGGGCTCCACGACGAGCTGGTAGGGGTCATGGGGCTCGGTGAGCCGCCCGCCCGTGGCCAGCAGCAGCGGGTCGGCACCGTCGCGCAGCCGCAGCCTGAGCCGCCCCGACCGCTTGCCCTGCTCGAACGAGATCCCGGCCAACGCCCCCAGCGGCACCACGAGTTCGCCCAGCGTCGCGCGGAGCACACCGACGCTCTTGTCGCGGCCGGGGATCAGCCGCAGGGCGTCGCCGTCGAAGATCCACGTGCCGTCCCTCTGGATGATTTCCGCCATGGGGTGGATTGTTCCATCCGGGTCGCGAGAGAGTGGTCCAGACCTCTTGGAGCGTCAACGGCTCATCGAAGGGACGGTTTTGTGAAACACAGAACGCTGCGCCTTCTCGGTTCCCTGTTACTGGTCGCCATGGGCGTCTCGGTGACCGGGGCCGCGCCCGCCTCCCGCCCGACGGCACCCACCCCGCTCGACCGCGTGATCCCCGCGCCCGCGTCCGTCACACCGGGCAAGAACCCGTACCGGATCACCCGCGGCACCCAGATCCGGGTCGACGGCTCCCGGGAGACCCGCCGCGTCGGCGAGTACCTCGCGGACATCCTGCGCCCCTCCACCGGCTACCGCCTGCCGGTCACCGACCGCGGCGCCGGAGGCATCCGGCTGCGCCTGGAGCGGGGTGCGTCCGGCGCCGAGGGCTACCGCCTGGACAGCGGACCCAGCGGCGTCACCATCACCGCCGCCGCCCCCGCCGGCCTCTTCCACGGTGTGCAGAGCCTGCGCCAACTGCTCCCGGCGGCCGTCGAGAAGGACTCCGTGCAGCCCGGCCCCTGGCTGGTCGCGGGCGGCACCATCGAGGACACCCCGCGCTACGGCTGGCGCGGCGCGATGCTGGACGTCTCCCGGCACTTCTTCACCGTCGAGCAGGTCAAGCGCTATATCGACCAGCTCGCCCTCTACAAGATCAACAAGCTGCATCTGCACCTCAGCGACGACCAGGGCTGGCGCATCGCCATCGACTCCTGGCCCCGCCTGGCCACCTACGGCGGCTCCACCCAGGTCGGCGGCGGCCCCGGCGGCCACTACACCAAGGCCGACTACAAGGAGATCGTCCGGTACGCCTCCTCCCGCTATCTGGAGGTCGTCCCCGAGATCGACATGCCCGGGCACACCAACGCCGCGCTGGCCTCGTACGCCGAGCTGAACTGCGACGGTGTCGCGCCGCCGCTCTACACGGGCACCGCGGTCGGGTTCAGCTCGCTGTGCGTCGGCAAGGACATCACCTACGACTTCGTGGACGACGTGATCCGCGAGCTGGCCGCGCTCACCCCCGGCCGCTACCTCCACATCGGCGGCGACGAGGCGCACTCCACCAGCCACGAGGACTACGTGGCGTTCATGGAGCGCGTCCAGCCGGTCGTCGCCCGGTACGGCAAGACCGTGGTGGGCTGGCACCAGCTGACCGGGGCCACCCCGGCCAAGGGCGCGCTCGCCCAGTACTGGGGCCTGGACGGCACGAGCGCCCAGGAGAAGGAGCGGGTCGCCGCGGCCGCGCGCAATGGCACCGGGATCGTCCTGTCGCCCGCCGACCGGATCTACCTCGACATGAAGTACACCGCCGACACCCCGCTGGGGCTGTCCTGGGCGGGCCTGGTGGAGGTGCGCCGGTCCTACGACTGGGACCCGGGCGCGTATCTGCCCGGGGCGCCCGCGTCGGCGATCCGCGGCGTCGAGGCTCCGCTGTGGTCGGAGACGCTGACCAATTTCCGACGAGATCGAGTACATGGCGTTCCCGCGGCTTCCCGGGGTCGCCGAGCTCGGCTGGTCGCCGGCCTCGACACATGACTGGGACGCCTACAAGGTGCGGCTCGCCGCGCAGGCGGAGCGGTGGGAGGCGCTGGGCGTCGACTTCTACCGGTCACCGCAGGTGCCCTGGCCCACGGCGTAGCGCGCACGGCACACGACGACGGGCGCCCCCGGAGGACCGTACTCCGGGGGCGCCCGCCCGTCCTTCTAGAACCCGGCGATGGGGTTCTTCAGGGTGCCGACGAGCTGGAGGGCGCCCGCCGGGTCCGTGAGGTCCACCATCTGCCGGTTGTTGCGCAGCTGGAGGCGGTTGAGGCAGGACAGCGCGAACTCGGGGACGAAGATGTCGTACCGCTCGAACTTCTCCGCGAGCTCCGGCACCGACCGCTGGTAGTCCCGGGTCACCTCGGCGACCGTCCGCCAGAAGGCGTCCTCGTCGAGGATGCCCTCGGCGGCCAGGTCGGCCGCGAGGAAGCGGAAGAAGCAGTCGAAGACGTCCGTGAAGACCGACAGCAGCTTGGTGTCCTCGGGCACGTCCACCCGCACCCGCTCGACCGCGGGCGGCAGCACCGCGTCCGGGTCCATGACGGCGATCTCCTCGGCGATGTCCTTGTAGATCGCGCGTCGCACCACCCCGTCCTTGAGGACCAGGATGACGTTCTCGCCGTGCGGCATGTACACCAGGTCGTAGGCGTAGAAGCTGTGCAGCAGCGGCACGAAGTAGGCCCGCAGATAGTGCCGCAGCCACTCCGCCGGCTCCAGCCCGGACCGCTCGATCAGGGCGCCCGCGAAGGACGCGCCCTCGTGGTCCACGTGCACGAGCGAGGCCATGGTGGCCAGCGTCTCGCCGTCCTCGAGCCGGGACACCGGGCTCTCCCGCCACAGCGCCGCCAGCATCTTGCGGTACGGCGAGTAACGGTCCGTCGCCGCCTCGTACTCCAGATGCCGGTAGCCGACGGCGGCCCGCTCCCGGATGATCGACAGGCCCGTCGACCGCAGCACCGGATCGCCCTCGACGAGCTGGGCCAGCCAGTCGTTGATGGCGGGCGTGGCCTCCATGTACGCGGCCGACAGACCCCGCATGAAGCCCATGTTGAGGACGGACAGGGCCGTCTTCACATAGTGCTTCTCGGGGCTCGTGCTGTTGAAGAACGTCCGGATGGACTGCTGGGCCAGATACTCGTCGTCGCCCTCGCCCAGCACGACCAGGTGCTCGCGGGCCACCTCGGCGGCGAAGGTGACGGCCAGCTTGTTCCACCACTGCCAGGGGTGCACCGGGATGAAGAGGTAGTCGCCGGGGTCGAGGTCCCGTGCGCGCAGCACCCCGTGGAAGCGGTCCACGGTCTCCGCGCCCAGCTCCTCGCGCAGGAACGACTCGTACTCCACGCCGACGCCGGCGGTGAACGCGGCACGCGAGCGGTGGGCCGCCAGCCACACCAGCCGGACCGGACGCGCGACCTCCGGGGCGTACTCCAGGTACTCGTGGACGCCGAAGCCGAGCCGCCCGTTGTTCGCGACGAAGCAGGGGTGGCCCTCGGTCATCCCGGCCTCGATCGCCTGGAAGCCCGACCGGGCCAGCTCGGCGGCCGGGACCTGCGGCCTGGTCAGCTTGTAGCAGGTGCCCGAGAGGGTGGAGGAGATCTCCTCCAGGTACACGGGCAGGATCTCGTCGCTCAGCCCGAGCGACTTCTGCAGCTCGACGAAGAAGTCGAGTGCCTCCAGCGGGAGTTCGGCGTCGTCGCGGTGACGGGTGATCGAGTCGGCGTCGATCTGCCAGTGGTCCAGCGCGCGGCGCACGGCGGTGAAGGTGTACCGGGTGCGCCCGTCGTCGCTGCGGACGGTGTGGCGGCCGTCGCCGGTCGCCTCGGGGGTGAGCAGGCGCTCATGGGCGAACTCGGCGAGCGCCTTGCGGATCAGAAGGCGGTTGGCCCGCGCCCAGCGGTGGGGGGACAGATGCGCCACGGCGTCGGACAGGGTCATACGGCTGCTCCTCGGGCTGCCTCGAACTGCTCACGGGTGCAGAAGCTCAGCAGCGCCTTCTTCTCGGGCTTCTGGATCTCGCGCTCGGGCACGAATCCCACGGCCGCGTTCAGGGCGTGGACGGCGGTGTTGGCGACGTCCGGTTCCACGACGACCCGCCGGACCGCCGGGTCCTCGAAGAGGTGCTCCATCACGGCGGTGATCACGGCCCGGGTGAAGCCGTGCACGGGGCGGTCGGTCGGCGGCGTCAGGAAGTGCATGCCGACGTCCCCCGGCTCCGGGTCGTACAGGCCGGTCAGCTCCCGGTGCGCGGGGTCGTACCTCTCCATCAGGAACGCGGGCGCCCCGCGCTCGTCGAGGCCGAGCAGGGCGTGGTGGTGCTCGTCGGCCGCGATCTCCATGTAGGCGCGCTCGACGTCCTCCAGTTTCGCGTCCTGCATCATCCAGAACGCGGCCTTGGGGTGGGTCACCCAGGAGTGCAGGAGCTCCGCGTCCCTCAGCGGGTCGAGGGGGCGGAAGGTGAAGGCGGGGGTGGTCATACGGAGAACTCCTGGAACGCGATCGTCTTCTCGACCGGGTAGTACTCGGTGCCGAGCAGCTCGCGGATGATGTACGCGTTCCGGTACGGCCCCATGCCCAGGTCGGGGCTGGTGATGCTGTGCGTGTGGACACCGGCGTTCTGCAGGAACACCCCGCGGCCGGTGACGTCGACGGCGTAGTTGCGGGCGACGTCGAAGTTGCCCCGGCCGTCGTAGACCAGGCGGTCGCGGACCGGGCGCAGGAACTCGGGCTCGGCGTACCTGTAGCCGGTCGCGAGGACCAGGCCCTGCGACTCCAGCGTGAAGTCCTTGCCCTGCTCCTCCTGGCGGAAGGACAGCGTGTACGTGCCGTCGTCGTACCGGGCGCCGGTGAGGGCGGAGTTGGTGAGCAGCCGGGTGGGGACCGGGCCGCCGAGGCTCTTCTGGTAGAGCAGGTCGAAGATCTCGTTGATCAGATCGCCGTCGATGCCCTTGAACAGGCCCTTCTGCTCGGCGGTCAGCCGGTAGCGGGTGTCCTCGGGCAGCTCCCGGTAGTAGTCGACGTACTCCGGGGACGTCATCTCCAGGGTGAGCTTGGTGTACTCCAGCGGGAAGAACCGCGGGGAGCGGGTGACCCAGTTCAGCCGGTAGCCGTGGACGTCGATCTCGCTCAGCAGGTCGTAGTAGATCTCGGCGGCGGACTGCCCGGAGCCGACCAGCGTGATGGAGTCCTTCTTCTGCAGCTCCGCCTTGTGCTGGAGATAGCGGGAGTTGTGCAGGAAGTCGCCGCCCAGGCCCTCGCACGCCTCGGGTATGTGCGGCGGGGTGCCGGTGCCGAGGACGAGATGGCGGGCCCGGTAGAGCTCGCCGGCCTCGGTACGCACGGCGTAGATCCCGTCCGCCTCCTCGTACGTCACCTCGGTCACCGTCGTGTCGAACCGGATGCTGCTCAGCCGGTTCGCGGCCCAGCGGCAGTAGTCGTCGTACTCGACGCGCAGCGGGTAGAAGTTCTCCCGGATGTAGAACGAGTACAGCCGGCCCTTCTCCTTCAGATAGTTCAGGAAGGAGTACGGCGAGGTCGGGTCGGCGAGGGTCACCAGGTCCGACATGAACGGCGTCTGGAGGTGGGCGCCGTCCAGGAACATGCCCGCGTGCCACTCGAAGTCGGGCTTCGACTCCAGGAACACGCCGTCGAGTTCGGCGATGGGCTCGGTCAGACAGGCGAGGCCCAGATTGAACGGGCCGAGCCCGATGCCCACGAAGTCGTGGATCACGGACGGGTTGTCAGGACGCGCGGTCAAGGGAGTCTCCCAGGTACTGCTCGGCGTGGCCGGCGATCAGGTCGAGGACGGCGGCGATGTCTTCGGTCGTCGTCTCGGGGTTGAGCAGGGTGAACTTCAGATAGTGGCGGCCTTGGACCTTGGTGCCCGCGACCACGGCGTCGCCGGAGGCGAACAGGGCCTTGCGGGCGTACAGGTTGGCCCGGTCGATCTCGGCCGGGTCGGTGACGGAGGCCGGGACGTAGCGGAAGACGAGGGTGGACAGGGTGGGCTGCACGACCACGTCGAAGCGGGGGTCGGCGGCCAGCAGCCGCCAGCCCGCCGCGGCCAGGTCGCACACCTCGTCGAAGAGCTGCCCGATGCCGTCGGCGCCCATGGTGCGCAGGGTCATCCACAGCTTGAGCGCGTCGAAGCGGCGTGTGGTCTGCAGGGACTTGTCGACCTGGTTGGGGATGCGCTCCTGGACCATCCGGCGCGGATTGAGGTACTCGGCGTGGTAGGTGGCGTGCCGCAGGGTCGCGGCGTCGCGGACCAGCACGGCGGACGAACTGACCGGCTGGAAGAAGGACTTGTGGTAGTCGACGGTGACGGAGTCGGCGCGCTCGATGCCGTCGATGCGGTCCCGGTACTTCACCGAGGCCAGCAGCCCGCAGCCGTAGGCGGCGTCGACGTGCATCCAGGTGCCGTACTGCGCGCACAGCTCGGCGATCTCGGGCAGCGGGTCGATGGAGCCGAAGTCGGTGGTGCCGGCGGTGGCGACGACGGCCATCGGGACCAGGCCGTCCCGGACGCAGCGCTCCAGCTCCCGGGCGAGCGCGACGGTCTGCATGCGCTTGTCGTGGTCGACGGGGATGGTCACCACGGCGTCCGGGCCGAGCCCGAGGAGCTTCGCGGACTTCTGCACGCTGAAGTGCCCGGCCTCGGAGGCGAAGATGCGCAGGTCGGCCGGCCTGTCCGTCTTGGCCTCCTCGCGGGCCAGCAGCAGCGCCTGGAGGTTGGACTGGGAGCCGCCGGAGGTGAACACGCCGTCGGCGGCCGGGCCGAGGCCGACGCGGGCGGCCGTCCAGTCGATCAGTTTGCGCTCGATCAGGGTGCCGCCGGCCGACTGGTCCCAGGTGTCCAGGGAGGAGTTGACGGCGGACAGGACCGCCTCGCCGAGCACCGCCGGTATGACGACGGGGCAGTTGAGGTGGGCGAGATAGCGCGGGTGGTGGAAGTAGATGGCGTCCCGGAGGTAGACGTCCTCCAGCTCGTCGAGCACGGCGGCGGTGTCGTGCAGCGGGCGGTCCAGGTCGATCGCGTCGACGGCGGGGGCCAGGGCGTCGACCGTGACACCGGTGAACGGCCGGTCGGTGGCGGCGAGTTTGGCGGCCACCCGCTCGATACCTTCGGTCACGGAGCGGCGGTACTGCTCCGCGGTCGTGTCGTTGAGCAGGTGCGAGCGCATGGGGAGGTCCTCCGGTGGGGACGGGGCTCTGGGACGAGGAGCTTGATTAGCTTAGGTTAGCCTAACCTAAGTTGATATTGCTCGCGCCCCGGTGGGGACGTGACCGCGATCACGGGAGGCGCCCGGCGGGCGCCGGACGTCACGCCGTCGCGCGCAGTTGTTCCTCGCTCATGCCGTGGCGCCAGTAGCCCACGAAGGTGACCCGCCGCCGGTCCAGGCCGCGTTCGGCGACGAAGTGCCGCCGCAGCGCCTTCACGCTGCCCGACTCGCCCGCGAGCCAGACGTACGGCCGGTCGGCGGCGGGGAGGTGGGCGGCGCGGAGGGGGTCCAGGGCCAGCGGAGTCCCCTCGGGACAGGCCCCGTTGCGGATCAGCCAGGTGATCTCGGCGTCGGCTGCGGTCGGCAGGTCCTGGACGTCCCCGGGGTCGCGCACCTCCAGCCACACCTGGGCGAGGGTGCCGGCCGGCAGCGTCTCCAGGACGGCGGCGACGGCGGGTACGGCCGTCTCGTCGCCCCACAGGACGACCGGCCCGGTGTCGGCGGGCGGCCGGAAGCGGATGGCCCGGTTGTCCGCGGTCGCGGGGCCGAGCACCAGCACCCGGTCGCCCGCGGCGGCCCGCGCGGCCCAGGAGGAGGCCGGACCGGCCGGGGTGTGCAGCACGAAGTCGATGTCGATCTCGCCGGGGTCGCGGCGCAGCGCGCGCAGCGTGTACGAGCGCATCACCGCCCTTACGTCGTCGGGCAGTTCACGCCAGGCCTGCCACCAGCCGTCGCCCAGTTCCACGGGCACCCGGGGCTCGCTCTGCCCCGGGTGCGGCAGGAACAGCGACAGGGACTGGTCGCACCCGTCGGAGTGGAAGTGCTCCAGGTCCGCGCCGCCGAAGGTGACCCGGACCAGGGACGGGCCGAGCCGCCGGGTCCGTACGACGTGGAGGGCGAAGAAGCGGAAGGGGGCGGCGACGGCGGTGGTCATGGGGGCGACTCCCGGATCGGCTTCAGATGTGCCTGCTCGTGCCTGCTGTGGGCCGTACGGACACGGCCCTGGGGGTGCGGGGGGCCGCCCGGCCGGTCACCGCCGGTCCGCGGCCGCCCCGCGACCTCAAGTGGCCGCCGGTCAGGCGACCTTCTTGGCCTTCTCGATGGCCTCGGCCAGGTTCGTCAGCAGCGGCGTGCACTTGGCGTAGGACAGGATCGGCTCGGGGGAGCGCGGGATGACCTGCCCGGCCTTCACGGCGGGCAGCTTCTTCCAGGTGCCCTCGCTGATGTCGGCCGGCTGGATGGTCTGGGAGCGGTCGTCCATCATGATGATGTCGGCCGGGTACTTGTCGACGTTCTCCCAGCTCAGGCTCTCGTACCAGCCGCCGCCCTCCTTCTTGGCGCTCTCCGGCGGCTCCACGAAGTTCACGCCGAGGGCCTTGAAGTACTCCAGGTCGATGGAGAGGTTGGTGCCGGAGACGTAGAAGATGTCCTGGCTGGCGGAGCCGGCCATCACCTTGATCTCCGGGCGGGCCTTGGCGGCCTTGCGCAGACGCTCGGCGGCGGCCTCGAACTCCTTCTTGTCCTGGGCGGCCCTGCCGCTCTTCAGGTCGACGCCGAGGGACTCGGCCAGCGCCCACACCCGCTCCAGCGGCTGGGTCAGCTGACGGTCGTAGACGGAGACGGCCACGCTCGGGGCGAGCTTGGCGATCTTGTCCTTGGACGCCTCGGGGACGTACCAGAGGGTGCCGGCGCTGTCGAAGGTCGTGGAGATGAGGACCTCGGGGGCGAACGCGGCGTACTTCTCGACGCTGAACTGGTCCCAGACGTTGCCGAACACCGTCAGCTTGCTGACGTCCATGTCGCCGGCCTGCACGTCGGCCTTGCCGTCCTTGGTCTTGGTCGGGCCGAAGACGCCCTTGACCTCGATGCCGTAGTCGTACAGGGCGGCGGCCACGCCGACGAAGGCGACGATCTTCGTGGGGACCTTGTCCAGCTTCACGGTGGTGCCACGGTCGTCCTTGAACGTCCAGGGGCCGGACTTGCCCGCGCCCGCGGCCTCGTTCGCCCCACCGCTCTTGGCGTCGTCGTCCCCGCAGGCCGCGAGCACGGCCCCGAGGCCGAGGGCGCCGCCGGCGGCGAGGATGCCGCGACGGGTGAGGTGGGTGGCTCTGGCGTTGGACATGGCTTCGCTGCTTTCGAACAGGGCTGATCACCGCTGGACAGTTCGAAGGTAGGTTAGCCTAACCTGAGCTGTTGTCCAGGGGTGGGGCGCTGTGATCGATCTCGCGCCCGGCCCGTGATGCGGGCCCGGTACGGCACGAGGCCCAACGCCCCGGGGCCTCCAGGACGTTGAGCCTCGTTCGGATCGTGCGCGGCGGGTCAGCCCGCCAGGCCCAGCTCCCGCGCGATCAGCATGCGCTGCACCTCGCTGGTGCCCTCGCCGATCTCCAGGATCTTGGAGTCCCGCCACATCCGGGCCACCGGGTACTCGTTCATGAAGCCGTAGCCGCCGTGGATCTGCGTGGCGTCCCGGGCGTTGTCCACCGCGACCGTGGACGAGTACAGCTTCGCCAGCGCCGCCTCCTTCTTGAACGGCTCCCCGGCCACCAGCCGCGACGCCGCGTCACGCCAGGCGAGGCGGGCGGTGTGCGCCTTCATCTCCATGTCGGCGATCTTGAACTGGATGGCCTGGTTGGCGCCGATCGGACGCCCGAACGCGTGCCGCTCCTTGGCGTACTTCACCGACTCGTCCACACAGCCCTGCGCCAGACCCGTGCCCAGCGCGGCGATCGCGATCCGGCCCTCGTCCAGGATGCGCAGGAACTGCGCGTAGCCGCGGCCCTCCTCGCCCAGCAGATTGGCCGCCGGGACCCGGACGTCCACGAAGGACAGCTCGCGGGTGTCGGAGGCGTTCCAGCCGACCTTGGAGTAGGGGGCGGCGACCGTGAAGCCCGGGGTGCCGGAGGGCACGATGATCGAGGAGATGAGCGGCTTGCCGTCCGGCTTGCGGCCCGTCACCGCCGTCACCGTCACCAGACCCGTGATGTCGGTACCGGAGTTGGTGATGAAGCACTTGGTGCCGTTGATGACCCACTCGCCGGTCGACTCGTCCAGGCGGGCCGTCGTCCGGGTCGCGCCCGCGTCGGAGCCGCCGTCCGGCTCGGTCAGGCCGAACGCGCCGAGGATCTCACCGGAGCACAGCTTCGGCAGCCAGGTGCGCTTCTGCTCCTCGGTGCCGAAGAGATGGATCGGCATGGCGCCCAGCGAGACACCCGCCTCCAGCGTGATGGCCACCGAGGAGTCGACCCGGGCCAGTTCCTCCAGGGCGATGCCCAGCGCCAGATAGTCGCCGCCCATGCCGCCGTGCTCCTCGGGGAACGGCAGGCCGAACAGCCCCATACGGCCCATCTCCCGCACGATCTCGTACGGGAACTCATGACGCTCGTAGAAGTCGCCGATCTTCGGCGCGACGACGTCGTGGGCGAACTCCTCCACCGTGCGGCGGAGGTCCTCCAGTTCGGGGGAGAGACGGTGGTCCATGGCGGTTCACTGCTCCTTGTGGGAGAGGGCTCGTACGGTGCGGGAGGGGCTGGGCCGTCCCAGGTGGCCGGCCATCCAGTCGCTCGTGGCGACGAGGTGGCCGAGGTCGACCCCGGTGTCGATGCCGAGGCCGCGCAGCATCCACACGAGGTCCTCGGTGGCGAGGTTGCCGGTCGCGGACTTGGCGTACGGGCAGCCGCCGAGACCGCCCGCGGAGGCGTCGACGGTGGTGACGCCGTGCTGCAGGGCGGCGTAGGTGTTGGCGAGGGCCTGGCCGTAGGTGTCGTGGAAGTGCACGCCGATGACGTCGGTCGGCACACCCTCCTCGTTCAGTTGGGAGAGCAGCGCGCGGACGTGGCCCGGTGTGGCCACGCCGATCGTGTCGCCGAGGCTCAGCTCGTCGCAGCCCATCGCGACGAGCGCCTTGCACACCCGGACGACCTGGGGGAGCGGCACGGCGCCCTCCCAGGGGTCGCCGAAGCACATCGAGACATATCCGCGCACGTGAGCGCCCTCGTCCTTGGCGCGCCGCACCACCGGCTCGAACACCGCGAGGGACTCGTCCAGCGTCCGGTTGAGGTTGGCCTTGGCGAAGGACTCGGTGGCGCTGGCGAACACCGCGATACGGCGGGCGCCGAGCGCGAGCGCCCGGTCCAGGCCGCGGTCGTTCGGGACCAGGACCGGCAGCTCGACGCCCTGAAGGTCGGAGACGAGCGGGAACAGCTGCTCGGCGTCCGCGAGTTGGGGCACCCACTTCGGGTGGACGAAGCTCGTCGCCTCGATCGTCGTCAGACCGGCCGCGGCGAGCCGGCGGATGAACTCCGCCTTGACCTCGGTGGGCACGGTCGACTTCTCGTTCTGCAGGCCGTCGCGCGCGCCGACCTCGTGGATGCGCACCCGGGCCGGCAGACCCGGCGCCGGGACGGTCATGGGCAGCGTCATCGGTCCTCCTCCGCCGGGGTGACGACCGCGAGGACCTGGTCCATGGCGACCGTCGTGCCGGGTGTGACGTCGAGTTCGGCGACGGTGCCCGCGTGCGGGGCGGAGATGACGTGCTCCATCTTCATCGCCTCCACCACGAGCAGGCTCTGGCCCGCCGTCACCTCGTCGCCGACGGCGACCTTCACCACCGTCACCGTCCCGGGCATGGGCGCGGTGAGCGAGTCGGCGCCCGCGTGGGCGGCACCGGTGAGCGAGGCGGCCACCGGGTCGTGGTCGCGTACGTGCCAGGCGTCGCCGTCGCGGCCCAGCCAGTCGGCGGCCCGCCGGAAGGTGTGCCGGACACCGTCGAGGGTCACGGACACCTCGTCGTCGGTGACGGTCGCCGTGCCGCGCGGGGTGTACTCCACGGGCTCCTGCACGCGCAGAGGGAAGCTCACCGGGCGTGGGGTGCCGCCGAGCCGCCAGCCGCTCGGCACCGCGAAGGGGTCCGTCCAGCCGTCGCCCCGGGGGCGCAGCGCGTCGAGGCGGACGGCCGCCGCCGCCTCGTACACCTCCTCGGGCACCTCGGTGGAGACCAGGTCGTCCACCACGCGTTCGACCAGGCCGGTGTCCAGCTCGCCCGCCACGACCGCCGGATGCGCCAGCAGCCGCCGCAGGAACCCCGCGTTGGTCGGCACGCCCAGCGTGACCGTCTCCGCCAGAGCCGCCCGGAGCCTGCGCAGCGCGGTCGCGCGGTCGGGGCCGTACGCGATCACCTTGGACAGCATCGGGTCGTACAGGCTGCCGACCTCGGTGCCCTCGCTGAGCCCGGAGTCGGTGCGCACCCCGTCGCCCTGCGGCTCCCGCAGTTTCACGACGGTGCCGCCGGACGGCAGGAAGCCGCGCGCCGGGTCCTCGGCGCAGACGCGGGCCTCGACGGCGTGCCCGGTGAGCCGGATGTCGTCCTGCCCGAAGGCCAGCCGCTCCCCGGCCGCCACCCGCAGCTGCCACTCCACCAGGTCGAGCCCCGTGATCAGCTCGGTGACCGGGTGCTCCACCTGGAGCCGGGTGTTCATCTCCATGAAGTAGTACGAGGACGGGTCGCCGCCCGGCACGATGAACTCGACCGTGCCCGCGCCCCGGTAGCCGCAGGAGCGGGCCGCCTGTACGGCCGCCTCGCCCATCCCCGCGCGCGTGGCCTCGTCGAGGAGCACGCTGGGCGCCTCCTCGATGATCTTCTGGTGCCGGCGCTGCAGCGAGCACTCGCGCTCGCCGAGGTGCACGACGTTCCCGTGCCCGTCGGCCAGGACCTGGATCTCGATGTGCCGGGGCCGGTCGATCCACCGCTCGACCAGCAGGGTGTCGTCGCCGAAGGAGGCGCGGGCCTCACGGCGGGCGGCGGCGATCTCGTCCGCCAGCAGCGCCTCGTCCCGCACCAGCCGCATGCCCTTGCCGCCGCCGCCCGCCGACGGCTTGAGCAGCACGGGCATGCCGATCTCGCGGGCGGCGTCGGCCAGTTCGGCGTCGGTGAGACCGCTGCCGCTGGAGCCCGGCACCACCGGGACCCCGGCGGCCTTCACGGTCTCCTTGGCCCGGATCTTGTCGCCCATCAGGGAGATGGCGTCGGCGGACGGCCCGATGAAGGCCAGCCCGGCGTCGGCGCAGGCGCGCGCGAAGCCGGCGTTCTCCGCGAGGAAGCCGTAGCCGGGGTGGACGGCCTGGGCGCCGGTGCGGGCGGCGGCCTCCAGCAGCCGCTCCACGGACAGATAGCTCTCGGCGGCCGGCGCCGGACCGATCCGCACCGCCGTGTCGGCCTCGCGGACATGGCGGGCGTCGGCGTCCGCGTCGGAGAAGACGGCCACGGAGCGCACGCCGAGCGCGCGCAGTGTACGGATGACCCGGACGGCGATCTCGCCCCGGTTGGCCACGAGCACGGTGTCGAACATGGTCCCCCTCACATCCGGAAGACGCCGAACTGGGGGTCACCCAGGGGCGCGTTGGCACAGGCGGTCAGGGCCAGACCCAGCACCTGGCGGGTCTCCAGGGGGTCGATGACCCCGTCGTCCCAGAGCCGGGCGGTGGCGTAGTAGGCGTTGCCCTGGCGCTCGTACTGCTCGCGGACGGGCGCCTTGAACGCCTCCTCGTCCTCGGCCGGCCAGGACTCGCCGCGCGCCTCCAGCTGGTCGCGCTTGACGGTCGCGAGGACCGAGGCGGCCTGCTCGCCGCCCATGACGGAGATCTTGGCGTTCGGCCACATCCACAGGAAGCGCGGCGAATACGCCCGGCCGCACATCGAGTAGTTGCCCGCGCCGTACGAGCCGCCGACCACGACCGTCAGCTTCGGTACCCGGGTGGAGGCGACCGCCGTCACCATCTTGGCGCCGTGCTTGGCGATACCGCCGGCCTCGTAGTCCTTGCCGACCATGAACCCCGAGATGTTCTGCAGGAACACCAGCGGGATGCTGCGCTGGTCGCACAGCTCGATGAAGTGGGCGCCCTTCTGGGCGGACTCGGAGAACAGGATGCCGTTGTTGGCGATGACGCCGACCGGGTGCCCGTGGATCCGGGCGAAGCCGGTGACCAGGGTCTGCCCGAACTCGGACTTGAACTCCGCGAACCGGGAGCCGTCGACCACGCGCGCGATGATCTCGCGGACGTCGTACGGCGTGCGGGAGTCGACCGGCACGGCCCCGTACAGCCCGGCCGGGTCGACCTTGGGCTCGACGGCGGCGGTGACCTCCCAGGGGAGGTCGCGGCGGGCGGGGAGGGTCGCGACGATGTTCCGCACGATGCGCAGCGCGTGCGCGTCGTCCTCCGCGAGATGGTCGGTCACGCCGGACACCCGGGAGTGGACCTCGCCGCCGCCGAGCTCCTCCGCCGTGACGACCTCGCCGGTCGCCGCCTTCACCAGCGGCGGGCCGCCGAGGAAGATCGTGCCCTGGCCGCGCACGATCACGGCCTCGTCGCTCATCGCGGGGACATAGGCGCCGCCGGCCGTGCAGGAGCCGAGGACCGCGGCGATCTGGGGGATGCCCGCGCCGGACATCCGGGCCTGGTTGTAGAAGATCCGCCCGAAGTGGTCGCGGTCCGGGAAGACCTCGTCCTGCATCGGCAGGAAGGCGCCGCCGGAGTCGACCAGGTACAGGCAGGGCAGCCGGTTCTCCAGGGCCACCTCCTGCGCGCGCAGGTGCTTCTTGACGGTCATCGGGTAGTAGGTGCCGCCCTTGACCGTGGCGTCGTTGGCGACGATCACGCACTCACGGCCGCTGACCCGCCCGATCCCGGCGATCACACCGGCCGCCGGGGCCTGTCCGTCGTACATCCCGTCGGCGGCGAGGGGGGCGAGCTCCAGGAAGGGCGAGCCCGGGTCGAGCAGGGTGTCGACCCGGTCGCGGGGCAGCAGCTTGCCGCGCGCGGTGTGCCGGGCGCGGGCCTTCTCACCCCCGCCGAGCCGCACCGCGGCCAGCCTGGCGCGCAGTTCCTCCCCGAGTGCCCGGTGGGCCTCCTCGTTGGCCCGCCAGGTCTCCGACGCGGGATCCGCCGCGCTCTGGAGCTCCGGTGCCTCGTGCATCCTCGCGGTCCCCTCACCTTGTTAATGAGCGTTAACGCATTTCCAACAGGTTAACGACCGCTAACCTCCCTGTCTAGAATCGTTCCCATGGCCACCAGAACCGACGCCCCCACCCGCCGCGAACAGATCCTCAAGGAGGCCGCGCGGCTCTTCGCCGAGCGCGGCTTCCACGGCGTCGGTGTCGACGAGATAGGCGCCGCCGTCGGTATCAGCGGCCCCGGTCTCTACCGTCACTTCGCCGGCAAGGACGCGATGCTCGCCGAGCTGCTGGTCGGGATCAGCGGCCGGCTGCTGACGGGCGCGAAGCGGCGCCTGGCGGAGGCGGACGGGGTGCCGGCGGAGGAGGTCCTCGACTCCCTGATCGAGGGCCACATCGACTTCGCCCTCGACGACCGCCCCCTGATCACCCTGCACGACCGTGAGCTGGACCGCCTGCGCGACAGCGACCGCAAGCTCGTGCGCCAGCTCCAGCGGCAGTACGTCGAGCTGTGGGTGGAGGTGGTGCGCCGGGTCTATCCGGAGCTCACCGAGCCGACCGCCCGCTCGGCCGTCCACTCGGTCTTCGGCCTGCTGAACTCCACCCCGCACCTCGGCCGTCCGGGTGCCCTGCCGGGGCGCGGGACGACCGCGGGGCTGCTGCACCGGATGGCGCGCGGGGCCTTCGGAGCGGCCGGGGACGGGGCGCGCTCGCCGGGGGAGTGACGAGCGTTACGGTCGTTCCACCCTGGACGTTCTTCGCTACTCGCCGGTACCTTTGATGAGCAAGCGCTTAGACATGTACCGGTGGAGGTGGACGGCGTGCGCCGTACTGTGTTCAACGAGGACCACGAGGCGTTCCGGGAGACCATCCGCGCCTTCATCGAGGCCGAGGTCGTACCCGTGTACGACGAGTGGTTCGCGGCGGGCCAGGCGCCCCGCGACTTCTACTACAAGCTCGCCGAGCTCGGCGTCTTCGGCATCCGCGTCGACGAGGAGTACGGCGGCGCCGGCATCGACTCGTACAAGTTCGAGGCGATCATGTACGAGGAGACCGCCCGCGCCGGTGTGCAGTTCGGCGGCTCCGGTGTGCACGTGCTGCTCGGCCTGCCGTACCTGAAGATGCTCGCCACCGACGAGCAGAAGAAGCGTTTCCTGCCGAAGTTCGTCTCCGGCGAGGAGATGTGGGCGCTGGCGATGACCGAGCCGGGCACCGGCTCCGACCTCGCGGGCATGAAGACCACCGCCAAGCTCTCCGAGGACGGCACGCACTACGTCCTCAACGGCGCCAAGACCTTCATCACCGGCGGTGTGCACGCCGACCGTGTGATCGTCTGCGCCCGTACGGCCGCGCCCACCGCCGAGGACCGCCGCCACGGCATCTCGCTGTTCGCCGTGGACACCAAGTCCGAGGGCTACTCCGTCGGCCGCAAGCTGGACAAGCTGGGCCTGCGCACCTCCGACACCGCCGAGCTGGCCTTCGTCGACGTCAAGGTCCCCGTCGAGGACCTGCTCGGCGAGGAGAACAAGGGCTTCTACTACCTCGGCCACAACCTCGCCTCCGAGCGCTGGGGCATCGCGTTCGGCGCCTACGCCCAGGCCAAGGCCGCCGTCCGGTTCGCCAAGCAGTACGTGCAGGACCGCACCGTCTTCGGCAAGCCGGTCGCCGCGTTCCAGAACACCAAGTTCGAGCTGGCCGCCTGCCAGGCCGAGGTGGACGCCGCCGAGGCCGTCGCCGACCGCGCCCTGGAGGCCCTGGACGCCGGTGAGCTGACGCCCGCCGAGGCCGCCTCCGCGAAGCTGTTCTGCACCGAGGTCGCCCACCGGGTGATCGACCGGTGCCTCCAGCTGCACGGCGGCTACGGCTTCATGAACGAGTACCCGATCGCGCGTCTGTACGCGGACAACCGCGTCAACCGCATCTACGGCGGGACCAGCGAGATCATGAAGACGATCATCGCGAAGGACATGGGCCTGTAAGGCTCCTGACATTCCCTGCCAGTAGAAAAGGTGCCATGAACGAGGCACTTCAGAGCCTCCTCGATCTGCTCGACCTGGAGCAGATCGAGGTGGACATCTTCCGTGGCCGGTCCCAGTCCGCCGTCGTCCCGCGCGTCTTCGGCGGGCAGGTCGCGGCCCAGGCGCTCGTGGCCGCCGGCCGCACGGTGCCCGCGGACCGGCCCGCCCACTCCCTCCACGCGTACTTCCTGCGCATGGGGGACCCGGGCGCGCCCATCGTCTACAACGTCGACCGCATGCGCGACGGGCGCTCCTTCACCACCCGCCGGGTGGTCGCCGTCCAGCACGGCAAGCCGATCTTCGCGCTGTCGGCGTCCTTCCAGACGTACGAGGAGGGCCTGGACCACCAGGCCCCGATGCCGCCCTCGCCCGACCCGGCGTCGCTGCCCACCTCGGAGGAGCGGCTGCGCGGCTACGGCCACCTCGACCCGGCGGTCGTCGAGCGGTTCCTGGAGGCGCGCCGGGCGGTCGATCTGCGCTATGTCGACGAGCCGCCGTACGGCCGCTACGGCGAGCCGCGCGAGCCGCACTCCCAGGTGTGGTTCCGCACCAACGGCAAGCTCGCCGACGACCCCCTGCTGCACGTCGTGCTGGCGACCTATGTCTCCGACATGACCCTGCTCGACTCGGTGCTGCTCGCACACGGGCGCGGCGGCTGGGCGGTCGGCGACGTCGTCGGCGCCTCCCTGGACCACGCCATGTGGTTCCACCGCCCGTTCCGCGCCGACGAATGGCTCCTGTACGACCAGGAGTCCCCGTCGGCCCACGGCGGCCGCGGCCTCGGCCAGGCCCGCATCTACACCCAGGACGGCCGCCTCGCGGTCTCGGTCATCCAGGAGGGCGTGGTCCGCGTCCCGCGCGGCGAAGGCGCCTGAGGGGGCCACCCCGAGCGGCAGACGTGATCTTAGCCTGATGTGGGCAGGGATGCGTCGGCGGGCGCCGACCCGGGCGGGCAGGCCTCAGGCGTCGCCCAGGCCCGCCTCCGACAGGAGGTACGCCGTCATCGGGTCGTAGTGGCGGGGGCTGACCACGTGGTCGTCGAGGGGGACGACGACCTGGACCGTGCCCTCGGACTCGGCGAGGAACAGGGCCGGGTCGTTGCAGTCGGCGTAGCCGACGGAGTCCACGCCGTGCTGTCCGGCGTATCCCGCCCAGCCGTGGTCGGCGACCACGAGGTCGGGCAGCGGGCGGCCCTCGCGCTCCAGGCCGGTGAGGATCGCCTTCATCGGGTCGCCGGAGTGCGTGTGCCACAGCGAGGCACCGTGCTCCAGGACGGCCACGTCGGCGAACTGCATGACATAGCCCTCGTCGGTCTGCAGGCCCTCGGGGATCACGACGATCTCGCAGCCGGCGGCGCGCAGCGCGGCGGCCGTGGCGCGGTGCACGTCCAGCAGGCCCCCCGGGTGGCCCGTCGCGAACAGGACCCGCTGGGTGCCGTCGGCCGCCTTGCGCAGCCGGGCCGCCATGCGCTCCAGCGCGGCCACCGTCAGCTCCGGGTCGATGGTGTCCTGGCCGTGCCGGTGCTCGGCGTCGTCGTTCACGCCGACGCGCTCCGCCATCACCGCAAGGACGTCCTGCTCGTCGGTCCAGCGGTCGCCGAGCTCCAGGCCCAGCCAGTAGTGGCGGTTGCCGTTCGCCAGCTGGCGGTAGTGGGAGAGGTTGTTCTCGCGGGGGGTCGCGACGTCGCCCGCGATGCGGGTGCGGACGAGGTGGTCGACGAGCTCGGCGCGGCTGGGTGTCCCGGGTATCGGCATGGGTCCCATTGTGAGGCAGACGACGGGCCCGGTGGCCTGCTCCGGAGTGCGTGCGACGCGGGTCACTGGCCCGAATCGGACGGTTCGGCATGGCGCAGGGCGAACCACAGCTCCATCCGGACGTCCGCGTCGTCCAGGTCCGCCTCCAGCAGCGCCGCGCACCGGGCGATCCGCTGGCGGACGGTGTTGCGGTGCACGGCCAGCGCCACCGCCGTACGGTCCCAGCTGCCGTGCAGCGACAGCCAGGTGCGCAGGGTCTCCGCGAGGGTGCCGGTCAGCGGCGCGAGCAGGGCGCGCGCGTGCGCGCGTGCCGTGTCCCCGGGGACCAGGTCGGCGAGGGCCGGGCGGTGTGCGCCGTGCCGGGACAAGGGCGTGCGGGTGGCGCGCGCCCGCGCCAGCGCCCGGGACGCCTGGGTGTCCGCCACGGGCCACTCCCCGGCCGGTACCGGGGAGCTCACCCCGAGCGTCCAGCCCGTCTGGGCGTCCGGCGCCCGGTCCGCCGGGACGAGGACGCGGACGACGTCCTGCCCCAGGTCGACCAGGGGCGAGCCGAGGGCCGCGCCCAGCGCGGACGCCGCCACCGGGTCGCACGGCGGTGTGTCCGGCGCCGCGTGCACCACCAGCCAGGTCTCGGCGCCGAGCAGCGGGGCCACCGCGTGCGGCTCGGCCCCGAGCAGCAGCCGGACCAGGGCGGAGGAGCGGGCCGCGCCCGAGCCGCTCTGATGCTCGCCGGTGAGCAGGGACAGCAGGACGGCGGCCACCGAGGCGACGGTGTGGTCCCCGGACCGGTGCTGCTCGGCGGCCACCCCGAGGACGAAGCCGTGCCCGGCGCCCAGCGCGTAGGCGGCGAGCCGCGTGTCGCCGGCGGTGTCGGTCGCGGAGGTGGGCGTGCCGGGTCCCGTGGGCCGGACGACCTCCGCGAGCGCGGCCAGCGCCCGCCCGGCCGCCGGTTCCACCGCCCGGCCCGCAGCCGCGACCCGGGTCCCCTCGGGGCCGTACAGGACGGCGTGCCCGCCCACCCGCTGGGCCAGCTGCCGCAGTACCGCCCGCACCGGGTCGGGGCGCGCGGCAGCCGCCGCCAGGCTCTGCTGGGCCTCCGTCACCCGCCGCAGCTCCGCGAGCCGGGCCTGCGCCATGAGCTGCCACACCGCGCGCGCCACCCCGGAGAACGTGGTGCGCGGCGGTACCTCCAGAAGCGGCAGCCCGTGGGCGTCGCAGGCCTCGACCAGGGCGCGCGGCACGGTGTCGTGCACGGGGGCCAGCCCGAAGCCGAGGGCGGCGCCGCCGGCCGCGACGATCCGCCCCACGTAGTCGTCGAAGTACGTCCCGGTGCCGGCCGCCTCCGGGACGTGCACACCCGCCGACAGCAGCAGCTCGCCGCCCAGCAGATAGGGATAGGGATCGGCCATCTCCGAGGTGTGCGCCCAGTGGATCACCGTGTCCGCGTCCACGGGCCCCGCGATCTGGCGCAGTCCCAGGTCCTCGCGGGCCAGCAGGGCCGCCAGCGGCACGGGCGGGGTCGGCGGAACGGCGTGGTCCGGCATGGATGCTTCCTCCACTCGCGGCGTTCCGAATGGATGAAACGTACACTTCGCAGCCACTTTCCGGCCACCTACTGTCGTTCCAGTCCGGCAGCCGTGGATGGGGGTCCCCCCGCGCGAGCGGGTTCGAGCGTGGGGGAGGGCGGTTGTCCCCGCGGTCCGCTGCCGGCAGTCCCCACCCCATCTGCACGACACGCCACCGGGATGTGCGCGAAGGAGGCCCCACCATGGCCGTCGACTACACAGTGATCGTCGTCTATCTGGCCGGCATGCTGGCCATGGGCTGGTGGGGCATGCGCCGCGCCAAGTCCAAGAGCGAGTTCCTGGTGGCCGGGCGCCGCCTCGGCCCCGCGATGTACTCCGGCACCATGGCGGCGATCGTCCTCGGCGGCGCGTCCACCATCGGCGGCGTCGGCCTCGGCTACCAGTACGGCCTCTCCGGCGCCTGGATGGTCTTCACCATCGGCCTCGGCCTGCTCGCCCTCTCGATCTTCTTCTCCGCGCGGATCGCCCGGCTGAAGGTCTACACCGTCTCCGAGATGCTGGACCTGCGCTACGGCGGCCGGGCCGGCGTGATCTCCGGTGTCGTCATGTGGGCGTACACCCTGATGCTCGCGGTCACCTCGACCATCGCCTACGCCACGATCTTCGACGTGCTGTTCGACATGAACCGCACCCTCGCGATCATCCTCGGCGGCTCGATCGTCGTCGCCTACTCGACGCTCGGCGGCATGTGGTCGATCACCCTGACCGACATGGTGCAGTTCGTCGTCAAGACGATCGGCGTGCTGCTGCTCCTGCTGCCCATCGCCGTCGTCAAGGCCGGCGGGTTCAGCGAGATGAAGGCGACCCTGCCGACCGAGTACTTCGACCCGCTGGGCATCGGCGGCGAGACGATCTTCACCTACGTCCTGATCTACACCTTCGGCATGCTCATCGGGCAGGACATCTGGCAGCGCGTGTTCACCGCCCGCAGCGACACCACGGCCAAGTGGGGCGGCACGGTCGCCGGTACCTACTGCCTGGCCTACGCCCTGGCCGGCGCCGTCATCGGCACCGCGGCCAAGGTGCTGTACCCGAACCTCGCCAGCGCCGACGACGCCTTCGCGACCATCGTCAAGGACGAACTGCCCATGGGTGTGCGCGGCCTCGTGCTGGCCGCGGCCCTGGCCGCCGTGATGTCGACCTCCTCCGGCGCGCTCATCGCCTGCGCGACCGTCGCCAACAACGACATCTGGTCGCGGCTGCGCGGGGTGGTCCGCCCGGACGGGGAGGCGCACGACGAGGTGAAGGGCAACCGCTTCTTCATCCTGCTGATGGGTGTCGCCGTGATCGCCACGGCCATCGCGCTGAACAACGTCGTCGAGGCCCTGACCGTCGCCTACAACCTGCTCGTCGGCGGGCTGCTCGTGCCGATCCTCGGCGGACTGCTGTGGCGCCGCGGGACCGCGCAGGGCGCCCTCGCCTCGGTCGTGGTCGGCGGTGTCGCCGTGATCACCCTGATGGCGACCTACGGCATCCTCGCCAACGAGCCCGTCTACTACGGCCTGCTGTCCTCCCTCGTCGCGTACGTCGCCGTCTCGCTGCTCACGACGCCCACCGACGCGGCCGTCCTCGCCGCCTGGCGCGAGCGTCTGGCCGGACGGGACCCCGAACTCGTGTCCGAGCCGGTGCCGGCCGGCCAGTAGAGTCATAGGCACATATCCCGCATACGCCATGCAGCGTAGGAAAGAAGGCATTTCCCCATGACCAGCAACGAGACGCCCCGCGGCCCCGTCGACTCCTCCCGCGTCCCGCGGTACGCGGGCCCCGCGACCTTCGCCCGGCTTCCGCGCCTCGACGAGGTCGGCCGCGCCGACGTCGCCGTGGTTGGTGTGCCGTTCGACTCGGGCGTCTCGTACCGGCCGGGCGCCCGCTTCGGCGGCAACGCCATCCGCGAGGCGTCCCGGCTGCTGCGTCCCTACAACCCCGCGCAGGACGCCTCCCCGTTCGCCCTCGCGCAGGTCGCGGACGGCGGCGACATCGCCGTGAACCCGTTCAACATCAACGAGGCCGTCGACACCATCGAGGCCGCCGCCGACGACCTCCTCGGCACCGGCGCCCGTCTGATGACCCTCGGCGGCGACCACACCATCGCGCTGCCGCTCCTCCGGAGCGTGGCGAAGAAGCACGGCCCGGTCGCCCTGCTCCACTTCGATGCGCACCTGGACACCTGGGACACGTACTTCGGTGCCGAGTACACCCACGGCACCCCGTTCCGCCGGGCCGTCGAGGAGGGCATCCTCGACACCTCCGCCCTCTCCCACGTCGGTACCCGCGGCCCGCTCTACGGCAAGCAGGACCTCACCGACGACGAGAAGATGGGCTTCGGCATCGTCACCTCCGCGGACGTCTACCGCCGTGGCGCCGACGAGGTCGCCGACCAGCTCCGCCAGCGCATCGGCGACCGCCCGCTGTACGTCTCCATCGACATCGACTGCCTCGACCCGGCCCACGCGCCCGGCACCGGCACCCCCGAGGCGGGCGGCATGACCTCCCGCGAGCTGCTGGAGATCCTGCGCGGCCTGGCATCCTGCAACCTGGTGTCGGCCGACGTCGTCGAGGTGGCCCCCGCGTACGACCACGCGGAGATCACGTCGGTGGCCGCGTCCCACACGGCCTACGAACTGACCACGATCATGTCCCGCCAGATCGCGGCGGCGCGCAAGGAGGACGAGGGCAAGTGACCCACGACCACGACCTGGTACTCCGTCCGACGCAGGAGCAGATCACCGCCGCCCTGAACCCGCCGGCCGGCCGCAACGGCGGGGACCTGGTCGTGGAGACGCTGGCCGGGCTCGGCGCGACGACCGTGTTCGGGCTGCCCGGCCAGCACGCGCTCGGCATGTTCGACGCGCTGCGCCGCAGCGACCTGCGCTATGTCGGGCTGCGCGTGGAGAACAACGCCGGGTTCGCCGCCGACGCCTACGGCCGGATCACCGGCGAGGCGGCCCCGCTGCTGCTGTCGACGGGACCGGGCGCGCTGACCTCGCTCGCCGCGCTCCAGGAGGCGGCGGCCGCCTCGGCCCCGGTGCTGGCGATCAGCAGCCAGATCCCGACGGCGGGCCTCGGTGGCGGCCGCCACGGCTATCTGCACGAACTGCCCGACCAGGCGGCCTCGTTCCGGGGCGTCGTGAAGTCGGTCCACACCGTGCGCACCCAGTCCCAGATCCCCTCCGCGATCGAGGCGGCCTGGAAGTCCGCGCTGACCGCCCCGCACGGCCCGGTGTGGGTGGAGATCCCGCAGGACGTGCTGCTCGCGGAGACGTCGATCCCGGTCGTTACCGGCGGCGACGCCTTCCCCGAGGAAGTGGTGCCGCGCCCCGAACTGACGGCGGTGGCGGCCCACTTGCTGTCCGGCGCCGAGCGCCCGGCGATCATCGCGGGCGGCGGAGTGGTCCGCGCCGACGCCTCCGGGAAGCTGCTCCAGCTGGCGGAGACCCTTCGGGCGCCGGTCGTCACCACCCCCGGCGGCAAGGGCGCGTTCCCCTGGGAGCACCCGCTGTCGCTCCAGTCGTGGATCGAGGACCGGCACACCACCGACTTCCTGGAGGACGCCGACGTCCTGCTGGTCGTCGGCTCCGGCCTCGGCGAACTCTCCTCGAACTACCACACGTTCAGGCCGCGCGGCCGGGTCGTGCAGATCGAGGCCGACCTCGGCAAGCTGGAGTCCAACCACCCGGCGCTGGGCATCCACGCGGACGCGCGCCTGGCACTGCAGGCGCTCCTGGAGACCGTGGCCGAGCGGCAGGACGAGAGCGCCCCCGAGCGGGTGCGCGAGGTGCTCGACAAGGTCGCCGCCCGGATCGCCGACCAGGAACTCACCCTGGAGCAGGAGGTGCTGGCGTCCGTGCGCCGGGCGCTGCCCGCCGACTCCCCGTCCTTCTGGGACATGACGATCCTGGCGTACTGGGCCTGGTCGGCGTTCGACGCCAAGGGCCCCAACCGGATGCACTCCGCCCAGGGCGCCGGCGGCCTCGGTTACGGCTTCCCGGCGGCGCTCGGCGCGGCGGCCGCCGACCCGACCCGCCCGGTGCTCGCGGTGTCCGGCGACGGCGGCGCGCTCTACTCGATCGCCGAGCTCGCCACGGCCCGGCAGTACGGGCTGGGCGTCACCTGGCTGATCGTCGACGACGGCGGCTACGGCATCCTGCGCGAGTACATGAACGACGCCTTCGGTGAGGCCACGGCGACCGAACTGACGCGTCCGGACTATGTGGCGCTCGCCGAGTCCTTCGGCGTCCCCGGGGTCAGGACGACCCCGGAGACCCTGGAGGCGGACCTGGCCAAGGCCCTGTCCGAGCCCGGCCCCTCGGTGGTCGTGCTCCCGGCGCTGCTGCGCATGTTCGCCCCGACGCACCTCACGGCGTGAGGGCAGGCGCGGCGGCCCGGTCGTGCATCTCGTCGTGGTCGCGGTTGTGGCAGGCGTCGTCCACGGCGGGGCCGGTCAGCGGCAGGGCCCAGGGGACGAGCGCGAGTGTCTCCTTGCAGAGGCCGAAACCGGAGTAGCCGGCGATGCTGATGCGGCCTCGGTCGCCGTCGTCGGCGTGGGCCGGGGCGGCGAGAACGAGGGCTGCCATGGTGAGCGCGGCGAGCGCGCTGATCTTCTTCATGACCGGGTCAACGGCGTCGGATCGGCGCAGGTAACTCGGCTGCACAGGTGGTGTGCCCGGTGGCCTACCAGATCGCCTCGACTCACCCGGGCTTGAGCTGATCACCCGATCGGCTGTTCGCGTTGACCTTGACGGGATAGGTTCCGTGAGGTCGCTGAGTCCCGGCCGGGCCGATGTCAGATGCGGCCATTACTCTGAGCCCGGAGAGGAGGACAGTGTGCTGCTGCGGTTCCGCGTCGCGAACGTACGGTCCCTGCGAGACGAGCAGGAGCTGTCCTTCGTCGCGTCTGGCGACGAACCGGGCGGGTCGGCGAATCCGATGGATCTCGCGGGCGGCGGATCCATCTCCGTCCTCCCGCTGATCGGCATTTTCGGGGCCAACGCCTCTGGTAAGTCGAACGTGCTGACCGCGATGACGGACATGCGCAACGCGGTCCTCAACTCCTACGCGCACTGGGCCTCTTACGACGGCATCCCGCGCCAGGTCTTCGCCCTGGACCCCAAGAGCGAGAGCGAACCCTCCTTCTTCGAGGTCGATGTCGTCATCGACGAGGTCCGCTGGACGTACGGCTTCGAGCTCGGAGCCACCCGCGTCGAGTCCGAATGGCTGCACAGCTACCCACGTGGTCACCGTCAGGAATGGCTCGACCGTGACGCCTCCCGGCCGGATGTCTTCAAGTGGCCCGGTGGACGCGTCAGGGACCGGTCCCAGCTCGTACGGCGTACGCGGCCGAACGCACTGCTTCTCTCCACCGCCGGCACGGACAACCACCCGCAGCTCTCCCCGCTGTTCCACTGGTTCCGCCGCAACTTCTGGATGATCAACCCGGAGGTTGAGCGGGACGAGCGCGCGCGGTACACCACGAAGGAACTGTCCGGTCCGAGGGCCGCCAGGATCCAGGAGCTGCTGAGGGTCGCAGACCTCGGCATCACCGGAGCGACGGTCGTCCAGGAGCGTCCGGGCCGGGACACGGTGAAGCTGACGCACCACTCGGCTGCCGGGGACGTCTCCTTCGACTGGCAGGAGGAGTCCTACGGCACCCGGTCCTGGTACGCCCTTCTGGGCCCACTGCTCCTCGCCCTCGACGAAGGCGCGGTCCTTCTCGTCGACGAACTCGACGCCAGCCTGCACTCCCGCTTCGCGGCCGAGGTCGTCCGGCTCTTCCACGACCCGTACGCGAACCCCAAGGGCGCCCAACTGGTCTTCACGTCGCACGACGCGACGGTGCTCACCACCCCGAGCGGCGAGCGGCTCCTCGACCCGGCGCAGGTGTGGCTGACGGAGAAGGACAAGGGCGGGGCGACCGCGCTGTATCCGCTCACCGACGCCGAGCCGGGCGAGGACGAGGACCTCACGCAGTCCTATCTCGCGGGGGCCTTCGGCGGGGTTCCGGCACTCCTGGAGGGGCAGATCGCGCGGCGGCTGCTGGTGGCGCGCGAGGCCGGCACGTACGACGAGACAGGCGAGCGAGCGGACGGGGCGGGGCGCGACTGATGGGGCGGGCGCAGAAGGGCAAGGACTCGTGGGAGCGTCCGGCCCGACGGGGCGGACAGCGCAAGCGCCAGGTTTTCATCTTCACCGAGGGCAAGGTGACCGAGCCCTCGTATCTCGACATCCTCAAGGACCAGGGCGTCCCCATCGTCGGCGAGGTCCCGGTGGAGATGCACATCGCCAACCGCAGGGCCGACAGCGGACGCAAGCCGCTCGACTTAGTCGAGCAGGCGATCAGGCTGAAGCGTGAAGAGGACCGCAAGGCGAAGCGGGCCAAACTGGAGGAGAAGTACCTGCCCCAGGTCTGGTGCCTCTTCGACCACGACAACTACAAGTACGTCCGCGACGCACTGGACCAGGCGGAGAAGACGGGCATCGGCGTCGCCTTCTCACATCCGTGCTTCGAGGTGTGGCGCCTCGCCCACTACAAGCCGGTCAGCGGCTCGTTCGCCGGGGTGTGTGACGGGGCGGCCGGGCGGCTCCCGTTCCCGCGGGGCTCCCAGGATGCCAAGACTCCCAAGGTCGTCCTGCCGCACCAGATCCTGGGGAGCTACAAGACGGCCCGGAAGAACGCCGAGCGGATGAACGGCCAGCATCCGGCCCATGTGGGCAAGTGGGACAGGGACCCTTACACGGACGTACACGAGTTCGTGGAGAAGGGGCTGCACATCGACAGCTACTGACCTTTCTCGGCCATGATCATGCGTTGATTTCGGTATGACCCGAGCGGGGTCATAGGGTCTCTCCGTCATCTCAGGTCGGGTCGGTCGTAGGGAGTCTCGTACGTGGCCAAGCTCACGCTCGCCCAGTTGGAACGGCATCTGTGGGCCGCAGCGGACATTCTCCGCGGCTCGATGGACGCTTCCGAGTACAAGGACTACATCTTCGGGCTGCTCTTCCTGAAGCGGGCCAACGACGAGTTCGAGGCGGCCAGGGACAGGCTCAGGCAGTACGCCGTAGAGGAGCTGAAGCTCGCCGACGAGGACCTTCCCGGCTACCTGGAGCAGCCGGGCCCGTACCGCAAGCGCGATGTGCTGTACGTGCCGGAAGATGCTCGCTGGGCCAAGGTCTCCGCCACCCCCTACAACATCAATGAGAAGGCGTTGCGTCCCGCGCTACAAGCGCTTGAGGGACAGAATGCCAAGCTCAAGGGCCTCTTCGACCACCTCGACTTCAACCGCATCGGTGGTTCAGGCGCTGCGTCGGGGGCGGCGAAGCTGGCCGACCAGCGCCTGAAACTCCTCATCGCGCACTTCGGGCGGATCCGGCTGCGCACGGAGGACTTCGAGTTCCCCGACCTGATCGGTGCCGCGTACGAGTACCTGATCAAGGAGTTTGCGGACTCGGCCGGACGCAAGGGCGGCGAGTTCTACACCCCGCGCGCCGTGGTCCGCATGATGGTCGAACTCCTCGCTCCCACCGAGAACATGAGGATCTACGACCCGTGCGTCGGCTCGGGCGGCATGTTGATCCACGCGGCGGAGTACGTGGAGGAGCACGGCGGCGACACGTCGTCGATGTTCTTCGCCGGGCAGGACGCCAACTCCGGCTCCTGGATCATGTCGACGATGAACATGGTCCTGCACGGGGTGCGCCGCTTCGACCTGGCCACCGGGGACACGCTCTCGCAGCCGGCGCACGTCCCGCGCTCGGACGAGGACCGGTTCGACGGGGTGCTCAGCAACCCCCCGTTCTCCCTGGACTACACCCTCGCGGACCTGGCGCACCCGGCGGAGCGTGCCAAGTACGGGGCGACGAGCGAGCGCGGCAAGGCCGACCTGATGTTCCTCCAGCACATGCTGTGGGAGGCCAAGCGGGAGGGCGCTCGCGGCGGCATGGTGATCACGGTCATGCCACACGGCGTGCTGTTCCGGGGTGGCGGTGAGCAGGCCATCCGTACGGAGCTGCTGAAGAAGGACGCCATCGAGGCGGTCATCGGCCTCGCGCCGAACCTCTTCTACGGGACCGGCATCCCGGCCTGCATCCTGGTGCTCCGCCCGCCGGGCCGGAAGGACCGGGCGCGGGAGGGCAAGGTGCTGTTCATCAACGCCGACCGCGAGTTCCACGCGGAGCGGGCGCAGAACATCCTGCTCCCCGAGCACGCCGAGAAGATCGTCTCGACGTTCCACGCGTACGAGGAGGTGCCCGGGTTCTCGCGGATCGTGACCCGTGAGGAACTCGCCGCCAACGACGACAACCTCAACATCCGCCGGTACGTGGACAACACGCCGCCGCCCGAGCCGCAGGACGTGCGTGCACACCTGGTGGGCGGGGTACCGCGCGCGGAGATCGAGGCGAAAAAGCCGCTGCTCGACTCGTACGGGATCGGGGTGACCGACCTGTTCGTGGAGCGGGAGCCGACGGACCCAGCGTACGTCGACTTCCGCGACGAGGCGGCGGGCGGTCGTCCCGACCTGAGCGAGCTGGCCCGACCCCGGGAGGAGGAACTGCGGGCGGAGTTCGGCAAGTGGTGGGAGGAGGAGGCCGCCCGCCGACTGGAGGCGGTGGCGGCCACCCCTGAGACTCTTGCTTTCTCCACGTCCTCCGAGCGCAAGGCCGCGTTGATGGCGGTGCGGAGACAGCTGATGAAGTCGTTCGGAGAACGGCTGGGCCGGGTCGGGCTGCTGGACAGGTACGCGTTGGCGGGTGCGGTCGCGGGGTGGTGGTACGACGCCAAGTACGACCTGCTCGCGCTGTCGGAGAACGGGTTCGGGGGCGTCGTCGACGGGTGGGTCGAGAACGTCGACACGTTGCTCTCGCCCGAACAGGACGCGCGGACGAAGAAGCGGCGTACGCGGACGGCAGCGGAGCGGCGTCAGGCGTACGACCACAAGGTGGTCGCCGCGATCACTCCGCGGTTCCTGGAGGAGCTGGCGGAGGCAGACGCGCGGAAGGCGGAGGGGGACGCGCGGTTCAAGGAGCTGAGTGCGCGGCTTTCCGGGGGTGGAGCGGAAGCGGAGGCCGACGGGGACCAGGTCGATGGTGAGGCCGACTCGGAGGAAGTTGTCCTGAGTGTCGAGGAGGTGGCCGAACTGACGACTGAACTAGCGCGGGTGAAGAAAGCGCGCAAGAAGGCGGGCGCGGACATCAAACGCCTTGAGACGGACTTCCACCGGCACCCGTACCCGAGCGATACGCCGACGCTGGGGGAGGAGCCGCCGCGGTTGTTCCGGGCGCGGGAGGAGTTGGATGCGGAGGGGGAGCGCCGGGTGGTGCTTGACCTGTTGCGGGACGACCTGGCGGCGAAGCTGGACGGGCATGTATTGCGGTGGCAGCGGGAGCTGGCGGCGTCTTATGAGACGTGGGAGCAGAAGTACGCTGTTTCATTGCGGGAGATTCGGGCGGGGCGCGAAGGCGCAGCGGGAAGACTGGACGGGTTTCTTGGGGAGTTGGGTTATGTCGGGTGAGTGGCCGCTTCGGCGGCTAACTGATGTTGTGAGCCTCCCCACAGGACAGGTGAGCCCTTTGCGGGCTCCTTACAAGAGGCAAGTTCTGCTTGCGCCGGATCATATAGAGTCTGGCACCGGGGAGATCCGTAAGCGGGAAACTGCTGAATCGCAGGGGGCGGTGAGCGGAAAGTATGTTGTCCATCCAGGTGACGTTGTGTTCAGCAAGATCAGGCCTGCGCTGCGGAAAGTTGCCCTCGCTGACTTCACTGGGATTTGCTCCGCCGACATGTATCCCCTGAGGCCAGGGGAGGATGTGATTGGGGGTTTCGTCAAGGCTGTTCTTCTAGGGGAAGATTTTTCGCGGTATGTGGAGAATCTTTCGGGGCGTACAGGTATTCCCAAGGTGAATAGGCAGGACTTGGCGGGCTTCTGGTTCCCGGTTCCTCCGGTTGAAGAACAGCAGCGGATCATTGAGGTGATCGGCAGTGTCACGGAGTTGGAGCGCGGAATCGAGGCGTCGATCGCCAAGTTCCACAAATTGCGCAAGGCATCTCTACTTGCTTCCATGAAGTCCGTAGAAAGTGATCAGCCAGCGGCAGGTTGGGCTCGCGTGCCGTTGAAAAGTATTGTTCCATCGGCTGAGTATGGAATCTCTGCAGCCCTCGACGGGGATGCCCGCGGCGTACCAGTGCTGCGTATGAACAATATTCAGGGCGCCAGGTTCGATGTGGATGATCTGCGATATTGTCCGGTTCCGGTTCCTTCGAAGTTCTTTCTCAGGTGTGGAGACGTCCTGTTTAACAGGACGAACAGTATGGAACATATTGGCAAGGCGGCCATGTGGCGTGATGAACTGCCGAGCGCGACCTTCGCGTCGTATTTGGTTCGCCTTGTCCCGGACCTGCAACGTGTGACACCGGAGTACCTTGTCGAATGGCTGATGCACCCTCTCGTTCGCCAACGGGTGCGGTCGACTTCGACGGTTGCCGTGCAGCAGGTAAACGTCAATCCAACCCGCTTGAGGGAGTTGGAGATTGATCTCCCGGTCGATTTGGCTGAACAGCGTCGCATCGTAGCCACGTTGGAGGCCTGTGACGAGCAGATCGGGCGTGAGGAAGAGGAGCTGAACAAGCTCCGTGAGCTCAAGCAAGGGCTCGTGGGCGATTTGCTGTCGGGGCGGGTCACAACCTCTGGCGTGGTGGCCTGAGAGACCGGTATGCCCAAAGGATGCGGACCGGGATGGATCGTGGCGGTGAACGGTCCGGCGGTCAGATGGCCGTCCTCGACTGCTGTGACGAACGATGTCCAGCCGGCCGACTGGAAGACCAGCGCAGGTCCCTGAGGGACCTTGGAGTCGCGGACTGGGACGCCGCTCGGGTAGCCGTCCAGCACCTCGATGCAGCTGCCGCCTTCCCTGCCGCTGTACGTCGACTTGCGCCAGCCGTTCAGCACGGCAGCGTTCAGGAGGGCTCGGTCAACCAGGGGGTTCGCACTTCTCCGCTGTTTTGCGGTGAAATGCGCCGCTACCGGGGTCTGCGAACATCACGCAGCCTTGGCCGAGGCCACATCGCGCGCACGGCGTGCAAGTTCACGTACAGGACGGGCGGTTGAGTGCCGACGCAGTTCCGTGCTCATCGTGCGGAAGTGGTCGTCACCTCGGTTCGACGAGACGTGTTCGTACTCGTCCAGGAAGCGTGACCAGCTCTCGCAGGCCGCGTCCAGGTGACCGACGCGTAGCTGACGTTGTGCGAGCAGGGCGTAGGCGTGCACGCGGCCCTGGCGTTCCTGTTTCGGCTGGAGACGGATCGACTGTTTCAGAGCTTTGATTGAGCCCGCGAAATCCTTCTCCTCGTACAGCACGTGGGAGACGTGGAAGAGGTAGGCGGTCTGGTCGTAGCCGCCGATCGCGTCCCTGTGGTTGTCCGCCTTCGCCAGCGCCTGCTCCGCCTCCTTCAGGCGGGTGTGCGCTTGTTGCTTCAGGCCCACCATGGACGCGGAGTGGGCCTGCTGGCCGCGTAGGAACGCCACGAGACGCGGGCCCGCAGAGGGGGCTGCTTCTGCTGCGGAATCCGCGAGTTCCAGGGCCTTGGGCCCGTACCCCAGGTTGGAGGCCTGGAGGGACATGCCGCGCAGGGTCCTGCAGTAGGTGACGTGGTCTTCCGCCTCGCGTGCCAGGCCGAGGGCTTGGACGTAGTAGCGCTGTCCGAGGCCGTGAGCCTTCTCGTACATGGCCATCCAGCCGGTCAGGTAGGTGAGGTCTGACGCGGCGGCCAGCATGTCCTTGCGGACGGATTCCGTGGCCTGTGCCTGGAGCCAGGGGCCGACGGTGTTGACGAGAAACGCGGACGCCATGGGCATCGCGTGCCCGGCGCCGAGTTCGTCGAGGATGTCCGCGATCCGGTCGGTCATGGTGCGGATCGACTGCACCTGTGAAGAGCTGATACGGACCGTCCTCTTGCCAGGAGTCACGGATTCGGCCGCCGCTCGCGCGGGGTGGGTGAACGCAGGTACTGACAGCGCGGCAGAGAAGACCGTGGCGGCCAGCAGGCTGCGGCGGGACGGATCCATTGTTGCCCTTCCGAGGTCGATCAACTCCTCGACAGTGTCGGCGCTTTGGGGGTCCATGAGTGATGGCGCCGGCTCCAGGCCGGCTTCCGCGTGGGTGACGGGTCGTCCCAGCCGTGCCGAGAGAGCCTCGACGATCAGCGCTCTGACCTGCGGTTTCGGCTGGACCCCGGCAATCCAGTGCGCGACCGCGGTGCGGTCGTACGTAAGGTCGAGTCCTGCCTGAGGGCCGAGGCGGTTCACCTGCTGCGCGAGCTGGGTCCTGGTCCATCGTGCCTGGTCAAGCAGGTTGTCCAGGGCGCGGTTGGGGGTGCGCTTCCGTGCCATGTCCTCAACTCCCGACGGCTTGCATGGTGTTCATCGACGGCGTTCACGGCGTTCACGGTCCCACCGTCTTCCAACGGTACCTGCGGAGGGTGTCCGAGCGGTTACCTCTTGCACAGGCGCCGAGTGATCTCGGCCGAAAGCAAGGACCCCCGCGACCGCTTGCGACGGCCCGGGGGCATGGCCCTCAACCACTCTGGAGTTGAGAACGTGTTGCACCATATCGCTCGCCTCGTGGCGCTGCTGCTGCGGCTACTCTGGCCCGCCTCCGGACGGCGCAGGCTCTCCGTCGGCGCAGGGGAACTACATGCCCCCGTACAGGCCTCCCCCGCGGCACCCGGCCGCCACCTCTCCCCGCACGAAGCCCTCATCCGTGGCGAGGACTCTCCGCTGGTCCGCCCCTACCTCCTTGCCCACGAACAGCGTGCGCAGGCCAGGCAGCAGCGCGCCTGTCGTCGAACTCTCTGGCTCGCCGTGCACGGCATCGACGTAGGGCCACGGCACATCCACGGTGTGGAGGTCGGCTCGCGCCGGACCCGGGGCAACGAGGTGGCCGCCGCATGATCTACAAGAGCCACGACGCCGCACCCACAGCCATCCGCCCCCGCCTCCTCCCCTGGTCCAACCCCGACGGCAACCCCTGCTACCTCGTCGCCGACGCCTCCGGTACCGGTCCCCTCTCCCGTGTCGCCGACAACGTCGAGGCCGTCCAGCTCGGCATGGCCGGCGACCTTCTCGACCATGCCGCCGATCTCCTTGACGACGCCAAAGTCACCGCGCCTCAACTCCGGTTCCTGGCAGCCCGATTGACCGAATCTCTGCACGACGTGCACCGCGTCGCTCGCAGCCGGGGCGCCCGCCTCCCCGTCCCGGACGATGACGGCGAAGCTCCTGAGGAGGACCCCGGCACCTGACCCACCCGCCTCCGCCGAGCGTGCGGACGTACCGGCGTAAAGCCCCCGTACGTCCGCACGATCTGCCACGTACTCCCCTGCATCCCTTTCCCTCAGCCCGCCCCCTCGGCACAGAATGGATCTCCGGGGAACGGCGGGACGTACGGAGAGGCGCGGGGCTGTGGTGGTGCAGGTCGAGCGGGACGAGGTGGAGCGGCCGTTAGTGGCCCAGCTGGAGGCCATGGGGTGGACGCACGTCCCGGGCGTGGAACTGGACACGCTCGACGCGGCCGTGCCGCTGCTCGTCGACCAGCTCGGGCCCGCGCTGCGGCGGATCAACCTCCGGGGCGGTGACGGTCAGCCCTGGATGGGTGAGGACGACATCCGGCGGGCGGTCGACGAGCTCGCCTCCCTCTCCCTCGGCAGCGGCGTCGTGCAGGCGAACCTGGCCGCCACCGACATGCTGCTCCACGGCTGGACGCTTCCCTCGCCCTCCGCAGCGCACGGCGGTCCGTCCGCCACCGTGCAGTACGTCGAGTGGCATCCGGACCTCGTCACGCGCAACACTTTCACCGTCGTCGACCAGCTCCGCGTGCGCAGCCGTTCCGGCGAGCTGTCGATACTCGACGTCGTCCTCTTCGTGAACGGCATCCCGCTCGTCGCCGTCGAGTGCAAGAACCCCGATTTCGCCGAGCCCGTCCGCAGCGCCGTGCTCGACCTCCGGCACTACGCCGGAAATCCTGTACTGGACCTCGACGCCACCGGTGCCCCGGTGCCCGCCGGGGTGCCGGAACTGTTCCGGACCGTGCAGCTTCTCGTCGCCGCGACCGGTGAGACCGCCCACCTGGGTACCGTCACCTCCGAGCCCGAGCATTTCCACCCATGGCGCAGTGTCCAACCGGAGGAGGAGAGCACGCTTCGGCGGGAGTTGCGTACCGCCGGCCTCCTCGCGGACGGCGCCGACCCGGCCGCTCCTCCGCCGCTCGGCGAGCAGCAGAAGCTCGTCGGTGTGGTCCTGCGGCCGACCGCCCTGCTCAACGTCGTACGGCACTACGTGATCCCGATGGCCGTCGAGTCGGATGCGGACGGCGGGGCGGTGCGGACCGTGAAGGCCGTCGCCCGGCATCAGCAGTACCGGGCCGCCGAGAAGGCCGTACGCAGGCTGCTGACCGGGCGGGCCCGTGCAGGGCGTGACACCGAGGACGAGCGCGGCGGTGTCATCTGGCACACGCAGGGCTCCGGCAAGTCGCTGACCATGACGTTCCTGGTGCGGCGGGTGCATCTGCACCATCGGCTCAGTGAGTTCATGGTGGTCGTGGTCACCGACCGCACCCAGTTGCAGACCCAGCTCTCCCGGACGCTGAAACTCAGCGAGTCCGATGTCGAGACGGCGAAGACCCGGACGCAGATGGAGGGGCTGCTGCGCGACGGCGGGCGGCGCGTCGTCTTCGGCATGATCCAGAAGTACGGCACAGGGTTCACCTTCGCCGGGGAGGCGGAAGGCAGCGGGGACGACCGGGACCTGACGGGAGTAAGCGCGGGCGGGAGCGAGGACGAAAGCCCCGGACCCGTACCGGACTTCCCCGAGTGCAACACCTCACCCGACATCCTCGTCCTCGTCGACGAGGCCCACCGTTCCCATACCAGCGTCCTGCACGCCGCCCTGCGCAAGGCGATCCCGAACGCCGCCAAGATCGGGTTCACGGGTACGCCCATCATCACCGGGCGCGAGGAAGACACGCGCCGGATCTTCGGGCGGGGCGACTCACCGCGGGGTTTCCTCGACGAGTACCGGATGGAGGACGCCCAGCACGACGGCGTCGTCGTCCGCATCCGCTACGAGGGACGGACGGGGGAGGGCGAGGTTCGTGACGGGGAGGTACTCGACAGGGGGTTCGACGACCTCGTCCGGGATCGCACCCTGAAGGAGCGGGCCGCACTCCTCAAGAAGTGGCCCACCGAGCGGGATGTCGCCGAGTCCGTTCCCATGATCGAGGCGAAGGCCGAGGACATGCTGGAGCACTGGGTGACCACGGTGCTGCCCGGCGGCTTCAAAGCACAGGTCGCGGCCGTCAGCCGGAAGTCGGCCGTGCAATACCACCACGCCCTGCGCAAGGCCCGTGACGAACTGCTGGCGCGGTTGGCCGAGTTCGATCCGGAGTCGGTGACGGGGACACCGCTGGAGAAGCTGTCCGCCAGACAGCGTTACCTCCACCAGGCTTACCAGTTCCGGGCGTTGCTGCGGCGGATCGACTTCGTTCCCGTCATCTCTCCTGGGGCCGGCCGCAAGCGGGGGGAATGGAGGGAGTGGACCGACGCCGGTCGCCAGGAGGCGTACACCGAGCGCTTCCAGAAGGCCTTTCCCGAGCTGGCGCCCGATCCGGAGTGGGTCGCGGTGACCCCCTTCAACCCGCCGCAGGACCCGGCCCCTCCCACCGATCCCGCCGGGGGTATGAACACTCCGTGGTCCGAGGCGGCGAACAGTGAACCGTCGCCGCTCCCCACCTCGATGCCCGACCCGGTCCATCCCGACAGCCCCATCGCGTTCCTGATCGTGAAGTCCATGCTGCTCACGGGATTCGACGCCCCGCGCGAACAAGTGCTCTACCTGGATCGGCCGATCCGGGACGCCGAGCTGCTCCAGGCCGTCGCGCGGGTCAACCGCACCTCGCCCGGCAAGGAGGTTGGTTACGTCGTCGACTACTACGGCGTCTTCGAGCACCTCTCCAGCGCACTCGCCGGGTACCGGAACGCCGACGTCACCGACACCATGCGCGATCTGTCCTACGAGGTGGACAAGCTCGGGCCCGCCGCCCAAGAGGTCCGTGACTTCCTGCAGCGCAACGGCATCGACGACGCGCAGCTCGACCAGCTCGCCAAGCTGGGGCCCGCGGCCCTCGCACTGCAACCGGAAGACCTGCGGTCCGACTTCGACGAGGTGCTGCACGCGTTCCTCGCCACCCTCGAACGCGTCCTTCCGCACGAGGACGCTTTGGACTACGTGGCGGACGCCCGGCGCTGGAGCCTCCTCCAGAAGCGGGTGCGGCGGCTGTGCCGGGACGCCGAGGGCGGCACGTTCACTCTGCGCCGGTACGGGCGCAAGGTCCGGGCGATGATCGCCGACCACCTCGAAGGGCCGGAGATCGACCAGGTCATCCCGCCGGTCTCGCTCACGGCCCTCACCTTCGATGACGCCGTGCGGCGGCTGCCGCCGCAGGAGGCGGCGGCGGAGATGGGGCACGCGCTCCGCTTTCACCTGGAGGAGCGGACGAAGCGGGAGGACCCCGCGAAATACGAGCGGCTCTCCAAGCGCCTGGAAGAGATCCTGCGCACAATGCCCGGCCGCTTCGAGGAGCAGATCGAGGAGTTCGGCCCGCTGATCGAGGAGGCCAGGCAGGAACAGGAGGAGTCCCCGGAACTCGCCGGTCTCACGCCGCTCGAACAGAGGGTGTACCGGCTGGTGGAGCAGATCCTCGAGGACACCCCCGGGATCAGGCTCGCCGGTGGCGGAGACGTCAGGCGGCTCACGGGCAAGGTGTGCGACGTGGCCACCCGGACCATGGCCAGGGCGTCGTACCAGGGACAGCACCAGGACATCAGCATGCTGGCCGGAGATCTCCAGGACGTCCTGCTCAGTAGCGATGTCCGGCCCGTGGGCGGGGACTGGGAGTCGTTGGAGAACGCGGCCGAGCGCCTGGCGTCCTTCGCGCAGAACAACCTGCGGCAGTTCCGAAACAGGGCGAGGGGAGAATAGGCGGGTGACCGCGCCGGCCGATCCTTCGACGTACTCCGCCCCCGAAGCCCTCCTCACCGTGGACGGACTGTCCCTGCGGGTACGTGCCAGCGCCCGCAGGAAACGGTTCGCCCTGACCGTCGAGACCGACGCGACCCTCACCCTGCACACCCCGGCCGGGCGCTCGACGGCCGAGGCGGAGCAGTTCGTCCGCGCGCACCGGGACTGGCTGCTGGCCAAGCGGCGGGAGCGGGAGCGCACACGCCCGCTCAGCCCTGTCAAGCAGCTCGCGGACGGAGAGGTCTTCCGCTATCTGGGGAGGACGTACCGGCTGGCCGTGTCCCGTGAAGAGGGGGCGGGTGGGGGGGTCCGGCTGATCGCGGGGCGCCTCGTCATGGGCCCGGATCTGGCGGCGGAGCCGCAGGTGGGTCGGGCGGCGCTGGTCGACTGGTACTGCCGGGCCGGCCGGAACTGGACGGGACAGCGGCTTCAGCCCTGGGCGGCCCGCATGGGGGTGACCGAGCCGGAACTCGACGTCCGGGACTTGGGGGACCGATGGGGGTCTTACCGGCCGCCGCAGGCCGGGGCGGGCGCCAAGGGACTGATGAGCCTAGGGTGGCCGCTCTTCCAGCTGCCCATGCATCTGATCGACTACGTCATCGCCCATGAACTGGCCCACGTGAAGGTGTCCGGGCACCGGGAGGACTTCTGGCGGCTGCTGCGGACCGCGCTGCCCGAGTACGAGGAGCGGCGCGCGGACCTCGACGAGTTGGGCCGACGACTCTGGATGGGGGATGTTCGGGAGTGATCCGAGGGGTCGCCGGCCTAAGGGCTGTCCCGTGATTCCCGGCGGGCGCGCGACGACAGCTACGGCACCTCGCCGCGTTGTCGGGTCGTCCGCATACATCCAGTATGCGGACGGCCCTCCGCCTTGCGATGCACCGCATCTGACGCCGCGCGCTGATCCACCGGGAATTACGGGACAGCCCTTATGGGCTACCAGATCGACTCGACCCACTCCGGGTGGTCGATGAACGGGTTCCGGTTGCCCTGGTAGGACGAGTCGATTACGTCGTTGCGGCGCTGCTCGACGGCGTCCGGCGGGTCCTCGTCGTTCCACTGCTTCAGGACGGACAGCCGCCCGTGGTACGGGACGCTGCCGTTGATGGAGTCGTTGGCCTCCAGGTCGGGCCGGCCGTCGTCGCCCTCGTAGCGGACGGCCATGTAGAGGATCATGCGGGCCACGTCGCCCTTGACGGCGTCGCGGGGCTCGAAGGAGTTCGAGTCGGTCAGGCTGCCACCGGAGTTGGTGAAGCTGCTGCCGCCGTTGTCGAAGTCCTTGTTGCCGCGCGTGGAGTTGACCTGGACGTCCTCGGCCCGCAGATGGTGCAGATCGGTGCCGGGCCCGGCCGAGGTGCCGAAGTCGCCGTGGGACTGGGCCCACACGTGCTCGCGGTTCCAGTTGCCGGTGTTGCCGCCGTTCAGCGACTTGCTGCGGGAGATGCCGCTGTAGAGCAGCTTGACGTTGTTGCTGTTGGCCGGGTCCTGGTCGGTGACCTTCAGGGCGTCCCAGACGGCCGAGTAGGAGAGCTTCGTCTGGTTGCTGATGATCCCGTGGAGGGCGGTCTTCAGCGCGGGCCCGGTCTTGCCGAGCGCGGCGGCGTAGTACGTGTCGTCGTACGCCGTCGTGGTCGCGGCGGCCGGGGCGGCGGTCAGGGCCGGGGCGGTGAGCCCGGCCAGGAGGGCGGCCGTGGTCAGGGCCACGGAGGTCCAGCGGCGGTGACGTGGGGATGTCGCCGGCATGGGGGGTCTCCTCTCGCGTGTGTCTACGCGGGTTGAGCGAAGGCGGCATCCGGAGCGTGACATGGGCATGAAGTCGTGTCGAGGTCCTCCGCGTGTCCATCAGGTGAAGGGGTGCCTCAATTCGGGATGAACGCGGGCGAGTTGCGCTCGTGTGGCGTCAACTCCGCGCCCGTACCCGTACAACCATTCCCGCGTCCTCGTTGGTCAACAGACCATGACTCACGGGACAGCGAGCGAGAACTCCAAGGGCGCCGCCGGGCGCGCGCGAGCGGTCGTCGCGGCGGGCCTCGGCGCCGGCCTCGTCATAGCGCCCCTCGCCGCCGCCGCACCGGCCGCCGCGGCGACCCCCGCCGTCAGCTGCACCTCCGCCAAGGCGGGGCTGGCCGACAAGCTGAAGCGGGACATCACCGCCGCCCTGGCCAACCGCCAGGGCACCGTCGCGGTCGGCCTCTACGACCGCTCCACGAAGACGACCTGCACGCTCCGGGCGTCCAGCGCCTTCGACTCGGCCAGCGTCGTCAAGGTCACCGTGCTGGCCACGCTGCTGTGGGACGCCAAGAAGCACAACCGCTACCTCACCGACCGTGAGGCGTCCCTCTCCAAAGCCATGATCACCAAGTCCGACAACGCGGCCACCACCACCCTGTGGAAGCAGCTCGGCATGACCAAGATCAAGGGCTTCCTCGCCGCCGCCGGCATGACCCAGACCAAGCCGGGCGCCGACGGCTACTGGGGCCTGACCCAGATCACCGTCACCGACGAGCAGAAGCTCCTCAAGCTCCTCACCGCCAAGAACAGCGTGCTCAGCGACAACTCCCGCGCCTACATCCTCAAGCTCATGGGCCAGGTCGTCTCCTCGCAGCGCTGGGGCACCCCCTACGGCGCGTCCGGCGTCTCCGTGGCCGTGAAGAACGGCTGGCTGCAGCGCGCCACCCACGGCTGGCGGGTGCACAGCGTCGGCGCCTTCAAGGGCGGCGGCCACGACTACATGATCACCGTGCTCAGCCACGGCAACAGCACCATGAACTACGGCATCACCACCATCCAGGGCGTCGCCAAGGTGATCCACAAGGACCTCAAGGCCAGCTGACCCCCCTCACGCCCCGCCGGATTGTTGCAGCGGGATGAAATCCGAGCTCACCGGCGTTGGTGCCTTCCGGTAGACCAGGACCAACGGGAGGCATCGGCGTGGCAGCGCAGCCAGGATGGGCACGACGACTGTGGGGCTACGCCTGGCGCCACCCGAAGGACGTGGTCCTCGCCCTCGGCTCCTCCCTCGCCGGCATGGCCGTCATGGCGCTCGTCCCGCTGATCACCAAGGTGATCATCGACGACGTGATCGGTGCCGACACCCGCAGCATGGGCGTCTGGGCCGGAGCGCTGATCGCCGCCGCCGTCGCCGTCTACGTCCTCACCTTCCTGCGCCGCTACTACGGCGGCCGGGTCGCCCTCGACGTCCAGCACGACCTGCGGACCGAGATGTTCGAGACGATCACCCGGCTCGACGGGCGCCGGCAGGACGAGCTGTCCACCGGCCAGGTCGTCGGCCGGGCCACCAGCGACCTCCAGCTGATCCAGGGCCTGCTCTTCATGCTCCCGATGACCATCGGGAACTTCATGCTCTTCCTGATCTCGCTCGGCATCATGGTCTGGCTGTCGCCGCCGCTGACCCTGGTCGCCCTCGCGGTCGCCCCCGCCCTGTGGTGGATCGCCCGGCGCAGCCGCAGCAGACTCCACCCCTCCACCTGGTACGCGCAGGCCCAGGCCGCGGCCGTCGCGGGCGTCGTCGACGGCGCGGTCAGCGGAGTGCGCGTGGTCAAGGGCTTCGGGCAGGAGGAGCAGGAGACCGGCAAGCTCCGCGAGGTCGGCCGCCGTCTCTACGCGGGACGGCTGCGCACCATCCGGTTCAACGCCACGTACACCCCCGCCCTCCAGGCCGTCCCGGCGCTCGGCCAGGTCGCCATGCTCGCCCTCGGCGGCTGGCTCGCCGTGCGCGGGCACATCACGCTCGGCACCTTCGTCGCCTTCTCCACCTACCTCGCCCAGCTGGTCGGCCCGGTCCGGATGCTCGCCATGGTCCTCACCGTCGCCCAGCAGGCCCGCGCGAGCAGCGAACGCGTCCTGGAACTGATCGACACCGAGCCCTCGATCAAGGACGGCACCAAGACCCTCCCGGCCGACGCCCCCGCCACCGTCGAGTTCGACGACGTCTCCTTCGGCTACGACGAGGAGCGCCCCGTCCTCGACGGGCTCAGCCTGGAGATCCGCGCCGGCGAGACCCTCGCCGTCGTCGGCGCCTCCGGCTCCGGCAAGTCCACCGTCTCCCTGCTGCTCCCGCGCTTCTACGACGTCACCCACGGCGCCGTCCTCGTCGGCGGCCACGATGTGCGCGATCTGACCCTGGACTCGCTGCGCGCCGCGATCGGGCTGGTCCCCGAGGACTCGTTCCTCTTCTCCGACACCGTCCGCGCCAACATCGCCTACGGCCGCCCCGACGCCACCGACGAGCAGATCGAGGCCGCCGCCCGCGCCGCCCAGGCCGACCGCTTCGTCGCCGACCTGCCCGAGGGCTACGACACCAAGGTCGGCGAGCACGGTCTCACCCTCTCCGGCGGCCAGCGCCAGCGGATCGCGCTGGCCCGCGCGATCCTCGCCGACCCCCGCCTCCTCGTCCTCGACGACGCCACCTCGGCGGTGGACGCCCGCGTCGAGCACGAGATCCACGAGGCGCTCAAGCACGTCATGGAGGGCCGCACCACCCTCCTCATCGCCCACCGCCGCTCCACCCTCGGCCTCGCCGACCGCATCGCGGTCCTGGACGCCGGCCGGCTCGCCGCCATCGGCACCCACGAGGAGCTCCAGGCGAGCTCCGCCCTCTACCGCCGGCTGCTCACCGACCCCGACGAGCTGGGCGGCGTCTCGCCCGGCCACACCCAGCCGTCCTGTCCCCAGGAGGACACCTCCGTCCGGGACGAGCTGGACGCCGAGTTCGACGCCGAACGCGGAGTGACACCCCGGCTGTGGACCGGCGACCGCGAGCCCAAGGACCTCGCGCTCGCCCAGTCGCCCGCCACCCCGGAACTGCTCAAGCAGGTCGAGGCCCTGCCCCCGGCGCTCGACGTCCCCGACGTCGACGAGGCGAGCGCGGTCCGCCCGGAGCGGTCGTACGGGCTGCGGCGGCTGCTGCGCGGCTTCGGGCGGCCGCTGCTGATCAGCCTCGCCCTGGTCGCCGTGGACGCCGGCATGGGCCTGCTGCTGCCCATCCTGATCCGGCACGGCATCGACTCGGGTGTCGGCCAGGCAGCGCTCGGCGCCGTGTGGGCGGCGGCCCTGCTGGGGCTGCTCGCGGTCACCGTCCAGTGGGCCGCGCAGGTCGGCGAGACCCGGATGACCGGGCGCACCGGCGAGCGGGTGCTGTACGCGCTGCGGCTGAAGATCTTCGCCCAGCTCCAGCGGCTCGGCCTGGACTACTACGAGCGCGAGCTGACCGGCCGGATCATGACCCGGATGACGACGGACGTGGACGCGCTGTCCACGTTCCTGCAGACCGGCCTGGTCACCGCGTTCGTCTCGGTCGTCACCTTCTTCGGCATCATGGGCGCCCTGCTGGTGCTCGACGTCGAGCTGGCGCTGGTGGTCTTCGCGACGCTGCCGCCGCTGATCGTCGCGACGTACTTCTTCCGCCGGGCGAGCGTGAAGGCCTACGAGCTGGCCCGGGAGCGGGTGTCGGTGGTCAACGCCGACCTCCAGGAGTCGGTCGCGGGCCTGCGGATCGTGCAGGCGTTCCGGCGCGAGCGCGACGGCGGCGCCCGGTTCGCGGAGCGCAGCGACAGCTACCGCCAGGCCCGGATCCGCGGCCAGTGGCTCATCTCGATCTACTTCCCGTTCGTGCAGTTCCTGGCGTCGGCGGCGGCCGCGGCCGTGCTGATCGTGGGCGGGGTGCGGATCGACGCGGCCACGCTGACGACCGGCGCGTTGGTGGCGTACCTGCTCTACATCGATCTGTTCTTCGCGCCGGTCCAGCAGCTCTCCCAGGTCTTCGACGGCTACCAGCAGGCCACGGTCTCGCTCGGCCGCATCCAGGAGCTGCTGCGCGAGCCGACGTCCACGCGGGCCGCCGAGGAGCCGCGCGAGGTGCGCGAGCTGCGCGGCGAGATCGCCTTCGAGGACGTGTACTTCGCCTACGGCGACGACGAGGAGGCGCTGACCGGCATCGACCTGCGCATCCCGGCCGGGCAGACGGTCGCGTTCGTCGGCGAGACCGGCGCCGGCAAGTCGACGCTGGTGAAGCTGGTCGCCCGGTTCTACGACCCGAGCGGGGGCCGGGTCACCGTCGACGGCACCGATCTGCGGGAGCTGGACCTCACCTCCTACCGGCACCGGCTCGGGGTCGTGCCGCAGGAGGCGTACCTCTTCCCCGGCACGGTCCGGGACGCCATCGCCTACGGGCGGCCCGACGCCACCGACGCCGAGGTCGAGGCGGCGGCGCGGGCGGTGGGCGCGCACGAGATGATCGCGACCCTCGACGGCGGCTACCTCCACGAGGTCGCCGAGCGCGGCCGCAACCTCTCCGCCGGGCAGCGCCAGCTCATCGCGCTGGCCCGCGCGGAGCTGGTCGACCCCGACATCCTGCTCCTGGACGAGGCGACCGCCGCCCTGGACCTGGCCACCGAGGCACAGGTCAACCAGGCCACGGACCGGATCGCGGGCCGTCGTACGACCCTCGTGGTGGCGCACCGGCTGACGACGGCCGCGCGGGCCGACCGGGTGGTGCTCATGGACCACGGCCGGGTCGCCGAGGACGGCACGCACGACGAACTGCTCGCGCGCGGCGGACGGTACGCCGAGCTGTGGCGGACCTTCCTCGGGGAGGCCGAGCCGGAGGAGAAGGTCGGCGTGGCCCGCTGAGGCGCGGTCCGCTGAAGGGAGGCCCGCTGAGAGGCGGTCCGCCCAGGGGCGGTCCCGCGCCGGCGTGACGGCCGTGCAACCATCCGGCATACGCCAGGCGTCCGTACACCAGTACGCTCATCGCCGGTGTACGGGGAGGACTTCACAGTGGACAAGGGTGGGATACGCCGACGACTGGCCGTCTGCCTGGCGCTGGTGACCGCGTCCGGGCTGCTCGCGATCGCCGTGCCGGCGCAGGCGCACGCCGCGCCGACCCGCTGCGAGGGACGCAAGGTCAGGACGTACTCGTTCTCCACCGGGACGCTGCACGTGTACAAGAAGGGCGGCTACGTCTGTGCCGTCACCTACGCCAAGAACCCCGGGCGCAAGCAGCGGATGATGGTCAGCGTGCGGGCGTACCGGGCCACGGCGGTCACCGACGAGGGCCGCTACAGCCGTCGCGCCGGACCGGTCACCGTCCACGCCGGGCACCGCTGTGTGTGGGTGAAGGGCCAGGTGGGCGGCGGCTCGGTGAGCAAGGGCTGGATCCTGTGCTGACCGGCGCGGGCCGCCGTCACAGCCGCCGGGCGCAGCCGACCGGCTTCTCGCCGCCGACGTCGACGTAGAGGGCCGTCGACGAGGGGCACTGGGACCGCCGGTCCACGATCCGCGTCACCCGGTAGCCCGGCTCGTGCCCGCCCTCGCCGTCGCACGCCGTCTCCCGGACCTGGCCGTCGCCCGAGCCGTACACGCAGTCGCCGACGATCGTGCGCGGGCCGCCCCCGCCGCCCGGGTCGCCGGGGTGGGGCGGCGTGAGGTTGCGCATACAGGCGTAGCCCTGCGGGACCGCGCCGTCGCCGTCCTCGTCGGAGGCCCGGTTCTGGGCGCTGATGTGCAGCACGAAGTCCGTGGTCCCGGGGCAGGGCGGGCCGTCGCGGACCGTGCCGTCGTGCCGGGCCGCGACCCGCGCGGCCGCCCGCTCGCTCGCGCAGGGCACCTCGGTGAAGCTGGTCCTGCCGAACGAGCTGCACTCGTCGACGTCGAGGAACACCGCCCCGTGCCCGCCGGGCAGCGACGCACCGGCCGGTTCCCCGCCCGCGCCCGCGCTCGTGGGCGGGCTCTCCTTCGGTGTCTCCGACAGGCCCTGGCATCCCGTCAGCAGTGCGGCGAGCAGCATCGGCACCGCGCACACGGCCGCCCCACCCCGTACTCCACGCATCGCACCCCCCGTACACCCCCGTCCAGCGTGACCCGCGACCGCGGGTACACGCCAGACATACGGGGTCCTTTGCGCCGGTCGGTGGTGAGTGCGCCCGTTGTGTGGCGTACGGGCGCTACGTCCGATGCGTCAGGAGGTCAGCCGCGGCGGTACGACAGGCCATGGCCGACCGGGAACAGCACCTGCGCGGGGTCGTCCGCCCGCTGCACCGGCACCGGCAGGCTGCCGCGCGGCGCCACCCGCCCGGCGATCACCCGGGCCGCGGCCCGCAGTTCGACGTCCGTCCAGGAGTAGGCGGCCACGAAGGCCCGCACGCCCGGCAGATGGGCCACGTCGTAGGGGTTGCGGACGGCCACCGCCACCACCGGCTTCCCTGTCGCGAGCAACTGCTCGACCAGCGTCTTCTGCGCGCTGCCCGCCGTGACGTTGTACGTCCCGACCACCACCGCGTCCGCCTCGCGCGCCGCCTCCACGGCCCGGGCGATCGTCGCCGCGGACGGCGCCGTCCCGGTCGACAGGGCGGTCGCCGTGAAGCCCAGCTCGGTCAGGGCCGCGGCGAGCACCCCGGTCGGCGGGCCCGTCGTGCCGGACGGGGAGGCCGGATCGGCCCCGACCACCAGCACCTTGCGGTGCGACCGGCGCGAGAGCGGCAGCAGCGACCCCTCGTTGACCAGCAGGGTCGTGGTGCGCTCGGCGATACGGTCGGCGGCCCGCAGATGCGCGGGCGTGCCGACGGAGTCGTCCACACCGGACTGGCTGACGTACGGGTCGTCGAACAGGCCGAGCTTCGCCTTCAGCCGCAGAATGCGCAGGATCGATTCGTCGAGCCGCGCCTCGGTCAGCTCGCCGTCCTGTACGGCCTTCAGTACGGCGTTCCAGGCCACGTCCAGGTTCGGCGGGTTCAGCAGCTGGTCCACGCCCGCCTTGAGCGCGAGGACCGGGACCCGGTCGTCGCCGTACTTGGTGCGGACGCCCTCCATGCCGAGCGAGTCGGTCACCACCACCCCGTCGTAGCCCAGCTCCTCGCGCAGGATGCCGGTGAGGATCGGGTGGGAGAGGGTGGCCGGGTCCCCGGAGTCGTCCAGGGCCGGGACCATCAGGTGCGCGGTCATGATCGAGTCGATGCCGGCCCGGATCGCGGCCCGGAACGGCGGCGCGTCCAGCTTCTCCCACTGCTCCCGGGTGTGCGTGATGACCGGGAAGCCGGTGTGGCTGTCGACGGCGGTGTCGCCGTGGCCGGGGAAGTGCTTGGCGGTCGCCGCGACCTGCCGCGCGTGCTGGTACCCGGCCACCTCGGCGGCGACCAGGCCGGCCACCGCGTCCGGCTCTGAGCCGAAGGAGCGCACGCCGATCACCGGGTTGGCCGGGTTGACGTTGACGTCGGCGACCGGGGAGTAGTTCTGCCGGATGCCGAGCGCGCGCAGCTCCTGCCCGGCGAGCCGGCCGAGGGCGCGGGCGTCGGAGCGGGAGCCCCCGGCGCCCACGGCCATGGCACCCGGGAAGAGCGTGGCGGGCTCGCCGACCCGGCACACGATGCCGTGCTCCTGGTCGGTGGAGATGAGCACGGGCAGGCCGCGCGGCTGGGCGAGCGACGCCTTCTGGATGCCGTTCGACAGACCGGCGATCTGGTGCGGGTCACGGGTGTTGTGGGCCCAGGTGAAGTAGATGATGCCGCCCACCCGGTACTTCGCGAGCAGGTCGGCGGCCGTACGGACACCGATCTCCTTGAGGTTGGCGTCGATGTCCGCCTGGTCCGGGGCGGTCGCGGAGTGGCCGTAGACCCGCATGACGAAGAGCTGGCCGACCTTCTCGGGCAGCGTCATCCGGTCGATGAGGGCGCGCAGCCTCCTGTCGTCGTGCGGGGCGGCGTGCGCGGTGCCGCCGAGGGCCAGGGCGCCGGTGAGACCGGCGGTGGCCGCGAGGACCGAGCGTCTTGAAGGCGATGCGGTGCTTCCCGTGCTGGTGTCGGGCACGTGCGCTCCTTCCGGAGGTGGCGCTGTGAAGGAAACTTCCGAGGAGTCACCAATATCCGGGAAGTTTCTGCCAGTCAAGGGAATGGACCGTAAGAGGGGCCGCCATCGGCGCAGTTGGAGGGGGGCGCGCCGATGACGGCGTGCTGCCGGCCGTGGCACGGCTGGAGAGGGTGGTCGGCGATCGCAGCCAGCAGCGAGGGCCGACACCGAGCCACGGTGACTCTCCGGCAGCTTGCGCATTGGACGACCGGGGGAGGGGCTGGGTTCCCGGCAGCGGGCGCCGGACGCGAAGTCGGGACGGGGGTGACGGGTGAGGTCCTACTGGTCCTCTGCGGGGGTGCCGTCCCGCAGTTCCGGTGTGGTCGTGCCGACGTACGTCACCGCGAGGACGCACAGCAGGCCGCCGAGGACGAGGGCGGTCGCGCCGGACGTCCAGCCGGCGACCAGTCCGCCGCGCAGATTGCCGAGGTGCGGGCCGCCCTGACCGACGATCTGCTCGGCGGCGGTGACCCGGCCCAGCAGGGCGTCCGGGGTCCGCGTCTGGACGATCGTGACACGGGAGACCACCGACAGGGCATCGGCTCCGCCGGCCACCGCCAGCAGCGCGAGCCCCGTCCACGGGTCGCTCACCAGGCCGAACAGTGCCAGCGCCACACCCCAGGTGCCGGCCCCGCACAGCATCACCAGGCCCGGCCGGCCCAGCCGGGTGACCGGACCCGACAGTGCCGTCGCCGTGACCCCGCCGACCGCCACGGCCGACATGAACAGGCCGAGGGTGCGCGGATCGCCGCCGAACCGCTCCGCGTTGACGAGCGGGAAGAGGCTGACCGGCATCGCCAGCACCGTGGCGGCCAGATCCGTGATGAGGGCGCCGCGCACCACCCGGTGCCCGGTCAGGAAGCGCACCCCGTCCAGGACGCCCCGCACACCGGCCCGCGACGGCTCGCCCTCCGGCGGCAGCGCGGGCAGCCCGAAGGCGCCGTAGAAGGCGCACGCGAAGGTCAGCGCGTCGAGCAGATAGCAGGCGCCGACGCCGAACCAGCCGAGGAACAGCCCGCCGAGGGCCGGGCCGAGCAGCATCATCGCCTGGCCGGACACCTGGTTGAGGGCGAGCCCCGCGGCCACCTGCTCCTTCGGCAGCAGCCGCGGTACGAACACCCCGGCCGCCGGGCCGCCGATCGCCCCGAAGCAGGAGCTCGCCGCTACGAGGACGAGGACCCCGGCCACCGGCACCCCGCCGGTGAAGCCCTGCGCCGCCAGCAGCAGCGCGCAGACCGCCTGGCCGACGGTGGCGATCAGATAGATCCGGCGCCGGTCGCCCCGGTCCACCCACGATCCGGCGAGCAGGCCCACGACGACCATGGGGATGACCTGCGCGAGCCCGACCGCGCCGCTCCAGACCGCGCTGTGGGTCATGTCCCAGACCTGGTACAGCACCGTCACCATGGTCATGAAGCCGCCGAGCACGGACACCGTCCGCCCGATCCACAGCCGCCGGAAGACGGGCGAGCCGCGCAGCGGCCCCACGTCGATCAGGGCACGCGTGAGGCTCATGACGGCGGGACGGGGTGGGGGGCGGGTTCAGGCACGAGGGGGTACGTTATAGCGCCCCTCGAAGCCGGGCTACCGAATAACGGCTCGGTGCCGTATCAGGGCCCGGCGCCCGTCCCGCCTACGCGGACTCGTTCAGCAGCCGCGACAGATGCTCCCGGCCCCCGTCGAGCAGGCCCTCCAGCGGGGCGGCGTCCTCGTACCAGCGCTTCTCGTACTCCCAGCACAGCCATCCGTCCCAGCCGTGCCGGGACAGGACCTCGACGCACTCGGCGAGCGGCAGCACCCCGGCGCCGAGCGGCAGCGGCGTGGTGTCGTCGGCGCCGGCGATGTCCTTGACCTGGACATAGCCCAGATGGGGCGCGAGCGCCGCGTAGCTCTCCGCGGGCTGCTCGCCGGCCAGCCAGGTGTGCATGACGTCCCACAGCGCCCCGACGTTGCGGTGCCCCACCAGGCCCAGCACGCGCATCGCGTCGGCGGCCGCCCGGTGCGAGTCGTGGGTCTCCAGCAGGACGCGCACCCCCAGGTCCGCGGCGTACTCCGCCGCCGTGCCGAGCCGCCGAGCCGCGATCGCGTCGGTGGCCTCGGACGTCTGCTCGGGGTCGGCGCCGGGGAAGATCCGCACGTAGGGCGCGCCGATGTCGTGGGCGAGGTCGACGAGCGTGCGCACCTCCTCGATGACCGGCCCGTCGTCGCCGGGCGCGGCGATCCTGGTGTACCCGGCGACACCCAGCGGCTCCACGCCGGCCGCCTTGAACTCGGCGGCCACGTCGGCCCGTTCGCCGGGGCCGAGGCCCGGATGCACCGGCTCCTCGGGGTGGGCGCGCAGCTCCACGCCGTGGTAGCCGTGCGCGCTCGCGAGCCGCAGCACGTCGGGGAGGGGGAGACCGGGGACGCCGAGGGTGGAGAACGCCAGCTTCATGTACCTCACCTTGCCAGGGAAACGAGGTCCACACATCCGGCCGGACACCGGGTGGGCCTCAGCCCCGGGGCACCCCCGAGGACCCCCGGACCATCAGCTCGCCCCGGATGGTCGCCATCCCGCCGGGCGGCGGCTCCTCGCGGCCCATGGCGATGCGGCCCGCGCGGGCGCCCGCCTCGGAGAGCGGGAGACGGACCGTCGTGAGGGAGGGCGCCGCGTCGATGCCGAACGGCAGGTCGTCGAAGCCGGCCACCGAGACGTCGTCCGGGATGCGCAGACCGGAGTCGCGCAGCGCCGCGCAGGCGCCCAGCGCGACGGAGTCGTTCGCGGCGACCACGGCCGTCAGGGACGAATCGCGCCGCAGCAGTTCCAGCGTGGCCTCGTAGCCGGACTGCCGGTCGTAGCGGCCGTGCACGGTCAGCCGGTCGTCCACCGGTATCCCGTGCGCCTCGAGCGCGGCCCGGTGGCCCTCCAGCCGGTGCCGGGTGGTCGTGCGCTCCTGCGGTCCGGCGATGTACCCGAGCCGCCGGTGCCCCAGCCCGACCAGATGTTCCGTCAGCTCGCGGGCGCCCCCGCGGTTGTCGAAGGCCAGCGCGATCGCCCCGGTGTCCGGCGCGGGCGGCCGTCCGCACAGCACCACCCGGGTCCCGGCGTCCGACAGCTTGCGCAGCTTCGCCGCGACGGCCTCGGCGTGCGGCGCGCTCTCCACGGCACCGCCGGTCAGCACCACCGCGGCCGCCCGCTGCCGCTGCAGCAGGGTGAGATAGGTCAGTTCGCGCTCCGGCGAGCCGCCCGTGTTGCAGACGACCGCGAGCCGCTCGCCGCCGGCCCGGCCGCCGGGGCCGCCGATCTCCGACTGGATGGCGCTCGCCATGATCCCGAAGAACGGGTCGGCAATGTCGTTGACGAGGATGCCGACGAGGTCGGAGGTGGCGGCGGCCAGCGAGCTGGCGGGGCCGTTCAGCACGTAGTCCAGCTCGTCCACCGCGCGCAGCACCCGTTCCCGGGTCGAGGCGGCGACGGGATAGTTGCCGTTCAGTACGCGCGACACCGTCGCGGGCGAGACCTGGGCGCGGGCCGCCACGTCCGCCAGGGTCACCGTCATCTCGTCGTCCTCCGGTCGCGCATGTGTCGTGGAACCCCCCTGGGGCCGCCCGTGCTCGGGCCGCCCCCTCGTAGACAGGCCGATCGCGGCCGCGGTTCCGTGTGTGTCGAGCAGACCTTAAGGCCAACCACCCCGGTTGTTCGTCCCCTCGAACAACTCAACCCCGTCACGGTCTTGTCTCCGGTGCTGCTCGGGGGCTAGCTTCAGGCCTCACGTAGAAAGCGCTTGCTGTGACGCTCCGCGAGAGACGGCGTACGCAGCGCGCGCACCCGCGCGGGGAACGCGTACGAACGCCGTGTTCGGCACCTACGAAGGGAACGACGTGACACGCAAGACGGTGCGTATCGCCATGAACGGTGTGACCGGGCGGATGGGCCACCGCCAGCACCTGGTCCGCTCGATCCTGGCCCTCCGCGAACAGGGCGGCCTCGACCTGGGCGACGACACCGTGCTGTGGCCGGAACCGGTCCTGGTCGGCCGCCGTGAGCACGCTGTGAAAGCGCTCGCCGAACAGCACGGACTGGAGCACTGGTCCACCGACCTCGACGCGGTCCTCGCCGACCCGACCGTCGAGATCTACTTCGACGCCCAGGTGACCTCCGCCCGCGAGGACGCCCTGCGCAAGGCCATCGCCGCGGGCAAGCACCTCTACACCGAGAAGCCGACCGCCACCGGGCTCGCGGGCGCCCTGGAACTCGCCCGGCTCGCGACCGCCGCCGGCGTCCGGCACGGCGTCGTCCAGGACAAGCTCTTCCTGCCGGGCCTGCGCAAACTCAAGCGCCTCGTCGACGGCGGCTTCTTCGGCCGGATCCTGTCCGTGCGCGGCGAGTTCGGCTACTGGGTCTTCGAGGGCGACTGGCAGGAGGCGCAGCGCCCGTCCTGGAACTACCGCGCCGAGGACGGCGGCGGCATCGTCGTCGACATGTTCCCGCACTGGGAGTACGTGCTCCACGAGCTCTTCGGCCGGGTCACCAGCGTGCAGGCCCTCGCCACCACCCACGTCCCGCAGCGCTGGGACGAGAACGGCAAGCCGTACGACGCCACCGCCGACGACGCCGCCTACGGCGTCTTCGAGCTGGAGGGCGGCGCGATCGCCCAGATCAACTCCTCCTGGGCGGTCCGTGTGAACCGCGACGAGCTGGTCGAGTTCCAGGTCGACGGCACCGAGGGCTCCGCCGTCGCCGGGCTGCGCCGCTGCCGCGTCCAGCACCGCTCCGCCACCCCCAAGCCGGTCTGGAACCCGGACATCCCCGCCACCGAGGTGTTCCGCGACCAGTGGCAGGAGGTCCCGGACAACGCCGAGTTCGACAACGGCTTCAAGGCCCAGTGGGAGCTGTTCCTCCGGCACGTGTACGCCGACGCCCCCTACCACTGGGACCTGCTGGCCGGCGCCCGTGGCGTCCAGCTCGCCGAACTGGGCCTCAAGTCCTCCGCCGAGGGCCGCCGTCTCGACGTACCGGAGATCGCCCTGTGACGCTCCACCTCCCCGACGCGCACGGCACCCTGCGCGCCTACGAACCCCGCACCGAGCCCCTCGCCCTCACCCCGGGCGCCCCCTTCACCTCCCGTACGGTCTTCTCGGCCGCGCACGTCGTCGCCGACCCGTACGCCGACACCACCCCCGACTCACCGGCCGCCGTCGACTGGGACGCCACCCTCGCCTTCCGCCGCCACCTGTGGTCCCACGGGCTCGGCGTCGCCGAGGCCATGGACACCGCCCAGCGCGGGATGGGCCTGGACTGGGCGGGCGCGGCCGAGCTGATCCGCCGCAGCGCCGCCGAGGCGAAGGCGGCCGGCGGCCGGATCGCCTGCGGCGTCGGCACCGACCAGCTCACCGGCCCGGCGAACCTCACCGAGGTCCGCGCGGCCTACGAGGAACAGCTCGCGGTCGTCGAGGAGTCGGGTGCGCAGGCCATCCTCATGGCGTCCCGCGCCCTCGCCGCCGCCGCTCGCGGCCCCGAGGACTACCTGGAGGTCTACGGCCACCTCCTCCGCCAGGCCGCCGAGCCGGTGATCCTCCACTGGCTCGGCCCCATGTTCGACCCGGCGCTGGAGGGCTACTGGGGCTCGTCCGACCTGGACGCGGCGACGGACACCTTCCTCGACGTCATCGCCGCCCACCCCGACAAGGTCGACGGCATCAAGGTCTCCCTGCTGGACGCCCAGCGCGAGATCGACCTGCGCCGCCGCCTCCCGAAGGGCGTGCGCTGCTACACCGGCGACGACTTCCACTACCCCGAGCTGATCGCGGGCGACGAGCAGGGCTTCAGCCACGCCCTGCTCGGCATCTTCGACCCGCTCGGCCCGCTGGCCGCGCAGGCGGTCCGGGTCCTGGACACCGGGGACCGCGAGGGCTTCCGCGCCCTGCTCGACCCGACGGTCGAACTCTCCCGCCACCTCTTCCAGGCGCCCACCCGCTTCTACAAGACCGGCGTGGTGTTCCTGGCCTGGCTCGCGGGTCACCAGAGCCACTTCACGATGGTCGGCGGGCTCCAGTCGGCGCGCTCCCTGCCGCACTTCGCCCGCGCCTACGAACTCGCCGACACCCTGGGTCTCTTCCCGGACCCGAAACGCGCGGAGGAACGGATGAGGAACCTGCTGAGCCTGTACGGGGTGGACCGGTGACCGGGGACCTCGCGCGCTTCTCCCTCAACCAGATGACCGTCAGACAGCTCCCGCTCCCCGACCTGGTCGCCGCCTGTGCCGACCTGGGCGTCCCGGCCGTCGGCCTGTGGCGCGAGCCCGTCCAGGCGTACGGCGTGGAGGCCGCCGCCAAGCTCGTGCGGGACGCCGGACTGGCGGTCACCACGCTGTGCCGGGGCGGCTTCCTCACCGCGACCGACCCGGCCGAGCGGGCCCGCGCCCTGGACGACAACCGGCGGGCCGTCGACGAGGCGGCCACGCTCGGCACCGAGGTCCTGGTGCTGGTCTCCGGCGGACTGCCCGCGGGCTCCCGTGATCTGCGGGGCGCGCGGGAGCGGATCGCCGACGCGCTGGCCGAGCTCGGGCCGTACGCCGAGGCGCACGGCGTACGGCTGGCCGTCGAACCGCTGCACCCGATGTTCGCCGCCGACCGCTGTGTGGTGTCCACGCTGGCCCAGGCGCTGGACCTGGCGGAACGCTTCCCGGCCCGGCAGGTCGGCGTCGCCGTCGACACGTACCACGTGTGGTGGGACGACGACGCGCCCGCGCAGATCGCCCGGGCGGGCGCGGGCGGCCGGATCCACACCTTCCAGCTCGCCGACTGGGTCACCCCGCTGCCCGCGGGCGTCCTCAACGGCCGGGGCCAGCTCGGCGACGGCGCGATCGACCTGCGGGAGTGGCGGGCCCGTGTGGAGGCGGCCGGCTACACCGGGCCCATCGAGGTGGAGCTGTTCAACGACGCCCTGTGGGCCCGCGACGGCCGGGAGGTGCTGGCGGAGACCGTGGAGCGCTTCACCCGGCACGCCCTCTGAGACACAAGCCCGCCCGCTGAGACACAGGCACGCCCTCCGAGACACCTCAACGCCCTTTGAGGCACATCCCCGTCCTTCGAGGCACACGTACGCCCAGGGCGTCGGCACCGGCCGTCCGGTGCCGGCGTCGCGCGCGACCGCGGCCTACCGCCTCGCCGCCCGCCGGTTCAGCGCCGTCAGGACCGCCGGGACCACCGCGCCCACCGTCCGGGACACGGCCGGCCGGGGCAGCCCCGTCCTGGCGGCCACCGCGGTGGTCAGCGGGCCCGCCTCCGCGGCGAGCAGGCCGGCCATCAGACCGCCGGTCGCGGGACCGCCCACGGTGGCCACCCCGGTCAGCGGGGCGTCGTGCGGGGTGGCGACCGTCTCCGCCTCGCCGGACAGCGCCGCGACCGTCGTGCAGATCACCTGCCGCGCCCCGGTCTCGTCCGTGCCCAGCAGCCTCGCGATGTCCCCGACCGCCTCGTCGCCGAGCTCGTCGAGCACGTCGTCCTGGAGGGACACGAGGGGGTTCTCGTCCAGCTCCTGCATATCTGAAACGCTACGTCCGCCCAGGTGGAACGGCATGCCGAGGGCGGGCCCGGAAGACGGCGAAAAAAATATCGGCGAGCCGTGCAACCCTCCCCGCACCTCGCGGGTCGTACTTCGCGTCAGGACCTTTGGAGGGGGATCTGGGGGGATCGCGGGGGTTCTGACGGGAGGGGACGCGAGGGGCCCGGTCGACGGACCGGGCCCCTCGAAACGTCCCCGCCGCAGCTCTAGAAGAAGACGCCGCAGCGCAGCAGCACGTTCGCGTACGGCGCGGCCTCGCCGGTGCGCACCACCAGCCGCGCGCCCGCCGACAGCTCCTTGAGCCGCTCGTGCGGGACCAGCTCCAGCGCGGGACACGTCCGGTCCAGCAGGGCCGCCGCCTCGGGGTTCGCGTCCCGGACCTCCTTCGCCGCCGTCGCGCCCTCCACCACGAGCTCGTCGAGCAGCCCGTCCAGCACCTCGGCGAACGACGGCACCCCGGCCCGGAACGCCAGGTCCACGACCCGTGGCCCGTCCGGGATCGGCATCCCCACGTCACAGACGAGGACCCCGTCGCCGTGGCCCAGCTCGGCCAGCGCGCCCGCGAGATGACGGTTCAGTATTCCGGCCCGTTTCACAGCGCCTCGACCTCCGCCGCGGTCGGGAACGACTCCTGCGCGCCCTCCCGCGTCACCGCCGCCGCGCCGACCCGGGCCGCGTACGCCGCCGCCTCGGCCAGGGTGGCGCCCGCGCCCAGCCGCCAGGCCAGCGCCGCCGTGAACGCGTCGCCCGCGCCGGTCGTGTCCACCGCGTCCACCGCCACCGACGGCACCCGCGCGACCCCCTCGGCGGAGGCCACCAGCGCGCCCTCGGCGCCGAGCGTCACCACGACCGAGCGGGGCCCCTTGGCGAGCAGGATCCGCGCCCAGTCCTCGGGGGAGTCGCCGACCGCCGCGTCCCCGAGGATCACCCGCGCCTCGTGCTCGTTGACGATGAGCGGGTCGCAGGCCGCCAGGATGTCCGCCGGAAGCGGCTGCGGCGGGGACGGGTTGAGCACGAACCGGCTGCCGTCGGCGAGGTCGCGCACCACCTCCGCCACCGTCTCCAGCGGGATCTCCAGCTGTGTCGAGACCACCCGCGACGCCTGGAACAGGCTGGCGGCGGCCCGGACGTCGGCCGGGGTGAGCCGCCCGTTGGCGCCGGGCGAGACCACGATGCTGTTGTCGCCGGACGGGTCCACGGTGATCAGCGCGACGCCGGTCGGCGCCCCGCCCACCAGCACGCCCACCGTGTCCACGCCGGCCGCGCGCTGCGAGTCCAGCAGCAGCCGGCCGTACGCGTCGTCGCCGACCCGCGCGAGCAGGGCCGTACGGGCGCCGAGGCGGGCCGCCGCGACGGCCTGGTTGGCGCCCTTGCCGCCCGGGTGGACGGCCAGATCGGTGCCGAGCACGGTCTCGCCGGCGCCCGGCCGGCGCTCCACACCGATCACCAGGTCGGCGTTGGCCGACCCCACGACCAGCAGGTCGTAGTCGTACATGAGGTTGCTCCCCTGAATCCGGTCCCCGTGATGACGCCGGGACGGGCGGCCGCCACCGGATCCATGCTCCGGCAACGACCGCCCACCCGTGGGCCGTTCGGCCGATGTCAGCCCTTGAATCCGGCCACGTTCTCCCGCGTGACCACCTTCACCGGGACCTTCACCGTCTGCTCGACCTTGTCGCCGTCGAGGGCCTTGAGGGCGTTGTCCACGGCGATCTTCCCGAGCTGGCTCGGCTGCTGGGCGACGGACGCGTACAGCGACCCGTTCTCCACGGCCTTCAGCCCGTCCGGGGTGCCGTCGAAGCCGACCACCGACACCGACTTCCCGGCCTTCGACCCCAGCGCCTTGATCGCGCCGAGCGCCATCTCGTCGTTGGCGGCGATGACGCCCTGGACGTCCGGGTGCGCCTGGAGCAGGTTCGACATCACGTCGAGGCCCTTGGTGCGGTCGAAGTCGGCGGGCTGCTGGGCGACGACCTTGATGCCGGGGAAGGCCTTGAGGCCCTGGGCGAAGCCCTGCGCGCGCTCACGGGCGGCGGAGGTGCCGGCCTGGCCCTGCAGGATCACGATCTTGCCCTCGCCGCCCAGCTTCTCGGCGATCGACTTGGCGGCCAGCTCACCGCCGGCCACGTTGTCCGAGGCGACCAGCGTGGCGGTCTTCGCGTTGTTGACCCCGCGGTCGACGGCGACGACCGGGATGCCGGCCTTGTCGGCGGCCTTCACGGAGTTGCTCGCCGCGTCGGAGTCCACCGGGTTGACGACGATCGCCCCGACCCCGGAACTGGTGAAGTTCTGCAGCTGGTTGGCCTGCTGCGAGGCGTCGTTCTGGGCGTCCGTCACGGTGAGGTCCACGCCCAGCTTCTTCGCCTCGGCCTGGGCACCGGCCCGGATCTGTACGAAGAAGGGGTTGTTGAGCGTCGACAGCGACAGCCCGATCCGCTGGTCCGACGCCTTCGAGCCGTCGTGCAGGAACGAGGTCGCGCCGACGATCGCCACGGTCACGACGGCCGCGAGCGCGTACGTCCCCGCCTGCTTGCCCTTGCCGCCGCCCGAACCGGTGCCGGCGGCGAGCGGTGTGGCGCCCGCCTTGCGGCGCAGCGTGTCGAAGAGGACGGCCAGCGCGATCACGACACCGATGACGACCTGCTGCCAGAACGCGGAGACGTTCAGCAGGTTCAGGCCGTTGCGCAGCACCGCGAGGATCAGCGCGCCGATCAGGGTGCCGGACGCCTTGCCGGTGCCGCCCGCGAGGGAGGCGCCGCCGATGACGACCGCGGCGATCGCGTCCAGCTCGTAGCCGTCGGCGGCCTGCGGCTGCGCGGAGGACAGCCGGGAGGCGAGCACGACACCGGCGACGGCGGCGAACACGCCGGACAGGGCGTAGATGGCGAGCTTCTGCTTCTTCACCCGCAGGCCGGACAGCCGCGCGGCCTCCTCGTTGCCGCCGATGGCGTACATCGAGCGGCCGATGTAGGTGCGGCCCAGCACGAACGCGGCGATCAGGCCCATGACGATCATCACGAGGACCGGCACGGGCAGCCAGCCGCCGAGCGTGTCACCGAGGTGCGAGACCGAGTCCGGGAACGGGATCGGCGAGCCCTCGGAGATCACCAGCGACAGACCGCGGGCCACCGACAGCATCGCGAGCGTCGCGATGAACGGCGGGAGTTTGCCGTAGGCGATGAGGAAGCCGTTGACGAGTCCGGCCGCGATACCGGTGGCCACCGCCAGCAGCACCGCTATGACGACCGGCACCCCGTGCGAGGTGGCGGACCAGGCCAGCACGGTGGCCGACAGGGCCGCCACCGACCCCACCGACAGGTCGATGCCGGCCGAGACGATGACGAAGGTGACGCCGAAGGCGAGGACGGCGGTCACCGCCGCCTGCACACCGACGTTGAGCAGGTTGTCGGTGGTCAGGAAGTCGCCCGACAGCGCCGACATGGCGATGACCAGGACGATCAGCGCGGTGAGCGCGCCGTTGTCGAGGAGCAGGCGGCGCAGCCCGCCGGTCGCGCCACCGGCGCCCGGGTTCCTCTTGAGCGTGTCAGTGGCCACGAGCGGCCTCCTTGTCGGTCGTGGGGTTGCTGACGGCGAGTGCCATCACGGAGTCCTGGGTGGCCTCGTCGGCGGACAGTTCGCCCGCGATCCGGCCCTGGGCCATCACCAGCACCCGGTCGCTCATGCCGAGCACCTCCGGGAGGTCGCTGGAGATCATGAGGACGGCGGCGCCGTTCGCGGTGAGTTCGTTGATGAGCTGGTAGATCTCGACCTTGGCGCCGACGTCGATCCCGCGCGTGGGCTCGTCGAGGATCAGCACCTTGGTGTCGGCGAGCAGCCACTTGCCGATGACGACCTTCTGCTGGTTGCCGCCGGAGAGGGTGCGCACATGCTGGCCGAGCCCGGCCATCCGCACGCCCAGCTGCTTCGCGATCCGCGCGGCCGCCTCCTGCTGGCCCTTGCGGTCGACGAGTCCCGCGCGCGTGGCGGCCCGCAGGGTCACCAGGCCGAGGTTCTCCTCCACGGACTGGTCGAGGACCAGCCCCTGGCCCTTGCGGTCCTCGGGGATCAGCCCGATCCCGGCCGCCATGGCGGCGTTCACGTCGTGCCCCTTCAGGGCCGCGCCCGCCACCTTCACGGTGCCCTTGTCGTACGGGTCCGCCCCGAAGACGGCCCGGACGACCTCGGTACGGCCGGCACCGACCAGCCCGGCGATGCCGACGACCTCTCCGGCGCGCACCTCGAAGCCGACGTCGTGGAAGACGCCGTCCCGGGTGAGCCCCTCGACGGTGAGCAACGCGGGACCGGCGTCGGCCCGTTCGCGCGGGTACTGCTGCTCGATGGAGCGGCCCACCATCAGCCGCACGAGCTCGTCCTGCGGGGTGGCGGCGGGCACCTGCCCGACGCTCCTCCCGTCCCGGACGACCGTGACCCGGTCGCCCAGGGCGGCGATCTCCTCCAGGTGGTGGGTGATGAAGACGATGCCCACGCCGTCCTCGCGCAGCCGGCGCACGATCGCGAACAGCGTCTCGACCTCCTCGGAGGTCAGCACGGCGGTCGGCTCGTCCATGATGAGCACGCGCGCGTCCAGGCTGAGCGCCTTGGCGATCTCTACCATCTGGAGCCGGGCGATGCCCAGTTCACGCACCCGCGCGCGGGGCGACACGCTGAGGCCGACCCGCTTCAACAGGACCTCGGCGTCGGCCTCCATCCGGCCCCGGTCGATCATCCCGAACCGGCGGGGCTGGCGCCCCAGGAAGATGTTCTCGGCGACCGTCAGATCGGGGACGAGGTTGAACTCCTGGTAGATCGTGGCGATCCCGAGGCGCTCGGAGTCCTGCGCCCCGTGGATGCGCACCTCCTCGCCGCCGACCAGGATCCGCCCGGCGTCGGGCGTGTACGCGCCGGAGAGCATCTTGATGAGGGTGCTCTTCCCGGCGCCGTTCTCACCGAGGAGCACATGGACCTCGCCCCGGCGCAGGTCGAAGTCGACGCCGTCCAGCGCGACCACGCCCGGGAAGGTCTTCCGGATGCCCTCGATGCGCAGCAACTCCTCGGGGTCGCTCACGACGTGCTCCTTTGCACTGCGGTGGGGTGCGCGCCGCAGGAGCGGCGCACCACGAGTCGGGCGGGCAGGGTGACGGACTGGCCGGCCCGCCCCTCGACGCGGTCGATCAGGGCCCGTACGGCGGCCCGGCCCAGCTCGCCGGTCGGCTGGGCGATGGCGGTGATCGGCGGATCGGTGTGCACGAACCAGCGGATGTCGTCGAACGCCGCGAGCGCGATGTCGTCGGGCACGCGAAGGCCCCGCGCGCGGACGGCGTCCAGCGCGCCGAGCACCATCAGGTTGTCGGCGGCGAAGACGACCTCGGGCGGCTCGGGCAGGTCGAGGAAGCCCTCGGTGACCCGGCGTCCGCTCTCGGCCTGGAAGTCGCCCTGCCCTATGTAGGCGCCGGGGAGTTCGAGCCCGAAGTCGGCCAGCGCCTCGCGGAAGGCGTCCACACGCTCGCGGCCGGTGGTGGTGGCCGCGGGGCCCGCGATGATCGCGAGCCGGCGGTGCCCGAGCGCGTGCAGATGGGCCACGAGGTCCCGCACGGCCTCCCGTCCGTCGGCGCGCACGACCGGCACGTCCACGCCGGGGATCCACCGGTCCACGAAGACCATCGGGGTCCCCGCGCGCGCGGCGTCCAGCATCAGCGGGGAGCCGCCGTCGGTGGGGGAGACGAGGAGCCCGTCGATACGGCGGTCCAGCAGGGTCCGTACGTGGTGGTCCTGGAGGTCGGGGCGCTCGTCGGCGTTGCCGATGATCACGCTGTACCCGAGCGCCCGGGCCTCCTCCTCGACGGAGCGGGCGAGTTCGGTGAAGTAGGGGTTCAGCACATCGCTGATGACCAGGCCGAGCGTGCGGGTCTGGTCGGTGCGCAGGGACCGGGCGACGGCGTTCGGGCGGTAGCCCAGGGCCGTCACGGCGGCGGTCACGCGCCGGCGGGCGTCCTCGCTGACGGAGGGATGCCCGTTCAGGACGCGCGACACCGTGGCGACGGATACGCCTGCCTCGGCGGCGACGTCCTTGATGCTCGCCATGACCGTTCCACCTCCTCGTGGAATCGATTACACGGAGGATTGGAATCGATTACACGAGCAGAAGCAAGAGGCGGTCGTTGGCCGAAACCAAAGCTTTACCGGCGGGTGGCCGACCCGAGAGCCGGGCCGGCCGCGCGCGTCGGGGGGTGGGCGATGGGCGGTGGGCTGTGCGCGTCGGGCGGCGGGCCGGGCCGCGTCAGGCGGTCGGCCGGGTACGGCCCAGGCGCAGGGCGGAGACGAGGAAGAACACCCCGCCGAGGAAGGCGTATCCGGCGAGGGCGCCCAGTGCGGGATCGGCCTGACCGGCCTGCCCGAAGAACGACGCACCGGCGAGGGTCGAGATCCCGCCACTGGCGATCATGGCCCACTGCCCGCCCATCCGGCGCCGCGAGACCCCGACGAGCAACTGGACGAGCCCCGCGGTGATCGCCCAGACGCCCCAGACGCGCAGCACGGCGGGGATGCCGGAGGTGGCGGCGACGGCGAGACCGATGCCGGTGAGGGTGCTGAGCGCGATGTTCACGTAGAGCTGCTGTACGGGGCCGTCGGCCGCGCGGGCGGAGCGCAGATCGACGACGGCACAGGCGACGTCGAAGAGGGGGTAGATCACGAGGAGCGTGGCGGAGGCGGGGGACAGCTCACCGGCGGTCGCGAAGAGGGCGGCGGCCCAGACGGCGGCGAAGGCGAAGCGGAGGAGATAGAGGCGGCGAAGGTCGGTGGTGGCGGTGGGGGTGGGTGATGCGCCGAGGGTGGTGGTGTCCATGGCGGGGCCTTTCGGGGGCTCGCGGGTGACGGGAGGGGGAGCGCGAGGGAGAACGTTCGGTCTCTTTGATTTCCATCCAAGGCGTGGACGGAGTGATTGTCAAGACCGAACGTTCTCCCTCATCGCTTGGTAGCCTCGGAGCCATGAGTCAGGGCACAGCGAAACGGGGCACGTCGGGTGGCGTGTCGGAGGCGCGGGCGCGGCTGCTCGGCACGGCGACGAAAATCTTCTACGCCGAGGGCATCCATTCCGTCGGGGTCGACCGGATCATCGCCGAGGCGCAGGTGACCCGTGCGACCCTCTACCGGCACTTCACCGGCAAGGAGGAACTGGTCCTCGCCTACCTGGGCGTGGCCGACCAGGGCATCCGGGCGCAGGTGGCGAAGGCGCGCGAGGGCGCGGGGTCCCCGGCGGACGAGGTCCGGGCGGTGGCCGGCGCGATCGCGGACGGCATCCGTTCACCCGGCTTCCGGGGGTGCGCCTTCCTCAACGCGGTGGCGGAGTACCCCGATCCGGCGCACCCGGTCCACCAGGCGGTGCTGGCCCACCGGCAGTGGTTCCTGGAGACGATGACGGAGCTGCTGGCGCGGGCCGGCCACGAGCCCGCCGACGAGGCGGGGCGCCATGTCGTGATGCTGCGGGACGGGGCGATGGCGGCGGGGTGTCTGTTCGATCCGGAGCTGGTGTGTGCGACGTTCCTGCAGGGGGTGGAGGGCGTCCTCAGTCGACGGGCTGAATGAGCCCGTTGTTCCGGTTCCACTCCCAGACCGCGTCCCACCGGTGGTCGTACTCGTGGACGGCGCCGACGCTCCGGATCCGCCGGTACGCCTCGGCGGTACGGGGGTCGTCGCGCAGGGCGAGCCCGTAGCCGGCCTCAAGGAGCGCCACCGGATCGTCGCGGTCGAGGAACCCGGCGAGGGCGTCGGCGACGGCGGGCGAACGGTCGGGGCAGGACGCGAGGAGGGCTGCGGCGGGGGCGTGCAGTTCGGGCTCGGGCTCCTCGGCGAGCAGCAGCAGTTGGGGTACGGCCTCCTGGACGAGGTCGGCGTCGCTCGCGGCGGTACGGCAGGCGCCGAGCCGTACTTCGGCGTCCGGGTCGCGGAGGAGGGCGCGCAGCGCCTGCCGGGCGTCGTCCCCGAGGGGCAGGAAGAGCGCGGTGACCGCTCGCCGCACCTCCGCATCGGGGTGCGCGGCATGGCGCAGCCCTGCGGCCTCCCGCCCGGGGTGATCGAACTCGTCCAGGGCCCGCAGCACCCTCGCGAGCATGTCGGGGTCGGTCTCCTCGGCGGCCCAGGCGCTCACGAGATCGCTCTCGCGGCGGGCGCGCGGCGAGTCGTCCGCGAGGATGCCGTGGACGCGCAGGTACTCCGCGAGGAAGCGGCGATGCGCCGGGTCGGGGTGGTGTCGGTGGGCGACCAGGGCCGACCAGGTCTCCTCGCTCTGCCGGTCGAGGAGGACCCGGAGCACTTCCCACCGGGTCGCGTGATCCTCGTCGGGTTGGGCGGCGGCCCGGGCGACGAGCTCGTCGACCGGGGTCAGGATCCGGAAGGCCCACTCCAGGGCGGTGAGGATACCGGCGTGAACCGTCCCGGACGGTCAGTCCGCCGAGGGAGTGCTGGAGGACGCGGTTGAACTCGTTCTCGTCGTCCGGAACGCGAACCGTCTGGACCATCCCAGACGCCCCGGTGCGTCGCCGCAACTCCTGCTGCACACCGGTCTCGTGCCAGGCCCGGGCGAGTGTGAGAAGCCGTTCACGCGTCTCCTCAGGGAGTCGCAGCCGGGGCTCGTTCCCGAGGACGGCGGTGACGAGAGCGGGTGAGCCGCTGTCCACGGCCCGCCACAGCGGGGTGGTCCCCTCGGGCAGCACCCGGTCGGGGTCGGCCCCGCCCTCCACCAACTCCCCGGCGACGGCGGGGTCGAACGCGGCGATGGCCGCGCACAGCTCCTGGACGGTGTCCACCAGCGGTCGGCTCAAGCGGCTCTCCCTCGTGCGTGACGAAACGTCGAGCATCGGCCGCGGTGTGGCGCCGGGCAACTGGTTTTCGTACGGCGGTCAGCCCGCCGCCAGCTCGCACCAGACGTACTTGCCCCGGTTGCCGTCCCGGGCGGAGGGCTGCCACCCCCACACGTCGGCGCAGGCCCGCACGAGGGCGAGACCGCGCCCGTCCTCGTCGTCGGTGGTGTGTGCGAACGCGCGTGGGGGCTGCGGAGGTTCCGGGTCGGCGTCCCAGGCCGCGAGGCGGAGGGTGCCGGGCGGCGCCCAGCGGACGCGAAGGGCGGCGGGACCCTTGGTGTGCCGTACGGCGTTGGAGACCAGCTCGGCGGCGAGCAGTTCGGCGACGTCCACGAGTCCGATGAGCCCGTGCATGGTCAGGATCAGCCGCAGGGTGCGACGACTGACGGTGACGGCACGGAGGTCGTTGGGGAGGTGGAGGGAGTACTCCCAGGGGGCGCTATCGGGCATGCGGAAGTCCGTCTCGGTGAGGGGGTGGTGGGGGCAGGCCCCGGTGTCATTGCCGCACCCGTCAGGGCATGACGGGGCGGTGCGCTTCCGGAGGCCGGTATCGCAAGGTGCTCGCTACGTCACTGACAGTAGATATAAATCTAGAGACGCGGCAAGCCCGTCGCGTAATCTGACCCCGAACGGGTCGCGCTCGAGCGCGCGTTGGTCCAGAGGGCGGTCGAGGCTTTGAGACGCGAACCAACAGCACGGCAGATGCGGCTGGCGACGGAGCTGCGCCGACTCCGCGAGGCGGCGGGCCTCACCTCACGCCAGGCGGCGGCCCTGCTGGGGGTGAGCCCGGCCCAGATCACCCACATCGAGTCCGCCCTCGCAGGCGTCAGCGAAAAACGACTGCGCCGGCTGGCGGCGCACTACGCCTGCACGGACGAGGAGTTCGTAGACGCGCTGGTAGCGATGGCGACGGACCGGACGCGGGGCTGGTGGGAGGAGTACCGCGGCCTCCTGCCGACGTCGTTCCTGGATCTGTCGGAGTTGGAGCATCACGCTTGCTTCCTCCGCCATGTGGCCATCCTGTACGTGCCAGGACTTCTGCAGACCGAGGACTACTCGCGCGCAGTTTTCTCGTCCCGGCTCCCCGAACTGACGCCCGAGGAACTGGAACTGCGCATCGAGCATCGGAAGGCGCGCCAGCAGTTCGACATCCCCTACGAGGCGGTGATCCATGAGGCGGCACTCCGCATCCGAGTCAGCGACAGGGCGACCTCAAGAGCACAACTCGCCCGCCTTCTGGAGCTGTCGGAGGCACCGCACATCACCTTGCGTGCCATCCCGTTCGACTTGGACGGCTTCGCCATGGCGTCCAGCACGATGACGTACGCGGGAGGGCCGTTGCCCAAGCTGGACACCGTGGTTCGCGACGCCCTGCACGGCTCCAACTTCATCGATTCCGAGGCTCAACTCAACACCTATCGAACGGGCTTCCATAAGGTGGAAGGTGCGTCGCTCGCCCCTGGGCGGACACGTGACCTGATCCACGCTCTCGCGAAGGAGCTGTAGACCCCATGGACAACTGGCACAAGTCGTCCTACTCAGGCCCGGGCGACGGCAACGAGTGCGTGGAGATCGCCAACTCACCCACACATGTGGCCGTCCGCGACTCCAAGGCCCCCCACCGGGCCACCCTCACCTTCCCCAGCCCCGCATTCTCCGCGTTCGTCGAAGACCTCAAGCGGCGCTGAGGTGCCCCCACTGTCACACCCCACCGGTACCGTCGGATCATGGCCAACCAGTCCGGACCGGACGCCGGGGAGCGGCGGCTTGCCACGCTCGAAGGTGTGCTGGAGCGCATCACCTACGCCAACGAGGAGAACGGCTACACGGTCGCCCGCGTCGACACCGGCAGGGGCGCCGGTGACCTGCTGACCGTCGTAGGCGCGCTGCTCGGCGCGCAGGTGGGGGAGTCCCTGCGGATGGAGGGCCGCTGGGGGTCGCACCCCCAGTACGGCAAGCAGTTCCACGTCGAGAACTACACGACCGTGCTGCCCGCCACCGTGCAGGGCATCCGGCGCTACCTCGGCTCGGGGCTGGTGAAGGGCATCGGGCCGGTCTTCGCCGACCGGATCACGCAGCACTTCGGCGTGGACACGCTGCGAATCATCGAGGAGGAGCCCAAGCGGCTCATCGAGGTCCCCGGGCTCGGGCCCAAGCGGACCAAGAAGATCGCCGATGCCTGGGAGGAGCAGAAGGCGATCAAGGAGGTCATGCTCTTCCTCCAGACCGTCGAGGTCTCCACGTCGATCGCGGTGCGGATCTACAAGAAGTACGGGGACGCCTCCATCTCCGTCGTGAAGAACGAGCCGTACCGCCTCGCCGCCGACGTCTGGGGTATCGGCTTCCTCACCGCCGACCGGATCGCCCAGTCCGTCGGCATACCGCACGACAGCCCGGAGCGGGTCAAGGCCGGTCTGCAGTACGCCCTGTCCCAGGCCACCGACCAGGGCAACTGCTACCTCCCCGAGGAGCAGCTGATCAAGGACGCGGTCAAGCTCCTCCAGGTCGACACCGGCCTCGTCATCGACTGCCTGGCCGAGCTCACGCAGATCCCCGAGGACGGCTCCGACCCCGGTGTCGTACGGGAGAGGGTGCCGGGCCCCGACGGCGCCGACGAGCCCGTGACGGCCGTCTACCTGGTGCCGTTCCACCGGGCGGAACTGTCCCTCTCCGCCCAGCTGTTGCGGCTGCTGCGGACCGACGAGGACCGGATGCCGGGGTTCGGGGACGTGGACTGGGACAAGGCGCTGGGCTGGCTCAGAAGCCGTACCGGCGCCGACCTCGCCCCCGAGCAGGAGGCCGCCGTGAAGCTGGCCCTGACCCGGAAGGTCGCCGTGCTGACCGGCGGCCCGGGCTGCGGGAAGTCCTTCACGGTCCGCTCGATCGTGGAGCTGGCCCGCGCCAAGAAGGCGAAGGTGGTGCTCGCCGCGCCCACCGGCCGCGCGGCCAAGCGCCTCGCCGAGCTGACCGGCGCCGAGGCGTCCACCGTCCACCGCCTCCTGGAGCTCAAGCCGGGCGGCGACGCGGCGTACGACCGAGACCGCCCGCTGGACGCCGATCTGGTCGTCGTCGACGAGGCGTCCATGCTGGACCTGCTGCTGGCGAACAAGCTGGTCAAGGCCGTACCGCCGGGCGCCCACCTGCTGTTCGTCGGGGACGTCGACCAGCTCCCCAGCGTCGGCGCCGGCGAGGTGCTGAGGGATCTGCTCGCCGACGGTGGCCCCGTCCCGGCCGTACGCCTCACCCGCGTGTTCCGCCAGGCCCAGCAGTCCGGGGTGGTGACCAACGCGCACCGGATCAACGCCGGGCAGCACCCGGTCACCGACGGCATGAAGGACTTCTTCCTCTTCGTGGAGGACGACACCGAGGTGGCCGGCCGCCTCACCGTGGACGTGGCGGCCCGCCGTATCCCGGAAAAGTTCGGCCTCGACCCGCGCCGGGACGTGCAGGTGCTGGCACCCATGCACCGCGGCCCGGCCGGCGCCGGCACGCTCAACGGCCTGCTCCAGCAGGCGGTCACCCCCGGCCGCCCCGACCTGCCGGAGAAGCGCTTCGGGGGCCGCGTCTTCCGTGTCGGCGACAAGGTCACGCAGATCCGTAACAATTACGAGAAGGGGGAGAACGGCGTCTTCAACGGCACCGTGGGCGTGGTCACCTCGCTCGACCCGGTCGACCAGCGCCTGACGGTGCTGACGGACGAGGACGAGGAGGTGCCCTACGACTTCGACGAGCTGGACGAGCTGGCGCACGCGTACGCGGTCACGATCCACCGCTCCCAGGGCAGCGAGTATCCCGCTGTCGTGATCCCCGTCACGACCGGGGCATGGATGATGCTCCAGCGGAACCTGCTGTACACGGCGGTGACCCGCGCCAAGCGCCTGGTCGTCCTCGTGGGTTCGCGCAAGGCGATCGGCCAGGCGGTGCGCACGGTGTCGGCGGGACGCCGCTGCACGGCCCTCGACTTCCGCCTCGCGGGCGGACCCGCGAGCGGGCTCACGGGTGGCTGAACCCCGCCGTCCGGCCCCTGCACACAGCCCCCCGTGACCAGGACTTTCGTCAGCTCGCGAAAAAAATGATCGATCAAATGAGTCGCGAAGGTCACAGACCACTTCCAGATGAGCAAGACAGGGGGCAGGATGGCAGGTTGGCGGCACTCAGTGCCGCCAATAGGCCCAATGGTCGACCCCGAGTGCACTCTCCTGAGCCGAATGGGGGAGGGTAGAGACAGTCAGGGCAACCTCGAAGATGAGGCACAACGTCGGTGAGGGAAGACGTGAGCGACAACTCTGTAGTAGTGCGGTACGGCGACGGCGAGTACACCTACCCGGTGATCGACAGCACCGTCGGCGACAAGGGCTTCGACATCGGCAAGCTCCGCGCCCAGACCGGTCTGGTGACGCTGGACAGCGGCTACGGCAACACGGCCGCGTATAAATCCGCCATCACCTACCTCGACGGCGAGGCGGGCATCCTCCGCTACCGCGGCTACCCGATCGAGCAGCTGGCCGAGCGCTCCACCTTCCTGGAGGTCGCCTACCTGCTGATCAACGGCGAACTGCCGACGGTCGACGAGCTCTCGTCGTTCAAGAACGACATCACGCAGCACACCCTGCTGCACGAGGACGTCAAGAACTTCTACAAGGGCTTCCCGCGCGACGCCCACCCGATGGCCATGCTGTCCTCGGTCGTCTCCGCGCTGTCCACCTTCTACCAGGACAGCCACAACCCGTTCGACGAGACGCAGCGCAACCTCTCCACGATCCGGCTGCTCGCCAAGCTTCCGACGATCGCGGCGTACGCGTACAAGAAGTCGATCGGCCACCCGTTCGTCTACCCGCGCAACGACCTCGGCTACGTCGAGAACTTCCTGCGCATGACGTTCTCGGTGCCGGCGCAGGAGTTCGAGCTCGACCCGGTCGTCGTGGCCGCCCTCGACAAGCTGCTGATCCTGCACGCGGACCACGAGCAGAACTGCTCGACGTCGACGGTCCGCCTGGTCGGCTCGTCGCAGGCGAACATGTTCGCGTCGATCTCCGCCGGTATCTCCGCGCTCTGGGGCCCGCTGCACGGCGGCGCCAACCAGTCCGTGCTGGAGATGCTGGAGGGCATCCAGGCGTCCGGCGGCGACGTCGACTCCTTCATCCGCAAGGTGAAGAACAAGGAGGACGGCGTCCGCCTGATGGGCTTCGGCCACCGGGTCTACAAGAACTTCGACCCGCGCGCCAAGATCATCAAGGCCGCCGCGCACGACGTCCTCTCCGCCCTCGGCAAGTCCGACGAGCTGCTGGACATCGCGCTCAAGCTGGAGGAGCACGCGCTCTCCGACGACTACTTCGTCTCGCGCAGCCTCTACCCGAACGTGGACTTCTACACCGGCCTCATCTACCGGGCCATGGGCTTCCCGACCGAGATGTTCACGGTCCTGTTCGCCCTCGGCCGGCTGCCGGGCTGGATCGCCCAGTGGCACGAGATGATCAAGGAGCCGGGTTCCCGTATCGGCCGCCCGCGCCAGATCTACACGGGCGTCGTCGAGCGCGACTTCGTCCCGGTCGAGGAGCGCTGAGCCGCCCCCACCGCGTCCTGGAGCCCCGTGTCCGACCGAGCAGGTCGGGTGCGGGGCTTCCGTGCGTCATGGAAGAACGCGGACGCGTCCGGAGGAACACGGATCGGGCATAGAAGAAGGCGCCCTGGCGGCGGTCCCCCCACGGGCCGACGTCCAGGGCGCCTTCCCATGTCCCGGTGCGGATTCCCCCCACGGGATCCGGCCGGGCGTCTGTGAGGACAGCGCCTGAATCGCTGTTGAGCACAATGAGCAGAACTCGACGTACTCATGTATGCGGTTGTTCTGTGCGGTCTGCCGGGACAGCGCACACTCGGGAGGGCCGCTCAAAGCTTCCCGAGATGCGTGCCCCGGCAACGCAACTCTGAGGAAGTCCCCCAAGACATCCTCAGATGCCAGTGGGCGCCCCCCAAGACGCCGCCTGACATCGTCAACTTAGACCTTCGAACCCCTTCGATGGTTACGTTCACATCACTGTGATCTGCGTCTCTTGCATATGTCCGTTAGGTGCGCAAGAGACCGATACGGCGATCGGGGCTCCAGCGTAAGGATGATGCGTGAGCCTTGTGAAGAGCTTATGTGAGCCCGGCGCAGGACTCCAGGGGGGTCCGGGGAGGTTCTTCCTACGAATTCACCGGAACGTCCGCAGACGCAGGCTGTTGGTCACCACGAACACGGACGAGAAGGCCATGGCGGCCCCCGCGATCATCGGGTTCAGCAGCCCCGCCGCGGCCAGCGGCAGCGCGGCGACGTTGTAGCCGAAGGCCCACACCAGATTGCCCTTGATGACGGCCAGCGTCCGCCGGGACAGCCGGATCGCGTCCGCGGCCACCCGAAGGTCACCGCGCACCAGCGTCAGATCGCTCGCCTCGATCGCCGCGTCCGTGCCCGTCCCCATCGCGAGCCCCAGATCGGCGGTGGCGAGCGCCGCCGCGTCGTTGACGCCGTCGCCGACCACGGCCACCGAACGGCCCTCGCGCCGCAACCGCCGTACGGCCTCCACCTTGTCCTCGGGCAGGACCTCCGCGATCACCTGATCGATACCGACCGAGTGCGCCACCGCCTCGGCCACCCGCCGGTTGTCGCCCGTCAGCAGGATCGGTGTGAGCCCCAGCGCGCGCAGCGAGCGGACCGCCTCGGCGCTGCTCTCCTTCACGGTGTCCGCGACGGCGAGGACGCCCCGCGCCCACCCGTCCCAGCCGACCACGACGGCCGTACGGCCCTCCCGCTCGGCCTTCTCGGCGGCGCGGGCCAGCTCCGGGGGCAGGGCGGCCGTGTTCTCGGCGAGTCGGCCCACGGAGACGTCATGGCCCTCCACGCGGCCGCGTACGCCCTTCCCGGGCACGTTCGCGAAGTCCTCGACCGCGGGCAGCCGTCCGGCCCGCTCCACGGCGCCGGCGGCGACCGCACGGGCCACCGGGTGCTCGGAGGCGTGCTCCACGGCGCCCGCGAGCCGCAGCAGCGTCCCCTCGTCCACCCCGTCGGCGGCGTACACGCCCTGGAGCGTCATCCGGCCCGTGGTGACCGTGCCGGTCTTGTCCAGCAGGACGGTGTCGACCCGGCGCGTGGACTCCAGGACCTCGGGGCCCTTGATGAGGATGCCGAGCTGCGCGCCGCGCCCTGTGCCGACCATCAGGGCCGTGGGCGTGGCCAGGCCCAGCGCGCACGGGCAGGCGATGATCAGGACCGCGACGGCGGCGGTGAACGCGGCGGCCGTGTCGTCGGTGACGCCGAGCCAGGCGCCGAAGGTGGCGACCGCGAGGACGATGACCACGGGCACGAAGACGGCGGAGATCCGGTCGGCGAGCCGCTGCACCTCGGCCTTGCCGTTCTGCGCCTCCTCGACGAGCTTCGCCATACGGGCCAGCCGGGTGTCCTCCCCGACCCGGGTCGCCTCCACGACGAGCCGGCCGCCCGCGTTGACGGTGGCCCCGGTGACGGCGTCCCCGACACCCACGTCGACCGGCGCCGACTCCCCGGTCAGCAGGGCGGCGTCCACGGCGGAGGCGCCCTCGACGACGGTGCCGTCGGTGGCGATCTTCTCGCCGGGCCGTACGACGAACCGGTCCCCGACGGCCAGTTCGCCGACCGGCACCCGGACCTCGCGCCCGTCCCGCAGGACGCCGACGTCCTTCACGCCCAGCTCCATCAGGGCGCGCAGCGCGTCGCCCGCGCGGCGCTTGGCGCGTGCCTCCAGATGGCGGCCGAGGAGGATGAAGGTGACCACCCCGGAGGCGACCTCCAGGTAGATCTGCGAGGCGCTCTCCCCGCGGGACACCGTGAACGAGAAGCCGTCGCGCATCCCGCTCATGCCGGCGTCGCCGAGGAATAGCGCCCACAGCGACCAGCCGAACGCCGCCAGGGTGCCCATCGAGACCAGCGTGTCCATGGTGGCGGCGCCGTGCCGGGCATTGGTGAACGCGGCCCGGTGGAAGGGCCATCCGCCCCACACCACGACCGGGGCGGCGAGGGTGAGCGCGAGCCACTGCCAGGAGTCGAACTGCAGGGCCGGGACCATCGACATGAGGATCACCGGCACGGTGAGCAGTGCGGAGACGGTCAGGCGCTGCCGGTAGGAGTCCGGCCCGGTGTCCCCGGTGTTCTCCGGGGTTGCGCCTGGCTCCTCGGGTGCGGGCCGGGGCGGCTCCGGCTCGCGCGCGGTGTACCCCGTCCGCTCCACGACGGCGATCAGATCGGCGACCGAGACGTCGGCGGGCCGGCTGACCTTCGCCTTCTCGGTCGCGTAGTTCACCGAGGCGGTCACGCCGTCCATGCGGTTGAGCTTCTTCTCGACGCGGGCCGCGCAGGACGCGCAGGTCATCCCGCCGATGAGCAGCTCGACCTCGGAGGCGGCCGCCGCGTCGGGGGAGGCCGGGGCCTCGGCTATCGCCGGATCGCCGGTGGTGCGGGGCATGGCGGGATCAGATCCGGCCGACCAGTTCGAAACCGGCCTCGTCGACGGCCTCGCGCACGGCGGCCTCCTCCAGCGGGGCGGCCGAGACCACGGTGACCTCGCCGGTCGAGGCGACGGCCTTCACCGAGCTGACGCCTGGCAGCTCGGAGATCTCGCCGGAGACGGCCCCCTCGCAGTGCCCGCAGCTCATGCCGCTCACCTTGTAGACGGCGGTGACGGAACCGGTCGTGTCGGTCTGGGCGGTCATGTCGTTCTCCTCGTCGAGGCGTGTGGGGCCGAGGGGGCCCAGGGGGTCCCCTACCACGCTCAACCGTATACCCCTACGGGGTACTGCTCCAAGAGGGGTCGGCCCTGTCGGCACAGCACGCGTGTTCGGCGGGTACCGCGCCCATGCGCGGTGATGCCGGGCCTCACGGGGTGGGTGCGGATCCCGTGGTGTCCGCGTGGCCCATCCGGTCGCCCACCAGCGGCGCGAGATAGCGGATCAGGACGTTCTTCAGCTCCCGCACATAGGCCTCGCGCTCGGCGCCCTCATGGGCGAGCACCAGCTCCAGGCCCGCCTTGTACAGGCCCAGGCACATCTGGGCGGTGCGGGTGAGGTCGGCCGGGGCGGCGTCGGGGAGCAGGGACGACAGCAGCGCCTCGATACGGCTCAGCAGGGTCGCGTGCAGGGCGTCGTGGTCCTCCGCGATCCGGCCGGGGACGTCGGGGCCGTGCATGAGGGTGAAGAACACCGGGTGGTCGCAGTTGAACGTGATGAACCGGTCGACGGCTGCGGTGACCGCCTCCTCCAGGGAGGTCGTGGGGTCCACCGGGGCCAGCGCCTCGCCGTACGTCTCGCGCATCTGCCGCATGAGACGCCCGCCGAGCTCGATGGCGATCGCCTCTTTGTTCGGGAAGAACTGGTACAGCGTGCCGGGCGAGACGCCGGCCTCACGGGCGATGGCGTTCGTGCTGGCGGCCGAGTAGCCGGTGGTCGTGAAGACGGCGGCCGCGGCCTCCAGCAGCTGGGCGATACGGCGCTCGCCGCGGGCCTGGCGGCGGCGCGGCTGCTCCTTCTCCTGGCCGTCCTGGCCGTCCTTCTCCCGGTTGGCGGACACGCGTATCCCCAGCTTTCCGAACGCGATTGACAAACACGAGTCACCGCTCGCATTCTTGAAACGCGAGCGATCGCTCGTGTTTGCCAGTCTATGGCAGTGACGCTTCCATGCTGCCCTCCTTGCGCACAGCCGGATCAGGGTGAAGGGGACCCGCACCATGAAAGACGCCGACAGCTCACCCCGCGTCGGAGGCTGGACCCGTTTCGTGACGGCACGCCCCCGGCTCTCCCTGCTCGTGGCCCTGGTGCTCACCGCGCTCGCCGTGCTGGCGGGCAGCGGGGTCGCCGACCGCCTGGGCAGCGGCGGCTGGGAGGACCCGGACGCCGAGTCCACCTACGCCACCCGGGCCCTGGAGCGGGCGTTCCCCGCCTCCCAGCCCAACCTGCTGCTCCTGGTGGACGCCGGCGAGGCCTCGGTGGACGACCCCGGTGTCGCCGCGGAGGCCGAGAAGCTCACCGCGCGCCTGGCCCGCGAGAAGGGCGTCGTCGGAGTCGGCTCCTACTGGCGGGCGGACGCCGCCTCGGCCCCCGCCCTGCGCGCCGAGGACGGGCACGAGGCGCTGATCGCCGCCCGTATCACAGGTGACGAGACACGGATGGGCGAGACGCTGGACCGCATCGCGCCGGAGCTGCGGGGCGCCCACGGCCCGGTGCAGGTGTCCGTTGGTGGCCCCGTCGCCGTACGGCACGAGATGCAGACGACCATCCAGGAGGACCTGATCCGGGCCGAGGTGATCGCCCTGCCGGTCACCCTGGTGCTGCTCGTCATGGTCTTCGGCAGCGCGGTGGCGGCCCTGCTGCCCCTCGGCATCGGCATCGTGGCGATCCTCGGCACCAACGCCGTGCTGCGCGGACTGACCGAGTTCACCGACGTGTCGGTCTTCGCCATGAACCTCACCACGGCCCTCGGCCTCGGTCTCGCCGTGGACTACGCCCTGTTCATCGTCCGCCGCTTCCGCGAGGAGCTGACGGCCGGAGCGGAGCCGCTGACCGCGGTCGGCACCACCCTGCGCACCGCAGGGCGCACGGTCCTGTTCTCGGCGCTCACCGTCGCCGTCTCCCTCGCGGCGATGCTGCTCTTCCCGCAGTACTTCCTGCGGTCCTTCGCCTATGCCGGTATCGCGGTCGTCCTGCTGGCGGCGGCGGCCGCGCTGATCCTGCTCCCCGCGGCCCTCATCCTGCTCGGGCACCGGGTCAATGCGCTCGACCTGCGCCGGCTGTTCCGGCGCGGACGGCAGCCCGAGGCCGCGGGGGCCGACGAGACCGCCGGGGGCCCCGCGCGGACCCAGGGCGGGGCATGGGCCGGCACCGCGCGGATCGTCATGCGCCGCGCCCCCTTCTTCGCCCTCGGCACCACCGCGGTGCTGGTCCTGCTGGGACTGCCCTTCCTGGGCGTGAAGTTCGGCACCGCCGACGACCGGCAGCTGCCGTCGAGCGCCGAGTCCCATGTCGTCCAGCAGCACATCCGGGACGGCTTCCCGGGCAGCCCCGGCGGCGGCCTGGAGGTGCTCGCCGAGGGGCGCGCCACCCCGGCCGAGTACACCGCGTACAAGGAGCGGATCTCCGCGCTGCCCCAGGTGCTCCGGGTCGACGGGCCCCTGGTGCGGGGCGAGTCGGCGTACTTCACCGTGCTCCCGAAGGGCGAGGCGGTGGACGACCCGGCCCAGGCCCTCGTGGACGAGCTGCGCGCCGCACCGGCGCCGTTCGACACCAAGGTGACCGGCGCCGCGGCGGTCCTCGTCGACTCCAAGGACGCCATAGCCGAGCGCCTGCCGGCGGCGGTCGCCTTCATCGCCGTCGTCACCCTGCTGCTGGTGTTCCTGCTGACCGGCAGCGTGCTGATCCCGCTCCAGGCCGTGGTGCTCAACGCGCTCAGTCTGACGGCGATGTTCGGCGCGGTGGTCTGGGTCTTCCAGGACGGGCATCTGTCCGGGCTGCTGGGCTTCACCAGCCCCGGCTCGATCGAGACGACCCTGCCGGTGCTGATGTTCTGTGTCGCCTTCGGACTCTCCATGGACTACGGCGTGTTCCTGCTGTCCCGCATCAAGGAGGAGTACGACGCGACGGGCGACCACGAGCAGGCGGTCCGGCACGGGCTGCAGCGCACCGGCGGACTGATCACCGCCGCCGCTGTGATCCTCGCCGTGGTGATGGTCGCCATCGGCACCTCCCGGGTGACCAACACCAAGATGCTGGGCCTCGGGATCGCGCTGGCCGTGCTGATGGACGCGATGATCGTCCGCAGTCTGCTCGTCCCGGCGGTCATGCGGCTCACGGGCCGGGCGACCTGGTGGGCGCCGGGACCGTTGCGGCGGTTCCACGAGCGCTTCGGCGTCAGCGAGTCCGACGGCGCACCCGCGGGCGCGGTGGTGGACGCCGGGAAGCCGGACCCGGACCGGGACAAGGTGACCGCACGCGGATAGCGTGACGCGGGCCGCCGGGGAGCGGGGGCCGAGGTCAGGAGGAGTCGGGATGCGCGCTGTGGTGTTCGAGCGGTTCGGTGAGCCGGCGCGGGTGCGGGACGTGCCCGACCCGGTTCCCGCGCCGCACGGCGTGACCGTACGGGTCGAGGCGACCGGCCTGTGCCGCAGCGACTGGCACGGCTGGCAGGGACACGACCCGGACATCGTGCTGCCGCATGTCCCGGGGCATGAACTGGCCGGGGTGGTCGAGGCCGTCGGCGACCGGGTCACCGGCTGGCGGCCCGGCGACCGGGTCACCGTGCCGTTCGTCTGCGCGTGCGGCGCCTGCGGGGCGTGTGCGGCGGGCGACCAGCAGGTGTGCGAGCGGCAGACGCAGCCCGGCTTCACCCACTGGGGCTCCTTCGCCCAGTACGTGGCCCTGGACCACGCCGATGTGAACCTCGTCGCGGTGCCCGAGGAGATGTCCTTCGCGACGGCGGCCTCCCTGGGCTGCCGGTTCGCCACCGCGTTCCGGGCGGTCGTGCAGCAGGGCCGGGTGGCGGCGGGGGAGTGGGTCGCCGTGCACGGCTGCGGCGGGGTCGGTCTGTCCGCCGTGATGATCGCGGCCGCGTCGGGCGCCCGGGTCGTCGCGGTCGACGTGTCACCGCAGGCCCTGGACCTCGCGCGGAAGTTCGGTGCGGCGGAGTGCCTGGACGCGTCCGTCGTACCCGACACCGCGGCGGCGGTCCGCGACCTCACCGGCGGCGGCGCGCACCTCTCCCTGGACGCCCTCGGATCGCCCGTCACCTGCGCCGCCTCCATCGGCGGTCTGCGCCGTCGCGGCCGGCATGTCCAGGTGGGCCTGCTGCCCTCGGAGTCCGGCACGACCCCGGTCCCCATGGCCCGCGCGATCGCCCTGGAGCTGGAGATCCTCGGCAGCCACGGCATGGCGGCCCACACCTACCCGCCGATGCTGGAGCTGGTGCGGGCCGGTGTGCTGCGGCCGGATCTGCTGGTGACGTCGTCGATACCGCTGGACGACGTGCCGGCCGCCCTGGAGGCGATGGGCTCGGCGCCGGGCGCCGGGGTGACGGTCATCGAGCCGTGGGGCCGGGACAGCTGACGTCCGCGGGGCCCGCGAAGCGAGTACGGTCCGCAAGCCGACCCACCCCACACGCCGGCAGCCGACCCACACGCCGGCTGCCGAGCCGCAAGCCCACGGGGCCACCCCCTAGGCGGGATCCAGGTGCGGGTGCCCCCGATGCCCCGCCCACTCCCGCTCGAGCATCGCCATCAGCACCCAGTCCCGCCAGACGCCGTCCCGGAGGTCGGCCTCACGTCGGACGCCCTCCCGGACGAAGCCGACCTTCTCGTACACGCGCAGGGCACGGGCGTTGTGGCCGTATGCCTCCAGCTGGATCCGGTGCAGGCCGAGCTGCTCGAAGCCGTACCCGACGATGAGCCGGGTGGCCTCGGTGCCGAGCCCCCGCCCGCGTCCCCGGGGTCCGATGAGCGTGCGGAACGTACAGCCGCGGGCGTGCGCGTCCCACTCGAACAGCACGACCTCGCCGACGAGTTCGCCGGTGGCCCGGTCGGTGACGGCGAGGTCGAGACGGTCGGTCTGCTCGGACCGTGAGCCGTACCAGGAGCGCAGCCGTTCCTCCGTCAGCTCGGCGGAGGGCTCGCCGGTGAAGCGGACGACGTCGGGGTCCTCGATGATCTCCGCCATGGCGGCGGCGTCGGCCTCGGTGAACGGCCGCAGCACGGTCCGTTCGCCGGTCAGTACGGGTTTGACGGAGAAATCGCTCATGAGGACGACTGTGCCCCACGGGCCACGTGGGGCACAGGTGGTTTTCCGGGTGGCCGTCCGTCCGCGAACCGGGGGTCAGTCCGGCCGCAGTCCCCGGTTGCGGGGCCGTGACGCCACCCAGGCGCGCACGGTGTCGGGGTGCCAGAAGGGCTTGCCGTTCTCGACATGGTCGGGTGGGGGCAGCAGTCCGTGTTTGCGGTAGGAGCGCACGGTGTCGGGCTGCACCTTGATGTGCGCCGCGATCTCCTTGTACGACCAGAGCCTTCGGTCGGTCATCGGTGGCACCTCCTCGCGCGCCCGGTGGCGACCGGGAGCGGTCGTCGGGGGGACCGGGCGCTGCTTCGGCGATCACAAGCCTGTGTCCGGTCAACGACGCAGCGTGATCGTGGGCAGGGCCTGTGCGCCGGGTGTGACGCAGGTCGCGCGGACCTGGGACACCCGTGACAGGGAGGTGGTCTTTGTGACGCGTGTGCAGCAAAGGCGCACGCGGGCGTATCGGCGCGGCAGGTTGACAGAGGGGTCGATCACCGGCGCGCGGCCAACGCCTCCCCACAACACCCTCGTTCGAATGTCTGGACAAAACATTGACATGCTCCCCGGGGCGGGCTACAAAGCCGTGGAGGGCCGCGCCTCGCCGCCGGCTCCGGGGACTCGTGACGAGGGAGACCGAGGGCACCGATGGCGTACGACGTGATCACCATGGGCCGGATCGGGGTGGACCTCTACCCGCTGCAGACGGGGGTCCCGCTGTCCCAGGTCACGTCCTTCGGCAAGTTCCTCGGCGGCTCGGCGGCCAATGTGGCAGTCGCCGCGGCCCGTCTCGGGCGCCGGACCGCCGTGATCACCCGCACCGGCGACGACCCCTTCGGCACCTATCTCCACGAGGCCCTCCAGGGCTTCGGCGTCGACGACCGCTGGGTCACCCCGGTCCCCGGACTGCCCACCCCGGTCACCTTCTGCGAGGTCTTCCCGCCGGACGACTTCCCGCTGTACTTCTACCGCCGGCCCAAGGCCCCCGACCTGGAGATCGACGCGCACGAGCTCGACCTCGACGCCATCCGAGACGCCCGCGTCTTCTGGGTCACCGGCACCGGCCTCAGCGAGGAGCCGAGCCGTACGGCGACGCTCGCGGCCCTCGCCCACCGCGCGAAGTCCGGCGTCACGGTCTTCGACCTCGACTGGCGCCCCATGTTCTGGCAGGACCCCGACGAGGCCCGCCCCTTCTACGCCGAGGCGCTGAAGCAGACCACCATCGCCGTCGGGAACCTCGACGAGGTGGAGGTGGCGACCGGCGTCCGCGAACCCCACGCCGCCGCACGGGCGTTGCTGGACGCCGGGGTCGAACTGGCCGTCGTCAAACAGGGCCCCAGGGGCGTCCTCGCCGTCGACCGGGACGGGGGCGTGGCCGAGGTGCCGCCGCTGCCCGTCACGGTCCTCAACGGCCTCGGCGCTGGCGACGCCTTCGGCGGTTCCCTCTGCCACGGCCTGCTCGAGGGCTGGGACCTGGAGACGGTCATGCGGCGCGCCAACGCGGCCGGCGCCATCGTCGCCTCCCGCTTGGAGTGCTCCTCCGCGATGCCGACACCCGGCGAGATCGAGGCCGCGCTCGCCGCGGGGGCGGTCCGGTGAGCGTCGACGTCGCGAAGCTGGTCCGGCTGCGCGCCCGGCACCCGGCCGACGGCGATGTGGCCGCCGCCGTGGACACCGCGGTGGGACTGCTGTGAGCCCGCCATGACGACGTGCCGGACGCCCCGCCCCGCGCCTCCGCGGACCACGGCCCCCGTCCGGCCCGGCACGACACCGCCGGCCCGCCCAGCGCGGCCCCGGCGACCCGAACGCCTCCGGCGCGGGAGGCCGCTTTGCTTTGGCAGGAGCGAAGAGCGAGCGATGACTCCCCGCCCGCTACGGCCCCGCGCCGGAGGTCCCCGCACAGCCCGGTCGTCCCGCACCATGGGTCTGTGCCAGGTGCTCGCCGCCGACACTCCCACATGTGTCTACGACGGGACCGAAACGGCCGACACTGTGTCGGGCCCGTCGCCCGCGCCGGCCTGGTGGGATGTACCTGTGGCCGAGACCGCGACCGGAGCGTCGGCGGTCAGGGCCCGAGAGCTGTACGAACGGCACGTGTCCTCCCGACGCCGCCATCTGTGAAGGAGTAACCGGGCATGACGAAGATCGTCAACCACTGGATCGGCGGGAAGACCGCCGAAGGCGCGTCGGGCAATTACGGGCCGGTCACCGACCCGGCCACCGGCGCGGTCACCACGAAGGTCGCCTTCGCCTCGGTCGAGGAGGTGGACACGGCGGTCGCGGCCGCCAAGGAGGCCTTCCTGACCTGGGGGCAGTCCTCCCTCGCGCAGCGCACCTCGATCCTGTTCGCGTTCCGCGCGCTGCTGGACGCCAACCGTGACGCGATCGCCGAGCTGATCACCGCCGAGCACGGCAAGGTGCACTCCGACGCCCTCGGCGAGGTGGCGCGCGGCCTGGAGATCGTGGACCTCGCGTGCGGCATCACCGTGCAGCTGAAGGGCGAGCTGTCCACGCAGGTCGCCAGCCGCGTCGACGTGTCGTCGATCCGGCAGCCGCTGGGCGTCGTCGCCGGCATCACGCCGTTCAACTTCCCGGCGATGGTCCCGATGTGGATGTTCCCGATCGCCATCGCCTGCGGCAACACCTTCGTGCTCAAGCCGTCCGAGAAGGACCCCTCGGCGTCCATCAAGATCGCCGAGCTGCTCGCCGAGGCCGGTCTGCCCGACGGCGTCTTCAACGTCGTCCACGGTGACAAGGTGGCCGTCGACCGCCTCCTGGAGCACCCGGACGTCAAGGCCGTCTCCTTCGTCGGCTCCACTCCGATCGCCCGCTACATCCACACCACCGCCTCCGCCAACGGCAAGCGGGTGCAGGCGCTGGGCGGCGCCAAGAACCACATGCTGGTCCTCCCGGACGCCGACCTGGACGCGGCGGCGGACGCGGCCGTGAGCGCCGCCTACGGCTCCGCGGGCGAGCGCTGCATGGCGATCTCCGCGGTGGTCGCCGTCGGCGCGATCGGCGACGAGCTGGTGGACAAGATCCGTGAGCGCGCCGAGAAGATCAAGATCGGCCCCGGCGACGACCCGGCCTCCGAGATGGGCCCGCTCATCACCGCCGTGCACCGCGACAAGGTGGCCTCCTATGTGAAGGGCGCCGCCGACGAGGGCTGCGAGGTCGTCCTCGACGGCACCGGCTACACCGTCGACGGGTACGAGGACGGGCACTGGATCGGCATCTCGCTGCTCGACAAGGTGCCCACGTCCGCGAAGGCGTACCAGGACGAGATCTTCGGCCCCGTCCTGTGCGTGCTGCGCGCCGAGACGTACGAGGAGGCCCTGGCCCTCGTCAACGCCTCGCCGTTCGGCAACGGCACCGCGATCTTCACCCGGGACGGCGGCGCCGCCCGCCGCTTCCAGCTGGAGGTCGAGGCCGGCATGGTCGGCGTCAACGTCCCGATCCCGGTCCCGGTCGGCTACCACTCCTTCGGTGGCTGGAAGGACAGCCTCTTCGGCGACCACCACATCTACGGCAACGACGGCACGCACTTCTACACCCGCGGCAAGGTCGTCACCACCCGCTGGCCCGACCCGGCCGACGCCCCCACCGGTGTCGACCTGGGCTTCCCGCGCAACCACTGACACTCGCCGGAAGGGGCCGTCCGCATCGCGGACGGCCCCTTTTTTCGCGCGCGTCCACTGCGGTTCCCGCAGCTGCGAAATCCTCACGGGCGTGGGCCTTGACGCGACGTTAACGCGCGAAATCAAGATCGCGGACAACGAATTCCGTAGGGAAACACCCATTGACGTGACGGTTTCCGTCGATGTTGCATCCCCCTCGTGACCGACACCCTCACCCCCGCCGAGGCCCCCGCCGTAGAGACGTCGGACAGCCCCCGGCAGCTCAAGCGCTCCATCGGCGTGGTCGGGCTGCTCACGCTCTCCTGCGTGACGCCCGCCTCCACGCTCTTCGTGGTCGTCCCCGACCTGTTCGGCTCGCTCGGCACCGCCACGGCCCTGACGATCGCCATCGGCTCCCTGCTCTGCGTCGCCGTCGCCTTCTGCTACTCGGAGCTCGGCACCCTCGTCCCGAGCGCCGGCGGCGAGTACGCGATGGTGTCCACGCTCGCCGGACGGCTCGCGGGCTGGCTGGTGTTCGTGCTGTCCCTGCTGGTCGTCATGGTCGTACCGCCGGTGATCGCGATGGGCACCGCCGACTACCTCGCCCCGATCGTCCACCTCGACCCCGCCCTCGCCGGCGCCGGCGTCATGCTGCTCGCCACCCTCGCCGGCCTGCTCGACCTGCGCGCCAACGCCTGGATCACCGGGATCTTCCTGGTCCTGGAGGTCATCGCGGCGGCCGTCGTGGCCGTCCTGGGCTTCGCCCACGCCGAGCGCGGCCCCGCGAGCCTGGTCTCCCTGGAGGTGGCCGGCGCCGACGGCCGTACCGACACGGTGACGGCGCTGCTGGTCGTCTCCGGACTCGCCGTCGCGCTGTTCATCACCCAGGGCTTCTCGACCGCCGTCTACCTCTCCGAGGAGCTGGAGAACCCGCGCCGCAACGTCGCCCGCACGGTCCTGGCCACCCTCGCCCTCTCCACCGTCATCATCCTGGTGCCGGTCGTCGCCCTCACCCTGGGCGCCTCGGACGTCGCCGAACTGACCGGCGGCGACCTCTCCGCCATGGTCACCGCCTGGTCGAACTCGGCCGTCGGCACCTTCGTCAGCCTCTGCGTGGCCCTCGCCATCGTCAACGCGGGCATCGTCATGGTCATCCAGAACTCCCGCGTCCTGTTCGCCTCGGCCCGCGACAAGGCGTGGCCCCGGCCGGTCAACGGCGTCCTCTCCCGGCTCGGCCGCTTCGGCTCCCCGTGGGTCGCCACCCTCGCCGTCGGCGTGCCCGGCGCCGCCCTGTGCTTCGTCGACCTGGACACCCTGTACGGCGTCACGGGCGTCTCCGTCACCGGCATGTATCTGCTCGTCGCGGTCGCCGCCCTGCTCGCCCGGCGCGGCTCCCACCGCCACACCTCGGCCTGGCGGATGCCGCTGTGGCCCGCGGTGCCGGTCCTGCTGATCGTCGTCCTCGGCTACATCCTCACCCGGCAGGAACCCGAGCATCTGCTGTGGACCGGCGGCATCACCGCCGTAGCCACCCTCTACTGGGCCCTGTATCTGCGCCCGCGCCGCGCCACCCGCTGGCTGGTGACCCTGCCGGAGGACGCCCGGGACTGACCGTCCCGCCCGCCCGCGTACCGCGCCTGGTGTACGCGGGCGGCACGGCGTACCTCCAGAGGAGGTGACGGAGTTCGGTCCCCGGTCGACAACGGACCGACAGCTTCGACCCGTACCGTTGACGCATGGATCTTCGACTGCCCGGACGGGCCGCACTGCGCGCGCTGCGCGGGCCGCGACGGCTGACGGCCGCCGCGGCCGCCGTCGTGGTGCTGGCCGGCGCCGGGACCTGGACCGCGGCCGCCTCCGGCGACGACGCCCCGAAGGTGCGGCGCGCCGACCGGGTCATGGCGATGGACGGCGGAGTGCGCGTCGACACCTCGTTCTTCACCACGCCGGGCGGCGGGCGACGCCCCGCGGTCCTCCTGGGGCACGGCTTCGGCGGCAGCAAGGACGACGTACGGCGGCAGGCCGAGGACCTCGCGCGGGACGGGTACGCCGTCCTCACCTGGTCCGCACGCGGCTTCGGCAGGTCGACCGGCGCGATCGGCCTCAACGACCCCAAGGGCGAGGTCGCCGACGTCTCCCGGCTGCTGGACTGGCTCGCCCGGCAGCCCCAGGTCCAGCTCGACAAGCCCGGCGACCCGCGCGCCGGCATGGCGGGCGGCTCCTACGGCGGCGCCATCGCGCTGCTGGCCGCCGGACACGACGCCCGCGTCGACGCCATCGCCCCGGCCATCACCTACTGGAACCTCGCGGACGCCCTCTTCCCGAACGGCGTCTTCAAGAAGCTGTGGGCCGGCATCTTCGTCAACTCCGGCGGCGGCTGCGCGAAGTTCGAGCCGGCGCTGTGCGCGATGTACGAGCGGGTCGCCGAGTCCGGTGTCCCCGATGCCGAGGCCCGCGCCCTGCTGGAGAAACGCTCCCCGTCCGCCGTCGGCGACCGGATCAAGGTGCCCACCCTGCTGTTCCAGGGCCAGTCCGACTCCCTCTTCCCGCTCGGCCAGGCCGACGAGGCGGCCCGCGCGATCCGCGCCAACGGCGCGCCCGTGGACGTCGACTGGATCGCCGGCGGACACGACGGCGGCGACATGGAGACGTCCCGTCTGCAGGCGCGCACCACCGCCTGGTTCGACCGGTACCTCAAGGGCGACAAGGGCGCCGACACCGGCCCCGCCTTCCGCGTCACCCGCACCGGGGGCATCGACACCACCGACGGCGAGGCCCAGCTGCGCGGCGCGAGCGCCGACACGTACCCCGGACTCGGCAGCGGCATACGCCGGGTGCCGCTCACCGGCGGCGAGCAGTCCGTCGCCAACCCGGCGGGCGCCAGCCCGCCCGCCGTGTCCGCGCTGCCCGGCCTCGGCGGCTCCGGCGGCCTCGCCCAGCTGTCCTCGCTCGGCGTCGGCGTCTCGCTGGACTTCCCCGGCCAGTTCGCCCGCTTCGAGTCCGCGCCCGTCGCCGACAACCTGCACATCACCGGCTCCCCGACGGCCACCGTGCACGTCCGCTCCAGCGGCGAGGACGCCGTCCTGTTCGCCAAGGTCTACGACGTCGGCCCCGGCGGCCGGCAGCAGGTCCTGCCCTCCCAGCTGGTCACCCCGCTGCGGGTGACGGACGCCAAGTCCGGCAAGGACGTGCGGATCACCCTCCCGGCCATCGACCACGACATCGAGAAGGGCCACCGGCTGCGTCTGGTGCTCTCCTCCACGGACCTCGGCTACGCCTCCCCGGCCGCCCCGGCGACGTACACCGTCTCCCTGAAGAGCGCGCTGTCCGTGCCGACCGCCCCCGGTGTCAGCAGCGCCGCCGCCCCCCTGCCGTCCTGGGTGTGGTGGCTGCCCGCCACCGGCGCGGCCGTCGCCCTGGCCCTGCTGCTGACGGCCCGCCGCCGCACCGTCGCCCCCGCGCCCGACCCTGCACTGGCCGAGGTCCCGCTGGAGATCACCGGCCTGAGCAAGCGGTACGCCCGCGCCCAGGACCGGTACGCGGTGCGCGAGTTGTCGTTCCGGGTCGAGAAGGGCCAGGTGCTCGGCCTCCTCGGCCCCAACGGCGCCGGCAAGACGACGACCCTGCGCATGCTGATGGGCCTGATCAGGCCCGACGCCGGGGAGATCCGCGTCTTCGGGCACGCCATCCGCCCCGGCGCCCCGGTCCTGTCCCGGGTCGGCGCCTTCGTGGAGGGCGCCGGCTTCCTGCCGCACCTGTCCGGCCGGGAGAACCTGGAGCTGTACTGGAAGGCGACCGGCCGCCCGCCGGAGGACGCCCACCTGGACGAGGCCCTGGAGATCGCCGGTCTCGGCGACGCCCTGGCCCGCGCGGTGCGCACCTACTCCCAGGGGATGCGCCAGCGCCTCGCCATCGCCCAGGCCATGCTCGGCCTGCCGGACCTGCTCATCCTCGACGAGCCGACCAACGGCCTCGACCCGCCGCAGATCCGCGAGATGCGCGAGGTGATGATCCGGTACGCGGCCGCGGGGCGCACGGTGATCGTCTCCAGCCATCTCCTCGCGGAGGTCGAGCAGTCCTGCACCCATCTGGTGGTCATGGACCGCGGCCGGCTGGTGCAGGCCGGCCCGGTCGCCGAGATCATCGGCTCCGGTGACACCCTCCTGGTCGGCACGGCCACGGTCCCGGACGGACCCGTCGTCGAGAAGGTCGCCGCGCTGCCCGGGGTGGTCTCGGCCGTCCCCACCGACGACGGGCTGCTGGTGCGGCTCGACGCCGACGGCAGCGCCGAGCACCTGGTCGCCGAACTCGTCCGGCTGGAGGTGCCCGTCCGCTCGGTCGGCCCGCACCGCCGGCTGGAGGACGCCTTCCTCACCCTGATCGGAGGTTCCGCATGAGCACGCTCACCGAGCGCACCGAGGTCGCCTCCGGCTACCGGGCGGGCCGCACCCTGCCCGTGCGGGTCGAACTGCTCCGCCAGCTCAAGCGGCGCCGGACGCTGGTCATGTTCGGCATCCTCGCCGTGCTGCCGTTCGTGCTGGTCGCCGCCTTCGCGATCGGCGGCGAGCCGGACGGCCGCGGCGACCGCATCACCCTGATGGACACGGCCACCGCGTCCGGCGCCAACTTCGCCGCCGTGAACCTCTTCGTGTCGGCGGGCTTCCTGCTGGTCATCCCGGTCGCCCTGTTCTGCGGGGACACCGTCGCCTCGGAGGCGGGCTGGTCCTCGCTGCGCTATCTCCTCGCCGCCCCCGTGCCGAGGGTCCGGCTGCTGTGGTCCAAGCTCGTCGTCGGCCTCGGGCTCAGCCTGGCCGCGATGGTGCTGCTGCCGGTGGTCGCCCTGGCCGTCGGCACGGCCGCGTACGGCTGGGGGCCGCTGCAGATCCCCACCGGGGGTTCGCTCGGCACGGGCACGGCGGCCCAGCGCCTGCTGATCGTCGTCGCGTACGTCTTCGTGTCCCAACTGGTCACCGCGGGACTGGCGTTCTGGCTGTCGACCCGGACGGACGCCCCGCTGGGCGCGGTCGGCGGCGCGGTCGGCCTGACCATCGTCGGCAACGTCCTGGACGCCGTCACCGCCCTCGGCGACTGGCGCCACTTCCTGCCCGCGCACTGGCAGTTCGCCTGGGCGGACGCCGTCCAGCCCCGCCCCGAGTGGTCCGGCATGATCCAGGGCGCCGCGGTCTCCGTGACGTACGCGCTGGTCCTGTTCGCGCTGGCCTTCCGGGGTTTCACCCGCAAGGACATCGTGTCGTAGGTCAACGGAGGGTCACCCACCGGTCTCGGTGGGGGCCCGTCGTGCCCGCTTCGAGACCCATCCGCAACACTCCGTCACGCACGTTCCGGCCCCCTGGCCCGTCACAGTCACAGAAGTCGACGTCAACGGACCAAGGGGGAACGGACGATGGAGCGACACCACGTGCGACGGCTGAGGGGCGCGCTGCTCGCGCTCACGGCGGGCGGCCTGCTGCTCACCGGCTGCAGCGCACAGGACGGCGGCATGTCGAAGGCGGACCGGAGCACCGACGAGAGGGGCTTCCCGGCCGCCCCCGAGTACGACGGCGACAGCGGTCCGGACGAGCAGAAGAACGGCGACGACAGCCGCGAGTTCGCGCCCGAGCCCGACCTGCTCTCCACCTTCGCCCTGGACGTCGACACCGCCTCCTACGGCTACGCCCGCCGCACGCTCGCCGAGGGCCGCCTGCCCGACCCGTCGACGGTCCGCCCCGAGGAGTTCGTCAACAGCTTCCGCCAGGACTACGACCGCCCCGGCGGCGACGGGTTCACGGTCACCGTCGACGGCGCCCGCACCGCGCGCGAGGACTGGTCCCTGGTCCGGGTGGGGCTCGCCACCCGGCCCGCCGAGGACTCCGGCGAACGCCCGCCCGCCGCACTCACCTTCGTGGTCGACATCTCCGGCTCCATGGCCGAACCGGGCCGTCTGGACCTCGCGAAGGACTCCCTCGGCGTGATGACGGACCGGCTGCGCGACGACGACTCGGTCGCCCTGGTCACCTTCAGCGACGAGGCCGAGCGGGTGCTGAGGCCGACCCGGGTCGGCGGGCACCGGGACGAGATCCACGACGCCATCGACAGCCTGGAGCCCACCGACTCCACCAACCTCGGCGCCGGGGTCGAGACCGGCTACGAGACCGCCGAGGACGGCCTGCGCGAGGGCGCCACCAACCGGGTCGTGCTGGTCTCCGACGCCCTGGCCAACACGGGCGACACCGACGCCGACACCATCCTGGAGCGCATCTCCTCCGAGCGCCGCGAGCACGGCATCACCCTGTTCGGGGTGGGCGTCGGCAGCGACTACGGCGACGCCCTGATGGAGCGCCTCGCCGACAAGGGCGACGGCCACACCGTGTACGTCTCCGGGGAGCGCGAGGCGCACAAGGTCTTCAGCCAGGACCTGCCCCGCAACGTCGACCTGACCGCCCGCGACGCCAAGGCCCAGGTCGCCTTCGACCCGAAGACGGTGAAGGAGTTCCGGCTGATCGGCTACGACAACCGGCAGGTCGCCGACGAGGACTTCCGCGACGACCGGGTCGACGGCGGCGAGGTCGGCCCCGGCCACACCGTCACCGCCCTGTACGCCGTGCGCACCGCACCGGACGCCGAGGGCCATCTGGCGACGGCGAGCGTCCGCTGGCTCGACCCGCGCACCCGCGCCCCGCACGAGGAGTCGGGCGACATCGAGACCGGCGCCCTGGAGGACTCGGTGTGGAGCGCGAGCCCCCGCTTCCAGGTCACGGCGACGGCGGCCTACTTCGCCGACACCCTGCGCGGGAGCGACGGCCGTACGACCCTGCCGGGCCGGGTCCGGCTCGGGGAACTGGCCGAGCGGGCCGACGAGTTGGCCTCCACCACCGAGGACAAGGACGTCTCCCGGCTCGCGGAGGCGATCCGCCGGGCGAGCCGCCTCACCGACCGGGACTGAGTCGTGCCGCACCCATTGACGTCTACTTACGCTTGAGTAAGTTTACTCTCCGGTAAGTACGACGGGCACGGGAGCCGACATGGGCGTACGCAAGGATCTGAAGCGGGCCGCGCAGCGAACCGAACTGCTGGAACGCGGCGAGGTCGAGGTCGTGAAGGACGCCGGGGGCGTGGTCCGCGAGGCCCGCACCCCGGCGCTCGTGCCCCGCCCGGCGACCGGAAGCATCGCCGATCTGCCCCACACCAACGCGGCCGAGGCGCCCGACGCCGTCGTCCTGCGCCGGCACACCGGCGACGGCTGGCGGCCGGTGACGGCGGCGGAGTTCGCCCGCGAGGTCACCGCCGTCGCCAAGGGGCTGATCGCCGCCGGACTGGAACCCGGCGGCCGGGTCGCCGTCATGTCCCGCACCCGCTACGAGTGGACCGTGCTGGACTTCGCGATCTGGGCCGCCGGCGGGCAGAGCGTGCCGGTGTACGCCACCTCGTCCGCCGACCAGATCGAGTGGATCGTCCGCGACTCCGGCGTCCGGCACGTCGTCACCGAGACGGCGGAGAACACCGCCGCGGTGACGACGGGCACCGCCGCGCACGAACAGCCCCCGCGCGTCTGGGAGCTGGACGACGACGCCCTCGGCACGCTCACCGCGCTCGGCCGCGACCTGTCCGACGAGGAGGTCGTCAAACGCCGTGCCGCCCTCACCCCCGACACGGTCGCGACGATCTGCTACACCTCCGGCACCACCGGCCGGCCCAAGGGCTGCGTCCTCACCCACGGCAATCTGCACGCCGAGGCGGCCAACACCGTCGAACTGCTGCACCCCGTCTTCCAGGCGGTCACCGGCCAGACCGCCTCCACCCTGCTCTTCCTCCCGCTCGCCCACATCCTCGGCCGCACCATCCAGATCGCCTGCCTGATGGGCCGTATCGAGATCGGCCACTGGCCCAGCATCAAACCCGACGAACTGCGGCCCGCGCTCCGGGAGTTCCGGCCGACCTTCCTCGTCGGCGTCCCCTACCTCTTCGAGAAGATCCACGACACCGGCCGGGCCACCGCCGAGAAGCTGGGCCGCGGTGCCTCCTTCGACCGCGCCCACCGGATCGCCGTCCGCTTCGCCGAGGCCCACCTGAGCCGTTTCCTCGGCACCGGCAAGGGCCCCGGCATCGGACTGTGGGCCGCCTGGGCCCTGTACGACCTGCTGGTCTACCGCCGGGTCCGCAAGGAGCTCGGCGGCCGGCTGCGCTACGCCATCAGCGGCGGCTCCCCGCTCGACCGCGACCTCAACCTGTTCTTCTACGCCGCCGGCATCCTCGTCTACGAGGGCTACGGACTGACCGAGACCACCGCCGCCGCCACCATCGTCCCGCCGCTCAGGCCCCGCCCCGGCACGGTCGGCCGGCCCGTCCCCGGCACCGCCGTCCGCATCGCCGACGACGGCGAGGTGCTCATCGAGGGCGGCATCGTCTTCGGCGCCTACCGGGGCGACCCGGCCGCCACCGACGCCGTGCTGCGCGACGGCTGGTTCGCCACCGGCGACCTCGGCGCCCTCGACGAGGACGGCTACCTCACCATCACCGGCCGCAAGAAGGACATCCTCGTCACCTCCGGCGGCAAGAACGTCTCCCCGTCCGTCCTGGAGGACCGGCTGCGCAGCCGCCCGCCCGTCGGCCAGTGCCTCGTCGTCGGCGACGGCCGCCCCTTCGTCGGCGCCCTCATCACCCTCGAACCCGACGCGGTGGCGCACTGGCTCGCCGTCCGCAAACTGCCCGCCGGCACCCCGATGTCCGAGGTCGTCCAGGACCCCCGGATGCTCGCCGACGTCCAGAAGGCGGTCGACCACGCCAACGCGGCCGTCTCGCGCGCCGAGTCGATCCGCGCGTTCCGGCTCGTCGAGGGGGAGTGGACCGAGGACAACGGACTGCTCACCCCGTCGCTGAAGGTCAAGCGGCAGGCCGTGACCCAGACGTACGCCGCCGACATCGAGGCGCTGTACGGCGGCTGATGGTCCGTTCGGTGGCCGATGGCCCGTTCGGCGGCGCTCCGATGGTGCCGCCCCGGCGGATATGACCTCCTGTCACCTACAGGGGAAGTGCCCCGCCGAGGAGGACGCATGGCCCGTGACCGCCGACGGTCCGCCCGAAGAGGACCGGCGCTGATCACCGCCGCCGTGATCGCCGCGGCGGCCCTGGCGCCGGGCCCGGCCCTCGCGGCGGACTCCGCCTCCCACCCCGACCCGGCCCGCCCGGTGCCCGTGGCCCAGCCCACGCCTCCGCCCGCCGCGCCGCAGTCGTCCGAGGGCGCGCACGCCCCGGCCGGAGTGCCCGCGCACGCGCCCGCGTTCGGCGCCTACCTGCACTACGGGCCCGCCGGAGTGCAGCGGATGAAGCAGCTCAGCCGCTGGCTCGGCGGCCAGGAACCCCGCGTGGGGCACACCTATCTGCCGGGCGACCTGTGGACCAACATCGAGGGCGGGCACGGCTTCCTCGACAGCTGGGCGGCCTGGCGGCGCGCCAAGTCCGACCGGATGCTCGTGCTCAACGTGCCGATGATGGAACGCAACGAGCGCGGCCTCCCCGACGCCACCGTCCGCACCCTGCTGCGCCGCGCCGCGTCCGGCGCCTTCGACGAGCACTTCGAGGCGCTCGCCGAACGCCTGGTCGACCTCGGCATCCCGGACACGGTGATCGTGCTCGGCTGGGAGATGAACGGCATCACCTACACCCACCGCTGCGGCCCCGACCCGGAGAGCTGGAAGCAGTACTGGCGCCGGATCGTCCGGGTGATGCGCGCGGTCGACGGGCAGCGCTTCCGCTTCGACTTCGCCCCCAGCCGGGGCGTGGACGCCGTCCCCTGGCCCGAGTGCTACCCCGGCGACGACGTCGTCGACATCATCGGCATGGACGCCTACGACCAGCCGCGCGGCCTGAGCTTCGACGAGCAGGTCTCCGAGCCGTACGGCCTGCAGTACCACGTGGACTTCGCCCGCCGGCACGGCAAGCCGATCTCGTACCCGGAGTGGGGCCTGTTCCGCAACGGCGACAACATCACGTACATGCTGCGGATGCTGGCCTGGATGGACCAGCACAAGCCGCTCTACAACACCATCACCGACTACTGCCCGCACGGTGTGTGGCTGTGCTCCGACAACCCCCGCGCCTCCGCCCTGTACCGGCTCCTGCTGTCCGCCCCGCTGTACTCCCGCCCCCGGCCGGTCCCCTCGCTGCCGGAGGCGACCCCGTCCCCCGCGCCGGAGCCGGCCGCCGCGGCGACACCGGCCCCGGCACCCACCACCGCCCAGGCCCCGCACTGCACCCTGCTGGACCTGGAGAAGTGGCTGGAGCAGCAGATCGGCGGCCGGCTCTCCGCGTGTCTGCAGTGGGCGGAGCGCTACCGCTGAGCCGCCGGTTCGGCCTCCCTGCGCAGCATCTCCTTGGCCCGCCGCCGCGCCGCCGCCTCCGCGAGCGCGGCCCCCAGCAGCGGCGCGGTGCGGTTCCGGGCCAGCAGGTACCGCTGGTTGACGACGGTCGTCGGCAGCCAGCGGTACTTGTACGGCTCCGCGCCCCGCAGCAGGCTCAGCGTGCGCAGCCCGCCCGAGCCGAGGTGCCCGGTCGCGCCGTGCAGCAGCATCGTCGCCACGTCCACCCGGCGCTGCCGCAGCTCCGGGTCGAAGCCGTACAGGTACATGCCGGCCAGCGCGCCCGACAGCAGCGAGATGTTGACCGCCACCACCGAGCCGTCCAGCACGAACTCCGTGGTCGCCGCCTCCCCGGAGCGGGCCAGCGGGACCGCCGCGCGCACCAGGTGCTCCATGAACCGCGGCCGCAGATGCTCGGGCGACACCTGCCGGCCCTGCCACTGCAGCCGGTGCAGCTCCAGGAGCCGGCGCAGCGCGGCCTCCGTCTCCTCGTGCGGCACGACCCGCCACTGCACGCCCAGCCGGGACAGCTGGTTGACCTTGCTGCGGATCCGCCGGGCCCGGCCCGTCGGCAGCCGTCCGACCAGGTCCTCCAGGGGCAGCGCGGGCAGTTCCAGGCAGAGCGAGTCCCGCAGCCGCCGCCGCGGACCGCGCCAGCACAGGAACACCCGCTCCATCGCGCCACCCGGCCGCACCTCGCGGAAGTCGACCAGCGCGGTACGGGCGAGGTCGGCCAGGGCGTCCGCGAGCGCCGCCGCGGCCGGCACCCCCGCCGACTCGTCCACCAGCACATCGCAGAAGTCGGTGATGGCACCGCCGAGCGGCACCAGCGCGGGCAGCGGGCCGTGCACCCGCATCAGCGGCGCCGCCGCCACCAGGTCATCCCCTTGGCGTACAAGGACCAGGCGGAGCCGGCCCGGTGTGCCGTACGACAGCCACCAGGAGTGCAGCCAGGCGTGGCTCTGGAACGCCGTCGCCGACGGGCACGCCCGGTGCAGGCGCCCCCATGGCTCGGCCAGCCCCGCGAAGGTGTGCTCGTCGGTGCACACCTCCACCGTGAGCTTTCGGGCGGACGCGGTCATCCGCGGGTCTCCTGGGCGTCGGCGGCACCGGCGGGCCCGGGCACGGAGGCCCGTCCCAGGTCGTCGTCCTCGCCCGGCCCACCGGGCCGCCGGCGCGGGCGGGCCAGCAGCGCGAGACCGCCGAGCAGCCCGCCGGCGCTCGCGCCCACCAGCGCGGTCAGCCCCGGCGACGCCGACGACGGCTCGCTCGGCCGCAGCGCCCGGGAGAGGTTCTCCAGGCGGATACCGGTGCGCTCCTTGGCGTAGCCGGCCTCGTTGACGAGCGCGCGGGTCACCGCGTTCGCGATGTCGACGGCCTGCCCGGGGCTGGCCGCCGTCGCCGAGACCGCGACCATCGGCGCGTCCGGCGAGGTGGCCACCTCCACGCTGTCGCGCAGCGTCGACACCGGGACGCCCGCCCACATCTGGGCGTCCCCGAGCACCGCGAGCTGCGTGGCGACCCGGCCGTACGCCTGGGCGAACCCGAGCGCGTCGGTGCAGTCGGCCTCGGTCGTGCCGTTCGGCACGGCGACGACGGAACTGGTCGCCGTGTACTGCGGGGGCTTCACCAGCCCGTACGCGCCGCCGGCCAGGGCACCGGTCAGCGCGGCGGCGGGCACCAGCGCCCACACGGGCAGCCGTCCGAGCCGGGTCCGGGCCCGGTCCCACAGCGGAGCGCGCTCGGCGGGGTTGTCTGTCATGAGGAACTCGCTTCCAGGTTCGAACCGGCCGAAGCGGCCGTGTACAGGTCCATCAGCTGCCGCGCGGTGCGCGCGATGTCGTAGTGCCGCACGACGTCCGGGGCGCACCGCTCGCCCGGCCCGGCCGCCCGCAGCCGCAGCAGTTCCCGCGCGTACGCCCCGGCCCCGCCGGTGACCCGCCGAGCACCGGGCACCGCCCGCGCCGGCAGGTCCTCGACGGCCGGGCAGCTCGCGTACAGCACGGGCAGCCCCGCCGCCAGGGCCTCCAGCACCGCCAGCCCGAAGGACTCCTCCGGCGACGGCGAGGCGAGCACGTCCATCGCGCAGAGCAGACCGGGCAGATCGGGAGCACCGTCGTGCGGATCGGGCAGACAGGGCCGCTCACCGGTGAGCACCAGCCGGTCCTCCACGCCCAGTTCGCGGGCGGCCCGGCGCAGCGCCGCCTCCTCGGGCCCGCCGCCGACCAGCAACAGCCGTACGTCGTCCGGGAGCTGGGCCAGCGCGGCCACGAGCAGACCGAACCGCTTGCCGGGCGCCAGACGCCCCACACCGCCGACGACGTAGGCGTCCTCGGGCAGCCCGTAGTAGGCCCGCGCCTCCTTGCGGCGCACCTCGTCGTAGCGGAACCGGGGCGCGTCGATGCCGTTCGGGATGACCCGGATGCGCTGCCCCGGCACCCCCCAGCGCCGCAGCCGGTGGGCCACCGTCGGGGAGACGGCGACCGTGACCTGCCCGAGCCGCTCGCCCGCCAGATACAGCGCCCGCACCCCTGCGCTGTGCGGGCGCCCCTCGAGACGGGTCGCGCCGATCGAGTGCTCGGTGGCCACGACGGCCCGCACCCCGGCGAGCCGCGCGGCGAGCCGCCCGTACAGGCAGGCCCGGTACAGATGCGTGTGCACCAGGTCGTAGCCGCCGCCCCGGATCAGCCGGGTCAGCCGCGGCAGGGCCTCCAGGTCCCGGTTGCCGCCCATCCCCAGATGGGCGACCCGCACCCCGTCGGCGGCCAGACCGGCGGCCACCGGGCCCGGGTTGGTCAGGGTCACCACGTCGCAGCGCGCCGGGAGGTGCCGCAGCAGCAGCCGCAGCTGCTGTTCCGCGCCACCGACGCCGAGGCCGGTGATGACGTGCAGGACCCTCACGCCGCCTCCAGCGCCCGGCCGTAGACGCGGGCCAGCCGCCGTTTCAGCTCCAGCCGGAGCGAGCCGTCCGCCTGCCCCATGTGGATACGGGGGAGCACCAGATCGCCGCGGCCGAGCGGGGAGGGCGCGATCGCGCAGGCGTAGCGGTACCCGGCCATGCGTACGGCGTCGACGGCCCGCTCGTCGTGGTGGCCGTACGGGTAGCAGAACCCGGCGACGTCCTCGCCGAGCAGGTCGGCGAGGACGTGCCGGCTCCCGGCCACCTCCTTCCGGAGCACGTCGTCCGGGGCCTGGGTCAGATCGAGGTGCGTCATCCCGTGCGAGGCGACCTCCATCCCGGCCGCCGCGGCCCGCCGCACCCCGTCCTCGTCCAGCAGCGGCTTGCGGGGGCCGGTCCGCTCCCACACGTTCGCGCCGCCGAGCAGCCCGGGCAGCACGAACACCGTCGCCGTGAAGCCGTGCCGGCGCAGCACGGGCAGTGCCTCGGTGACGAAGTCGGTGTAGCCGTCGTCGAACGTCAGCCCGACCAGGCCGCGTTCCGTGCCCCGGTCCCGGGCCTCGAGCAGCTCGCGCACGCTCACCCCGCGCAGTCCGCGCCCGGCCAGCCAGCCGAGCTGCCGCTCCAGCCGGGCCGGGGTCACGGTCACGTCGTACGGGTCGTCGGGGCAGGTGGAGACCGAGTGGTACATGGCCACCCAGGCGGCGGAGTCCCGCCTGCGGCGGCCCTCCACGGCGGGCTGGGGCACGGGTTCGGCCACGCGGGGCGCGGCGGAGATGTCAGCGACCATGGCGGAGCTTTCGTGTGAGGGGGCTGCGGACGGAATGCGGAACGGGAAACGGCAGGGACCGGACGCCCGTCGCGTTCAGGAGCCACGCCAGCGCCAGGAACACGACGCTCGCGCAGGCACAGCCGGCGGCGGTGGACGCCGCGGGCCCGTCGGCCAGCCCGGCGCCGGCCAGCCCGGCCGTGGTGGCACCCACGGCGGCGGCCACCGGGCGGGCCAGCGCGCCGGCGACCCGGGGGATCCGCACGGGCACGGACTGCGGGCCGAGGCCGAGCAGCAGGAGCAGCGCGGTCAGGGAGATGCCGGCCGCGTTGGCGCCGGCGATGCCGCGCGCCCCCCAGGGCCCCACGGCCCAGGCGCTCAGCCCGATGGTGGCGACCACGCCGATGCCCATGACGGCCGGCGGGTACCAGCTGGCACGGCCCGTCGAGAAGTACGACCGCACGAGCGCGCCCACCAGGGTGTGCCCGAGCAGCCCGAGCGCGTACACCCGCATCACGGCGGCGGTGGCGGCGGTGTCCCCGGCGGTGAACGCGCCCCGCTGGAACAGCAGGTGCACGATCCCCGGCGCGCAGGCCACCACCACGCTCGTGCCGAGCAGCACCAGGCAGGCCATCAGCGTCAGGTCGCGCTCGACGCGGTCCCGGGCCCGCCGGACGTCGCCCTCGGCGATCGCCCGCGCCACCACCGGGAAGGTCACGACGCACACCATCATCGCCAGCGACATCGGCAACTGGGCGACCTTCTGCGCGTAGTTGAGGTGCGAGATGGCCCCGGCCGGCAGTCCGGACGCGAAGTACCGCTCGATGAGGACCTGCGACTGCCGGCCCACCGCGAACAGCAGCACCGCGCAGACCAGCCCCACTGTGAACGCCCGCCCGCCGTCCCGGTCGGCACCCGCCGCCCGCGGGACGCCGTGCCCGCCGTCCCGGTCGGCACCCGCCGCCCGCGGGACGCCGTGCCCGCCGTCCCGGTCGGCACCCGCCGCCCGCGGGACGCCGTGCCCGCCGTCCCGGTCGGCACCCGCCGCCCGCGCGACGCCGTGCCCGCCGTCCCGGTCGGCACCCGCCGCCCGCGCGACGCCGTGCCCGCCGTCCCGGTCGGCACCCGCCGCCCGCGCGACGCCGTGCCCGCCGTCCCGGTCCGCACCCGCCGCCCGCGTGACGCCGTGTCCGCCGTGCCGGTCGGCACCCGCCGCCCGCGGGACACCGCTCCCGCCCCCGGGCCGGCGCGCCAGGCGCCGCCACAGCGAGGGCGCCTGCGCGAGCGCCATGGCGCAGCCGCCGAGCGCGACCCCGAGCGCCGCAGCCCGCACCCCCCAGCGCGCGGCGAGCACGACCATCGTCGCGATGATGACCGCGTTGTACGCGATGTAGATGGCGCCCGGCGCCAGATAGCTGCGGTGCGCGCGCAGCGCCGCGCTGCAGTACCCGGCCAGCCCGAAGCTCAGCACACAGGTCGCGGTCAGCCGGGTGCAGGCCACCGCCAGGGACGGGTCGGACAGCCCCGGCGCGAGGAACGCGACCAGCAGCGGCGCCCCGAGCACGAGTAGCGCGGCCGCCACGGCCAGCGCCAGACACAGCCGCGGCAGCGAGGCGGCCACCAGCGCGCGCACCGGGTCGGGCCCCGGCGTCCCGCGCCCCCGCTGCGCCAGCGCCAGGCTGAACGCCGGCACCAGCACGAACGCCATGCCGTCCTCGATCAGCAGCGTCGACGCCATCTCCGGCACCGTCCAGGCCACCAGGAACGCGTCGGTCTCCGCGCCCGCGCCGAACAAGTGGGCGAGAGCCTGGTCCCGGCCCAGGCCGAGCACCGCGGCGGCCATCGACAGCGCGGCCGACAGCAGCGTCGCCCGCGCGAGGAAACGGCCCGAGACGGCGCCGGGGGAGCGGGGCGCCGAAGCCGGGGCGGGAACAGCGGGACGCGGGCCGCTCCCGGCCGCCGCGTCCATGTGCTCCGTCGCGCCCGACCTCACCGGGCCCCCGCTTCCCTGGCCGCGTCCCCGGACAGCGCCCACCACGCGGCCAGCCCCAGGCAGACCGCCGTCAGCACGGTCGAGGGCCCGCCGATGTCGGCGTACAGGAAGTTGACGAGCTGCCACATCAGCAGCCCGCAGGCCGCGAGCGCGCAGTCCCGGACGGGCCCGGCGCCGCGCCGCAGCCGGCGCAGCGCGCACACCAGCAGCGCCAGCCAGCCGCCCGCCACCGTGACCACGCCCAGCAGCCCCTGCTCGCTCAGCAGCAGCAGATACATGTTGTGCGGCGACAGCAGCGGCTGCCGTACGAACGCCTGCCCCGCGCCCTCGGTGTCGCTGCCCGACGACAGCGCCAGCGAGGCGTGCCCGTCGCGGTGCGCGGGGAAGCCCTTCAGACCCACACCGGTCAGCGGGTCCGCGCTCCACATGTCCGCCGCGGCCGCCCACATCGTGTACCGGTCGACGACCGACTGGTCCGGGGCATCCGCGACCTGCGTGATGCTGGTCAGCCGCTCCTCCAGCTGCGCCGCGCCCACCCCGAACCCGCCCACCAGCACCACGCCGGCCGCGACCACGGCGGCGAACACCCCGGCCGCCCGCCGCACCCCCGCCAGCAGCAGCACCGCCCCGCACGTCACCGCCGTCGCGATCCAGGCGCCCCGGCTGAACGACACCGCGAGCGGCACCAGCAGCACCGCCGCGCACCCGACCGCCACCAGCCGCTGCCGCGCCGACCGGGTGCCGAGCGCGAGACCGGTCGCCGCCACGATGCCGAGCGCCACGACGTTCGCCATCCCCATCACGTCCGACGGCCCGAACGTCCCCACCGCCCGGACGAACGCCCCCTGGTACGACGCCCCCGTCCCGGTCAGGTACTGCTTGACGCCGATCCCGCCCTGCCACAGCGCCAGGCCGACCAGCGACCACAGCACCAGCCGCGCCCCGCGGCGGTCCCGCACCAGCAGCGTCACCGCGACCGGGATCAGCACGAACACCTGGAGGTGCCGGGCCAGTCCGGTCAGCGCGTCCCCCGGGGTCGCCGCGCCGGCCGCGGCCAGCGCGATCCCCACCACGGGCAGCCCGAGCACCAGCACGGCCGTCCGGGGCAGCCGCCGCCCGCGCAGCACCGCCTGCCCGAGCGCGCACAGCACGGCCAGCGCCGACGCCGCGTCCGCGGGCGTGACGGAGCCGCCCGCCCGGACCGGCAGACCGAGCAGCACGACGATCGCCACCACCGGCAGCACGGGCAGCAGGGGCAGAACCGGGCGCAGCCGGGGCGGCACCGGCCGGGTGGGCGTGGTCCGGGTCAGGACCGCGGGGGACGTGGTCATCGGTGCCTCAGCTCCCCGTCGGCCGGACGAACTGGGCCACCGTGCGCAGCAGGACGCAGACGTCCTGCCACAGCGACCAGTCGTCGATGTAGGCGTTGTCGTAGCGGGCCCGGTCCTCGATCGAGGTGTCGCCGCGCAGCCCGTTGATCTGCGCCAGCCCGGTGATCCCGGTGCGCATCCGGTGCCGCTCCGGATAGCCGGGGTGCGCCTGGCTGAACTGCGCCACGAAGTACGGCCGTTCGGGCCGCGGCCCGACCAGGCTCATGTCGCCGCGGAAGACGTTCCACAGCTGGAGCAGCTCGTCCAGCGAGGTACGGCGCAGGAAGTGGCAGAACCGGCTCATGTCCTGCTGGTTGGCCACGCTCCAGCGGGTCGCCGACTCGTGCTCGCTGGCGGGCCGGTGCGTGCGCAGCTTCAGCATGGTGAACGGCCGCCCGTCCCGCCCGATCCGCTCCTGCCGGAAGACGACGCCGGGGCCGTCCATGACCCGCAGCGCCAGCGCGCACCCCAGCAGCACAGGGCCGGTCAGCACCAGCAGCGCACCGGACAGCACCACGTCCAGCAGCCGCTTCAGGCCCGCGCCGGGCTTCCGCCCGTCCTCCCGCCGCAGCGGCCGGCGCGGGAACCCGGCCAGATGCCCGGCCCGGCCACCCACGGTGTACGGCCCCCGCTCTGCGTCCAGTTCCCACAGCGCGCAGCCGGACGCGGCCAGCCCCCGCAGCACCGAGGCCCGCTCCACCCGGGTGGCGGCCCCCACGACCAGCACCGCCCCGACCCCGTCGTGGCCCACGGCCCGGCGTGCCTCCAGCGCCGTCGTGAACACCGGCAGCCCCGTCTCGTCGGCCAGGTCCTCGAGCGCGTCCGGGCCGTCGGCGACCAGCCCGACCGGCCGCACCCCGCACTCCGGGCGGCGCAGCAGCGCGGCGGCCACCTGCCGGGCCGTCACCACCGGGCCGACGACCAGCGCCGGACAGGGCCGCCGCCGCAGTGCCCGGCGCCGCAGCCCCAGCACCACCGCCCGGCCCGCGCACGCCGCCGCACAGTGCGCGGCGACCACGGTGAGCAGCACCGACGGCGGCAGCGACCGCAGCGGCGACAGCGCCGCCGCCACCGCCCAGCCGACGGCGATCCGGCCGCAGACCGCCGGCACGTCGTCCAGCGCCCCCGGCGTGAGGGAGACGTCGTACAGCGAGGCCCGCCGGTTCAGCGCGAACACCCCGAGCGCCAGTACGGCGAGGACCAGCGGATGCCGGTGCGCGACGGGCAGCGCCAGCGCCCCCACGAGCACCGCGCCGCCGTCGGCGAGCCACAGCGGCAGCCGCGCGTCCGGCCGCCGGCGGCGCGGCCCGCGCCCGGCGGCCGGACCGTGCCCGCCGGGGAGCCCGCCGGGGGCCGGAACGGAGAGGGCGCCCTCGGGCGCCCGGTGCTGCCCCGCGGGCGAGGCGACGAAGCTTTCCGCGGTCATGTGGTGATGCACTTCCTGCCCTCGTAAGGTCCGACGACCGGCGCGGTGGGACCACCGAGCAGTTCGCGGTACACGTCGGTCACGGCGTCCGTGGCGCGCCGCAGATCGTGGGCGGCGAGCGTGTGCGCCCGGGCCCGCGCGCCGAGCTCCGAGCGCAGCGGCGCATCGAGCAGCAGCGCAGTGAGTGCCCGGGCCAGCGCACCCGGGTCGTCCGGCGGCACCAGACAGGCCGCGCGGGCCTCGGGCGGCAGGCTCTCGCGGGCCCCGTCCACGTCCGTCACCACGACCGGCCGGCCGCACGCCATGGCCTCCAGCGGCGCCAGCGCCATGCCCTCCCAGCGCGACGGCAGCACCACGACATCGGCGGCCCGGTACCAGGGCGCGGCATCCGCCACGGCCCCCGCGAACCGCACCGACGCGGGCGCGCCGCGCCGCAGCCGCTCCCCGTCCGGCCCGTCACCGACCAGCACCAGCCGGGCACCGGGCACCTTTCGCGCCACTTCCGGCCACGCTCCGAGGAGCACGTCCTGCCCCTTCTGACGGCACAGCCGGCCCACGCACACCACCAGCGGCGCGCCCTCCACGTCCGCACGCCCGCCCTCCGGCCGGAGCCTGGCGGTGTCCACCCCGTTGGGGACCACCCGCCACACGGCCCGGACACCACGGCGCTCACCGGTGCGCCGTTCGCCCTCGCTCACGCACACCACCCGCGCCGCCCACCGCGCCCCGAACCGCTCCCAGCCCAGCGCCGCCCGGTTCACCACGGGACCGGTGGCCTCGAACGACCAGGCGTGCGGCTGGAACACGGTCGGCAGGGCGCCCCGCACCGCCAGCCGGACCGCGAGCCCCGCCTTCGCGCTGTGCGCGTGCACCAGATCGGGCCGCACCTCGCGCACCAGCCGCGCCAGCCGCCGCACCTCACCGGGCAGCCGGCGCCCCGGGGCCCGCGTCGCGTCCCACCGCCGTACGGCACAGCCCAGCGAGGTCAGAGAGTCCGTCAGGGTGCCGCCGGGCGGCGCGGCCACCGTCACCCGCAGTCCGGAGCCGAGCTGAGCCGCCACCAGGTCCGTCACGACCCGCGCGACCCCGCCCTCGACGGGCTGGGCGACATGCAGGATGTGCGGCACCACGCGCATGACCGAGGCTGCCCTTCCGCAGAAAAGAGTCCGAACCAGTAACACGACGATGTGTGGCGCGTCCCGCTGTAAGATTCCGCAGCTGTTCACCGGACTCCGTGGTCCAAACGGCTTTCCGGGCACATGAGATGAACAGCGCCAGCCACTTATCCATATTTATCGCCGATAGGGTCGGCGATGGTGGAGCAGACCCGTTTCCCGAGTTGTTTCCCGCGCGGACCACCCGTTTGGAGCCGTAGTACGGAGTGGTTTCCGGTGTCCACCCGATCAGCAGGTCCCGTGCCCTGTTCGGGGCCGCCGAATTCGACAGCCGGGTCCCCGGCGGAGACGGTGGGCGAACGACCCCGAAAACTCGCCGGAGGGAAATCCCTTGCCTGCTCCGACCACCCGCCACATCGCCACCTCGGCCCTGTGCGCGGCACTCCTCCTGGGTACGGTGGCGCCGGCCCTCGCCGCCGGCCCCGACGACACCCGCCCCGCCTCCCGTACGGCCGCCGACAGTCGGGCGGCGCTGCGCGACCAGACCGACGCGCTGGCCGGCCTCGGCACCGTCCTGACCCCCGTGACCCGGCTGCTGGACTCGGTCCTCGCCGCGGACGACGACCCGCTCACCGCGGCGGAGGCGAAGAAGCTCGCCGCCGCGGCCCGGGAGGCCGTCGCCCAGGCCCGCGAGGAGGCCCTCGCCGAGGCCGCGCAGGAGGTGGCGGCCGCCCGCGCGGAGGCCGAAGAGGCCCGCAGGGAGGCCGCGGCGGACCGCGAGGAGGCGCTCACCGACGCCGCCGACGCCGCTGACACGACCGACACCACCGGCCTCACGCCGGGCGCCCTCGACGCGCTCGGCAAGGCCGTGGACGGCCTCCTGGCCGCCCTGCTGGCGGACAAGGGCGAGCAGGTGGACCCGGCGGCCGACAACGTGGTGAAGAAGCTCGTGGACGTCTCCGTCGCCACCCTGCTCGACCGCGGCCTGCCCGCCGCGCGACTGCCCGGCCTGCCGCCCGCCGAGACCGGGACCGGTGCCTGAGGCGAAGCAGCCGCCGATCTCACGGCCCGTCGGCCCGGCCCCCGCCGGCCCGACGGGTCTTTTCGTATGAGTTCCGGGAACTTGACGACCTCGGGGTTTCCGCCGAGTTCCCGTGTCGTTAGGCCAGGAGAACCACGAACGGATTCACCTGGAAAGGCACATGATGAAGAACCTGAAGGCTGCTGCAGTGGTCGCCGGATCGCTCGCGATCGCCGGCGCCGCTGTTCCCGCCTCCGCCGTGAACATGCCCGGGAGCGGCCTGGTCGACAACGGCTCGGCGGTCACCCGGAGCCTTCCCTCCGCCACGCAGAACGTGCAGCGCACGGCGGAGAAGGTGAAGTCCAACGTCAAGGACTCCGGCGTCGTGAAGACGCCGGTCTTCGGCGGCACGCTGCCGAACCCGGTCGACGGCAAGCTGCTCGGCGGGCTCCCGCTCAACAGGTGACCTCGGCGCGTCGTCCGGCGCGTCGCGAAGGGCCGGCTCCGTACCCACGGAGCCGGCCCTTCGGCATGTGGCACGACGTCCCCCGGACATGCCGAGGGCGGCCCACCGGAGAACCGGGGACCGCCCTCGGAAGAAGCTGTGCTCAGAACGGACCGCTCAGAACAGCAGGCCGCCGACGTGCACCGATTCGCGGCCCTGCTCGACCTTGCCGGTGTTGCAGCCGACGTACTTCGAGTTCGGGGCGATGGTGGCGCCGAGAACGGCACCGTTGGACCACGGAGCGAGGCAACGCGCGTCGATCAGGGTGCCGTTGACGACGGCGAGACCCTGCTGCGCGTCGTTCACGACGACCGGGGCGGAGGAGAAACCGCTACCGCCCTTGACGGTGGTGGAGTCGTTGTCCGCCGCGGCGGAGCCGCCGGTCGCGAGAACGATGCCCGCGGCGATGGCCGAAATGGCCGTAACCTTGTTACGCATGTACTGAGCCTTTCCGGGCTGCGTGTGGGTTTACCTGCTGCGAAATGCTCGGAGCAGGAGTCAGAAAAGGAGTCCGCCCTTGTGGTACGAGCCGCGGCCCTGCTCGACCTTGCCGGTGTTGCAGCCGACGTACTTCGAGTTCGGGGCGATGGCGGCGCCGAGGACGGCACCGTTCGACCACGGCAGGAGGCAACGGCCGTCGACGGCGGTGCCGTTGAGGACGATGACGCCCTGCTGCGGCTCGTTCACGACGACCGGGGCGGAGGAGAAGCCGCTGCCACCCTTGACGGTGGTGGTGTCGTTGTCGGCCGCGGCCGAGCCGGCGGTCGCGAGGACGATGCCCGCGGCGACCGCGGAGATGGCCGTAACCTTGTTGCGCATGTGCTGAGCCTTCCTGGCTGCGTTGTGGTTTTTACCTGCTGCGACGCGGTCGGAGCAGGAGTCAGAAGAGCAGGCCGCCGCCGTGGACGGCCTTACGGCCCTGCTCGACCTTGCCGGTGTTGCAGCCGACGTAGTGCGAGTTGGGCGCCACGGCGGCCGCGATGACGGCAGCACCGTTGGACCACGGCACTGCGCAGCGAAGGTCGACGAGGGTGCCGTTGGCGATCAGAACGCCCTGCTGCGGCGCGTTCACGACGACCGGCGACGAGGAGAAGCCGCTCCCGCCCTTGACGGTGGTGCTGGAGCTGCTCTTGGACCCGTCGCCGCCGTAGGAGCCGCCGGCGGAGGCGATGCCGGCGCTGCCGACGACGGTGCTGAGGGCGAGGGCCGTGATGACCGCGAACTTCCTGGGCAACTCGGTTCCTTCCTGAATTCACGGTTGCGCACGCTTACGAAAAGGAAACCCGTATATGCACGCATAAGTCACGGCGAGAACAATCAAACGCGCAGAGATTCCTTCGGATGGCGCAATGAGCGCGCCGGTGCGCGCAGTCCCCTTTAGGCTCATTCCGGGGCCGTCTGCGCTATTACCGCCGGAGCCCGAAAAGCCCTTCGTCGACGGCCGCCGGGGCACATGCGTCCGGCCCACCGGCAAGGGGAGGGCCGGTGGGCCGGAGAGTTGGTTCACGGGGTGCCGGTCGGCCGGCGGGCCCGACGTCCACGGAGCCGGAATTCTGCTTCCGGATCCGGTGTCCGGGCCTGCCCGCCGTACTTCGGCCGCCGGGAACCGGATCAGAGTCGCAGAATTCCGGAGCCGGCTTTCGCCGGGTCTGCCGACGGGTGAGAAGGCCGGGCCGTCACTTCTTGGGCAGCAGGCTGCCGAGTCCGGCGGAGGTGGGCGCCTTCAGCGGGTGGACCTCGACGGAGCCGCTGCCCGCCGGGTTCTTCACCGGGATCGTGGGCCGCTTGGCGGCGTTCGGGTCCATGCCGTCCAGGTAGATGCCGGACACCGAGCCGGACTTCTGGTCGAACGCGGTGCCGTTGGCGACCTTGCCCTCCTTGGCCAGCCGCGTCACGACATCGGTGGCCGGCAGGACCGCCGGGGAGACCTTGGTGGGGGACATCAGCCCGAGCGGCCCGGCGGTCGAGCCGGGACCCCCGCCGGCGGCCGAAGCCGCGACGGCCGAACCGCCCACAAGACCCGCACCGATAGCCAACGCCGCAGTGGTGAAAACTGCCTTCTTCATGATTCACCTCGCATGAAAGTACCTCTGATCCAACGGTTGGAGAACATAGCAGCCCTCATGCGGCAAAAATGCGGCCCGTTGCTCCATACGCGTGAAATCGGTCGGGGTGAAGAATGCAATACGCAGAGGCATTCGGAGGGATTGGCATCTGGTCCGCGAATCAATTCATCGTATGGTGCCCCTAGTTCTGGTACACCACCTGCATGATCGGAAAGCTGAATTTCAGCGCGCTCGCCACCATGATCACCGAGGGTGTCAAGTTCACGGCACCCCGGAACCCCGCCCGGACCCTCGTCTGGGCGGAGGAGTTCGACGCCCCGATCGACTGGGGCCGTCGATGGGTCGGCGACCGAACGAGCGCCTACCGCTACTGCGACCACAACCCCGACGACAACAAGCTCGACTGGCTCGACCCGCACTGCGTCACCGTCTGCGACTCGGTGGCGACCTTCGCCGCCGCACCTTGCGGCCGCACCCTGGAGAACGGCCTGCCCGCCTGGCGCACCGGCCTGCTCACCACCGAGTACTCCGCCGAGGGCTTCCAGGTCCGCACCGGCGACCACATCGAGACCCGCGTCCTGCTGCCCTCCGCCACGGGGGCCTGGCCGGCCCTGTGGACCTGGAAGGACGGCGCCAACGAGGTGGACTCCTTCGAGTACCACCCCGACAACCCGCATCTGCTGGAGCTGTCCAACCACGTGCTCGGCGCCACGAGTTACCACACCGACGGCGGCGCCATCGCCCCGGACACCTGGGTCACCGTCGGCACGACCTACGGCGAGCGGTGCGTCGAGTGGTTCGTCAACGGCGAACGCGTCTACGCCGACGACACGGGCGTCGGCCGCGACTGGTCGGCGTATCTGATCCTCAACCTGTCGCTGTGCGCGGGGGAGCACCACCCGGCGCCCCGCGGCCCGGCACCCATCACCTTCGGCGTCGACTACGTGCGCGTCCACCGCTGACCCCGCCGGGCATCGCTCGATCGGGCGGCCGGCCCGCACCGGGTCGGCCGGTCGGGTGAGCACGGGCCGGACCGGCGCCGGGCCGTCGATAGGGTCGCGCGATGGCCACCGACTCGAGGGCGCGCGGCAGCCGCCCGTTCGCCCTGCTGCTCGTCCTGTGCGGAGCGGCCGGGCTGCTCGCCTCCTGGGTCATCACCCTCGACAAGTTCAAGCTGCTCGAGGACCCGGACTTCGTGCCCGGCTGCAGCCTCAACCCGGTGCTGTCCTGCGGCAGCGTGATGGAGAGCGACCAGGCCGAGGTCTTCGGCTTCCCCAACCCGATGCTCGGCCTGGTGACCTACGGCATCGTCGTCTGCGTCGGTGTCAGCCTGCTCGCGGGCGCAGCCTTCCCGCGCTGGTACTGGCTGGCGTTCGAGGCGGGTTGCCTCTTCGGGATCGGGTTCGTCTCCTGGCTGCAGTTCGAGTCCCTGTACCGGATCAACGCGCTGTGCCTGTGGTGCTGCCTGGCGTGGATCGCCACCATCACCCTGTTCTGGTACGTCACGTCCTTCGTCGTCCGCGCCGGCCTGCTGCCCGCGCCCGCGGCCGTGCGGTCGTTCCTGGACGACTTCACCTGGGTCCTGCCGGTCCTGCACATCGGGGTCGTCGGCATGCTCGTCCTCACCCGCTGGTGGGATTTCTGGACAAGCTGACCATTGCTGCACCCGGGGCGACACGGCCCGCCTCGGGCGCCGGAGGTGACCACGCGACGACCCGGACTGTTACTCGTACGAACAGCCGAACAGTACGAGGGGTGAGCCATGGAGTTCAGCGCGGGCCAGGAGCCGACGAAGGCGCGGCGGACGGACACCTCCGCGACCGGTGAACCGGTGCCACGCACCCGCAGAGAGGCCGCCCGCTGGCTGCTCACCTCCGCCGTCGTGACGCTGGCCCCCCTCATCACCGCCTCCCGCCCGCACCCCACCCCGGAAGAGGGCACCGGCACCCCCTTCGACGAGACCTATCTGGGCCGCCGTATCCGCGGCGCCCCGGTCACCCTCGGCGGCCCCGCCGCCTCCGCCGTCGAATGGCGGGTCACCGTCGACGGCCGCCCCCTGCATCTGATGCGCCGCGCCGACGGCTCCTGGCTGAGCATGGTCGACCACTACGGCTGGTACCGGACCCCGCTGGAGGCGACCCGCGCGGCCGTCGACGAACTGGGCCCGCGCGGACAGCTCCGCGACCTCGCCCCCGGCCCCCTCCACGGCGGGCACCCGCACAGGGAGGCGCAGCATGGCGTACGTGCGTAAGGACGTCAGCCGGCTGACCCGCACCGAGCGCCGGCGCTTCGTCGAGGCGCTCCTGGAGGTTAAGCGGCGCGGTGTGTACGACGAGTTCGTACGGCTGCACATCGCGCACTTCGTGGGCGACGGCGACCGTGGCCTGCGCGCCGCGCACATGGCGCCGTCCTTCCTCCCCTGGCACCGCCGCTTCCTGCTCGACCTGGAGAAGGCGCTGCGCCGCGTCGACTCCTCGGTGACCGTGCCGTACTGGGACTGGACGCGCGACCGCCGGGCCACCGGCGTGCCCTGGACCGACGACCTGCTGGGCGGCAACGGCCGGCCCGGCGACCGGCAGGTGATGACCGGCCCGTTCGCCTACCGCGGCGGCGACTGGACGATCCGGGCGGGCGTCTCGGACGGCGTGTTCCTCACCCGCGACCTGGGCCGCTCCCGCGGCCCCATCGACCTGCCCACCAAGAGCGACCTCCAGCAGGCACTGGACGACCCGGTGTACGACGTCGCCCCCTGGAACTCCACCTCCCCGCGCGGCTTCCGCAACAAGCTGGAGGGCTGGGGCCGCGGCCGGGACTCATGGCGCAACCACAACCGCGTGCACCGCTGGGTCGGCGGCCACATGGTCGGCGGCGCGTCCGTCAACGACCCCGTCTTCTGGCTGGTCCACGCCTTCATCGACCTGCAGTGGCAGCGCTGGCAGCAGCGCCACCGCAAGCATCGCTACCTGCCCGCGCGACCGCCCGGCAAGGACAGCGACCAGTACCGGCGGATCGTCGCCCGGCACCAGAAGCTGCCGCCGTGGGACGTGACGCCGGACGACCTGGAGGACGTCTCGAAGATCTACCGCTACGCGTAGCGGCCCTAGCGGCTCCGAAAATCGCTCGGCGGGGCGAGCCGGTCCGCACTAGCCTCCCCGCATGCCTACGGAACCCGCACCCGGTACCCCAGACGAACTGATCCGGCTGTTCGCCGAGGAGAGCCGGGCCCGCGCCTTCGCCGCCGTGGTGCTGGGCGCCGGAAACCCCGAGGAGGTCGGCCACACCGCCGGCCTGTCCCCGAGGGAGACGGCCCAGGCCCTGCGCCGCCTACGGGAGCAGGGCGCGCTGACCAGCGGCGAGGACGGGAACCTCCGGGTGGCCTACGAGACGTTCCGCGCACGCGCGCGGGGCTCGGAGCGGAGGGACCCGGACCCAGGCGGAACTGGCCGGACGGACATGGTGCTGCGCACCTTCGTACGGGACGGCCGGCTCGTACGCCTGCCCGCTCGATGGGCCCGCAAGAAGCTCGTCCTCCAGTACATCGCCGAGCAGACGTTCGAGCCGGGGGTGGAGTACCCCGAGCGCACGGTCGACGCGAAGCTGCGCGCCTGGTGCGAGGACAGCGACCGGATCGACCATGTGAGCCTGCGCCGCTATCTGGTGGACCTGCACCATCTGCACCGGAGCGAGGGCGTCTACCGGCGCCCTGCCCCTCAGGGCAGCCGCCGCACCGGCGAACCGGCCAGATAGGCCTGGATGTTCTCGGCGGCCTGTCCGTAGTACGTCCTGTAGTTGGCCTGCGAGACATACCCCAGGTGGGGTGTGGCGAGCAGCCGGGGAGCCGTGCGCATCGGGTGGTCGGCGGGCAGCGGCTCGACGTCGAAGACGTCCACACCGGCGCCCGCGATACGGCCCTCGTGCAGCGCGGCGAGCAGGGCGTCCCGGTCGACGATCGCCGCACGCGAGGTGTTGATCAGATACGCCGTCGGCTTCAGCAGGGCGAGCTCGGGCGCGCCGAGCAGCCCCCGGGTGCGGTTGCTGAGCGCGAGATGCACGGAGACGAAGTCGCTGTCGGCCAGCAACTCCTCCTTGGAAGCGGCCAGATGGACGCCCACCTCGTCGGCGTACTCCTTGGTGAGGTTCTGGCTCCACGCGGTGACCCGCATCCCGAAGGCCAGCCCGACCTGGGCCACCCGGCTGCCGATCCTGCCGAGCCCCAGCAGGCCGAGGCGGCGCCCGTGCAGATCGGCGCCGACCGTGCTCTGCCACGGACCGCCGGTCCGCAGCGCCTGGCTCTCCTCGACGATCCCGCGCGCCAGCCCCAGCAGCAGAGCCCACGTCAGCTCGACCGGCGGGGTCGAGGAACTGGCCGTACCGCACACCGTGACGCCGTGCGCCTCGGCGGCGGCGTAGTCGATGACCGAGTTGCGCATGCCGGACGCGACCAGCAGCTTCAGCCGGGGGAGGCGCGCGAGGAGGGAGGCGGGGAATGGGACACGTTCGCGCAGGGTGACCACGATGTCGAAGTCGGCCAGCGCCGCCGCGAGTGTGTCCTCGTCCGGGAAGTGCGTCGTGAACGGCACGAGTTCGACGTCGTCGGCGAGCGGCGACCAGTCGACGATGCCGGTGGCCACGTCCTGGAAGTCGTCGAGCAGGGCACAGCGCAGACGCACGGGATCACTCCTCCGTCGGTTCCGATGAGGGGACTCTACGGAACGGGGGTGACGGCGCCGGTGGTTGTACGGTGATCGCCAGGGAGGGTCACCTTGTCACGACGCGTACTCGTCACCGGAGGCAGCGGTTTCGTGGGCGGCCATGTCACGGCGGAGCTACGGGAGTTGAGGGACGAGCCTGTCCAGCTACGCCTCCTCCTCCGCGAGACGGGGCACGTAGGCCAGGAGGTCGAGACCGTCCGGGCGGACCTGACCGACCCGTCGACCCTGCGCGGTGTCTGCGACGGCGTGGACGTGGTCCTGCACTGCGCGTCCCATGTGGGCTCCGACGAACGCCTCACGACGGCCGTCAACGACCACGGCACGCACGCCCTGGTCGAGGAGGCGCTGCGTGCCGGGGTCGGCCGGATCGTGTACGTGAGCACGGCCGCCGTGTACGGCCGGGGCCCTTTCACCAGGGCCCTCCCGTCCGACCTGCCGCTCGCCCCGGCATCCCCGACCAGCCGCGCCCGAGCAGCCGCCGAACGGCATGTCCTGGACGCGGGCGGCATCGTTCTGCGCCCCCACCTAGTGCTCGGCCCAGGCGACCGCTGGGTGGAACCGGGCCTGGCGGCCCTGCTCACAGCACTGTCGGCGGGCCTGAAGGACTGCGAAGCCCGCCACTCGTACGTGGAGGTGACGGCACTGGCGAGGGCGGTGGTGACGGTGGGTCTCTCGGACGAGACCTGGACAGGCGCCCACCATGTGAACGGGGCGCGCCCCGCCCGGACTTCGGAGCTGCTGCAGAGAGCGTCGAGGCTGGTGCCCCACCCCCTGCCGGGCGCTCCACTCACGGTGGAGGAGGCGAGGGCGAGACTCCGGGACCAGCCGCGTCTCCTGCACCACCTGGAGATGCTGGCGGTGGACCACTGGTTCGTGGACGAGGTGGTGGACGAGGACTTCTGGACCCGGCAGGGGGTGGAGTCTCGGTGACAGCCGAACGCCCCCTGACGGGAAAGGTGGCGCTGGTGACGGGCGCGGGCCGGGGCATCGGCGCGGCGATCGCCCGACGCCTGGCCCGCGACGGGGCGCTGGTCGCGGTGCACTACGGACACAGCGAGGACGCGGCGGGGAAGGTTGTGGCGGAGATCCGGGAGGCGGGCGGCAGCGCATTCACGGTGGGGGCGCTGCTCGGGGTACCGGGAGACGCGGAGGCGGTGTTCTCGGCATTCGACGCCGGCCTGCAAGAGGAACTCGCAAGCCCTGGGCCGGCCGTACTGGACATCCTGGTGAACAACGCGGGAACGAGCGGTTCGGGCCCGCTGGAGAAGGCGACGTCCGACATCTTCGACCGCATGATGGCGGTGAACGCGAAGGCGCCGTTCTTCCTGGTGCAGCAGGCGCTGCCGCGGCTGCGGGAGGGAGGCCGCGTCATCAACATCTCATCGCTGGCCTCCCGCCGTGCCTTCCCGGAATCGCTGGCGTACGCGATGTCCAAGGGCGCGCTGGACACGATGACCCTGGGCCTGGCGAAGGAACTCGCCCCGCGCGGCATCACGGTCAACGCGATCGGCCCCGGCTTCATCGAAACGGACATGAACGCCCGTCGTCGTACGACCCCGGAGGCCCGAGCCGCTCTGGCGGCGCGCTCGGCATTCGCTCGCATCGGCGCGCCAGCCGACGTGGCCGACGTGGTGGCTTTCCTGGCGTCGGAGGACTCGCGCTGGATGACGGGGCAGTACGTGGAGGTGAGCGGCGGGACGGACATGTGAGACGAGCCGCCGGCCGGCTGTCACAGGTCCTGAATCGAGGACGAAGAGGCCTGAGCACGGCGGAGGAAGCTTGTTGGCGTTGTCAGTCGTCGGTGCCGGCGGCCTCTTCGAGCAGGCCCAAGGCGTGGTCATGGAAGCGGCGTTCGGCGTCACGGCATGGGGCGGCGAAAGAAGGCCCGCTGAGCTTCGGCGAGGTCGGTGTTCAGCAGGCGCATGGTCACGACCACGGCTTCCACTCCGTCGCACCCGTGGTCCTTGAGGAACTGCTGGAGTGCGTCGGTGTCGCCGGTCGCCTCCCAGAAGGGCCGGGCGGTCTCCTGCATGACAGCGATACGCGCTGCCCGTTCCGCGTCGAACCCCACGGGACCGCCCCTCCTACTCCAGCCCCGCAGGCGTGCCGGCGTCCGCTCCTCGCCGCCGGAACACCCGTCGGGTGCCCCGCCTGAACAGGATGAAGACCGCACGGAAGACCATGAACACAGTGGTGAGGGCGAACGCACGGGCAAGCATGTCGATGATCGTCGTCCAGGAATCGGACAGCTCGAGAAGGACCGACAGCTCCCCGAGCGCCGTGGCCACGCCGAACATGAACGGCAGCCATTCCCAGTGAGTCCGTGAGCCCCGCACGACTGCTGTCTGCCGCTTGTGCCGCCTCCGACGAGTCACCGAACTGAGGACGACGCTCAGGACGATCATCGAAGCGGGCACCCACAGATCCGACCAATGCACCGTGAGCTGCACGGTTCCGCCCCCTTGCTGTCTCAGCCCTGCCCATACGGGCGGTGAGCCTACCGCTCGGCCGGCGACGGCCTCAGACCCCATCACCTGCAGTGGACCGCTCTGGATTTGCCGAGGAATCCTCCTGCCGCCGAGAACACCGCCGTCGGAGACACGAAACGCCCTGGAGGGGAGAGCCCTTCTTTCCGACGGCCGGACGCGGGCCACGGGAGCCTGTGCCGGGCGCCGGCGGTGGCTGTACTTCGTTGCTGTACCGATGACCTCGAATCCGCTGCCATACGTATAGGGATCGCGCCGGCGCGCCGAGCGGGCGATGATCTGTCGCGTGACGGACACAGCAGGCTCGGGCGTCGACGACGATAAGGGGTGGACAGAGCGTTTGGCGTGGGCTTACGGCTTGATAGCACCGGACTCCGCCGAACGTGCCTCTGCCCTTGCCCGACTGGTCCGTGCAAGAGAAGAGGCTGAGTGTGCTCGTCTCCGGGTCAACGAGACTTGGCTCCCGAGCCCTAGGTTGCGGGTCACGGCGCGGGACCGGGCAGCTGCCCAGAAGGCATACAGCGAGGCGGCAAGTCGCTGTATGCCCGAAGCCCTGTGGAGTGCGCCGGCCTCTGGGGAGATCAACACGTGGGCGGGGCTGCCCTTCGCCATGTTGTTCCTGGAATGGGAGGCCCGGTACCCACAGGAGTGGACCCAGCACGCGAAGGCGTGGGGTACGAAGCAATCCTTGATACGGCAGCTGGCCATCGCCAACCACGACGGCCAGGTGAGAACGAAGCTGGTCGATCTGGTCGACCTCGCTGTCCAGCGGCCCTATCGGTGCAAGGACCGTGAGTACGTGCGTGTGGCCCGGGCGGTAGACGGAGGCGAACTGCGCGGCAGGCTCCACAGGGCTTATCGCTCGGAGAACCCGTGGGCACAGCTCCACGCGGGCTACGTTCTCTGGCTCCTGGATCATCCCGAGGTGCCGAACACCCGACATGTCTGGAGAACGTGGCTTTCCGACACCCACACCTCCTGATCCAGGCGCACGCCTTCCAACCATCATGAACATCCACGCGCACGCCGACATGACGGAGAAACGGGCCGCTCTGGATCGGCTGGGGAGCCTGCTGGCCGTCGAGTGACGGGGACGTTGCCGTCAGCGCTGCCGTCAGAGACACGAAACGCCCTGGAGGGAAGATCCCCTCTGGGGCGTTTTTACTGGTGGCGGGTGGCGCCCCCGGCAGGACTCGAACCTGCGGCCAAGCGCTTAGAAGGCGCTCATCCGATGACGAGGTCCGGCCCGCCCGAGCAGCCCGTTCGTGGCTCGGACGACGCTCGCGCAGCCGACTTCGACACACATTCGACTCTGGAGACTTTGCGGTCCGAGCCCCACTGCGGAACTCGAACGGCATCATCCTGCACATGGATGCTGGGATAGCTGCCGTGCTTGGCGCGGCCGTGGGAACTCTCGGAACAGTTGCAACAGGTTGGACCTCGCGCTCTGTAGCCAAGATGCAGATGCGGGTCGACTCCATGCGCGAACGCAGAGATCCTCGAAGATCTTCGTATGAGTCCTTCGCCTCGGCTGCTGTAGCTCTTCACACTCACCTTGAACCGTGGATCACGTTCGGACGTCATCTCGAGCGCAAGGCGCCGGCAGACGCTGAACCTTGGGACGGTGTGGTCTACGTGAGCCAGCAAAGTTTCAAGGATGGATACGTGCAACGTGCTGTTGAACTGGCAGATGAGGTAAGCCGCTACGGGCGCCACGTGATTCTTGACGGGCCAGCTGGTCTCGAGCCCTCTGTGACCAAAGTGAGCGACACCGCCGGCACCCTCGTTTCCCTGTTCAGGATCATGCAGACCCTGCACCAAGTGGCGGACGCCGAGGGGAGATCGGCGATGGCTTACAACCCTTCGCAGCTTCCGGACCAGCTCAAGTCACTGGAGCAGAACGTTCGGACGTTCCTCCTGCAAGCAGGTGCCGCCCTGGATGACTAGAACAGTTCTCCGGGCCTGGGCATGGTGCTACCAGTGTCGCAGATCGAATCGGGGAGCCCAGGCCAGAGCGGGATGGGCGCGGTCACCCGTGGGTGTCCTCTGTCAGCGTTGGTCAGCCTCGGACGGCCCAGGGGATAAGCGTCGTGGGCCCCGACTGCTAGAGCTCGGCATCACTCGTGGCCTAGCACTTCAGGTGCAGCATCAGCTACTTCGACTGCTGGATGTCAGTGCGGTCTGCCATGCTCCGAGTGCCAGACAGACCGTGGCCTAGGGGGCTCGTGGCCAAGAAGATGCGACAGCAGACGCAGAAGAAGAAGACCCAAAAGGGCGTCGCGATTTACCATGACATGAAGGTGTACGAGAACTTCGAGCGGAGTGCTATTCGCATTTTCGAATGCATCAAGGCGGCCGAGAAAAGATCGCCAGGCGCCCCGCGGTTTCTCTACATCGACATCCAGGGGCACAGGAATGAAGCTGGCGGATACGACCACGACGCCCTTGAATTGATCAAAGACTTCGCGCTCGGATTTCTGGGGGGCTACCTAACGGAGATTCATACTCCCCTTTACGGTGCACGGAACCCGCGTAAGCAGTGTAATGACATTCCAGACGTCTTGCGGATCAATCATCCAGACGATGGCAGCAAGTACGGGTACGACGCCGGATCGCTAGGAATTCAGCCCCGAGAGAAGGAGCCAGTCGACAGGAAGACGGCGCCCACCGTACGGGCGATTGCCGAATATCTAGGCCTGGAGGAAGCTGCCTGCCTGGTGTGCTGGCGTAAGCCTGTCGAGCGGGCACACGTTGTCCCGACTGCGCTCGGAGGCTCGATGGATGTCAGAAATTTTGCACTGCTGTGTTCAGACCATCACGCCGAGGCTCCGGATGTGGCTGATGCGGAGAGCTTCTGGGCGTGGATTGACTACGCAGAGCTCAGGGACAGTCCGGACAAGTGGGTGGTCGCACCCGAAGAGGTGAAGGAACTTCTACGTAGGCACAATGTCCCGACCGGAAAGGAACCCCGCGAACCTTTGTCCTTCTTTTCGGCGGTGAAGGAGGAATTGAAATCCCTCTACGGCTGGACGGATGATGATCTCGCGGCAGTAGCCTGGCCGGACCTGATGGATGAGTTCCATCGCGTCCTGGACACGGCAACAGGGCGACACTTCTCTATCGATAAAAAAGTCTCCACTTACGCCTGGGCCTATGACATCGCCCTGAGGAGGGTCAAGGGAGATGCCCGCCGTGTCGTACGTGACAGTCCATGACGTAGGTCGGCGGAGCGGCTTTGGGGCGAGTGATCATGGCCCCGTAAGCTTCCGGCGCGTCGGGCAGTCTGTGGACCTGCCTGGTAAAGCACGACGTTGGGGCCATGATCTTAGAGGCTCTCCCCAAAGTGGCTGCCTAAAGCCGTGGAGTCGACCGCCCCAGCCGCAGAGAGTGTGTCTTCCTGCTTCATGCCCGCAGCCGCGAGCGCGCCGCCGGGCGCGGCCAGCCGGGGCGCAGACAGGAGGCAGGCCGCGCCGCAGAGGCGGCGCGCGCCCGCGCCGCGCGCGGGCCTTGGTGAAGTAGGGAAAGTCTTATCCCTCGGGCTGCGACCACTCGGCTCGGTACTCGTCCCGCAGGCTAAGAACGGCTCGACCGCCAGGATGCCGGCGTCTTCGGCCTCGCGCTCGATTTTTGCGGCCCACCCGGCGGAGCTGTTGTGCCCGAGCCGCTGCCGTGGTCACTCGGTGAACGGTCCTTGAACCGGTTGGCTCCAGACGGAGACACGCGTACCGTGCCGGGCCATCCCGCCCTCACTCGCATCCTGCGACAGCGCATCGAGGACGAAGGACTCAAGCCGGGTGATCTTCAGTTCCAGGGAGAGAACGGCGACATCCTCGCGGGTTCGGTCATCCGCCGGGCCTGGCGGAGCGCTCGCAGGGCAGTACTGCCTCCCTACCTCTTCGAGTCGCCGACTGGTAAGCGGGTGTACGACAACCGGCACACTCGCCTGACCAAGTGGCTCAACGACGGGGTGCCGCCCGCTCAGGTGGCCGATTGGGCCGGGAACAGTGTGCCTGTACTGCTCGCCACCTACGCACGATGCGTCGAAGGGCAGCTGCCGGACCTAAAGAGGCGGCTCGAAGCCGCGGGGGATCTGCCCGACCTGGCCGACGCCGACTGAGCCGCCTGCTGGCGCAAGGCTTCGACACGTATTCGACACAGCGACCCGTAAAAACCCGGTGACAGCCGGACAGCCCCGGAGTCTCCCCATGATCGGCAGGGGAGTGCCCCGTGCTGCGTCATGTCGGGCGGTACCTGCTCTGAACAGCAAAAACGCCCTCCCGAGGGAGGGCGGAGACTGGGCGCCCCCGGCAGGACTCGAACCTGCGGCCAAGCGCTTAGAAGGCGCCTGCTCTATCCACTGAGCTACGGGGGCCGGGTGTGGTGGCCTCGTTCGTGGTGCCCGGGTGTGGGCCGTTCCGTGACGTTGCCGGGGACAAGGATAGGGCTCCCGCATCCGTGTCCCTGTCGCTTCGCCTCCGTGGCTCGATGTGGAGGTTCGGTGAAGCGGTCCTGATAATCGCAGGCAGGTACGAATCGTGCACTGCTTTTGGCCTCTCGCGCACCGGGTGTTGTGCACTCGTTATGCCTGGACTATGCCTCTGTCCCGGTCGTCCCTTCCGTCCCTTGTGTCCTATCGGCACGCAGACATGGCCATATGCTTCAGAAATCCCCTAAAATTGGGCATTCTTCGCATGTGGTGACCTTGGACGTACGGCCTCAGCTGCTCGACGCACTTTCCGCCCTGCGCGACCGTGTCGCGGCCGCACGCTTCCCGCTGCCCCTGGCAGGGGCGCCACGCGCGCGTGCCAACCGTGACGAACTGCTCGCACAGCTCGACGACTATCTGGTGCCCCGCCTCAAAGAGCCCGAAGCGCCGCTCCTGGCCGTCGTGGGCGGGTCCACCGGCGCCGGCAAGTCGACGCTCGTCAACTCGCTCGTGGGCCGGCGCGTGACCGAAGCGGGGGTGTTGCGACCCACGACACGCACCCCGGTGCTGGTCTGCCATCCGGACGACCATCACTGGTTCAGCGGGATGCGTGTCCTACCCGACCTCACGCGCGTGTGGGCGCCCGAACAGGACCCAGCCGAGGAGCTGATGCTGCCCGGTGAGGAGACCGAGCGCGTCCTGCGGATCGAGACCGCGGACACGCTCCCCACCGGACTCGCCCTCCTCGACGCGCCCGACATCGACTCCCTGATCGCGGACAACCGCGCCCTGGCCGCGGAGCTCATCTGCGCCGCCGACATCTGGATCATGGTGACGACGGCCGCCCGGTACGCCGACGCGGTGCCCTGGCATCTGCTGCGCACCGCCAAGGAGTACGACGCCAGCCTCGTGACCGTCCTGGACCGGGTCCCCCACCAGGTCGTCTCCGAGGTGTCCCGGCAGTACGGCGCCCTGCTCACCAAGGCGGGCCTCGGCGAGGTGCCCCGCTTCACCGTCCCGGAACTGCCCGAGTCGGCCTGGGGCGGCGGACTGCTCCCGGCCACCGCCGTGGCGCCGCTGCGCACCTGGCTCGCCCATCAGGTCCAGGACCCCGCGGCCCGGGCCCACGCCGTGGCCCGTACCGCCAACGGCCTGCTCGACTCCCTCAAGGCCCGTATGCCCGAACTTGCCGGGGCCGCCGCCGCCCAGTACGCCGCCGCGCTCCGGCTGACCGGCGCGGTCGACGCCGCGTACGACAGCGAGTACGCACGCGTGCGTGGCCGGCTCCAGGCCGGTGCCGTGCTCGCCGGTGACGCCCTCAAACGGTGGCGGGCCTTCCCCCTCGACTGCACCGCCGGGGAACTCCTCGACTCGCTGGTCGAGAGCCTGAGCACCCTCCTCCTGTGCGCCGTCACGGCCGCCGACGAGCGTGTCGACGATGCCTGGCGGCGCGAACCGGCCTCCTCCGCGCCCGAACTGACGGTCCGGGACCCGCTGCCGGAGAGCGTGGAACACCGCATCGGCGTCGCCGTACGGCGGTGGCGCCGGGAGCTGGAGGAGTACGCCGAGGACGAGGTCACCGACCTCGAGCGGACAGCGCCCCCGGACCCCGAGGTCGTCACCGCGCTCGTCGCCACGGCGCTGCTCGGCGGGCGCCGGGCCCGTTCCGCCGGGGAGGGACTCGCCGAGCGGATCGGCGCCCATGGCGCGCTGCGGCTGCGCGACCGGGCCGGACGGCTCCTCAACGAGCACCTGGACCGCGTCATGTACAGCGAACGCGAGCGCCGGCTTGCCCCGCTCGACGCGCTGGAGGTCCACCCGGACCCCCAGGCCGAACTCATCGCCGCGTTGTCCGTACTGCAGAAGGAGAGGTGACCGGTGACTGCCGTCACTGACCAGGACCACACGGAACACGCCGATCAGCAGGAGGACGGCGGCCACGGCGCCCCCGAGGAGGCCCTGCCCGGCCCGGTCGGGGCCGACGCCCAGGAGCCGGAGCGGCGCAAGCTCTGGAGGAAGCCCGTGAAGAGGGAGGCGGTGGTGGGCGGCGCGCCCTCTGACGACGCCCACGCGCGCGAGGAGCGTATGGCGGCGGCCGGTGACACGCCGGTCCGCGACGGCGCTCCCGGCGACCTCGACGGCCCCGCACACGCGCGTGCCGATGTGTCCGAGCCCGGAGGCCGTCAGGAGGACGGGGAAGGGGCGGATGGAGGTGGGGGCGCGTCGTCCCCTCGTGCCTCGGCCGCTTCATCGGCTGGTTCCGCGTCGTCGTCCGACGGCTCCGGCGCGCATGCCCCGTCCGAGTCGTCGTCCTCCGGTACGGCGGAGTCCTCGAGCCCCTGGGACGACGGGCTGATCGCGCGGCGCGTCAACGAGACGACCACCGCCTCCGAGCAGTCCGCGATCGTGGAGCCCCGTGTGTCCGTGTCGCCGCACGCCGTGACGCCGCTCGCCTACGACGGGCCGTTGCGGTCCCGGCTCGACGCGCTGCGCGAACTCGTCGGGTTGTCGCGTACGCGGCTCGACAACCGGACGCTGTCCGAGGCCGGACGGGTGCTCGACGAGGCGGCCGCCCGGCGCAGGCTGTCCGGGCAGCACACGGTCGTCGCCATCGCGGGCGCCACCGGAAGCGGCAAGTCGCAGCTGTTCAACGCGCTCGCCGGCGTCACCATCTCCGAGACCGGCGTACGGCGGCCGACGACCTCCTCGCCGCTCGCGTGCAGTTGGAGCGACGGCGCGGCCGGGCTCATCGACCGCCTCGGCATCCCGCCCCGGCTGCGCCGCCGCCCCGCGCAGAACGCGGCGTCGGACGGGCAGCTGCGCGGGCTCGTCCTGGTCGACCTGCCGGACCACGACTCGGCGGCCGTCCAGCACCGCGAGCAGGTCGACCGGGTACTGGGGCTCGTCGACGCGGTCATCTGGGTGGTCGACCCGGAGAAGTACGCCGACGCGATCCTGCACGAGCGCTATCTGCGGCCCATGGCCGGGCACGCCGAGATCATGTTCGTCGTCCTGAACCAGGTCGACCGGTTGCCCGGGGAGGCCACCGACCAGGTCCTCGACGATCTGCGGCGGCTGCTGGACGAGGACGGCATCGCGCTGGGCGAGCACGGTGAGCCCGGTGCCGTCGTGCTCGCTCTGTCCGCGCTGACCGGGGAAGGCGTCGGGGACCTGCGGGAGGCGCTCGGGCAGTTCGTGGCGGAGCGGGGTGCCGCGGCGCGCCGTATCGCCGCCGACGTGGACGCCGCCGGGTGGCGGCTGCGGCCGGTGTACGCGGCGAGCAGGCGGACGGGGCTGACCGAGGAGGCGCGGGACGAGTTCTCCGCCCGGCTCGCGGACGCCATCGGCGCCACCGCGGCGGGGGAGGCCGCCGAACGGGCCTGGCTGCGCAACGCCAACCGCGCCTGCGGGACGCCCTGGCTGCGGCTGTGGCGGTGGTACCAGGACCGCGGCGAGTCGACGACCGGACGGCTGTCCCCGCGCGTCCAGGCGGACGAGGAGGCCACCGCGCGCCAGCGTGTCGAGCAGGCGGTGCGGACGGTCGCGGAGCAGGCCTCGGCCGGGCTTCCGACGCCGTGGGCGCAGGCGGTGCGCGAGGCGGCCGTGAAGGGCGCCCAGGGGCTGCCCGAGGCGCTGGACGATCTCGGGGCGCGGGCCGGACTGCCGCCCGGGCGTCCGCCGCGGCCGGGCTGGTGGCCGGCGGCCGTGCTGGTGCAGGCGTCCATGACGATCCTCCAGGTCGTCGGCGGGCTCTGGCTGGCGGCGCAGATCATCGGCGTCATGACGCCCAACCTGGGCGTGCCGGTGCTGCTGATGGTGGCCGGCATCATCGGCGGGCCGCTCGTCGAGTGGGGCTGCCGGATGGCGGCCCGCGGACCGGCACGCCGTTACGGCCAGGAGGCGGAACGGCGGCTGCGGGAGGCGGCGGCCGGGTGCGGCCGGGCCCGGGTGCTGGATCCGGTGGCGGCGGAGCTGCTGCGGTACCGGGAGGTTCGGGAGCAGTACGGGAGGGTGATGGGGGTGGGGTCGTCGGCGCGGTGAGTGAGCTGGTCCGCAAGCCGGGATCGGTCCCGTCGGGGGCGGCCGGTTGCCCCGACGGGCGGACCGGTCACCCACACGAGCGGCGGAGATATCCACAGACCCGGCCCTGGTCCACAGGGCTCAGCGGGCTCGGCCCGACGGAGGCAGTCTGGCTTCGCGGCGATCGCGACGGACGTGATCGGCCGCGGCGCCGGCGCCGCACCCCGGACGTACCGGGGGCGTGGCCGGCAGGCCGGACGCAGCCGTACGGGACGGGCCCGTACGCGTGTCGGCCCGGCGGCAGGGCGGCCGGGCCGGGGAGGGGTTCGAGATGAACGAGACGATCATCTGCGCGGTGGGCAACGTGGCGACGCAGCCGGTGTACCGGGAGCTGCCGACGGGGCCGTCCGCGCGGTTCAGGCTGGCGGTGACCTCGCGGTACCTGGACCGCGCGAAGAACGAGTGGACCGACGGACACACCAACTTCTTCACGGTGTGGGCGAATCGGCAACTCGCCACGAACGCGGCGGCCTCGCTGAACGTGGGCGACCCGGTCGTGGTGCAGGGCCGGCTGAAGGTGCGGTCGGACGTGCGCGACGGGCAGAGCTGGATGTCGGCGGACCTCGAGGCGACGTCGATCGGCCACGATCTCGCGCGCGGCACCTCGGCGTTCCGGCGCGCGTCCCGGCCGGAGCCGGGCGCCGCCGCCGCGAGCGCGCAGCCCGAACCGGAGTGGGAGACACCCCCGCCCACGGATTCTGAGAGTCAACAGCCAGACAAGGCAGCGGTATTGACGTGACGTCAGTCACAGACGCGGACTGCTGACCGGACTGCGGCTTATCGGCGAATGCGTTCCGAACGACCCGGTGGATTTGTCGATAAGCCCTGCCCGCGAAGGGCCCGCAAAGGATCTTGGCGATAACGATTACGAGTCGGATCGGCCGTCCGGCGGGATCCCGGGGAAGCGTGGTGCGCCGCGTACCTAGGATGCCGGGCATAGCTCACGGGGCTTCTGATTCTGCTGGTGGGACCGTACCCCCCACGTCAACGGGTCCTGCTCGAAGGGGAATTTAGTGTTTGCTGCGTTCTCCGCGCTGTCGTTGCGCGGGCGAGGGGCGGCCCGTTTCGCCGCCGCGACCCTGGTGTCCGGACTGGTCGCCGCCTCCGTGGCGGTCGGAGCCGGCACGGCCGCGGCCGACGGAGCGACGCCGAGCCAGGGCGGGGCGACCGCCACGATAGGCGGCCTCAAGACGTACGGTGCCGCGGTCGTGCACACCGACACCGGCGACCAGCAGCTCTCGGCCGGTCTGTTCGAGATGTCGGTCGATGGCGGTGGCGCCCTCCAGACGTACTGCGTCGACATCCACAACCCCACGCAGCGCGACGCGAGATACCGCGAGACCCCGTGGAGCGCCACCTCGCTCGGCGCCAACCAGGACGCGGGCAAGATCCGCTGGATCCTCCAGAACTCCTACCCGCAGGTGAACGACCTGGCCGCGCTCGCCGGCCGGGCCGGGGTCGACGGCGTCCTCACCCAGCAGGACGCGGCGGCCGGTACGCAGGTGGCCATCTGGCGCTACTCCGACGGCGTGGACGTCGAGGCCGTCGACCCGCAGGCCGAGCGGCTCGCGGACTACCTGGAGGAGAACGCGCGGAACACGGCCGAACCCCGGGCGTCCCTGACGCTCGACCCGCCCGCGGTCTCCGGTCACCCCGGAGAGCGGCTCGGGCCGGTGACGGTGCGCACGGACGCGGACAGCGTGACCGTGACCCCGCCGGCGGACGCCGCGACCAGCGGGGTGCGGATCGTGGACCGGGACGGCCGGGCCGTCACCTCGGCCGTGGACGGCAGCCGGCTGTTCTTCGACATTCCCGAGAAAGCGGCGGACGGCCAGGCCGAGCTGACCGTGCAGGCCTCGACGACCGTGCCGGTGGGACGCGCCCTGGCGGCGGACAGCCGCAGCCAGACGCAGATCCTCGCCGGTTCGAGCGAGTCGACGGTCTCGGCGACGGCGAGCGCCACCTGGGCGAAGTCCGGGGCCATACCGGCACTGTCGGCGGTGGAGAACTGCGACAAGGGCGGTGTGGACATCACCGCGTCGAACAAGGGCACCGAGGCGTTCACCTTCGAACTGCTCGGGATCGAGCACACCATCGCGGCCGGCGAGTCGCGCACGGTGACCGTCCCGCTGCAGGAGGACCAGGCGTACGACTTCACGATCCAGGGGCCGGGCGGCTTCCAGAAGCGGTTCGCGGGTGTCCTGGACTGCATGACGCGGGCCGGTGAGGCCGACGTGTCGGGCAGCACGACGCAGACCCTGAGCGAGCCGACCCCGGTCACGGTCGGCTCCCCGCCCGACGACACCAATCTCGCCGCGACCGGCGGCTCCGACATGACCCCGCTCATCGCCGGCCTCGCGATCGGCCTGGTCGTGATCGGCGGCACGGTCCTGGTGGTCCTCCGCAAGCGGGAAGCCCGGACGCAGGGCTGAGGCCGCCTGACCGCTGCTCGCGTCGTGCCGTGCAGGACGGCGCGGTGACGGCCGCACAGCCTCAGGACTCTCCGTACACCTCGCGCATCCGCCGCAGACGGATCTCATGCTCCTCGATCCACTGCGGCGGAGGTTCGAGCCCGAGGGCCACCGTCAGCCGGTCGGGATCGTGGACGGAGAGGGAGAGCCGGCCGCTGTCGCTCGGGTGGAAGTAGAGCCGCAGCCCCCTGCCGCCCTGCGCCCAGCCCGCGCCCTCACCGACACCGAGACGCGCCAGCGCCTCCTCCCACTCGTCGAGAAGGTCAGGCCAGATATGCGTGTCCAGGCGAGCCTGCACGAAGTCCACGCTGATCAGACACTCGGCCCGGATGGGGCCCAGCAGGATGCCGGGGGGCTCGACGGCGCGCAGTACGAGCGAGACGTCCTCCCCGTCGGACAGATGTATCAAGTCGACGGGAACCCGCTCGTCCATCTCGCTGTCCCCTCTGACGGGCAGGTTCACACACCTGCTCGACCCGCAGGCCAGCGTAGTGGGGCATGATCACTCGCCCCGAGTCAGCTCCAGCCCAAAGCCCTCCACCGACCGTGCGGGTCCTGTCCGGGAGGAACTCATGGCAGAACCGATCCCCTACACCAGCTTCCCGGGCTTCGACGGCACCAGCCTGGAGGACAGCTTCGTCCTGGAAATCCAGGCAGCACCGGGCCGACTGAACATCACGCTGGACCTCATGATCGGGTGGGCCCATCCGTCGTTCCGGGACCCACTCGAGGGTGAGGTGGCCTGCTTCCGTAAGGCGGTGATCGAGTTCCCCGCAGTTCGGGAACTCGCCTGGACCCGCCAGAGCAGTGTCAGGCCGGCAATGGATGACAGCGGCGAGCAGGACTGGGGTGGGATCGATGTACTGCGACAGCTCGGGGCCGTCTACCAGCTCGAAGGAAACTGGGGAGCCATCGAGGTCGCATCTCAGGAGCCGATCGTACGGATCATCGGCAGTTGATCTGCGGTACAGCAGAGAAGTACAGCAACGGTGGCGAATGCAGGAGAACGTCCAGCGTGGCTGAGGCCGGTGGGGATGCGGCGAGGCACACGCGTGCGTGATTGGTCTACGGACCCGCCATCGGGGCTGACTGCCGTCGGCTGAGGATCAGGCACTCCTGGCGCAGGTGCGCCGAGGGATGTACGAGGCGAAGGTGCGTGCTGCTCGCGTGCCAGATCCTGCGGGGAGTCAAGGGGAACAGCGGGGATCAGCCACAGGCGGGAGCCGGACTTGGTCACTGCCTCGCCGCAGGTCGACTCAACAATCGCTCGCAAAGCTCCAAGCTTCCCCAGCTGAGGGCTCCCGCCACATGCCCAGGGTCCCTGAAGAGTTCAGAGCAGGTCCCGCCAGAAGGGGCCCGTCGCTCGCACTTCTTCGGCTACTGGCCTCATGCATGATGCTTCCGCCTGCCAGGGTCAACCCGTGGCGACGGATGCAAGTGACTACGAGAAGGCAATGCCGATCGTGGCAGCCCACCTTGCCAAGATCGAACGAGCGGTTACCCGGACCCGCGCTTCCCACGTGGGACAGCCTTTCGCAGCAGTCCATCAGGCGCTTGTCGAAGCACTACAAGACGAGGGGGCCGAACGCGTCGTGCCCCAGGTCATCGAGGAGTTGGCGCGCCAGATCTCTGAGGCAGGAACCGGACCCTCGGGAGCGACAGGGTGAGTGTCCAACTGCGCGACAACACCGACGTACACCGGTGAACGGACGCGGACTGGTACGGACCATCAGCGTAGATGACGAGCCCAGCAGCCCAAGGCTGCGTGCACCTAAGCTAAAGGCCGTCGTGCTCGATCAGCGAGCCGCCGGAGCCGAACGTGTACACGCGTGGCGGTCCCATGGTTTCCGTGGCCCTTCGCAGCTGCGCTTCCTCCTCTGCGGGATCAGGGCGGTGCGGGTCCCGCACCTGGAAGCCGTGCAGTCGGATGTTGTCTGCGTCGACGTCATCCGGTTCGGGACGGCCCTCCTGGATGAAGCCGCAGAGCGCCCGCAGCGCATCTTCGCCCAGATCCAAAGGGTGAAAGGGCAGGGCGTACGGCTCTTCCTCCTCGCCGGGCCACGGGACGATGTCGGCCGGGCGGTCTCCGGCCCAGTAGGGCAGTTCGAAGGGGAGCGGTTCGCCGATGTTCTCGATGATGCCGCTGTCCGGAGACAGGCTCAGGGAACGGACGAGACGTCCGTCCTCCCACACGGCGAATGCCAGCCAGTCGACGACGCTGTGCATGGCGTGCAGGACGAGCCGTCGGCCAGCGCTTGCCGCCACGAGGTGTTCGGGGAGCTGAGAGGGGGCGTCGATCATCACCCTCTGATCACCGATAACGTCCACGCCAGGCCAGCTGGCCGCGTACGCCGTCCCCTTCGGGGGGTACACGCCATCCCAGAGGGTCGAGCCCTCGCACTCCTCGATCTCCCAGCCTGAGTAGAGCCGCCGCATCAGTGCGACCGTCCGATCAAGGTCCGCCGCCCCCACTCGTCGCAGCAACCCCGGCACGTCGCTGTCGGCGTACACCAGCAGCCCCGTCTTGGCTCCCAAAGCCCCTCCCCAAAGCGTTGCCCTTGATGGCGGACGCACCATAGCGGCACGCACTGACAACGGAGGTGACTCATTTCGCCTGCCCGGCTGGGCCGTCTCTGGGCCGTGTGAGGGCGCCCGAGGCCGACCAAGGGCCACCGACAGTGACAGTCGAGCTGGAGCCGCCATCCACGAAGTGCCAGGTCAGAGCCTCCTGACCTAACGCGTTTCCGCCCAGGGGTGGCGGTGCGGCAAGATGGGGTGTATCTGCCCACTGCCTGATTTCAAGCTGCCGGACGGTTTCTCTTGGCTGAGTTCATTTACACCATGCGCAAGGCGCGCAAAGCGCACGGCGACAAGGTGATCCTCGACGACGTCACCCTGAACTTCCTCCCTGGTGCGAAGATCGGCGTCGTCGGCCCGAACGGCGCCGGCAAGTCGACGGTTCTGAAGATCATGGCGGGCCTCGAGCAGCCGTCGAACGGTGACGCGTTCCTGTCTCCCGGCTACAGCGTCGGCATCCTGCTGCAGGAGCCCCCGCTGAACGAGGAGAAGAACGTCCTGGAGAACGTCCAGGAGGGTGTCGCCGAGATCAAGGGCAAGCTCGACCGGTTCAACGAGATCGCCGAGCAGATGGCGACCGACTACTCGGACGCGCTGCTGGACGAGATGGGCAAGCTCCAGGAGGAGCTCGACCACGCCAACGCCTGGGACCTCGACGCGCAGCTCGAGCAGGCCATGGACGCCCTGGGCTGCCCGCCCGGCGACTGGCCCGTCACGACGCTCTCCGGTGGTGAGCGCCGCCGTGTCGCGCTGTGCAAGCTGCTGCTGGAGGCGCCCGACCTGCTGCTCCTCGACGAGCCCACCAACCACCTCGACGCCGAGTCGGTGAACTGGCTGGAGCAGCACCTCGCCAAGTACGCGGGCACCGTCGTGGCCATCACCCACGACCGGTACTTCCTCGACAACGTCGCCGAGTGGATCCTCGAGCTCGACCGCGGGCGCGCCTACCCCTACGAGGGCAACTACTCCACGTACCTCGAGACCAAGCAGACCCGTCTCAAGGTAGAGGGGCAGAAGGACGCGAAGCGCGCCAAGCGGCTCAAGGAAGAGCTGGAGTGGGTGCGGTCCAACGCCAAGGGGCGGCAGGCCAAGTCCAAGGCGCGTCTGGCCCGCTACGAGGAGATGGCGGCCGAGGCCGACAAGATGCGGAAGCTGGACTTCGAGGAGATCCAGATCCCGCCGGGCCCCCGCCTGGGCAACATCGTCGTCGAGGTCAACAACCTCACCAAGGGCTTCGGCGAGAAGCTGCTCATCGACGACCTGAGCTTCACGCTGCCGCGCAACGGCATCGTCGGTGTCATCGGCCCGAACGGCGCCGGCAAGACCACGCTGTTCAAGATGATCCAGGGTCTGGAGACGCCGGACTCCGGTTCCATCAAGGTCGGCGACACCGTCAAGATCTCGTACGTGGACCAGAGCCGCGAGAACATCGACCCGAAGAAGACGCTGTGGGCCGTCGTCTCCGACGAGCTGGACTACATCAACGTCGGTCAGGTCGAGATGCCGAGCCGGGCGTACGTGTCCGCGTTCGGGTTCAAGGGTCCGGACCAGCAGAAGCCGGCCGGTGTGCTCTCCGGCGGTGAGCGCAACCGGCTGAACCTCGCGCTCACCCTCAAGCAGGGCGGCAACCTGCTGCTCCTCGACGAGCCGACCAACGACCTCGATGTCGAGACCCTGAGCAGCCTCGAGAACGCGCTGCTGGAGTTCCCCGGGTGCGCCGTGGTCGTCTCCCACGACCGGTGGTTCCTGGACCGGGTGGCCACGCACATCCTCGCCTACGAGGGTGACTCCAAGTGGTTCTGGTTCGAGGGCAACTTCGAGTCGTACGAGAAGAACAAGATCGAGCGGCTGGGTGCGGACGCCGCCCGTCCGCACCGTGCCACCTACAAGAAGCTGACCCGGGGCTGATCGATCTTGCGGCACCTCTACCGCTGCCCACTGCGCTGGGCGGACATGGACGCGTACGGCCACGTCAACAACGTGGTGTTCCTCCGCTATCTGGAGGAGGCCCGTATCGACTTCCTGTTCCGCCCGGAGAAGGACTTCCAGCAGGGGTCCGTGGTGGCGCGCCACGAGATCGACTACAAGCGGCAGCTCGTCCACCGGCACACCCCGGTGGACATCGAGCTGTGGGTCACGCAGATCAGGGCCGCGTCCTTCACCATCACCTACGAGGTAAAGGACGGTGACGTGGTGTACGTCAGGGCGTCGACGGTGATCGTGCCGTTCGACTTCGAGGCCCAGCGGCCGCGCCGGATCACCGCGGAGGAGCGGGAGTTCCTCCAGGAGTACACGGACGACGGCCGCGAGCAGGCCGGCGAGGAGGAGGCCGTCGCCGCATGACGGTGCTCCAGCTCGCCGACGAGGGGGAGGCGGCGGATCTCGCGGCCTTCCTCTCCCGGCTGCTGCACTACGACCGCGGCGCCGCCGTCCGCCTGCAGGCCGCCGGCACGGCCCTCGCCGTGTTCGGGCGGCCGCCCTCCTTCGAGGTGCTGGCGATCCGCGCGGTGCGGCTGGCCAAGCCGTACGAGAACGGCCTCGACGTCACGCTGGACGTGACCGTCTCCGCCGGTGAACTGCTGGAGTCCGTCGACGAGGCGGCGGCCACGGCCGTCGTCCCGGCGGCGGTCACCGGCCCGCCGTGGGCCGGGGTGCTGCCCCCGCGCGGCGGCTGGCGGCGCGAGCCGGGCCTGCCGGCGCCGGACGCGCTGCGCGCCCTGGTGGACGCGGTGGTCGCCGAGTTCCGCACCCGCACCGGGGAGTTGCCGCCCGAGCGGCGCACTCGCCCCGAACTCGACCGGATGGGGCGGGAGATCTGGTCCCGCACGGTCGGCGACACCGGGCTGCCGGTGCGGGCCGTGCACGCCGCCCAGTCGCTGGGCTTTCTGCGCGGCCGCGCGGGCGCACCGGCGCAGGACCAGCCGCCGGTGGTGCTCTTCTCGTCGGGCGCCTGGCTCCGGCTGCGCACGCCCTTCGGGTCGATAGCCGTACGCCGGGCCGGGCTCGGGGCGCTGGACGTCAGCGTCCGCTGACCGCGGCGCCCCGGGCGGGCTCAGCCCGCCGTGTTGACCATGGACGCCGCCGCGTACGTCAGATAGCTCCACAGCGTCCGCTCGTGCTCCTCGGAGAGGCCGAGCTCGTCCACGGCATCCCGCATGTGCTTCAGCCACGCGTCGTGGGCCGCGCGGTCGACGGTGAACGGGGCGTGGCGCATCCGCAGCCGGGGGTGGCCGCGGTTCTCGCTGTACGTGGAGGGTCCGCCCCAGTACTGGATCAGGAAGAGGGTCAGGCGCTCCTCGGCGGGACCCAGGTCCTCCTCGGGGTACATGGGCCGCAGGATCGGGTCCTCCGCCACTCCCTCGTAGAAACGGTGGACGAGGCGGCGGAAGGTCTCCTCCCCGCCGACCTGCTCGTAGAAGGTCTGCTCCTGAAGCGTGCCGCGCCGAATCTCATTCACATCGTCCATGGTCTCAGACGCGGGGACGGAGGACTCCAGGCTTAGGACCACCCCCTCGTCAGGCGGGGGAGGGTCGCCCCGCGGCGGCTTCCGCAGGACAGTGGACGTATGAGCGCGCAGGTTTCCGACGAGGACCTCGAGGAGCTCGCCGCCTCGGCGCGGGCCGCGCTGGTGCGCGAGATCGATCGCACCGGCGCGTGGGCCGACGACCCGGTGTGGCGGGACGCCTTCGAGCAGGTGCCGAGACATCTCTTCGTGCCGTACTACTACGTCGGCGTCAGCGGCGGCTACGAGCGGCGCTGGGGCGAGAGCCCGGACCCGGCGGCGCGGGCGCGCTGGATGCGCGGGGCGTACGCCGACGTCCCGCTGGCCACCCGGCTGCGCGACGGCGAACTCCTCTCCTCCAGCAGCCAGCCGTCGCTGATGGCGATGATGCTGGTCGCGCTGGAGGTCGCGGACGGCCACCGGGTGCTGGAGATCGGCAGCGGCACCGGCTACAACGCGGCCCTGCTCGCACACCGGCTCGGCGACGACGACCTCGTCACCACCATCGACCTGGAACCCGAGATCACCGAGTCGGCGCGACGTCATCTGGAGGCCGCCGGACACCGGCCCGCCGTGGCGACGGGCGACGGGGCGCGCGGGGTGCCCGAGCGCGCCCCCTTCGACCGGATCATCGCGACCTGCACCCTGCCGTCGATCCCGCGGGCCTGGCTGGCCCAGTGCCGCCCCGGCGCGCGCATTCTGACGCCGTTCGCCACCGGACTGGTCGCGCTGACCGTGACGGACGCCGAGCACGCCGAGGGGCGGTTCCTGGCGACGCCCGCCTACTTCGTGCCGCTGCGCGGGGCGTCCCGGTCGCAGCCGGAGTCCGTCCCGGTGGGCGGGCTGCCGCGCGGGGCCAGGGACGACGAGCTGTTCCGCTTCCTGCTGGCGCTCACCCGGGGCGGCCTCGACCCGCAGGAGGCGTACACCCTCTGGGAGCGGGAGGACCGGCCCCGGCGGGAGCGGTACGGGATCACCGTGAGCGGCGAGCGGGCGTGGGCCTGGCTGGACGACCCCGAGGGGCCGTACGTCTGGCAGCTCCCCGGCGGCTGAGCGGGCGCCGGGCAACTGGTGCGTACGGCGAAGGGGCGGCCGTACCGGCGCCTGCACGCCGTACGACCGCCCCTCCGTGAGCCGGAGTGCGGGAGTTATCCGCGCCGGATCGTGATCGTCGTCCACGCCCCGACGTGCACCCGGTCGCCGTCCTGGAGCGGGACGGGGACGAAGGGCTGGATCGGGTCCTCGGAGTTGTTCACCGTGGTGCCGTTCGTCGAGTTCTGGTCGACGACGGCCCAGGTGCCGTCCGGCTGCTGGACCAGCACCGCGTGCTGGTGCGAGACACCCGGGTCCTCCGGCGGCACCGACAGGTCGATGTCGGGGGACTCGCCGGTGGAGTGCCGGCGGCGGCCGATGGTGACCTGGTTGCCGGTGAGCGTGCGCTGCTGCTCGGGCGAGTACGCGGGCAGGTTCAGACCCGCGGCCTCCGGGCCGGAGCGCTGCATCATCGCCATGAAGTACTCACGGTCCGGGCCGATGGTCGCGGTCCAGGTCGCCGGCTGCTGCCCGTAGCCGGGGCCGGGCGGCGGTGCCTGGCCGGGACCCTGCTGCGGATAGCCGTAACCGCCCTGTCCGGGACCGCCCGGCGCGCCCTGGCCGGGGCCCGAGGACGGGGGCGGGATCACCCAGTCGTCCTGGCCGCCGCCGAAGGACGGGCCGCCCTGCTGCGGACGGTTGCCCTCCTGCGGGTAGCCGGACGGAGCCTGCGGGGCCGACGGGCCGGGGCCTGCCGGGTGGAAGGCCTGCGGTGCGCCACCGCCCGCGCCGGGGCCGGGCTGTGTGGGGGCGGGTGGCGGGGGAGCCTGCCGCGAGGGGTCGCCGAAGCCGCCGGGTCCGCCAGGACCGCCAGGACCGCCACCGGGACCACCGGGACCACCGGGGCCGCCGCCGAAGCCACCAGGGCCGCCGGGGCCGCCGTGACCGCCAGGTCCACCGGGGCCACCGTGCCCACCCGGTCCGCCATGACCGCCCTGGCCGCCGCGGCCGGGGCCGCCCTGGCCCTGCGGGTCCGCGCCGAACGGCGGGATCGGCTCGGCCGGGCGGTTCACCTGGGACGGGCGCGAGCCCTGGTAGTCGTACGAGTCACCGCCGCCGAACGACGGCGGGGGACCCGACTGCTGCTGGAAGTGGGAGGGCAGGCCGGGGCCGCCGGGCGCCGGGGGGCGCGGGGCGGCGGGCGTGTACGAGGTCGCCGTGTTCGTCAGGAAGTTCCACCGGCACTCCTCGCAGAAGGGCGCACCGCCCTCACGGGGCGTGCGGCACTGCGGGCAGAGCTCGGGCTCACGGCCGCCGGGCATGGGCGGAAGGCCACCCTGCTGACCGGGGTTCGGGCCACCGGGACCGCCATGACCACCGGGGCCCCCATGACCACCGGGGCCGCCATGGCCCCCCGGACCACCGGGGCCGCCGGGCGGCGGGAAGCCGTAGCCGCCGGGGGGCGGGGGCGGGGGCGGCGGCGGAGGGGGAGGTACGGCACCGGCCATGCGGTGACCGCAGACCTCGCACCAGTCGTCGGAACCCGACTGGTGTCCGTTCGGGCAGGTCGGCATGTCGGCGCTTCCCCCTCTCCTTTCCGGTCGTTCTCGACCGGATTTCTTCCCACCCCGAGGGGCCAGGCTCGATGCTTCTACAGGGTCCTGCTGGTCACTTCTTTACACGAACAGTCTTTGTCGACCGTGTCTCGAGTGTCATCTCGTCGGCCTCCGCGACCTTCGCCTTCAGTCGCACAGTACCCGTCGCGGCATCGACCACGTCCACCACCTTCGCAAGGAGTTTCGCGGTATCCGCGTTTCCGGAGGCGCCGGCGAGCTGAACGGCACGGCCCAGTTTGGCCGTTGCCCCATCGATATCGCCCGCTTTGCGGAGATCGAGCCCTTCTTGGATGGCCTGCGCCAGTTCGGCCTGGCCGGTGTAGTGGGCGACTTGGGGGTTGATCGACGTCGAAGCGGTCATGTCGTCGGTCCATACGGCCCGTACGAGACCTTGTGCGCCCAGGTTCTGAGCACTTCCGTCCGGTTGGGGCACGATCAGGGAGACCCGGGCGGCGAGCATCTCCTGGCCCACTCCGGCGGCCGGGACCTCCACGCATACGTGGTAGTCACGGGACTCGTCGCCCCAGGAGCCCGTGGGGTAGTCGCCGGCGCGCGGTCCGGCCTCGGTGCGGCGGCCGGTCAGCTCCTCGACCGTGGGCGCGACCTGCTTCACGAACCTGATCGTGGTGCCGACCGGCGTCCACACCCGCAGGGCGACGTCCGCGACCTCCTTGCCCATCGCGGTCTCCATCATCCGCGTGAAGTCGGCGGCCAGACCGGCCGGGTCGGCGACGATGTCGGCGCTGCCGAGGAGGGCGGAGGCGATGGATGTGACTTCTTTCACTTCCCAGTCGGTGCCCACGCCGCGGGCGTCACAGGTGAACCGCCCGGCACAGGCGTCCAGCGCCGCCTTCAGGTCCTCGGGCGACTCGTGCTCGTTGCGGCCGTCGGTGAGCAGGATGCCGTGCCGGATGGCGACGTCGGCGGAGGAGAGCAGCCGGTCGGCGAGGCGCAGCCAGGTCCCGATGGCGGTGCCGCCGCCCGCGCTCAGCCTGCGCAGCGCCTGTTTGGCCTGCTCACGGGTGACGGCGTCGGCGACCGCGAGGCGGCCGCCACCCGGGTAGACCTCCTTGGCCACATGGGTGCCGCCGATCACGGCGAAGTGGACGCCGTCGCGCAGGCTGTCGACGGCGGCGGCCGTGGCGTCGCGGGCGTTGCGCATCTTGGTCGGCGGATAGTCCATCGAGCCGGAGCAGTCGACCATCAGCGCGACGGCCGCGCCCGCGTCCGGGCCCGCCGGGCGGGGTGCGGCGGTCGCCCCGGCGAGGGTGCCGCCACCTGTGGAGGTGACGGTGACGATCGCGTTGACCTCGCGGCCGCCCTCCGGCAGGTACTCGTTCTGGTACACGTCCACCGAGAACCGCGGCACGCTTGGTTTTGAAAAGTTGGCCATTTCTGATCAAATCCCCCTGAGAAACCCCGAGCTGGGGTCATGGCAGTCGACGGACCGGTCCCCTCCGGTCCGTTGAGGCCGTCCCCGCGGCACGCCTCAGCCCGATCCTGCCCCCGTCGGCGGTGCCGGGAACGGCAGGACGGCCACTGTTACGTTGTCGTGGCCGCCGCCGTCGAGGGCGTGCCCCACGAGCACCCGGGCGGCGTGCAGGGGGCGCGTGGCCGCGTCGGCCGGGACGATCTCCGCCATGTGCTCGGCGGCCTCGGCGTAGTTCCACAGGCCGTCCGTGCAGACCACGACGACGCCCGGGCGGTCCGGCTTGAAGGACGCGGTGTGCGGCTCCAGTTCGTAGGCGTCCGCGCCGAGCCAGCCCGTGATGGCGTGGGCGCGCTCGTCGGCGTACGCCTCGGCCTCGTTCATCAGGCCCGCCGCGACCATCTGCGCGGCCCAGGAGTCGTCCTCGGTGAGCCGGGCCGGGGCGGTGGAGCGGTCGGCCGGGACCCAGTAGACGCGGCTGTCCCCGACCCAGCCGACGACCAGCAGGTCGGGGGTGACGACGGAGCCGACGATGGTGCAGGCCGGCGCGTTCTGGTGCGGGGCCTGCTCGCGGGCGGTGGCCGGTTCGGCTGCGAGCGCGTTGACCGCGTTGGAGGCGGCGACGATCGCCTCGTGCAGGGCCTGCTGCGGATGGGTGCCGCGGGGCAGCGCGGCCAGCAGCGACTCGGCGGAGGCGCGGGCCGCGGCGAGCGAGGCGTCGTCGGGGCGGGTCGCCGAGGACACCCCGTCGCAGACCATCGCCAGGGTCGCCGGACGTCCGTCCGGCAGGGTCGTGCAGGCGACGGCGAACGCGTCCTCGTTGCGGTGGTGGCGCAGTCCGCGGTCGCTGACGGCGGCGATCGGGCCGGCCTCCTGCTCCATGTGGTCCCGCTCGCGGGGCTGGGCGTGCCCGCAGTTCTCGCAGTAGCCGTCCCGGTCGACGCGGCCCGCGCGGCAGGCGACGCACACCTTGGTGCCCTCCGGCGGGGTCGGCGGCCCGGCGCTCACCCGGGGGTCGGGGGCCTGCAGGGCGTACTCGTCGGGCCGGTCCGGACGGTCCAGGCGCACCCCGGAGGAGCCCGCCTCGGGTGACTCGGCGGGGACGGGGACGCCGTCCGGCACGGTGGGCGTGCGCGGGGTCGCGGGATCGCTCTCGCCGGCCTGCGCCGGGAACGGCGGCGGGGCGGGCGCGGCGGGGGCCGGGATGCCGGGCGGCGGCACCGGCGGCGGGGGAGGGGTGCCCGGGGGCAGATCGTGACCGCCGGCGGCCGAGCCGTTCAGGGCGATGGTGGGGTGGTCGTCCGGCCGTGCGGGCACGGCGGACAGGTCGTATCCGCACGCACCGCAGAAACGGTCACCCGAGTCGAGCGGCCAGGCGCAGCTCGGGCAGGCGGACAACTGGGGCATCTGCGACATCAACTACACCCACGTCCGGGGGCGGTAACGGTTGGCACGTTCCACCAGGTCGATCCTCTCCTCGCCGCCCCGGGCCAGCCGGGCCAGCATGCGGTACGAGCGCTCCAGGCCGAACCGCAGTCCCCGCTCGTCCAGGCCACTGCCGAGCAGCGTCCGTCCTCCGGGGGCGGACGGGGCGGAACCCTGGCCACCGGAGAGTATCCAGTCCAGCGCCGCACCGAGCACTTCCGCCGACAACTGCTCCCGGCGCGCCGGGTCCAGGCCGTACGCGTCCAGCGCCTCCACCTGGCCCGCCGCGGCGGTCAGGTCGTCCAGGAACGGTACGTCCCCGGCCGCCGCCGTGCGTTGACGCAGCCGGGCCCGGACGGCCGCGACACGGGCCGCCGTGTAGTGGATCGAGCTCTCCGGGACGGACTCCAGGGTCGTCACGGCCTCATGGCGGTCGCCCGTGGCGAGTTGGACGCGGGCCAGGCCGAACGCGGCGCTGACATGGCTGGGGTCGGTGGTCCACACGAGGCGGTAGTACTCGGCGGCGTTGTCCAACTGGCCCAGTACCTCCGCGCACAGACCCAGGGCCAGCTTCGGGGCGAGCTCCCCGGGGAAGGCGTCGTAGACCGCGTCGAAGGCGAGCGCGGCGCCCTCGTGGTCCCCGGTGACGAGCGCGGCCACCCCCCGGTACCAGACGACCCGCCAGTCGTCGGGGCGTTCGTCCTCCAGCTTCAGCAGGGCCTCGTGCGCGGTGCCCGTGTCCCCGCTCTCCAGCCGGGCGCGGACCTGCCGCAGCCGGGACTCCGTGGACGGCGCCGGCACCGCGGCGAGCGCGCCGAGCAGCTCGGCCGGGCCGGTGGTCGACAGGCCCGCGAGGAAACCGGCGTTCGGGTCCGCGGGGTCGACCCGGGGGACCGGCAGCGCCAGCGCGGCGGCGGGGGCGTCGGCCTCCTTGACGATCCGTCCGCCGGCCGGCGCGGCCCCGGCCGGCGTCCGGCGGGCGGCGCCCCGGCGGACGGGCACCGGGCGCGCCCCCAGCCGGGAGACGTCCCCGGCCGGCTCCGGGAACAGGACGGTGTCGGTGACCCGCACCTCCGGCCCGAACAGCGTGGACAGCGCGGGCCTCGCCCGGCCCGTCTGGAGCGAGACGACCTCGCGCAGCACCCCCGTCAGCTGCTCGGTCATCTCCTGCGCGGAGGCGAACCGGCGGGCCGGGTCGGGGTCGGTGGCGCGGACCAGGAGCCGGTAGAAGGACTCGTACCGGCGGAAGACCTCGATGTGGTCGGGGTCGGGCAGCGAGTCGGCGTAGACGTTCGTGTAGCCCTGGAAGTCGAAGGTCAGCACGGCGAGCGTGCGGGCGACCGTGTACAGGTCGGAGGCGACCGACGGGCCGGCTTCGGCGACCTCCGGGGCCTGGTAGCCGACCGTGCCGTAGACGGCCGACTCGTCGTCGTCCATCCGGCGGACCGCGCCCATGTCGATCAGCTTGAGCTGGTCCTCGGTCTGGATGGCGTTGTCGACCTTGAAGTCGCAGTACAGCAGATTGCGGCTGTGCAGATGGCCGAGGGCCTCCAGCGCCTCGATGCCGTACGCGCACGCCTGCTCCACCGGCAGCGGGTCGCGGCGGCCCGCCTCCGTACGGCGGGCGTTGGCTATCTCCTTCAGCGACTTGCCGCCGACGTACTCCATCACGATGTAGCCGTCGAGGGAGCCGGTGCGCTGGTCGAGGTGCTCGACGAAGTTGTAGATCCGCACGATGTTGGCGTGCTCGATCTCCGCGAGGAAGCGCCGCTCGGATATCGCCGCCGCCATCGCGTCCTGGTCACCGGTGTCGAGCAGGCCCTTCAGCACCACCCAGCGGTCGGAGACCGCCCGGTCCACGGCCAGATAGATCCAGCCCAGCCCGCCGTGCGCCAGACAGCCCGCGACCTCGTACTGGCCGTGCACGACGTCCCCGGCGCGCAGCTTGGGCACGAACGAGTACGGGTGCCCGCACTTCGTGCAGAACCCCTCGGTGCGGCCCGGCCGGTCGCCGCGGGCCCGGCCGACGGGCGCCCCGCAGTCGGAGCGCGAGCAGAACCGCTTGCGCTCCGGCACCTCCGCCTTCTCCAGCACCATCGCGCGCGGGTCCGGACGCGGCACGTCCGGCACCTGCACCAGCCCGGCGCCCAGCCGGCCCCGGCCGCTGGAACCGGACGTCGACCCGGAGCTGCGCACCGACACCGAACGGCCCGTGGACCGCCCCGCCACCGAGCGCGACAGCCGCCCCGACACCGACCGCCGGGACCTCGAGGACTGCGACGACGTACGCGAGCTGCCCCGGCCCGTGGGACGCGAACCGCCGCTGCCCGACGTGCCCTTGGCACCCGCCGCGACCCCGGTGGACGGCGAGCCGACCGTGCCGGTCGCCGAGACGACCGGGGCCAGACCGCAGGTGTCGCAGTACAGCTCACCGCCGCCCATGTCCTCGTACGACCCGGTGCAGTCCGGGCGCTGACAGGTCTGCCCCGCCTGGCTCATGTCTCCCCCCTGCCCCTCATGTCCCGCCCCCCGCACCGTCCTCCGGGGTGCGCGGACCCGGGATACGGCCCCCGCCGAGCAGCTCGGCCGCCGCCTGCTGGTAGCGCAGGACCGCCTGCTCCGCGACGCGCAGATCGCAGGGCGCGCTCCACAGCATGCGGCGCGCCGCGTCGTAGCGCTCGATCAGCAGCGGGTCCTCCGCGAGGCCGTGCCGGGCCACCTTCGCCTTGTACGCGTCGAGCCGGCCGCGCAGCTCGGCGCGGACCGCCAGGGGCGCCGTGACCGCCGTCAACGACTCGCGGGCGCGCAGGAGTTCGTCCTCGGCCTTCTGCTCCAGGGTCTCCAGCAGCGGCGACAAGCGGTGCCACTGGGCCTGCCGACGGTACTCGGCGGCCGTCGCCAGCTGCTCCTGGAGCACCGTCGGGGGACCGCTGACCACCGGGACCTCGGTGGCGGCGATCTTCGCCAGCACCTCGCCGCGCGCGGTACGGGCCTCGGCGAGTGTGCGGTCCGCGCGGGACAGCACGTCCCGCAGTCGCACCAGGCGCTTCTCGGCGTCCTGGCGGACCGTCAGGACCGCGTCGATCTCCCGGCGCACATCCTCCAGGGCACGCGCCTCACGGTCGTACACCGTGGTGTCCGGGCGGCCGCCGCCCGGCGCCGAACTGCCCTTCGCCGGCACCCAGTGCGCCAGCGGGTCCGACACCACCTCGGCGCGCAGCCTGGTCAGGGTGCGGGTGATCCGCTCCAGGTCGTCCCCGGCCGGATGCTCGCCGGGGCGCACCCCGACGGAGTGCGCGAGCCGGCGGGTGCGCTGGAGCTCGGCGGCGAGTAAATCGATCCGGGCGGGCAGCGCGGACCAGACCGCGTCGGCGGCCACGACCATGTCCAGCGAGGTCGCGTACAGCTCGTTCATCCGGTCCACCAGCGCGGCCAGCGAGTACCGCTCGCTCAGCCGGCCCGGACCGCCCGGCAGGGACGGCGAGTCGGGCACCGTCACACACTCACCGCGCAGCAGCTCGGTCAGCTCCACCAGGTCCTCGCGGCTGGACCAGCGGCGCCGGGACCGGATCTCCCGGGCCGAGCGCAGCGCGCCGGTGTAGGCGTCGAAGTACGCCCACAGCAGCGTGATCGACGCCTCCACGGACGTCCAGCGCTCCTTGGTCACGCCGGTCAGCTCGGCCCCTTCGAGGAGTCTGCGGCCCGCGTGGTCCTGGAGGGCGAGCAGCGAGGTCTCGATCGCCTCGTGCTCCTGGCCGAGCCGCGCCAGCGCACGGTCCACCTCGTCCCGGTCCATCACCGGCCCGGCGGGGTCCGTGACGCCCATCGATCACCTCTCGCTGCGTTGAGTTCCGTCAGTAGGTCGTGCGTGCCGTGCGTGCCGTCCCGCGGTCGCGGTCCGCTCACGCGTAGTCGGCCTCGGGCGGGGTCGCCGACGCCGACTTCCTGCCGTCCGTGTCCATGGTGGGGTGCAGCCACTTCTCGTACGACTCCGCCCAGCCACCGTCCTCGACGTAGTCCTCCAGGATCCGGTTGACCCGGCGGACCAGATCGTCGGATCCCCTTTTCATCGCCACTCCGTAGTACTCGTCCGTGAACAGCCCGCCCTTGAGCTCGATCGCCGGGTCCTGCGCCGCCTGGCTCGCCGCGAGCGCGCCGTCCGTGACGACCGCGTCGACCTCCCCCAGTTGCAGCTTGACCAGGCAGTCCAGCTGGTTGGGGACGGTGGTGCGGATGTCGGTGGAGTCGGGCAGGACGCCTTCCTTCCTGCCCGCTTCGAGGTTGTCGTACGCGGTGGATCCCCGCGCCGAGCACACCTTGCGGTCCGCGAGGGACGTGTCGAACCCGGTGACCTGCGACGTCTTGGGTGCGAGGACCTGCTGACCGGTGACGAAGTAGGGCGCGGAGAACGCGACTTGCTCCAGCCGGTCACAGGTGATCGTCATGGTGCGCACCACCATGTCGACCTCGCCCTTCTGGATCGCCTCGATACGGCGGCTGGTCGGGATGGCCTTGAACCGCACGGCGTCGCGGTCGCCCAGCAGGTCCTCGGCTATCCGGTGGACCAGGTCGATGTCGAACCCCTCCAGGTCGCCCGAGGGGTTGTTCGGGTCGAGGTAGCCCCAGCGGTAGCTGTTGGTGTCGACGCCGACGACCAGACGCCGGTCCTCGCGGGCCTTGACGGCGTCGATCGTCGGGGTCTTCCCGTCGCCGCCGGACGGCGACAGGCTGCGGTCCTGCGGGTCCTCGCAGTCGTCGGCCCTGGCCTGCACGGCACGGGTCACGCCGTGTCCGGCCGGGGCGCCGTCGCCCGCCGGCTGGGACAGAGGGAGCAGCAGCGCGGCCGTGACCGCCAGGGCGCAGAGGAACGCCATCGCGCCGACGCCGCCCCAGCCGCGCAGGCCCGCCCGCAGACGCCGCCACCAGTGGGCGGAGCCGCCGTCCCGGGCGCGGGGCGCCCCGGCGTGTGCGTTCATCGTCCTGCCCCCTCTCACCGGTACTCCGACAGCCTGCGGCCGATGCCGAGGACCGCGCCCGCCGCGCCCAGCACCGCGAGGACGGCGGCGCCCGAGGGGACACCCGTCAGCGCGTCGAGGCCGCCGCCCGCGGCCCGCCGGAACTCGCCCTGCTCATGGGTGAGCGCGGCCGCCAGCGCCTTGTCGACGTTGTCGAAGCACACGCTCGTCGGGTCCTTCGCGGTGCCGATGACCCGGTCGCGGGCCGCCTGGTAGTTCCCGGAGTCGTTGTCGGCGCGCGCGAGGTCGTGGCGCTGCTTCCAGACCTTCATGAAGCCGTTCGCGTCCTGTACGGGCTTGGCGCCCGCCTTGTCGTCGGCGAGGTCGGCGGCCCGCGCGAGCGCCGTGCGCAGGGCGTCGATCTGCCGGTCGTAGCCCCACTCGTAGGTGTCGACGACGGTGCCGTCGTCCAGGGCGTGGGTGTCGGCGCCGCGACGGACCAGGGTGAGGTTCTCGTCGCTGCGGGCGGTCAGGGAGGCGATCCGGGCCTCGTGGAGCACCGTCAGGGAGCGCACGCCGTGCTCATGGGAGTCGTCCAGGCCGGCGCGGGCCACGGTGTGGCTGACCGTGAGCCACAGCAGGGCGATCGTGGCGGCGGCCGTGGCGGTGACGAGGCCGTGGTTGAGGACGCGGTTGGTGCGCTTGTAGGTGCGGTGCTGGGCCCACAGCAGGGCGGCGAGCGCGAGGACGCCGAGGCCGAGCGAGGCCCACGGGAAGGACCGGGCGTCGGCGTAGTCGGCGCCCAGACGGCGGTTCTCCGTGCGGTACAGCTTCTCGGCGGCCGGCAGCATCCGCTGCTGCATCATCTCGTTGGCGGCCCGCAGATAGGCGCCGCCGACCGGATACCCCTGGCGGTTGTTGGCCCGCGCGGTCTCCACCAGGCCCTTGTACTCGGGCAGCAGCCGGCTCAGTGAGGTGATCGTCCGGGCGGAGGGGGAGCCCGGCTCGGAGTTGGCGGCGGCGGTGACGAGCTTGGCGGCGGCCGTACGGATGTCCTTCTCGTAGCCCGCGCGCATCGCAGGCTTCTCCTGGAGGCCCGCGAGATAGCCGCTGGCCGCCGCGGTGTTGGCGTCGGCGAGGGAGCGGTAGATGTCGGCCGCGTCGGAGCTGAGCGGCTGGCTGCGGTGCAGGACGTCGTCGGCGGCGGCCGTGCGCTCCGTCATCTGCCAGGCGGCGACCGAGCCGAAGGCGACGACGAGCAGCGCGAGGAGGGCACCGAGGATCCGCAGCCGGCCCGGCTCGGTCGTGGCGGCGGCCCTGAGCTGGTCGAAGCCCTCCGCGAACGCGGTGCGGCGGGGCCTCGGCACCGGCGGCGGGGCGGCGGAGACGGGCGCCGACTCCGGTGCGGGCGGCCCGGGTTGGGGCGGCACGGACGGCAGCGTCGGCACGCCCTGGACCGGGTCCCGGTTCGGTGGTGGCGGCGCGCCGCCGCCCGGTGTCCCTGTCATGCCGACCTCCCCCATGGCCATCCGTCGCGGGCCAGTATCGCCGCCCGCACCGGCGTCCGCACCGGCCTTCACCCGATCTTGGTCCGGTGACGGCGGCCGTCCGGCACCCGGCACCGCCGGACACGCCCCCGCACCACCCCCTGCCCATGAGAACGCCGTGGGAATCGGTTCGGTTCCACCTCGTCACACCTGAACACGGGTGAAGCGCGGCGGACCTACGGCTCGAAATGCCGCCGCAGCCGGGCGTGCGCCTCCTCCGGGGCGCCCACCGCGTCCAGCCCCAGCAGCGCCGCCCCCAGCACCGGGCGCGCGGCCACCACCCGCGGTACGGCCTTGGGGGCGCGCGCCGCGAGCAGGTCCCGTACGCCGTCGTCCAGTTGGGGATGGCGGGCCGCCAGGACGCTGCCGCCGAGCAGCACCGGCGTCTCCTCCTCCAGCAGGCCCAGCCGGGTCAGGGCGACCGTCGCCATGGTGGCCACCTCGTCGGCCTGCCGGTCGACCAGGGAGCGCGCCACCGGGTCGCCGGCCGCCGCCGTCGCGAACAGCACCGGGACCAGTTCGTGCCGGCGGCCCTCCAGGATGTGCCCCAGGTGCAGGGCCTCGATCAGCGCGTACATGGAGGGCAGCCCGAAGTGCGCGGGCAGCGACTCGGCGAGGGCGGTCGGCGCGCCCCGCCCGTCCTCCGCCCGCGCCGCGTGCCACAGGGCCTCCTCGGCGAGGCCCCCGCCGCCGCCCCAGTCCCCGGAGACCCTGCCGAGCGCGGGGAAGCGGGCGGTGCGCCCGTCGGGGCGCATGCCCACGCAGTTGATGCCGGCGCCGCAGACGACGGCCACCCCGCGGGGCTCGGCGACCCCGGCGCGCAGGATCGCGAAGGTGTCGTTGCGGACCTCGACACGGGTGCCCCACGCGCGCGCGTGCAGCGCGGCCGCCAGGGTCTCCTCCTCCACCGGCAGATCGGCGTTGGCCAGGCACGCCGAAACGTGGTCGGCGGAGGTCACGCCGGCTGCCGTGAACGCCTCCTCCACCGCCCCGGCGAGCGTGTCCATGGCCTCCTCGACGCCCACGGCGGGCGGCCGGAAGCCTCCCGCGCGGGCCGTGGCCAGGACGGTGCCGTCGGCGGCCACGACCGCGACGTCGGTCTTGCTGTTGCCCGCGTCTACGGCGAGGACACGTGCGGTCATGCCCACGCGAGATGCTCCCGGTTGTGTGCGATCAGCTCGTCGGTGAGCTTCTCGGCGTACTCGAACTGGCCGACGAGGGGGTGGGCGAGGAGCGCCCGGAACACCCGGTCCCGGCCGCCGTGCAGGGCCGCGCCGAGCGCCAGGTCCTCGTACGCCGTCACCTGGGCCATCAGGCCCGCGTACAGCGGGTCGACGTGGGGGACCGGCAGCGGCGCCGCGCCGTCCCGCCCGACGGCCGCCTGCACCTCGATCACCGCGTCGTCGGGCAGGAAGGGCAGCGTGCCCCGGTTCAGGGTGTTCACCACCTGGAAGGGGCTGCCGGCGCCGGTCAGCAGGGCCGCCGCGAGATCGACGGCCGCCTCCGAGTAGTACGCCCCGCCCCGCTTGGACAGCAGCTCCGGCTTCTCGTCGAGCGCCGGGTCGGCGTACAGGGCGAGCAGTTGCCGTTCCATCTCGGCGACCTCGGCGGCACGGGACGGCTTGGTGCGCATCTCCCGGACGACCGCGTCGTGGGCGTAGAAATAGCGCAGGTAGTACGACGGGACCACGCCGAGCCGGTCCAGCAGGACGCGGGGCAGACGCAGGTCGCCGGCGAGGGCGTCGCCGTGCTCGGCGAGCAGCTTCGGCAGGACGTCCGCGCCCTCGGGGCCGCCGAGGCGCACCCCGGTCTCCCAGGTGAGGTGGTTGAGGCCCACGTGGTCGAGGTGGACCTCGGCGGGGCGGACGCCGAGCAGGGCGGCGAACTTGCGCTGGAGGCCGATCGCCACGTTGCACAGGCCGACCGCCCGGTGCCCCTCCTGGAGCAGGGCGCGGGTGACGATGCCGACGGGGTTGGTGAAGTCGATGATCCAGGCGCCCGGGTTGGCGCGCCGGACCCGCTCGGCGATGTCCAGGACGACCGGCACGGTCCGCAGGGCCTTCGCGAGACCTCCGGCGCCCGTGGTCTCCTGGCCGACGCAGCCGCACTCCAGGGGCCACGTCTCGTCCTGCCGGCGGGCCGCCTGGCCGCCGACGCGCAGCTGGAGCAGGACCGCGTCGGCGCCGTCGACGGCCGCGTCCAGGTCGGTCGTCGTGGTGATCCGCCCGTCGTGGGCCTGGCGGGCGAAGATCCGGCGGGCGAGGCCGCCGACCAGCTCCAGACGGTCCGTCGCCGGGTCGGTGAGGACCAGTTCCTCGATGGGCAGGGTGTCGCGGAGGCGCGCGAAGCCGTCGATGAGTTCCGGCGTGTAGGTCGAGCCTCCGCCGACCACGGTGAGTTTCACTTGAGATTCAGCCCTTTACTCCGGTGAGCGTGACGCCCTCTACGAACGCTTTCTGGGCGAAGAAGAACACGAGGATCACGGGGGCCATGACCAGCACGGTCGCGGCCATCGTCAGATTCCAGTCGGTGTGGTGCGCCCCCTTGAACGACTCCAGTCCGTACGACAGGGTCCACGCGCCCGGGTTCTCGGACGCGTAGATCTGCGGCCCGAAGTAGTCGTTCCAGGCGTAGAAGAACTGGAACAGGGCCACAGCGGCGATACCCGGTTTCGCCATGGGCAGCACCACCCGCAGCAGGGTGCGCAGTTCGCCGCAGCCGTCGACCCTGGCCGCGTCCAGGTACTCGTCCGGGATGGTGGTGAGGAACTGCCGCAGCAGGAAGATCGAGAAGGCGTCGCCGAACGCCATCGGGATGATCAGCGGCCACAGGGTGCCCGACAGGTCCAGCTGCTTCGCCCAGAACAGATACATCGGGATGATGACGACCTGCGGCGGCAGCATCATCATCGAGATGACCAGCATGAGCGTCAGATTCCGGCCCCGGAAACGGAACTTGGCGAGTGCGTACGCGACCGGCACGGACGACACCACGGTGAGGACCGTGCCCAGGCCGGCGTAGAGCAGCGTGTTGCGCCACCAGGTCAGAAAGCCGGGGGTGTCGAACACCTGGGCGTAGTTGTCCCACTCCCAGGTCCGGGGGATCAGGTCCCGGGTCAGGGCCTGCTGGTCGCTCATCAGCGAGGTCAGCACGACGAACACGAAGGGCAGCGTGAAGAACAGGGCGGCCGCGACGCCCAGGGAGTGCACGGCGATCCACTCCAGCACCGCCCGGCGGCGCGCGGTGCGTTCGGCCACGTTCGGGGCGCCCGTGTCCACGGGCCGCTCCAGCACCTGGGTCATGGTCAGTCACCTGCCTGGATGAGTCCGCCCCGGCGCCGCATCAGCAGCGCGGTGAACGCCATGGCGAGGGCGAACAGGACGAGCGCGACCACACAGGCGGAGCCGTAGTCGAAGCGCTGGAAGCCGAGGTTGTAGACGAGCTGGGGGAGGGTCAGCGTCGACTTGTCGGGGTAGCCCGGCTCGAACTGCTGGCCGGAGCCGCCGATGATGCCGGAGGCGACCTTCCCGGCGACCAGCGGCTGTGTGTAGTACTGCATGGTCTGGATGACACCCGTGACGACGGCGAACATCACGATCGGCGAGATGTTCGGCAGGGTCACATAGCGGAACCGGTGCCAGGCCGAGGCGCCGTCGAGTTCGGCGGCCTCGTACTGCTCCTTCGGTACGTCCAGCAGGGCGGCCATGAAGATGACCATGAGGTCGCCGACCCCCCAGAGCGCGAGCGCGGTGAGGGCCGGCTTGGACCAGGCGGGGTCGGTGAACCAGCCGGGCGTGGGCAGACCGAGCCCGTCGAGCACGGAGTTGACGGGTCCGGTGCCGGGGTTGAGCAGGAAGACGAAGGCGAGCGTCGCGGCGACCGGCGGGGCGAGATAGGGCAGATAGAACAGGGTGCGGAAGACCCCCGTCCCCGTCCTGATCCTCGTGATGAGCAGTCCGACGCCCAGCCCGAACACCACCCGGCAGGTCACCATCACCAGCACGAGCCAGAGCGTGTTGCGCAGCGCCGGCCAGAACAGCGGGTAGTCCTGGAAGACGTAGAGCCAGTTGTCCAGGCCGCGGAACACGGGAGTGCCGAAGCCGTCGTACTTCATGAGGGAGAAGTACACGGTGGACACCAGCGGGTAGGCGAAGAAGACGCCGAACCCGATGAGCCACGGTGACAGGAAGGCCACCGTCCGAAGCGCCGACCTGCGGCGCTTCGCGCGGAGTGTGTGCGTCGCCATCGGGGGCTACTTCGCCTGCTCGATGTCGGTGTCGATCTGCTGCGCGGTCTTCTCCAGACCGGCCCTGAGGTCCTTCACCTTGCCGGACTCGTACTGGTAGCCGAAGTCCTGCAGCGTGGTCTGGTAGGTGGAGCCGTTGACGGACGCGGGCGGGGTGTTCGAGTCCGGGTGCTGCGCGATGTCCAGGAACGTCTTGAACCCGGCGTCCACCTTCAGGTCGGGCGACTTCAGGGCCTCGAAGGTGGACGGCACGTTGTGGATGGCGTTCGCGAAGGACACGACGGCCCCGGTGTCCGTCGTCAGGTACTTCACCAGCTCCCAGGCCGCGTTCTGCTTCTCGCTGCGCGGGGCGATCCCGATGACCGTGCCGGAGAGGAAGCCCTTGCCGTACTCGTCCACCTCGTCGTCGGCGACGGGCATCGGCGCGGTGCCGATCTCGAAGTCTGCCCCGGCGTCCTTCGCCATCCCCAGCCGCCACTCGCCGTCGAGCTGCATGGCGACCTGGCCGGTGTGGAACGGGTGCTTGGCGCCCCACTCGTCGCCGAAGGTGTTGCGGTACTTCTCGAGCTTCGCGAAGCCGCCGAGGTCGTCGATCAGCTTCTTCTGGTACGTGAACATGTCCGCGAAGGCCGGGTCCTTCGCGATGTTCGACTTGCCGTCGGCGTCGAAGTAGGCGTGGTCCCACTGGGACATGTAGTGGTCCACGACCGTCTCGTAGCCGTGGTACGTCGGCATGAAGCCGAGCTGCTGGTAGCTGTCGCCCTTGCTCACGGTCAGCTTCTCGGCGACCTTCGCGAACTCCGACCACGTCTTGGGCGGCGCGGTGATGCCGGCCTTCTCGAAGGCGTCCTTGTTGTAGTAGAGGCCGTAGGCGTCGCCGAGCAGGGGCAGGGCACAGCGGGTGCCCTCGAACTGGGTGTAGTCCAGCATCGGCTTCGGGATCAGCTTGTCAAGGTCGAGCTTGGACTTCTCGACGAAGGGCTTGAGGTCGAGGAAGGCGCCCGAGGAGCAGAACTTGCCGATGTTGGACGTCGTGAACGACGACACCACGTCCGGACCGTTCGAACCGCCCGCGCGCAGCGCCTGGTTGAGCTTGTCGTCGTTGATGTTGCCGACGACCTTCACCGTGATGTTCGGGTGGGCCTTCTCGAACGCGTCGACGTTCGCCTGGATCGCCTTCACCTCGGCGGGCGCGCTCCAGCCGTGCCAGAAGGTGATCGTGGTCCGCGCGTTCGGGTCGTCGTTCGCGCCGGCCTCCGACGAGCCCGTACAGGCCGTGGCGAGCAGCGCCAGGGAGGCGGACGCGGCGAGGGCGGCGGCGGTCCGGCGGGGCATCGAGGGTATGACGTTCCTGGACTTTCCGGGCATGACGGGGTCTCCCAAGGGCGGGAAGGGGTGGGTGTGGGTGTGCGGGTGGGTGGGACGCGGGTCAGCGCGAGGTGTCGAAGACCTCGTCGCGGGTGGCCGCGAGGGCGCTCTCCAGCGCGCCCCGCAGCACGGGGTGTTCACGGACCTCGCCGACCACGAGCCGGGGTCGGGCGGCGGCCAGTTCCTCCAGCTCGTCCTGGACGAGGGTGCGCAGGGTGTCCCCGCCGGCGGTCAGCGAGGCGCCGCTGAGGACGACCAGCTCCGGGTCGAGGACGGAGACCAGGGAGGCCAGACCGGTGGCCAGCCGGGTCGCGTAGGTCTCCAGCAGCTGCCGGTGGGGGCCGTCGTCGTGGGCGGTGGCCCGCTCGACGAGGGTGGCGGCCACCTCCGCGTACGGCCCCGACGGGATGTCCGGGACGCCGAGTTCACGGGCGAGGCGGGGGACGGCCTGGGATCCGGCCAGCTCCTGGTAGCCGCCGCTGTTGGCCTTGGTCACCTGGCGGACGAGGGGGGTGCCCGGCACCGGCAGGAAGCCGACCTCGCCCGCGCCGCCGGTCCAGCCGCGGTGCAGCCGGCCGCCGAGGACCAGGGCGGCGCCGAGACCGCCCTCGCTCCACAGCAGGACGAAGTCCTCGTGGCCGCGTGCCGCGCCGAGCCGCTGCTCGGCCACCGCCGCGAGGTTGACGTCGTTCTCGTACTCGACCGGCATCGGCAGCGCCGCCGCGAGCTCGCCGAGCAGCTCGGGGGAGTGCCAGCCGGGCAGGTGGGAGGCGTAGCGCAGCCGGCCCGTGTTGGGGTCGAAGGCGCCGGGCGTGCCGATGACGAGCCGGTGGACGTCGGACCGGGTCAGGCCCGCGGCCTTCACCGCCCCGTCGAGGGCGTCGGTGACCTGCCGTACGACCGGCTGGGCCGGACGCCTGCCGGGGGTGGGCAGGGCGTACGACCCGACGGTGCGGCCGGTGATGTCGGCCACGGCGGCGACGATGCGCTCCGGGGTGACGTCGAGGCCCGCGGCGTACCCGGCCCTCGGGTCGACCTCGTAGAGCTGGGCGTTGGGGCCGGGCCTGCCCTCCGTGGTGCCGGTGGCCAGGACGAGGCCGGCGGCCTCCAGGCGGGCCAGCAGCTGGGAGGCGGTCGGCTTGGACAGGCCGGTCAGCTTGCCGATCCGGGTGCGCGACAGCGGCCCGTGCTCCAGGAGGAGGTCCAGGGCGGCGCGGTCGTTCATGGCGCGCAGGACGCGCGGGGTGCCCGGCGTACCGGCGGTTCCTGCCATGGGGTTCGACACCTGCCTCTCGGCTGCCCAGCTTCCCAGTGATCTCCGGGCGAAGTCCATCCCGGGACGCCCTCGCGAGGACTGTTAGGAAGGTTTCCTGTCTTCTGCGGAGGAAGCTAAGCCCGGGAGGAAGACGGCGTCAAGGGATTCCGCCCGGCGAAACCCGCTCGTCACCTGGGCAGGTCCGGCTGCGGCGCGTCGAGGGCCGGAGCGTCGGGGTGCGGCTCCCGCGCGCGCTCGCGCCAGGGCAGCAGCAGCGGTGTCGCCAGCAGCAGCACACCGGCGACCGCGATGGCGGCCCGCGGGCCCGTCGCCATCGCCAGCACGCCCCACAGCGCGGTCATGGCGGCCGTCACCGTCTTGCTCGTGATCGACCACGCCGTCAGGGTGCGGGTCACCCGGTCCTGCGGGGTCCGCTCCAGGCGCTGGGTGGCGAGAACCGGGGTGAACACCGCGGAACAGGTGATCAGGCCGAACTCCACGGCCATGACGAGGACCAGTCCGGCCGTGCCCGGCCCCACGAAGGCCAGGCCGATCGACCAGCAGGCGCGCAGTGTGCCGGCGGCCAGCAGGACCCGGCGGTGCCCGTGCCGGGCGACCAGCCGCCGCGCGAGCCGGGAGCCCAGCAGGCCGCCCAGGCACGGCAGGGCGAACGCGAGCCCGTACTGCCAGGGCGTGAAGCCCAGCCGGCCCAGCATCAGCACCGCCAGCAGCGGCGACGACACCATGATCAGGGCGTTCACCAGGACCGTGTTGAAGAACAGCGGCCGCAGCACCGCGTCACCGAGGATGAACCGCCAGCCGGCCCGCAGGCCGCCCCGCCGTGGCCCTCGCCCGGCTTCGGGGCGCTCCGGGGGCTTCTCCGTGCCGCCCACGGCCCGCAGCCCCAGCGCCGACAGCAGATAGCTCGCCGCGTCCGCCAGGACCGTCGCCACCGGCCCGAACACGCCGATCGCCACCCCGCCCAGCGGCGGGCCCAGCGCGGTGGCCGTCCAGACCGTCGCCTCGAACCGGCCGTTGGCCGCGAGCAGGTCCTCCGGCGGCAGCAGGGACTTCAGGAACGCCCCGCTCGCCGCGCCGAACGTGATGTCCGCCGCGGCGGTCACCACCGACACCACCAGCAGCTGGCCCAGGCTCAGCGCGTCCAGCGCGAACGCCACGGGCACGCTCAGCAGCGCCGCGCAGCGCAGCAGATCCGCCGCGACCATCACCGGCCGCTTCGGGCGGAACTCCACCCAGGCGCCCAGCGGCACCGCGAGCACCGCGCCCACGGCGAGGCCCGAGGCCGCCAGCAGCGCCACCTCGGTCGGCCCGGCGTGCAGCGCGAGGACCGCGATCAGCGCGAACGCGTCGAAGGCGAGCCGCGTGCCGAACGTGCTCACCGCGTACGCGGCCCACAGCCAGCGGAAACGCCGCCCCAGGGACCGCTCGCCCACCGTCGTCACCGTCCCCGCCCGCCCTCCGTCGCCCCCGGCATCCAAGCCAGTCCGGTCCGCCGGGGCAAACCGGCGGGCCGTCGCGGCGGGACCGGGCCAGGGGCCGCTACTTGGTCACGCTGGGCGGCGTCAGCGGGGTGGCCGCCTGGGACTGCGGGGAGGTGGCGCTGGCGTAGGCCGAGGGGGCCGCCACCGCGGCGGTGGGGTCGGGTGCGGGCGCGTCGTCCACGGCCGGTGCCGGACGGCCGATGATCGGGATGTCGGCGGCGTCGAAGGCGCGCTTGACCCGCCAGCGCAGCTCGCGCTCCACGGTCAGGGACTTGCCCGGCATGGTCTTCGCGGACAGCCGGACCACCATCGAGTCCAGCGACACGCTGTCCAGGCCCAGCACCTCGATCGGGCCCCAGAGGAGCTCGTTCCACGGCTCCTCCTTGGTCATCTTCTCGGCGACCTCGTCGAGGGTGGCCTTGATCTTGTCGAGGTCCTCGTCGGCGGCGACCGTGACGTCCACACCGGCCGTCGACCAGCCCTGCGAGAGGTTGCCGATGCGCTTGACCTCGCCGTTGCGGACGTACCAGATCTCGCCGCCCTCGCCGCGCAGCTTCGTCACCCGCAGACCGACCTCGATGACCTCGCCGGAGGCCACGCCCGCGTCGATCGTGTCGCCGACGCCGTACTGGTCCTCCAGGATCATGAAGACGCCGGACAGGAAGTCGGTGACCAGGTTGCGGGCGCCGAAGCCGATCGCGACGCCCGCGACACCGGCGGACGCCAGGAGCGGGGCCAGGTTGATCTCGAAGGTGCCCAGGACCATCAGGGCGGCCGTGCCGATGATCAGGAAGCTGGCCACCGAGCGCAGCACCGAGCCGATCGCCTGCGACCGCTGCCGGCGGCGCTCGGCGTTGACCAGCAGACCGCCCAGGGCCGTGCCGTCGACGGCCGACGCGGTGCGGCTCATACGGTCGATGAGCTTGGTGATCGCGCGGCGCACGAAGACTCTCAGGATCGCCGCTATGACCACGATCAGCAGGACGCGCAGTCCGATCGCCAGCCAGGTCGACCAGTTCTGCTCGACCCAGGTGGCGGCCTCGGCCGCGCTCTCGTGGGCGTCCCGGATGGTGGGGACCGCCGGGGTCGTCGTCTCCGAGGGGACCGGCGACGGGGTCGCGTCGGCGGCCGGCAGGACGGCGGGCAGGGTCACAGCGGGTACCTCCAGTGCAGCGGTCCGCCCCACCGGCAGGTGCTCAAGGTCGGTCAAGGTCACGAATAGGTCACCGGCGGGGCAGACCCACCACACTATCGGGGCATCGTGTGCACATCGTCCCCATGTTCGGGGGAGGAACCGGCCCCACGTGGGGATGAACTGGTGGGATGAACAGTTCATCTCCCTGGGGATGCATCAGATGTGGTCGAAAACACTCCCAGCCCGTTACCGGGACATGGTGGCGCCATCACCAGGCATGAGGGGAAACTGACTACAGATCGTCCCGGCGCGAGCCACGCGCCGCCGACGCCCAAGGAGGCATCCGTGCCGCATGTCCTGGTCCTCAACGCGTCGTACGAGCCGCTCGGCGTCGTACCGCTCCGCCGCGCGCTCGTCCTCGTCCTCGAGAACAAGGCCGTATGCCTCGAGGAGTCCGGCGCCTATCTGCACAGCGCAACCGTCACCGTCCCCGCCCCCAGCGTGGTCCGGCTCAAGCGATTCGTGCGCGTCCCCTACCGGGGGCCCGTTCCTCTCACCCGCAGGGCGCTCTTCGCGCGCGACGGGGGCCGGTGCATGTACTGCGGTGGCGTCGCAACCAGCGTCGACCACGTCATCCCGCGCAGCCGCGGGGGCAAGCACGTCTGGGACAACGTGGTGGCGTCCTGCCGCCGCTGCAACCACGTGAAGGCCGACCGCCATCTGTTCGAGATCGGCTGGCGGCTGCGGCACAAACCGGCTCCGCCGACCGGTCTGGCCTGGCGCATCATCGGCACCGGGCATCGTGACCCGCGCTGGTTGCCGTACTTGCAACCGTATGGGGCGGACGACGCCTTGGCCCGGATCGACGGCATTTCCGCCTGACGTTCCGGGCCTTCGCGTATCGCGGTGCGGGGTGCCCCGCACACGGGTGCTGGGGGCGCGGCTCCCTGGGGCATTCGCCCTCAGGGGTCCCGCTCTCAGGGGCTTCCGCCCTCAGGGAGTCCCGCGCGCCCCCTTCACCGCGTACGCGCCGCCCCCCACGGTGAACAGCACCGCGGCCGTCACCCACGCGCCCGGGCCGGCACCGGGCTCCAGCAGCCATGCCCAGACGGGCAGCGCGGTGCCCCGCAGGCCCGAGATCCCCAGGTACATCGCGCTGACGTAGGCGAACACCGGCAGCCAGCTCAGCCGCGCGCCCAGGAGCACCGCCGCGCCCGCCGTCAGGCCGACGCAGCCCAGGACGTTGCGGACCATGGCGGGCGCGCCGAAGGTCTGCGCGCCGGACAGGACCGCCAGCGGCAGCAGGGCCCCGGCCAGGGCCGTCAGAGCGAAGAGGTGGATCAGCCGGCGGCGCCACCAGGGGCGTACCGCCGTGCGGTCCAGTTCGTCGGAGGCCGAGTGCAGGCTGGTGCCGATCGCCGTCGCGGCCACCAGCGGGGCCAGGGCCACCACCGGCACCCTGCGTTCCGGGTCGAGGTAGGAGTCCAGGGCGTGGGCGGCCCAGACGGCGAGCAGGGTGGTCGCGGCGAGCGCGGCGACCGTCTGCGGGAGGGCGCGGGAGCGGGCGTAGAGGACGGGTCCGGTGGCGCTCACAGGGCGGGCACCCCCTTCGGGTCGCAGTCGGCCGCCGTCCTGAAGTACTCCGACAGCCAGGCCCGGCGCTCGTCCTCCGCCATCGCCAGCAGGCGGGCGCGGGCCCGCTTTCTGGCCTTCAGCTCGGCGCGGTGGGCCTCGCCCCCCCTGGCGTCCAGCTCGTCGAAGTGCTTCTCCACCGGGCTCGGCGCCAGATAGTGCTCCACGGCCGCGTCCGTGCGGTCGACGACGGGGTCCGTGTCGTCGCATTCGACGCGGCTGAGCAGGGCCATCCCCGCCTCCCAGGCGTACTGCCGCGGATCGGCGAGCTTCCCGCGTACGACCGACCAGCCGAGCGGGGTGACCCCCGGGAGCTCGACCTCGCCGGCGCGGGGGCGGCCCGGGTGGTCCTCGAAGCGGACGGGGAGGTTGTCCACGCCCTCCAGGCGGCCCGTCAGCCCGGACAGGGCCTCGGTGATCTGCGGCAGCAGCCTCTCGTACCGCTCGTTCACGCACACCTGCGGGGTCGTGGTGGTGTCGCAGACCTGCCGCTGGGCCACCGGATTGGGGCGGGTCAGGCCGTCGGCCTGGACGAGCGCGACCGCGGCGGCCGTCGCGCAGGCCAGCGGCACCAGGGCGGTGGCCCGGCGGCGGGCGGCGAGGGCCAGCACCGCGGCCAGGGCGAGCCCGCCCACCCACACCACCGACACCCAGGGCTGCCACCACACGGTGACCCTGGTGACGGAGGCGTCGATCAGCGGGGAGAGCCGGGCGTAGGCCTCGGTGCGGTCGTAGGACAGGAAGCCGAGGACGGCGTACGCGCCGTCGCCAGCAGCGGCGCCGCCAGCCGCCAGCGCACGGCCCGGCCCACCGCGTGGCCCGCGAGCGCCGCGCTGCCGAGGAGGAGGGAGTCGGCCAGCGGCACGGCCGGATAGGGGCTGTCCCCGGTGGCGCAGTACCAGGTGGCCAGCAGCACGCACCCGGCGGCGGCCAGCTGCCCGACGGCCACCCACAGGGCGACGGGCACCGCCGACGCGAGGAAGCGGGGGAGCGCACCGCGTACGGCGGTCTCCAGCAGGTCGCCGGTACCGCGCCGGCGCTCCCGCCCGCCCTGCCAGCAGCCCGCGGCCAGCGCCAGCGGGATACCGAGCAGGACCGCGGCGGCGTGCGTCCGGTCCCGGGTCTCCGCCCAGCCGCCCTGCCAGCTGTCGGCCGGTACGGCCAGGGCGACCAGCAGGGTGAGCAGGATCGCGGCGCCGGCGAGCGGGGCGAAACCGCGCAGGAACTCAGGGCGGAGAGGGCCGGCCCCGGTGGTGCTCGCGGGCTTCCGTTCGGCGAGGAGCGTCATCGGGCCGCCACCTCGCGGTGGGCGCGCAGGGCGGCCGTGTAGCCGCGCTCGATGGGGTGGTCGCCGACGCCGTCCGCGGTGGCGCCGAGGGCGGTCAGCGCCTCGGGGGTGCCGCGATAGGCGAGCCGGCCCCCCGCGATGAGCGTGACCTCCGTGCAGGCCGCGGCCACGTCCTCCACGAGATGCGTGGAGACCACGACCGTGGCGTGGACGCCGAGTTCGCGCAGCAGTTCGCGGAACTCCACACGCTGCTCCGGGTCGAGGCCCGCGGTCGGCTCGTCCAGGAGCAGGACGGCGGGGTCGTTGACGATGGCCTGCGCGATGCCGACCCGGCGGACCATGCCCCCGGACAGCGTCTTGATCTTCGCGTCGATCCGGTCGGCGAGACCGACCCGGGCCACGGCACGCTCCACGGCGGCCGGGGTCACGGCGGCCGGCATCTCCTTCAGCCAGGCCATGTAGGCGACGAACTCGCGCACGGTGAAGCCGGGGTAGTAGCCGAACTCCTGCGGCAGATAGCCGAGCCTGCGGCGGACCTCGGTGCGTCCGCGCGGGTCGGCGACGTCCTCGCCGAGCATCCGCACCCGGCCGCCGCTCGGCGCGGCCACCGTGGCGAGCACACGGATCAGCGAGGTCTTGCCCGCGCCGTTCGGGCCGAGCAGCCCGTGCACACCGCGGCCGAGGTCGAGGTCGAGGGAGTGCAGGGCGACGGTCTTGCGGTGCCGGACATGCAGACCGGCCACCTGGATGGTGGTCAAGGGGACTCCAGTACGTACGTACTTACCGGGAAGTGGTGTCTGTCAGAAGCGTTCGAGGCGGTCGTACGCCGTGCGCCGGGCCGCCAGCAGGACCGCGCACAGGGCCGCTGCCGCCGCCCAGCCGCCCTGGGTGGCGGCGCCGCCCACATAGGCGGAGAGCTGGTCCGAGAGATGCCGGGCGACCGCGCCGTCGGGGGTCGCGAGCGCCGGGGCCAGGACGGCGCACAGCCAGCCGCCGCCGGTCACCGCCGTCGCCGTGCGCAGCCCCAGCCAGCCGCCGAGGGCGAGCGCGGCCAGCGTCAGGGTGAGTCCGGGCAGCAGCCAGGCTGCGGCACCGGGCCCGCCCGGGGACGGCAGCACCAGCCCGGCGAGGGTCAGCAGCGGCAGGCTCACCGCCAGCACCACCGCGGTGCGGGTCAGCACCAGGCGCAGCCCCGCCGACGGGGTGGACGCGGCCAGTTCGTGCAGCGGGTCGGCGTGCCGGCCGTAGGACAGGGCCACCCCGGCGACCGGGACGACCGGCGCGACGGCCAGCAGCAGGGGACGGGCCCCCGAGAAGCCGGCGACATGCGCGAGCAGGACGGCGCCGAGCGCGACGAGCAGGACGGCGGGCAGCCAGGCGCCGCGCACGGCGGGGGCGGCGGCCCACAGGAGACGGGGGGTGCGCGGCGGCGGGGCTTCGGCCGGTGCGGGTGTGGCGGCCGCCGGGACGGCATGGCGTAGGTCCTGTGGAGTGGCTTCGGCCGGTGCGGGTGTGGCGGCGGCCAGGACGGCGTCGCGGACGTCCGCCAGGACCGCCCCCGCCGCCGTGGCCCGCACCGCCCCCGAGACCCGGCCCGCGCAGGAGGCGCAGGACTCCAGGTGCTTCTCCAGGGACCAGGCGTCGGCGTCGGGCAGCGACCCGTCGGCGTAGCGCGCGATCAGCGCCTCGGGTGCGTGCCAGGCGGTCATGCCGGGCCTCCCATCGGGGACGGGGTCAACTGGGCGAGCGCGGCGCGCAGTTCGGCGCGGGCACGCCTCGCCCGGGTCTTGACGGTGCCCTCCGGGATGCCGAGCAGCCGGGCCGTCTCACGGGTGGTCAGCCCGTCGACGACCGTGGCGCGCAGCACCTCCCGCAGCTCCGGGGAGATCCGGTCCAGGGCGGTGCCGACGTCGCCGTACTCCAGCCCCGTCAGCACCCTCTCCTCCGCGGAGGGCGCTGACGGGGCCGTTCCGGTGCCGGTCCTGGTCGTGTCGATCGGGGTGGTCTCCAGCCGCCCGGCCCGCTCCTGGGCGCGGCGCGCGTCGATCAGCCGGCGGGCCGCGATCGTCCACAGCCAGCCGCCCGCCTCCTCGCCCCGGTGCGCCCCCGCCGACCGCCACACGGTGACGAAGGTGTCCTGGAGGACCTCGCGCACCACCTCGGGGTCCGCGCAGCGCCGGGTCAGCCGGGCGTGCAGCCAGCCCGCGTGCCGGTCGTACAGGGCGCCCATCGCCGCCGGGTCGCCGGCCGCGACGGCCCGGAGCAGGGCGGCGTCCCCCTCGTCCTTCTCCCGCTGGCCCCCCATGGGGCGGAACAGTCTCACACCCCGTCTATCGACGGCCCCGGCGGTTCCGGTTCACCGTCCGGCCGTCCGAACGGAATGTGACGCAGGGCACGTTGTCGGACCGAAGACGTCTGCCCTCCCGCCCTTTGGGTAGGGCTGCGGTGATCCGCCGTCGACCGAGACCCGAGGAGAAGCCCGTGCCCATCGCATCGGCCCCGTCCAAACCTGAGGCGCCCTTCGACCACGAGACGTACGCCTGCGTCTTCAGCGCGGAGGGTGCCTGCGCCGCCTCCCCCCTCACCAGCGAACCCCCGCTCCCCGACGCCGAACCCCTCACCAGCGAACCGCCGCTCGCCGACGCCGTGCCCCTGACGAGTGAGGCCGCCTACTGGGACATGGACGTGGATCCGGGTATGGACACCGGTATGGACATGGACATGAGCGCCCCGAGGCCGTAGATGACACAGACGCGGTCGGCCGACACCCCTGCCGAAGGGTCCGGGCAGCCCCAGGACCCGCCCTCCGACGATCTGTCCCGGCTCGCCGCCCTGCACGGCGTCGCCGTCTCCTACCGGCCGTCCCCCGACCGTGCGGTCACGGCCTCCGCCACCGCACTCACCCGCGCGCTGACCGCCCTCGGCGTCGACGCGAGTACGCCCGCCGCGGTCGCCGCCGCCCTGACCGCCCGCGAACGCGAACTGCGCGAGCGCCTGCTCCCCCCGACCGTCGTCTCCTGGTCCGGCGAGCCCCCGGGCACCGCCCTCGCCGCGCTGCCGCCCGGCACCCGGCTGACCGTCACCACCGAGGACGGCGAGACCCGCGACGGCACCGCCCGGCTGCCCCCCGGCGTGCACCGGCTGACCGCGACCGCGCCCGACGGCCGCACCGCTCACAGCCACCTCGTCGTCGCCCCGCCCCGGCTGCCCGCACCCCCCGGACGGACGTACGGCCTCCTCGTCCAGCTCTACTCCCTGCTGTCCCGGCGCTCCTGGGGCATGGGCGACCTCGGTGACCTGGCCGGCCTGGCCGACTGGGCGGGGCGCACGCTCGGCGCCGGGTTCGTGCAGGTCAACCCGCTGCACGCGGCCGTGCCCGGACCGCCCACCGACCCGTCCCCCTACCGGCCCTCCTCCCGGCGCTTCCCCGACCCCGTCCATCTGCGGGTCGAGGACGTCCCCGAGTTCGCCCGGGTCGAGGACCGCGCACGCCTGGACGCCCTGCTGGAGCGGGCGGCGCGGCTGCGCGAGGGGGTCCTGGAGAAGGGCGCGCTGATCGACCGGGACGCCGTCTGGGAGGCCAAGCGCGCGGCCCTGGAACTCGTCCTGGAGGTGCCGCTCGACCCCGCCCGTCGGGCGGCGTACGACGCCTTCCTCGCACGCGAGGGGCAGGCCCTGGAGGACCACGCCACCTGGTGCGCGCTCGCCGAGGTCCACGGACCGGCCTGGCGGCGCTGGCCGCGGGGGCTACGGGACCCGAGGTCCGAGGAGACCGCCCGGGCGCGGCACGCGCTGCGCGACCGCGTCGACCTCCACCGCCGGCTCGCCTGGCTCACCGACACCCAGCTGACCGCCGCCCAGCGGACCGCGCGGGAGGCGGGGATGCCCGTCGGGATCGTCCACGACCTGGCAGTCGGGGTGCACCCGGACGGCGCGGACGCCTGGGCGCAGCAGGAGTTCTTCGCGGCCGGGATGTCGGTCGGCGCGCCGCCGGACGCCTTCAACGCGCGCGGCCAGGACTGGGGGCTGCCGCCGTGGCGCCCGGACCGGCTGGCCGCGTCCGGCTACGCGCCCTACCGGATGCTGCTGCGGGCCCTGTTCGGCTACGCGGGCGCCCTGCGCATCGACCACGTCATGGGCCTGTTCCGGCTGTGGTGGGTGCCCGAGGGTCGGCCGCCGACCGAGGGGACGTACGTCCGCTACGACGCCGAGGCGATGCTCGCCGTCCTGGTACTGGAGGCGTCCCGGGCCGGTGCCGTGGTCATCGGCGAGGACCTCGGCACCGTGGAGCCCGGCGTACGGGAGCGGCTGCGGGCGCGCGGGGTGCTCGGCACCTCCGTGCTGTGGTTCGAGCGGGACTGGGAGGGCGACGGCCGCCCACTGCCCCCGCAGTCCTGGCGCGCCGACTGCCTGGCCACCGCCACCACCCACGATCTGCCGCCCACCGCGGCCCGTCTCACCGGCGAGCACGTCGAACTGCGCGACCGGCTCGGCCTGTCCACCCGCCCGCTGGCCGAGGAGCGCGCGGAGGCCGCGGCCGACACCGCCGAGTGGCGGGACGTGCTGTCCGGGCTCGGGCTCACGGACGGCGAGGGCGGCGAGGAGGCCGACATCCGGGCCGTGCACCGGTTCCTGCTGCGCACCCCGGCCCGGATGGTGGGCGTCTGGCTGCCGGACGGCGTCGGCGACCGGCGCCCCCAGAACCTGCCGGGGACCTCCGACGAGTACCCCAACTGGCGGCTGCCCGTCGCCGACGCGGACGGGCGGCCGGTGACGCTGGAGGAGCTGACGGCCTCGCCCCGGGTCCGCGCGCTGCTGGAGGTGCTCCGCGAGGAGGCGGCCCGCTCCTGACGGCACCCCCGGGCGCGCGGCGCCCGGCGGGGTTCGGTACTTTTGGGCCCGTGGACAAGAAGAACGCCCTGCGCGCCGGCGCCCTGGCCTCCGGTACGACGCTGATGATGCTGCTGATGTCGTCCCCCGCCCTCGCGCTCACGCGCGACGACGGCGACGACCCCGGTCAGGGCCTGAGCGTCATCGAGACGCTCTCCCTGTACGTGATCGCCCCGATCGTGATCTTCGCGGTCATCGCGGGCCTGGTCATGGTGCTGGACAAGTCGCACAAGAAGAAGGACCCGACCAGCTCCAACATCACCACCAAGGCCGACGCGAAGGCCTGACGCGAGCTCTTCCGAGTCCGCCGCGCGCTGTCGAGGGCGCCGGTCCCGTTCCGTGTACGCGTGTGCGTACGCCCGGCGGGACCGGCGCCCTCGTGCGTGCGCCGGTGGTTCCGCTTCTACGCCGGGTGCGGCGCGGTGAGGTACCGCTGCACCGTCGGCGCCAGCCAGGCCACGATCTCCTCGGGGGCCAGCGCCACCGCGGGCGGGAAGCGCAGCACATAGCGGGTGAGGGCCAGGCCGAGCAGCTGTGAGGACGCCAGCGCGGCCCGGGCCGGGGCCTGTTCGGGGTCGGGGCACACCCGCAGGGCCAGCGGAAGCAGCTGGTCCGCGAAGATGCCCTGCATCCGCTCGGCGCCCGCCTCGTTGGTCGCGCCGACCCGGAGCAGGGCCGTGAGCACCTCGTTTCGCTCCCACATCGTCAGGAAGTGGGTCACCAGGGCCTGCCCGGCCCGGTCGGGGCTCAGGGACGCCGGGTCCGGCAGCTTCAGGTCGATCGCCACGGCCGCCGCGAAGAGACCTTCCTTGTTGCCGTAGTAGCGCATCACCATCGAGGGGTCGATGTTCGCGTCGCGGGCGATGGCGCGGATGGTGGCGCGGTCGTAGCCGTCGGCCGCGAAGCGCTCGCGGGCCGCGTCGAGGATCGCCGTGCGGGTGGCGTCGGAGCGGCGGGGGGTGCGGGACCTGCTCTGGTTCATATCAACAACCGTAGGCCAACATGCGTGGGCCAACAAGCGTTGACATCGCCAGGCACCCGGTTCTAGTGTTGCCAACAAGCGTTGACCAACAGTTGTTGACCCACGGGTGTTGACCCACAAATGTTGGCCAACGGTCGTTGACATCGTTCCGGAGGGTCTCGCATGAGCGGCAACCGCACCGACAGCACCCGCGACACCGTGATCGTCGTCGGCTCCGGTCCCACCGGCCTGCTCCTCGCCGGCGACCTCGCCGCCGCCGGCGTCCCCGTCACCGTCCTGGAGCGCCGCCCGCACACGATCAGCAACCTCTCCCGCGCCTTCGGCGTCCACGCCCGCACCCTGGAGCAGCTCGACGCCCGGGGCCTCGCCGACGACCTGATCGCCACCGGCACCACCATCACCGGCCTGCGCCTCTTCCGCCGGCTCACCCTCGACCTCGGCACCCTCCCGTCCCGCTTCCCCTTCCTCCTCGTCACCCCGCAGTACGAGGTCGAGCGGCTGCTGGAGCGGCGGGCCCGCGACCTCGGCGTCGACTTCCGGTACGAGCACGAGGTCACCGGGCTGCGGCAGGACGCGACCGGCGTCGACGTGGACGTGCGCACCCCGGAGGGCACCGACGCCACCCTCCGCGCCGCCTATGTCGTCGGCACCGACGGGCACCGCAGCGCCGTGCGCGACGCGCTCGGCCTGCCCTTCCCCGGCACCTCCGTCATCAAGTCCCTCTTCCTCGCCGACGTCCGCCTCGCCGAGCCGCCCGCGGGCGTGCTCACCGTCGACGGCACCGGCGGGACCTTCGCGATGATCGCCTCCTTCGGCGACGGCTGGTACCGCGTGATGGGCTGGGACCGCCGGCACGAGGTGCCCGACGACGTCCCGCTCGACCTGGAGGAGGTCAGGGAGGTCACCCGGCGGGCGCTCGGCACCGACCACGGCATGCACGACGCCCGCTGGCTCTCCCGGTTCCACAGCGACGAACGGCAGGTCCCCCAGTACCGGGTGGGGCGGGTCTTCCTCGCCGGCGACGCCGCGCACGTGCACTCGCCGGCCGGCGGCCAGGGTATGAACACCGGGCTCCAGGACGCCGCGAACCTCGGCTGGAAGCTGGCGGCGGCCGTGCGGGGCCGGGCGCCCGAGGGGCTGCTCGACAGCTACCACGCCGAGCGCCACCCGGTCGGCGAGGCCGTGCTGCGCAGCAGCGGCGGACTGGTCCGGCTCGCCCGCGCCCAGACCCCGGCGCTGCGCGTCGTGCGGGCCGTGGTCTCCGCCGTCGGCCGTGCCGTCCGCCCGGTCCGCACCAAGGCCCTGGCCCAGATCTCGGGCATCGGCTACCGCTACCCCGCCCCGCGCGGCGCCCACCCCCTGACCGGCGACAGGGTGCCGGACGCGGCCCTCCTCGGCGGTGGCCGCCTCTATGAGGCCCTGCGCGACCGGGGGTTCGTCCTGGTCACCCCGGCGACCGGGGAGCGGGCGGACGCCGGGCGGGACGGCCTGGTGCGCCGCGAGCAGTGGGCGGACGGCAGCCGCACCACCGTCCTGGTCCGGCCCGACGGATACGCGGCCTGGGCGGCGGACGACGCCGACCCGGCGGCCGTCGAGGCGGCCCTCAAGGCCCACCTGGGCTGACCGTGTCCGCCGCCGGCTCAGCCCCCGCGCACCTCGTACAGGAAGCAGCCGTACTCCACGGCCCGCACCTGGACGAACTCCACGGCCGGATCGGCGAACGCCTGCGCGAACGCCGCCTCCAGGCCACCCGGCTCCACCAGCCGGCCGCCGAGGATCCGCCCCTCCGCCGAGTAGCGGCGCACCACCCGGTGCGCCCCGTCGAAGGGCGGGCCGTCGCCGGCCGGGCCGTCGCACTCCTCGGCGTGCACGAAGACGGGGCCCTGTTCGTCGTAGGCCCCCGGATCGACGCCCGCGCCGGCCGCCCAGCGGCGCAGCGGGGCGTACGAGACGAGGGCGACACGCTCACCGGGCCGGCTGCGGCGCAGGCAGCAGCGCAGCGGCGCCCCGCCCTCGTCGTCCGTCACGGGAACCATCCGGCGTCCCGCGTCGTCAGTGGAGCGCAACTCCTTCAGGACCGCCGGACCGATGGCATGTACGAGATGGGTCGTCATGGGCCCAGCCTCACGCGCGCGGACCCCGCCCACCGGCGGGTCATGGACATCGCGTTCCGGTCAGGTCCCATGGAAGGATGACCGAACCCACACATATCGAGGAGATGACCGCGTGCCTGGCACAAACCTGACCCGCGAAGAGGCACAGCAGCGGGCGAAGCTGCTCACCGTGGACTCGTACGAGATCGATCTCGACCTCTCCGGGGCGCCAGAGGGTGGCACGTACCGGTCCGTCACGACGGTGCGCTTCGACGTCGCGGAGAACGGCGCCGACTCCTTCATCGACCTCGTGGCACCGACCGTCCACGAGGTGACCCTGAACGGAGACCGGCTCGACCCGGGCGAGGTCTTCGAGGACTCCCGCATCACCCTGCCGGGCCTGCTCCAGGGACGCAACGTCCTGCGCGTCGTCGCCGACTGCGCGTACACCAACACCGGCGAGGGCCTGCACCGCTTCGTCGACCCCGTCGACCAGCAGGTCTACCTGTACACCCAGTTCGAGGTGCCCGACGCCCGGCGCGTCTTCGCGTCGTTCGAGCAGCCCGACCTGAAGGCCACCTTCCAGTTCACCGTGAAGGTGCCCGAGGGCTGGACGGTCGTGTCCAACTCGCCGACGCCCGAACCGAAGGACAACGTCTGGACGTTCGCGCCGACGCCGCGGATCTCGACGTACATCACCGCGCTGATCGCCGGCCCGTACCACTCGGTGCACAGCGTGTACGAGAAGGACGGGCAGTCCGTGCCGCTCGGCATCTACTGCCGCCCGTCCCTCGCCGAGTACCTCGACGCGGACGCCATCTTCGAGGTGACCCGGCAGGGCTTCGACTGGTTCCAGGAGAAGTTCGACTACGCGTACCCGTTCGAGAAGTACGACCAGCTGTTCGTCCCCGAGTTCAACGCGGGCGCCATGGAGAACGCGGGCGCGGTGACCATCCGCGACCAGTACGTCTTCCGCTCCAAGGTGACCGACGCGGCGTACCTGGGCCGCGCCGAGACCATCCTGCACGAGCTGGCCCACATGTGGTTCGGCGACCTGGTCACCATGGAGTGGTGGAACGACCTGTGGCTGAACGAGTCGTTCGCCACCTACACCTCCATCGCCTGCCAGGCGCACGCCCCCGGCACCCGCTGGCCGCACGCGTGGACGACGTTCGCCAACCAGATGAAGACCTGGGCGTACCGGCAGGACCAGCTGCCCTCCACGCACCCGATCATGGCCGAGATCCGCGACCTGGACGACGTCCTCGTCAACTTCGACGGCATCACCTACGCCAAGGGCGCCTCCGTCCTCAAGCAGCTCGTCTCCTACGTCGGGCAGGACGAGTTCTTCCGGGGCGTGCAGGCCTACTTCAAGCGGCACGCCTTCGGCAACACCCGCCTGTCCGACCTGCTCGGCGCCCTGGAGGAGACCTCCGGACGCGATCTGAAGACCTGGTCGAAGGCATGGCTGGAGACGGCCGGCATCAACATCCTGCGCCCCGAGATCGAGACCGACGACAGCGGCACGATCACCTCCTTCGCCATCCGCCAGGAGGCCCCCGCGCTGCCCGCCGGCGCCAAGGGCGAGCCCACCCTGCGCCCGCACCGCATCGCGGTCGGCCTCTACAACCTGGACGAGGCCATCGGCAAGCTCCGCCGCGACCAGCGCCTCGAGCTGGACGTCGACGGCGAGCTGACCGCCGTGCCGCAGCTCACCGGCACGCCCCGCCCGCAGGTCGTCCTGCTCAACGACGACGACCTGTCGTACGCCAAGGTCCGCCTGGACGAGCAGTCCCTCGCCTTCGTCACCGAGCACCTCGGCGACTTCGAGTCCTCGCTCGCCCGCGCCCTGTGCTGGGCGTCGTCCTGGGACATGACCCGCGACGGCGAGCTCGCCACCCGCGACTACCTCTCCCTCGTCCTGTCGGGCATCGGCAAGGAGTCCGACATCGGCGTGGTGCAGTCGCTGCAGCGCCAGGTCAAGCTGGCCATCGACCTGTACGCCGCCCCGGCCGCCCGCGAGGCCCTGCTCCACCGCTGGACGGACGCCACCCTGGCCCATCTGCGCGCGGCCGAGCCGGGCAGCGACCACCAGCTGGCCTGGGCGCGCGCCTTCGCGGCCACCGCCCGCACCCCGGAGCAGCTGGACCTGCTGGAGGCCCTGCTGGACGGCTCCCAGACCATCGAGGGCCTGACCGTCGACACGGAGCTGCGCTGGGCGTTCGTCCAGCGTCTGGCCGCCGTGGGCCGCTACGACGAGTCGGAGATCGCCGCCGAGTACGAGCGGGACCGTACGGCCGCCGGTGAGCGCCACGCCGCCACCGCCCGCGCCGCCCGCCCGACCGCCGAGGCCAAGGCCGAGGCCTGGGCGTCCGTCATCGAGTCCGACAAGCTCCCGAACGCCGTCCAGGAGGCGGTCATCGCGGGCTTCGTCCAGACCGACCAGCGCGAGCTGCTCGCCCCGTACACGGAGCGGTACTTCGCGGTCGTCAAGGACATCTGGGAGTCCCGTTCGCACGAGATCGCCCAGCAGATCGCGGTCGGCCTCTACCCGGCGCTCCAGGTCTCCGAGGAGACCCTGCGCCGCACCGACGCCTGGCTGGCGGAGGCGCAGCCCAACGCGGCGCTGCGCCGTCTGGTCCTGGAGTCCCGCTCCGGTGTGGAGCGGGCGCTCAAGGCCCAGGCCGCCGACGCGGCCGCCGGACAGGAGTAGCTCCCCGCGACGCCGAAGGGGCGCCCACCGAACCGGTGGGCGCCCCTTTCCGCTTCCGCGCGGTGGTCAGGCCTTCAGCTCGGCCGCCACCAGCTCCGCGATCTGCACCGCGTTCAGCGCGGCGCCCTTGCGGAGGTTGTCGTTGGACAGGAACAGCGCGAGACCGTGCTCGACCGTCTCGTCCTGCCGGATCCGGCCGACGTACGACGGGTCCTGGCCGGCCGCCTGCAGCGGGGTGGGGACGTCGGTGAGGGCCACGCCGGGCGCGCCCGCCAGCAGCTCCTTGGCGCGCTCCACGCTGATCGGGCGCTCGAAGCGGGCGTTGACCTGCAGCGAGTGGCCGGAGAAGACCGGGACGCGCACACAGGTGCCGGAGACCTTCAGCTCGGGGATCTCCAGGATCTTGCGGGACTCGTGGCGGAGCTTCTGCTCCTCGTCGGTCTCGTTCAGGCCGTCGTCGACGAGCGAGCCGGCCATCGGCAGCACGTTGTACGCGATCGGCGCCACGTACTTGTTCGGTGCGGGGAACTCCGCCGCCGAACCGTCGTGGGTCAGCTTCGGGGCGTCGTTGCCGACCTTCTTGACCTGCTCGAACAGCTCGTCCACGCCGGCGAGACCGGAGCCGGACACCGCCTGGTAGGTGGCGACCACCAGGGCCGTCAGGCCCGCCTCGGCGTGCAGCGGCCGCAGCACCGGCATCGCGGCCATCGTGGTGCAGTTCGGGTTGGCGATGATGCCCTTGGGGCGGTCCGCGATGGCGTGCGGGTTCACCTCGGAGACGACCAGCGGGACCTCGGGGTCACGGCGCCACGCGGAGGAGTTGTCGATCACCACGGCGCCCTGGGAGGCGACCTTCGGCGCGAGCGCCTTCGAGGTCGAGCCGCCCGCCGAGAACAGCACGATGTCCAGGCCGGAGTAGTCGGCCGTCGCCGCGTCCTCCACCGTCACGCCGTCCAGGACCGTCCCCGCCGAACGGGCCGAGGCGAACAGGCGCAGCTCCGTGACCGGGAAGTCGCGCTCCTTGAGGATGCTGCGCATGACCGTGCCGACCTGACCGGTGGCTCCGACGATTCCGACCCTCACGGCGACTCCTTCTGAGTGGCTTGTCTGTCTCTGCTGCATGGCCGAGGCCTTTCCATCATGCGTCCGACCTCGGGCGACCTGTCCAATTCTTTGCCCAGGATGCCCACGACATGGGACGCCGCGGGACCGCCGCCCGGCTCCAGTTGTTTCGCTCACACCCGTGCTGAGCTGGAAGAACCGGCCCGGAGGCGGCCCCGCGCCGCAAGCTCGCCTGCCCACCGCCCCCTCCGCTACGCGAAGGTGTGACGTACGCCTCTGTTCGGTGCAGGGAAAACGGGGGACCGCGCCGAACGTTTCGGTGCCTCCCCGCGTCATAGGCACCACACGGCGAGGGGAGGGGTGGCTGTGCTGCGCAGAAAGGCCCGCCGCGGACAGGGGGGCGGTGCCGTCCGGGACGTCGACGTTCTGGACGACCCGCTGGACGCGGCCCAGGAACGCCGGGTGCGGGCGGTGCTCGCACTGGGCGGGGTGCCGCAGGCGGACCTGCCGGACGGGGTGCAGCAGGTCCGTCTGCGGCTGCTGGAGCGGGCCGCCGGCGGCCAGGAGGCGCCGCGCGACGTCTCCGCGTGGGCGGCGGTCGTCGCCTCCAACCTGGCCATGGACTGGCACCGGGCCCGTAAGCGGCAGGAACGCCTCGGCGAGCGGCTCTCCGCGCTGCGCCAGCCCGTGGCGCACCCCTCCGGCGAGGAGACCAGCGTGCTCTCCCTCGCCGTCGCCCGGGGCCTGGACGAGCTGCCCGACATCCTGCGCCAGGTGGTCGTCCTGCGCTTCTACGCCGATCTGCCGGTGCGCGGGATCGCCGAGGAGCTCGGCATCCCCGAGGGCACGGTCAAGAGCAGGCTGCACACGGCGGTCCGGACGCTGCGGACCCGCCTGCACGAGGACGAGGTGGTGTGACGTGTCCACCGAACACGACGGGGCCGACGCCCTGATGACCGCGATCACCGGCGAACCGCTGCCGCCCGGCGCCCGCGAGGACGCCGCCTTCCTGGCCGAGCACCGGGCCGCCGAGGCCGACCTGGAGGTGCTGCGCGAACAGCTCGGCCTCATCGGCCACGCGCTCGCCGAGCCGCCCCCAGCGACGACCCCCGCCCCCGAACCCGCGCGGTCCGTCCGCCCGTCCCCCCGGCCGAGGCGCCGGGCGTTCTCCCTGGCCCTCGGCGGCCTCGCGGTGGCCGCCGCGGCCTCCGTGATGGCCGGCATGGGCTGGCTGATGTCCGGCGGCGGGACCGGTGCCGCCGACAGCTCGAGCCTGGACGCCGGCTCGTCCGCCGAGAAGCAGTCCGACGCCGGCGGTGTGGCCTTCGGCAGCGCCCGCTATCTGGCCTGCTCCCGGCTGGTCGCCGAGGGCGAGGCCACGGCCGTCGAACGGCTTCCCGGGACGACCACGCTGCGGATCACCCTGAGCCTGACCCGCGTCTACCTCCCGGAAGTCCCGGAAGAGGACGCGAAGGGGAGCAAGCCCGACGAGGAGCAGGTCTTCGTGGTGGACGAGAACGTCGTCCCCGGCATCCGTGCCGGCGACCCCGTGCTCGTCGGCGTCCCGCGCGGAGCGGACCAGCCCGACTTCTGGGCGGTCGGCGAGCGCCAGATCGCGCTCGAGCGGGTGATGGTCACCGCCTCGCTGCCCGAGGCCCGCGAGCTGACCTGCGGATGACGACGAAGGGGCGGGCGCCCGACCGGACGCCCGCCCCCATGGTCCCGCCCGTGGTTACGGGGTGACCTTCTCGATCTTCACGCTGGCCACGCCCGCGGCGGTGCCGCGCGCGTTCAGCAGCTGGACCTGGCCGAAGAACTCACGGCCGGCCGGGGCCTCGGCGGCCGCGGTGACCGTGGCGTCGACCGTGACCGACTCGCCCGTCGCGAGCTTCACCGGCGCCGACTCGTCCACCTTGACGGTGCCGAGGGAGGCGGAGAAGAACACGTCCAGGTAGTCGTACGCCGTCGTGCCGCTCGGCACCGAGTAGCCGTCCACCTCGATGGTGTACGTGCCGGCGGCCGGCTTCGGGATGGAGACGGCCTCCTCGGAGTCGCCGTCCGCGGAGCTGGCGACCTTGGTGCCGGACGCGTCGTAGACGGCCAGGTCGAGGTCGGCGGCCGTGTCGGAGACGTTGCCGATGGAGACGTCCAGCGACGCGGCGCCCTCGGGCACGTCGACCGTGGTGGTCTGCGTGACGCCCTCGGTGATCGACGGACGCGCCGACTTCGAGGAGCCCAGCGGACCGCCGGCCAGCTTGCCGTCGATCGCGGCGTACTTGTTCGTCACCTTCCAGGAGGCGGTGGCCGGCGTGCCGACCTTGGCCTCGGGGATGGTCACGGTCTCCGGGTCGAAGGCCGCGCCGAGGACGGTGACGTCCAGCTTGTACGGGTTGTCGAGCAGCGGCGAGGTGCGGCGCGCCTCGACCTCGATCTCCCAGACGCCGGGCTGCGGGTCGGCGTACGCGCGCACGTCCGGCTTGCAGCCGTTGCCGTCGAGGTAGTTGTTGTAGCAGTACGGGGTGCCGGTGTTGTCCGCCGGGACGCCGTAGGGGTGGATGGCGATGAACCGGGTCTGGCTCTTGTCCTTCAGGCCGCTCATCGCGACCTCCAGCGACTTGGCGCCCTCGGGCACGGTCACGAAGTAGGACGCGGTGCTGTTGCGCTGCACCGAACCGGACGCCGCCTGCGTGTACTTCAGCGGCGCCGAGACCACGACCGTGTTGAGGACCAGCTTGTCGATGCCCTCGGTACGCGGGTCGTCGACCTCGAGGATCGCGCTCTTCAGGCCGGCCGAGGACGGCTTGGCGGAGATCTTCACGGTGACCGGCTTGTTCAGGCCGAGGCTGACCTCGTCCGAACCGACGATCTTGAAGGTGCCCCCGGCGTTGTTCTCCAGGTGCAGCTCGTGGCGGATCGCCTTGTCCGCGCCGGACGTCCGGGTGAGGGTGACGTCGTACGTCTTCTTCTGCCCGGTCTTGAGGCCGCCCTCGCGGTCGTAGATGCCGGTGCCGTAGCCCGGCGTCTTCAGGAACTGGTCGATCGCGGTGTCGACCGGCGCCTTCACCGTGTACTCGTGGGCGGTGGCGCCGTTACGGATGGACTTCCAGGCGTCCACGATGTTGATGAGGCCGGCACCCTCCTCGTACGCCTGCACACCCTTGATGTGGTCGGCGGTCGAGGTCAGCGCGGTGCGCAGCTTCGCGGGCGTCAGGTCGATGCCCTTCTGCTTCGCGGCGCTCAGCAGTAGCGCGGACGCGCCGGCGGCCTGCGGGGAGGCCATCGAGGTGCCCTGCAGCATCGAGTAGCCGGCCGGCAGCTTGTAGCCCGCCTCGGCGACCGGGCCGCCCGGCAGCCAGGTCTGCGTGGTGTTGATCGAGGCACCCGGCGCGGAGAGCGTCGGGGTGAAGCCGCCGTCCTCACGCGGGCCGCGCGAGGAGAACGGCATCATCGCGTACTTCTTCTCCACGACAGAGCCGTAGTTGGCGGCCCAGGTGTCCTTGGAGATGGTCGCGCCGACCGAGATGACCTTGTCGGCCAGACCCGGGTCGCCGATGGTGTTCGCGCCGGGGCCGGAGTTGCCCGCGGAGATCACCAGCTGGACGCCGTAGGTGTCGATGAGGCGCGTGTAGAGCTCGGCGCGCGCGTTGTTGCCGTCGTTCAGCGCCGGGAGGCCGCCGATGGACATGTTGACGATGTCGACGCCGCGGTTGACGACGAGGTCGATCATGCCCTCGGTGAGCGCCACGTTGGTGCAGCCGCCGGTCCAGGTGCAGGCACGGGAGGCGACCAGCTTGGCGCCGGGCGCCGCGCCGTTCATCTTGCCGCCGAACAGGCCGTTCGCGGCGGTGATGCCGGCGACGTGCGTGCCGTGCTCGGACTCGATGACACCGATGTTGACGAAGTCGACCTTCTTGCCGACCCAGTCGCCGCCGTACGGGTCCATCGGCACGTCCTTGCGGATCTGCACGACGAACGGCTGCCGCTCCACGACGTCGGTCGACGGGTCGTCGGTGCCGAAGTACCCGATCTGGTAACCGTCCTTGTACGGCTTCATCGGGGTGTCGTCACCGAAGTCGCCGTTGTTGTTCAGGTCGACGCGGACCGTGCCGTTCGCGGCGTCGTACAGGACGCCCCAGACGTCGGTCGTGTCGCCGTCGCGGTTGGCGTCGCCCGCCGCGTCACCGCCGGTGGTGTACGACTCCGCGAAGGTGCTCACCTGGTACGAACCGGCGGGCGCCTTCCAGGTCTTGCCGCCGTAGGTGAAGGAGGGGCCGGAGACGGAGGTCGTCATCGGGCGCCAGGTGCGGTCGCTGTCGACGATCGGGTCGGTGGCGGTGACCCAGTCGACGATCTTGCGCTCGCCGGTGGTGGTCTTCTGCAGCGCGGGGTGGCCCAGGTCGACGCCCGAGTCCAGGATGCCGATGGTGACGCCGCGGCCGTCCGCCTTCGGGTTCTTCTTCACGAAGTCGACGGCGCCCGTCTCGAAGGACGGGTTGTAGGGGTTCTCCGCGGGGGTCTTCTTCGAGGGACCGGAGTACGTGGTCGCCGAGGCCGTCGACTTCTTCGTCGAGACGGCCGGGTCGTCCAGGGGGATCTCCTGGCGCAGGTCGATGCCGTGCACGGAGGAGAGCTTGGTCGCGGCCGAGATGGCCGCGTCCGCCTTGCGGGTGGGGACCGTCGCCCGGACGTAGCCGAGCTTGTCGTAGCTCTGGCCGACGGAGCCGACCGCGTCCAGCTCCGCGGCGACCTTCTCGGTCTGGCCGGGGGCGGTCGCGACCATCATCGTGACGTACTTCTCGCCGCTCGCCTTGGCCTCGGCGAGGCGGTCGGCGTCGTCCGAACCGAGCTTGTCGTGCGCGGACTTCACACTCGGGTCCGCCGTCGCGGGAGCGCTGTCCGCAGCGACGGCCGCGGGTATCGGCCCTGCCGCGGAGAGCGCGGCGACCAGGCCGGCGGCCACGGCTATGCGCGCCGCGCGTCTCGCGCCCGGCTTCGGTTCGCGCTGGGGGCTGTTGATCATCGGCATCCCTTGGAGGTAAAGGAGCATCGGGGTCCGGAATGTGATCCCGGACGATCGCACAGCCTTATGCAAGGGAAGGGCGATAGGGAAGAGTTGACCGAATCGAAATGGACTGATGGGGAAAACCCCCTACGACTTTGCGGGAGATCAGCCCTGAATCGGGGCAAGCCGCACCGCGGGTCCAGGCCCCTTCGACGGGCCCCGCGTCAGTCCTCGGCGGCCTGCTTCTCCGGGCCGTTGACGTGCAGTGTTCCGTGCTGCACTGCGTACACCGTCCCCCGGTCCCGGGCGGTGTTCGTCTGCCGCGCCGGGCGGTCCCCGGGAGCCCCGGCCGGCAAGTCGACGGCCAGCCCGGCGAGGGCGGCCCGGCACGACGGGTCCTGTCGCAGCAGCGCCGCCAGCTCCTGCGCCCAGTACCCGTACAGCGCCCGGCGCACCTCGTCGGGGACGGCGGAGTCCCGGACCAGCTCGGCCCCGCCGTCGAGCTGGGTGGCCACCGCGGACCGGCGGCCCCGGCGGAACAGCCCGGCGACGGTGTCCCGGGTCTCCTGCCACGCGTCGGTGGCCATCGCCGTGACCAGCGCGGCGGCGCCGGCCTGGGCCAGCAGGGTCAACTCGTCGCTCATGACCGCTCCTTCACGGGTGCCTGGTGATCCGGACGTGCAGGTCGCCGTTCTGCGCGGCGTTGATCACGCCGTTGCCCGACGCCTTGTTGCGCATGGTGACGGCGCCGGGCGCGGCCCGGTCGCGCGTGCGCGCCTTCCCCTTCGGCTCCCGTGGGGGTGTCCACCCGGGGGTGTGCAGCCAGGCGTCCGCGGTGAGCTCCTTCACGGTGAAGCCCACCTCGTGGAAGGTGTCCGCGTCGATGCCCTCGTAGCCGTGCCGGACGGTGTCGTCGTACACGTGCCGCGACATCAGCAGCGCGAGCGGCACGGACCGCGGTGCCTGCTCCAGGGCCGTGCGCAGCGGCGGGGCGTCCAGCAGCCGGGCCAGCGTCTCCAGCGGCGCCCCGACCACGTCGCCGTCCGCCGTCAGCCCGACCTCCCCGGCGTGCAGCGCCATCCGGACCCGGATCCGCGTCGCCGGGTCCCGGTCCCCGGCGTTGTGGGCGCGCAGCAGCCCCGCCAGCTCGGCCACCAGCGGATGCACCAGCGGGGCCTTGCGCGTCCCGGCGGGCGCCGTCACCCGCAGGCCGTCGCCCAGGTCGTGCCGGGCGCACGCCTCCCAGTCGACACCGCTGCGGCCGAACGCCGTCCGCAGCAGCTCCCGGAGCGTCGCGCGGTTGCGCACCAGCGCCGTGTTCCCCCGCCCGGACGACTTCTCGATGTCGACGGCCAGGACGGCCCGGTACTCCCACTGCGTCTCCATACGGCCCTTCCTCGCGTACGACGGCGGGGTGGCGCGGCGCGGAACACGGCGGTGGAGCTCCGCGCCGCGCCGGCTCCCCTCGCCCCACTGTGCCCGCTGCGCCGCGCGGACAACGCGTAGGAATACAGGGTTCGGTGGGAACCGTGTGAGCACCGGGCCCGAGTGGCCGGCGCCGCCGGGCCCGCCGCAGCACACTGGACCCGGGCGACGCGGCCGGAGCGGGGAGAGGTGGGGTCATGGGGAGCAGCGGGACGGGCCGCGCACGGCACGGGCACCGGCAGTCCGGCGCGGGCGAGTGGCCGGCGACCAGCCCGGTGGGCCGGCTCGGACCGGCCGACCGCGCCCATCTGCTCGCCCTCGGCGTCCCGGTGCGGCACCCGGCCGACCGGGTGCTCATGCGGGAGGCCGAGCGCACCGACCATGTGCTGATCCTGCTCGACGGCCTGGTCAAGGTCACCGGCCACGCCGACGACGACCGGGCCGCCCTGCTGGCCGTCCGGATGCGCGGCGATCTGCTCGGCGAACTCGCCGCCCTGGACGGCGGACCCCGCTCGGCCACGGTGACCACCTGCGGGCCCGTCGGCACGCGGACCGTGTCCCGCGCGGAGTTCCTGCGCTGCCTGCGGGAGCGGCCCGGGATCGCGCACGCGGTCCACCAGTCCGTCGTGGCCAAACTGCGCGCCGCCAACACCCATCGCGTCAACTTCGTCGGCTGCGACGCGGCCACCCGGCTCGCCCGGGTCCTGCACCACCTCGTGATGACGTACGGCGAACGGGACGGTGACGGGGCGGTACTGCGCTGGCCGATCACCCAGCCCGAACTCGCCACGCTGGCCGGCGCCTCCGAGCCGAGCGTGCAGAAGGCGCTGCGCCGGCTGCGCAACGACGGGGTCATCACCACGGGCTACCGTTCGATACGCGTCGACTCCCTCGCACGCCTGACCGCCTTCACTCACCCGAACGAGTGAGTGAACTCCCTTGTGAGGCAGATGAGTTGGATCCGGATGTGTGCGACGGGTGGTGAAGATGGAGGGGCCCTTCGCAAAACCGTAATTGGACGGTGAGCCGGTCCGCCGCCCTGGTTAGCGTGACGCCCGCACCGACGGACACGATCACGAGAGACCACGGGGTGACCATGGCGGACACGGGCGAGGACGACGGGACACGGACCGGGAACCGCGTCGACATCGACGGGGACGCCACGGGACCGGTGATCGCCGGCAACTACAACGTCGTCGTCGACGCACAGCACGGCTCCACGGTGACGGTCCTCATGGACGGCCGGCGGCCCCGCCCCAGACGCCGGGACCGCATCCGCCTGCTCCCACGCCGGCAGGGCACGCCCCTCGGCCGGGACGCCGACCTCGCCGCGATCGCGGCCGCGCTGCACGCGGGTGAATCCGTCCAGCTGTGGGGGCCGCCCGGCGTCGGCAAGTCCGCGCTGCTGCGGTACGCGGCCCGCACCCTGGACGCCGGCGGCGACGGGGTGGTGTTCCTCGACGCCGCGCGCCGCGAACCCGAGGACCTGGCGCAGGACATCTTCGAGGCCTGCCACAGCACCGGCGGCTACGCCCCCTCCCGGGGTGAGCTGCCGCAGCTCATGGAGGGCGTCGAGGCGACCGTCTACGTCGACAACGCCGACTACACCGCCGAGCAGCTGCGCACCGTCATGGACGCGGCCCCCGACGCGCTGTTCGTCTTCGCCGGGCGCGAGGAGGTGCTGCAGGGCACCGACGGCAGGGCGCACCACGTCGAGGGCGTCACCCGGGACGCCGCCGCCGAGCTGCTGACCCGCGAACTGGGAGGGCCCGGCGACCCCGACCTCGTCACCGCCCTGTGGGAGGCCGCCGCCGGCACACCGCTGCTGCTGCTCCGCGCGGCCGCCGTCGCCCGGCTGGACCCCGCGGCCGGACTGCCCCGGCCCGGAGCGGTACGGGAACTCCTCCACCCCCTGTTCGACCGGCTCGACGAGCCCTCGCTGCGCGCCCTGCATCTGCTCGGCACCTTCCGCGACGCCGAACTGGACCCCGAGCACATCGGCGCCCTGAGCGGGACCCCGGACGCCGCCGCGCTCTGCGCGGGCCTCGCGGGACTCGGACTGGCCGAGGAGACGGAGCTGGGGTACCGCGTGGCGGACGGTGTCGTCGCGGCGCTGCGGGAGCGCCAGGGGCTTCGGCCGTACGCGCTGGAGCGGCTGTGCGGGTACTTCGCGGACTGGGCCGCGCGGCCGGAGACGCCGGCGGCCCAGGTCGCCGGGCACGCCCGGGCGCTGGAGGTGCTGGCGGAGCTGGCCGAGCAGTCGGGGCGGGCGGACCTCGCCGTCCGGGTCGTCCGCGCGGCCTCACCCGCCCTCGCCCGGTCGCTGCGCTTCGGTGTCTGGGGGCGACTCCTGGACCAGGGGCTGCCGGCCGCGCAGCGCGCGGGGGACCGGCAGGCCGAGGCGTACTTCACGCACGAGCGTGGCGTCCGCGCCGTCCTCACCGGCAACCGGGTCCTCGCCGCCGTCCTGCTCGCGGAGGCGGGCATCCTCTGGCGCCAACTGGGCGACACCCAGGGCGCGGACGCGGCGGCGAACGCCCAGCAGTATGTCCCGCAGGAGCCGGGGGCCGGGGCCGGGTCGCCTGACGCCGGGTCGCCCGACGGGCCGGGGGAGGGGCCCGCGAACGCTCCCGAGGGCGGCGCTTCGGATCTCGGCTCCTCGGACCTCAGCTCCTCGGGCACGGATCCGGGGCCCCTCCAGGACCCGACCGCCGGCACCGCTCCCGGCACACCTTCACCAGAACCGGCTCCGCCGCCGGAGACGGGCGCCTCCATGCCCACCGACCCGGGCCGCGCCACGCTCGACATGCCGACGGTGCCGTCGGACCCCGGAGTGTCCGGTATGCCCGTCGATCCCACGCCGGGCGCCGGGTCCCTGGCGCCGCCGCCCGGTGCCGCCGACCTCGGCGGTGCCGTCGTCACCGGCGGCGCGCCCGTGGCGGGGGTGTCGGCCGCCGTCGCCACGGCACTCAAGGTGGCCGCGGTGATCGCGGCCCTCACCATCGCCGTCGTCGCCGTCCAGCAGAGCCAGGACGGCTCCGAGTCCCGCTCGGCCACCCCGGTTTCCGGGTCCACCACGATGGACGCCGGGTTCGGCGACCCGACCCCCGAGCCGGAACCCGAGCCGGAACCCGAGCCGACCGGTCTGGCGGGCGTCTGGTGGAGCAGCGAGGGCGGCGGGATCGAGTTCGTCGAGGCGGGAGCCGGGCGGTACACGGCCAGGGCCAGGGACGTGTGCGGTGACACGGTCACGGCCGAGTTCAGCGGCGGGGGCGACACCTACAGTGCCACGGCACCGGCGTACGACATGTCCAGCGGCTCGTGCGGCGAGGTGCTCGGCCAGGTCCGCACCACCATCACCATCGGCGAGGACGGTGACACCGCCTCCGTGACACGGGAGATGGCGTGGACCGTCCGCGAGGGAGTGACCTGCTACACCTGCACCCCCTTCACCCTGACCCGCGCCTCCTGACCAGACCCCCGGAGCCCTCATGCCGAACACGCCCCCCAGCCACAACGAGATCCACATCGGCCACAACGCCTCCGGCCCCGTCGTCGCCGGGGACAACATTCACGTCAAGGTCACCGGCCCCGCCGAGCCGACCCAGACCAACACCGCCCGCGACGACGGCACCGTCTACGCCGCCGCCAACGGTGACATCCACGTCCACCACGACACCGCGGACGAGGAGCCGGCGGAGGACTGACTGACCGAAACACGCCCAACCCCCGTCACCCGGGTCAACTTCCGCCGCATCCGCCCGGTCTCTCCCCCCGACCGCGCTCGACGTGAGCGCACGAAGGGGGAGAGACATGAACGTACGGACGACCCGCGCGGCCCTCGTGGCGGCCACGGCGGTGGCCCTGTCGGCCGCCCTCGCCGCACCGGCCGTCGCGGCGCCGCCCACCACCGGGCACGAGGCCACCCGTGCGGCGGCCCAGGCCGCGGTCGAGGCGGGGGTGCCCGGCGTGACCGTCCGGGCGAGGGACCAGCACGGCACCTGGTCGGCGACGCCCGGCGTCGGCCGGATCGGCACGGACGAACCGCGCTCGGCGGACGACCGTTACCGGGTCGGCAGCATCACCAAGTCGTTCGTCGCGACCGTGCTGCTCCAGCTGGAGGCCGAGGGACGGCTGTCGCTGGACGACACGGTGGACGAGTGGCTGCCCGGCCTCGTCCGGGGCAACGGCCACGACGGACGCCGCATCACCCTGCGCCAACTCCTCAACCACACCAGCGGCGTCTACGACTACACCGCCGACCCCGGCTTCGTACGCGACCACTTCGCCAAGGATGGCTTCTTCGAGCACCGCTACGACACCAGGAAGCCGAGGGAACTGGTCGCCGTCGCCATGACGCACGAGCCCTCGTTCGCGCCCGGCACGTCGTGGAGTTACTCCAACACCAACTACGTCCTCGCGGGCCTGGTCATCGAGAAGGTCACGGGCCGCCCGTACGGCAAGGAGATCGACCGGCGCATCATCCGCCCGCTCAAGCTGACGGCCACCTCCGTCCCCGGCACCCGCGCCACGATGCCCCGGCCCAGCAGCCGGGCGTACTCCAAGCTGGCGGACACGGCGACGGGACCGACGTACGACGTCACCGAACTCAACCCGTCGATCGCCTACGCGGCCGGCGAGATGATCTCCGACAACAAGGACCTCGACCGCTTCTACACGGCCCTGCTGCGCGGCCGGCTCCTCCCGCGCGAGCAGCTGAACGAGATGACCACGACCGTGCCCGCCGCCGAGGGCATCGGGTACGGGCTGGGCCTGATGAGCGTCGAGCTCTCCTGCGGTGTCACGGTCTGGGGCCACGGCGGGGGCATCCACGGCTCGACGTCCCAGGCGTCCGTCACCCGGGACGGCCGGCACGCGCTGACCCTCAACCTCAACGGCGACTGGGCGGGCGACCCGGGGGCGCTCACCGAGGCCGAGTTCTGCGGCAAGGACACCGGCAAGGACACCGGTACGGCGTCCGCCACCCGGCGGGGCCCCGCCCTGCGCTGACCCGCCGAGGAGGGGCCGCCGACGCCGCGCGGCCCCTCTGTTCCCCCCGACACCCCCTGATCCGCGCCCCGCTGCGTCACTAGCGGGGCAGGACCACGACGTACGCGGCAGGGTCGCGGTCGACCGCCGCCATCAGGGCCGTACGGACCACCGCCGCCTGCTGCTCCATGCCGTGCCGCAGCTTCTTCGGGGTGATGTGGACGACCGTGATGCCCAGGCGTTCCAGCGTCTCCCGCTTGCGGGCGTACTCGGACCACTGGGAGTCGTCGTCGCTCCGGTCGCCCTGGCGGGGCGCGCGGGTGTCCAGCTCGACCGCCACCGAGTGCTCCGGCCAGAACGCGTCGAGCCCGCCCAGGTGGGGGCCGCCGGGCAGCCGCAGGTCCACGTTCCACACCGGGTCGGGCAAGCCGTGCTCGCGGACCATCCGGTAGAGCAGGTCCTCCGCGCGGGCCCGGCCCTCGGCGAGCAGGGAGTCCACGGCGTCCACGACGTGCGGGCGGTTCAGCAGCTTCGCCTGCGTCAGCTCCCGTACGACCGCGGCCGGTTCGCAGTGGCCGCCGCGCACGGCCTCGGTGAGCAGCCGGCGGACCGTCCGGCCGTCCTTCAGCTCCGCCACCGCGTCCGCCAGCGCGCGCGGCACCGGCGCCACCGGCAGCCCCGTCACCTGCTGCGGCGTGGGCAGCGCGGCGGTGCGCACGATGCGGGCGCAGCCCGTGGAGCGCAGCCGGCGCAGCCGCGGCACCAGGACGTCGACGGTGTCCAGCGCGGTGAGCGGCGGGGTCACCGAGAAACCGTGCAGGGTCAGCGCCGCGAGCCCGGTGATCATCGCCTCGGCATAGGCGGGCGCCTCGCCGTCACTGGGCTGGGCGGGCACCCCGGGCGACCGCTCCCGCACGGCGTACATCAGCACCGCGTGCAGCCGCTCCTCGCTGGTGGGCGGCCCGGGGTGCAGCAGGTAGACGCCGGGCAGCAGCTGCTGCCAGGGGCCGCCGGGCCGGCACTGCTCGTCGGTCTCGGCGGCGGAGACCCCGTGGGCCTTGAGGCGGGCGGCCGTCATGACGCGGCGGTGGACCTCGGAGAGGTGGTGCAGGGGGCGGGGGGAGAGGGGGGAGAGCGGGGTGTTGTGGTTCATGACCCGGAGGCTTCCGCGTCCGATGAGCGCTTTAACCGCTGTTACACGCCCGTCGACAAATGCGGACAACACCGCGCTAAAGGACGGGTGTTCGGATGCCGACTAGAGACGGAAAACCCCTGGTCCGTTCGGGTGGGACCAGGGGTTACGGCTGCTATTGCCTGAATTCCGTAACGGTCACGGACCGCCGTGATCGTTGGCCAAAGGTGTCAGTCGGTTGACGCCGCCGCGTCGCACGCCTGCGCCCGCAGTGCCCGTGCCAGATCGTCCCGCGACTCCAGCACCAGCCGCCGCAGCGCAGGCGCCGCGTCCTCGTGGGCCGCGAGCCACGCGTCCGTCGCGTCCAGCGTGGCCCGCGACTGCTGGAGCGCCGGGAACAGGCCCCGGACCACGTCCATGCCGATCTGGATGGACCGCTCCCGCCAGACCCGGTCGATCGCCGCGAAGTACTTCTCCGTGTACGGCGCGAGCAGCTCCCGCTGCGACGCCTGCGCGAACCCGCCGATGGTCGCCTCGACCAGCGCGTTGGACAGCGCGTCCGACTCCACGACCTGCGCCCACGCCTGCGCCTTGACCGCCTCCGACGGCCGCGCCGCCAGACAGCGCACCTGATGGCGCTTGCCGGACGCCGTGTCGTCGCGGGCCAGTTCGTCCGCCAGCTCCGACTCGCCGACCACACCGTGCGCGGCCAGCGGCTCGAGGAACGCCCAGCGCAGCTCCTGGTCCACCACGAGACCCTCGACGGTCGCCTTGCCGTCCAGCAGACCCGACAGCAGCTCCAGGCCCCGCTCGTCCGTCACCCGGGCGAAGAACCGCGCCCACGCCAGCTGCTGCTCGCTGCCCGGCCCGGCCGCGTACAGCTGCTCCGAGGCGCCCTCGGTCAGCAGCCGCGCACCGCGCTCGCGCCACTCGGGCGCCACGTAGTGCGTCAGCGCCGAGTCGGCCCACGCGTGCAGCATCTGCAGCACGCCGATGTCCGACTCACGGCCACCGAAGCGCAGCACCAGGCCGATGAACTCCCGGGCCGGCAGCAGCGCGTCCCGTGTCATGTTCCACAGCGCCGACCAGCACAGGGCACGCGCCAGCGGGTCGGTCAGCTCGCCCAGCGCCTCCCGCAGCGTGGCCAGCGACGTCTCGTCGAACCGGGTCTTGCAGTACGTCAGGTCGTCGTCGTTGACCAGCACCAGGTCCGGCGCCTCGGCACCGGCCAGTTCCGCCACCACCGTCCGCGGCCCGTCGACGTCCGCCTCGGCGCGCGCGTACCGCTCCAGGGCGCCGTCCGCGCCCCGCCGGTACAAGCCCACCGCCACCCGGTGCGGCCGCAGCTCGGGGTGCGACTCGGCGGCCTCCTGCAGCACGGCCAGCTCGTCGATCCGGCCTTCGGCGTCCAGCAGCACCTGCGGAGTCAGCGCGTTCACGCCCGCCGTCTGCAGCCAGGAGCGCGCCCAGGCGCCCATGTCCCGCCCGCTGGTCTCCTCCAGCACCGCCAGCAGATCACCGAGCCGTGTGTTGCCGTACGCGTGCCGCTTGAAGTAGCGGCGGGCGCCCTCCAGGAAGGCGTCCTGGCCTACGTACGCCACCAGCTGCTTGAGCACGCTCGCGCCCTTGGCGTACGTGATGCCGTCGAAGTTGAGCTTGGCGTCCTCCAGGTCACGGATGTCGGCCGTGATCGGGTGCGTGGAGGGCAGCTGGTCCGCGCGGTACGCCCAGGCCTTGCGGCGGTTGGCGAAGGTGATCCAGGCGTCCTTGAAGCGGGTCGCGCCGACGTTGGCGAAGGCGCCCATGAAGTCCGCGAAGGACTCCTTCAGCCACAGGTCGTCCCACCACTCCATGGTGACCAGGTCGCCGAACCACATGTGCGCCATCTCGTGCAGGATCGTGTTGGCGCGGCCCTCGTACGACGCCCGCGTCACCTTCCCGCGGAAGATGTACTCCTCCCGGAAGGTCACCAGGCCGGGGTTCTCCATCGCGCCCAGGTTGTACTCGGGCACGAACGCCTGGTCGTACTTCCCGAACGGATACGGGTAGTCGAAGTGGTCGTGGAAGAAGTCCAGCCCCTGCTTGGTGATCAGGAAGACGTCGTCGGCGTCGAAGTGCGGGGCGAGGCCCTTGCGGCACATGGCGCCCAGCGGGATCTCCAGCCGGCCGCCGTCGGGGAGCTCACGCGTGTAGGAGTCCGTCACATAGTGGTACGGGCCCGCCACCACACAGGTGATGTACGTCGAGATCGGCTTGGTCTCCGCGAACCGCCAGACGCCGTCCGTGAGTTCACCCGCGCCGTTGCTCCACACCGTCCACTGCTCGGGCGCCCGCACCTCGAACCGGAACGGCGCCTTGAGGTCGGGCTGCTCGAAGTTGGCGAAGACGCGGCGCGAGTCGGCCGGCTCGTACTGCGTGTAGAGGTAGACCTCGCCGTCCTCCGGGTCGACGAAGCGGTGCAGGCCCTCGCCGGTCCGCGAGTACGCGCACTGGGCGTCGACGACCAGCTCGTTCTCGGCGGCCAGGTCCTCCAGGGCGATCCGCGAGCCGTCGAAGACCTCGCTCGGGTCGAGGTCGCGCCCATTGAGGGAGACGGACGTCACACTCGGCGCGATCAGATCCGCGAAGCTCGACGCGCCGGGCTCGGCGCAGCGGAAACGGATCGTGGTGACCGAGCGGAAGGTGCGCGGCGCACCGTCCCCGTCGCCCTCGCCGAGGGCGGACCGTACGTCGAGGGACACCTCGTACCCGTCGACGGCCAGCAGGGCGGCCCGCTCCCGGGCCTCGTCGCGGGACAGATTCTCACCGGGCACGCGTGGCACTCCCTTGTGTCATTGGTACGACCGCATCAGATACGGCTACGGCTACGGCTGAACAGGACCGATCCTGCCATGCGCCCCTGACGCGGGGCAGCCGGGAATGGGCGGGCGGACCGGGGTTGTTCCCGTGGAAAACGTTTCCTCCTGAGGAGAGACATGTCGGACAAGACCCCCGTCGACTTCTGGTTCGACCCGCTGTGCCCCTGGGCCTGGATGACCTCCCGCTGGGTCCTGGAGGTGGAGAAGGTCCGTGACATCGAGGTCCGCTGGCATGTGATGAGCCTCGCGGTGCTCAACGAGGACAAGCTCGACGAGCTGCCCGAGGAGTACCGCGACATGCTCGCCACCAAGGCGTGGGGTCCCGTCCGCGTCGTCATCGCCGCCCAGGAGGAGCACGGCCCCGACGTCCTCGGCGACCTCTACACGGCGCTCGGCACCCGCATCCACAACAAGGGCGAGGGCCCCGGCCGGGAGACCGTCGCCGCCGCCCTGAAGGACGCCGGGCTGCCGGACTCCCTCCTGGAGCACTGGGACGACACCCCCTACGAGCCGCAGCTGCGTGCCTCCCACAAGGAGGGCATCGACAAGGTCGGCCAGGAGGTCGGCACCCCGGTCATCGCCGTCCCCGGCGACGACGGCGAGCAGATCGCCTTCTTCGGCCCCGTCGTCACCCCCGCCCCGAAGGGCGAGGACGCCGCCAAGCTGTGGGACGGCACCCTCGCCGTGGCCTCCGTGCCGGGCTTCTACGAGATCAAGCGGACCCGGACGAAGGGCCCGGACTTCAGCAACCTGTAGGGCTCACCCGTCGGCGGCGGTCTCCTCCTCGTGGAACTTCTCGGGGAGGCGGCCGTAGCCGCCCTTGTTCATGTGCGGGTAGTACGTCAGACAGCCCTTGGCGGTGCACCGCCACAGGTTGTCCACGTAGAAGTTCGGCCCCTCCTTCTCCCGCACCCACGCCTTCTCGTCCTTCTCGAGGAACCGGAAGATCTGCATGGTGCCGCAGGTCGGGCAGTCCAGTCTGCGGGTCCTCATCAACCCCTCCTCGCCATCACCGCCAGATCCGGGAAGTCGGTCACCACCGCGTCGACCCCCTGCCCGTAGTACAGCGCGTACTCGGCGAAGGCGTCCCCGAAATCGTTCGGTCCGGTTCCCCGGCGCAGCTCCGCCGGCAGGAACTGGTTCTCCGCGCGGAAGGTGTACGCCCCGACCCGCAGCCCCGCCGCGTGCGCGTCCGCGAGCAGGGACGTCCCCACCAGCGAGGACTTGTCGGGCCCGATCCACCGGGCATACTCGGCGATCCGGGCCAGCCCGGCCGGTGTCATCATGTCCCGGTACGTCGTCGGGTCCCCGGCCGACACCAGGTCGTACGGCCCGCCCGTGGTGCCCAGCGCCTGCCACAGTTCCAGCCCCAGCCGCTCGGCGGCCACCCGCTTCAGGCTCGTCGGCTCGAAGGACTGCACCACGCACTCGCGCCGGCCCAGCCGGTTGCGCCGCACCGCCTCCACCAGCTTCGGCTCCAGCGGCAGCCCGATCGAGCGGAAGTAGGTCGGGTGCTTGGTCTCGGGGAAGACGGCGATCGTCCGGCCGTGCTCCTTCGACAGGCGGCGCGCCAGGTCGACCACCTCCTGGAAGGTGGGCACCTCCTCGCGCCCGTCGAAGACGGTGTTGCGGTTGCGGACCTGCGGCAGCCGCTCGACCGCCCGCAGCGTCTTCAGCTCCGCCAGTGTGAAGTCCTCCGTGAACCAGCCGGTCACCGCCCGCCCGTCCACCGTCTTCGTCGTCCGGCGGTCCGCGAACTCCGGGTGCGCGGCCACGTCCGTGGTCCCGGAGATCTCGTTCTCGTGCCGGGCCACCAGCACATGGTCCTTCGTCGGCACCAGGTCCGGCTCGATCCAGTCGGCCCCGGCCCGCACGGCGTACGTGTACGAGGCCGCCGTGTGCTCGGGACGCCAGCCGGCCGCGCCGCGATGGCCGATGACCAGGGGCCGGCGCGGATGCGCCGGCGCGGCGGAGGCGGCTTGTGCGGGCACGGCGGCCACCGCCGGGCCGGCGGCCGCGGCGAGCAGCAGCGATCGACGTCTCACAGGCATGGGAGATCCCTTTCCTGGTAGGGGAGTTGCCGAGCTGTTGAAAGGAAGGAGTCAGGCGCGCGCCCGCTGCCGGGCCCGCTCCAGCCGTTCCAGGTGCTCCTCGTAGGCCCGCGCGTAGTACGCGGCGCGGTCCGCGTCGGGTTCGACGACCGCCGTGGGCCGGGTCCAGGCCGCCGTGTCCAGCGGCACGCCGCACCGCCCGGCCGCCGCGATCACCGCGCCCCGCGCGCCCACCTCGCCCTCGACGACCCGCAGCGGCCGCCCGAGGACGTCCGCCAGCAGCCGCATCCAGGCGGGGCTTCGGGTGCCGCCGCCGCAGACGGCCAGGGTGCCGGTGAGCCCGGCCGCCGCCAGACAGTGCCGGGCCGCGAACCCGATGCCCTCACAGGTCGCCCGGATCAGATCGGCGGGCGTCGACTCCAGGGAGACACCGGTCAGTTCGGCGCGCAGCCGGGGTTCGACGAACGGCGCCCGTTCGCCGGACGGCGCGAAGTACGGCAGGACCCGCACGCCGTGCGCCCCGGGCGGGGTCGCGGCCAGCAGCCCGTCGACCTCGTCGTGCCGCACCCCGGTCGTCGTCAGCACCCAGTCCAGGGCCGCCGTGCCGACCATCGCCGGCATCGCCCGCAGCCAGTGCCCGGGCCGGTCGGTGCCGATGTACAGGCCGGCCGGTTCACCGGCGAGGTCCAGTTCGGTGGTGGCGACCAGCGCGGCCAGACACGTCCCGACGATCAGCAGACCGTCGCCGGGCGCGGTCGCCCCCGCGCCCAGCGCACAGGCCGGAAGGTCGTACGGCCCGTTCACGACCCGGGTGCCGGCGGGCAGCCCCTCACCGAGCGCCGGGGCCGTCGCCACCGGGTCGCTGACCGGGGCGAGCAGACCGCGCCGGTGGGTGAGCCCGAGCAGCTCCACCACCTTGTCGTCGTACCCGCGGGTCAGCGGGTCGAGGAACGGCATCGACGCGTCCGACACGTCCGTGGTCGCCGCCGCGCCCGTCAGCCGCCGGAACACCATGTCCTTGCAATAGAGGGCGACGGCCGCCGCGTCCAGGGCCTCCGGCTCATGGGCGTCCAGCCAGGCCAGCAGCGGCCCCGGGGAGCCCGGGAACATCGCGCCGCCGGTGCGCCGGAACACCGCCTCGACGGTGCCGTCCGCCAGCCAGCGGTCGACCAGCTCGTGCGCCCGGCCGTCCATCCAGGACGCCGCCTGCCGCACCGGCCGCCCCTGCCCGTCGACCAGCCACACCCCGTCGCCCTGACCGGTGAGCCCGGCCAGCTCGACCGGCTCCGCGACCTGGGCGGTCACCTCGTCCAGGACGGCGACGACCGCCCCGTACACCTCGTCCATGTCCTGTTCGACGACCCCGTCGCGCAGGGAGAGGCCCACCGGGCGGGAGGCGACCGCCCGTTCGCGTCCCGTCCCGTCGAAGGCCGCCGCCTTCACCATGGACGTGCCCACATCGATACCGACGTACATGCCGACCTCCTCGCGTCCCGTCACGTCAGGCAGTGCGCCAGCGGCTCGCCGCGCACCCAGCGCCCCACCTCCGCCGCGGCGATCGCCGCCGCCTTCTCCGCCACCGCCCGGGACGCGCCGCCCAGATGCGGGGTGAGCACCACCCGGTCGGTGAGCGCGCGCAGCCGGGACCCGGCGGGCAGCGGCTCGGTCGCGTACGTGTCCAGGGCCGCCGCCGACACCTGCCCGCTCTCCAGCGCGTCGCACAGCGCGTCCTCGTCCAGGAGCGGGCCGCGCGCCGCGTTCACCACGACCGCGCCCCGGGGCAGCAGGGCCAGCTCCCGGGCGCCGAGCAGCCCGCGGGTCTCGTCGGTGAGCCGGGCGTGCAGGGTGATCGCCCGCGAGGCGCGCAGCAGCTCGTCGAGCGAGGCGACCCGCAGACCGTGGATCTCGCCCCGCACATACGGATCGTGGACCAGCACCCGCGCGCCGAACGCGCACAGCGCCCGGGCCACCCGGCTGCCGACGGCCCCGTAGCCGACCAGGCCGACCGGCAGATCCTCCAGCTCCAGACCGCTGTGCGCGTACGTGTAGTAGGTCGCCCCCTCCCAGCTGCCCCGCCGGGCGAGCAGGTCGTGGGCCTGCGGGATGCGGCGCAGCGCGGACAGCAGCAGCCCGACGGTGAACTCGGCGGTCGCGGCGGCGTTGCGGCCCGGCGCGTAGCAGACGCGGACGTCGTGCCGTTTCGCCGCGTCCAGGTTGACGTTGACCGGGCCGCCCCGGCACACCACGACCAGCCGCAGGGCGGGGCAGGCGGCCAGGACCCGTTCGGTCACCGGGCCCATCTGGGTGACCAGCACCTCGGCGCCGGCGAGCGCGGCGATCAGCTCGTCCTCGGCGTCGCTGGCCTCCGTCACCTCGGCCACCGGGCCGAACGGCTCCAGCGGCCAGCCGAGGGTCACTTCGGTCGTCTCGCAGTCGGCCTCCCGGGCGAGGGCCTCGCGGATCAGGGACGGCAGGATGAAGTGGTCGCCGGCGGCCACCACACGCACACGGTTCCCGTGGGTCATCGCAGGGAGTCTCCTGTCTCGGCGTCGAAGACATGGGTGAGGCGGGGATCGGCGGTGACATGGACGCGGTCGTCGTGGGCGAGCCGCACCTCGGGCCCGGTGAGGACCACCAGGGGCTGCTCGACGCCGTCGAGGGCGAGGGTGGCGAGGCCCGACTCCAGCAGCGGCTCATGGGCGACGACCCGGGCGGCGAGGCCGTCCTCGCCGCCGAGCGCCAGGTCCTCGGGGCGGATGCCGACCACCACCTCGCGGCCCGCCTCGACCGGCACCGGCAGCGCGAGCCAGGCGGTGTCCGACAGCCGGGCCCGGCCGTCGGCGGTCACCGTGCCGGGCAGCAGGTTGATGGCGGGTTCGCCGACGAAGTCCGCGACGAAGACGGTGGCGGGGCTGTCGTAGATCTCGTACGGGGTGCCGAGCTGCTGGATCACGCCGTCCTTCATCACGGCGATCCGGTCGGCCAGCGACAGGGCCTCCTCCTGGTCGTGGGTGACGAGGATGGTCGTATGGCCGAGGTCGCGCTGGATGCGCTTGAGTTCACGGCGGGTGGTGTCGCGCTGGGCGGCGTCGAGGTGCGAGAGGGGTTCGTCGAGGAGCAGCACGTCCGGTTCGCGGATCAGCGCGCGGGCCAGGGACACCCGCTGCTTCTGGCCGCTGGACAGCCCGGCCGGACGGGCGTCGAGCACCCCGGTCAGATCGACGCGTTCGGCGATCTCCTTCACCCTGTGGGCCACGTCCGCCCGGTCGGCGCCCTTGCGGGCCCGCAGACCGAACGCCAGATTCTCCGCGACCGTCAGCGGCGGGTACAGGGCGTAGTTCTCGAAGGCGACCCCGATGTTGCGCCGCCGCGCGGGGAGGCCGGCCACCGAGGCGCCGCCGACCAGGATGTCCCCGCCGGTCACCGTCTCCAGACCGGCGATCATCCGCAGTGTGGTGGACTTCCCGCAGCCCGACGGGCCGAGCAGGCCGAGGAGTTCACCGGAGCGCAGGGCCAGGTCGATGCCGCGGACGGCGTCCACGGGCGGACGGCCCCGCGCCCGGTAGGTCTTGCGCAGATCACGTAGCTCCAGCTCGGTCATCGCCGCCCCTCGTCGCGGGTGAAGTGCACACCTCGTAGCGGACCTTGTGCTCGTCCAGGTCCCGCAGGGCCTCCGGCGACGCCCCGTCGTCCACCAGCAGCAGATCGAAGCGGGACAGCGGGACCACCCGGTGCAGGGCGGCGCGGGCGAGCTTGGTGTGGTCGATCAGCAGGACGTTGCGCGCGGCCGCGCCGAGCATCGCGCGCTTCACCGACACGATGTGCTGCTCCTGGTGGTAGGCGTAGCCGCCGCGCACGGCCGACGTGGACGTGAAGCAGACGTCGACGCGCAGCTGTTCGATCGCCTCCACGCAGGACACGCCGAGGAACGACGAGTGCAGCGGGTCGTAGTCGCCGCCGAGGGCCATCAGCCGGATGCCGCGCTGGTCGGCGAGCAGGTTGATGGCCTCCAGGAAGTTGGTGACGACCGTCAGCGGGGTGATCTCGCCCAGCCGCAGCCCGCGGGCTATCTCCAGGGTGGTCGTGGAGTCGTCCAGCATGATCGCCATGCCGGGCTCGACGAGCCGCAGGGCCCGGTCGGCGAGGGCGGCCTTCTCGGCGCGCATGGTCTTCAGCCGGTACTGCACATTGGACTCGAACACGCCGGAGGGCTGCGCGGTGACGCCACCCCGGAACTTGCGCACGATGCCCTGCCGTTCGAGCTCGTCCAGGTCCCGGTGGATGGTCATCAGGCTCACCCCGAACCGCTCGGCGAGGTCGGCGGCGGTCGCCGACCCGTCGGCGAGGACCTGCTCGGCCATCGCGGCCTGACGGGCGGCGGGGCCCTGCTGTGCGTGGTTCATGGTCCGATCCTTCGTCCTGGACGCTCCGGCCGGTCGGCCTCGAACAGCAGCAGGTTCTCAGGCCGGACCGACAGTCGTACCGGATCGTCGGGCCGCAGACCGGCCGCCTCGCCGCGCGGGACGACGAGCGCCACATGCTGTGCGCCGAGCCGCACGGTGACCTCCACCGACCGGCCCAGCACCTCGGTGACGTACACCGTGCCGGTGAGCGTGTGCCCGGGGCCTTCGCCCAGCGCCAGATCGCGGGGCCGGGCACCGACCAGCACGTCGGTGCCGGGCGCCGCCCGCGCCCCCAGGGCCAGCTCGACCGCCCCGTCCGCGGACCGGAAGCCGCCGCCGGGCGTCACCGTGCCCGGCAGCAGGTTGATCCGGGGCCGGCCGAACGCCCGCGCGACCTCCGTGTCGTGGGGCCGGTACCAGATCTCCTCCCGGGTCCCGGTCTGCACGATCCGCCCGTCCCGGATCACCCCGATCCGGTCGCCGAGGGCCAGGGCCTCCACCGAGTCATGGGTGACGTACAGCGTGGTGGTGCGGCGCACCGACCCGATCGCCTTCAGCTCGGCCCGCATCTGCTGGCGCAGCTTGGCGTCGAGGTGGGAGAGCGGCTCGTCCAGCAGGAAGGCGCGGGCGGGGCGGACCAGGACCCGGCCGAGGGCGACCCGCTGGCGCTGCCCGTTGGACAGCTGCCCGACCGACCGGTCCAGCAGGCCCGCGATCCCCAGGAGTTCGGCCACCTCCCCGATCCGCTGGCGCGCGCGGGACGCGGGGAGGCGGTGGCGCGGCGAGCGGAGCGGGAAGGCGAGGTTGTCGTACACCGACTTGTGCGGGTACAGGGCGTAGCTCTCGAAGCACATGGCCACGCCCCGGTCGTACGGCTCGACACCGCGCTGGTCCTTCCCGTCGAGCTCGACGGTCCCGGCGTCGGGGACCTCCAGCCCGGCGACGGTCTTCAGCGTGGTGGTCTTCCCGGCGCCGGACGGGCCGAGCAGACAGAAGAACTCGCCCTCCCGCACGTCCAGGTCGAGCCCGTCGAGCGCCCGGACCGCGCCGAACGCCTTGGAGACACCGCGCAGCCGGATCACGACTTCACCGCCCCGAACGACAGCCCCCGCACCAGATACCGCTGGATGGTCAGCGCCAGCAGCAGCGGCGGTACGACGGAGACGAGCGCGGCGGCGGCCGTCAGGTTGTACTTGGGCCGGTCGCCGCCCAGGAAGGACAGCGCTCCGACGGTCACCGTCTGGGCCTCGCTGGAGGTCAGGATGAGCGGGAAGACGAAGTTGTTCCAGGCGAAGATGAACGCCAGCAGCGACACGGCCGCCACCCCCGGCTTGACCAGCGGCAGCGCCACCTTCACGAACGCCTGCTTGCGGCTGTAGCCGTCGAGCAAAGCCGCCTGTTCCAGCTCGGGCGTGAGGTCGGCGAAGTACGAGCGCATGATCCACACGATCAGCGGCAGCGTGACGAGCTGGAGCACCCACACCATGCCGACGTACGTGTCGAACAGCCCGAGCTTCTGGTAGAGCACGAACAGCGGGATGATCACGGTGAGTTCGGGCGCGAACCGGAACGACAGCAGCGTGAACATCAGGTTCTCCGAGCCCTTGAACCGCCAGCGCGCCGACGCGTACGCCGCCGGCAGTCCCACGAGGAGCGACAGGAGCACCGCGCCCACCGACACCACCAGGCTGTTGACGAAGAACCGCACGAACGGGATGCCCTCGCTGTCGCCGAGGACCGTGCGATAGCCGTCGAGGGTGGGGGAGAAGGAGAAGTAGGTGGAGAACAGCTGATTGGCCGGCTTCAGCGACAGGATCACCATCCAGGCGATCGGGAACAGCGCGAAGACGAAGTAGAGGATCAGGGCGGCGTCCGCCAGCCACCCCAACAGGCGCCTGCGCAGGGTCATTTCGCCTCCGCCGCCTTCCGCTGGATCTTCCCGAGGTGCTTCACCAGCACCATCGCCGCGAGGTACACCACGGCCCACAGCACGATCGTGTAGCTGATGCCGAACGAGTAGCGCTGGAAGCGGATCGCCTCCAGGTAGGCCCGGATCTGCAGGACGACGGTGGAGTCGCCCGGCCCGCCCTCCGTGAGGGCGTAGATGATGTCGAACACCTTCAGCGAGTCCATGAACCGGAAGATCACCGCCACCAGGACGTACGGCCACAGCATCGGCAGGGTCAGCCGGCGGAAGGTGTACCACCAGCCGGCCCCGTCGACGGCCGCCGCCTCGAACGGCGAGGTGGGCAGGGAGCGCAGTCCGGCGAGCGCGAGGATCGCCACGAACGGGGTGTAGACCCAGACGTCCACGGCGATGGACGACAGCAGGGCCCCGGTCGGGGTGTCCGTCCACTGCACACCACCCAGCCCGAAGGGCCGCAGCAGATGGTTCACCACCCCGACCGACGGCTGGAGCATCAGCTTCCAGATGATCGCCGCGATCACCGGGGCGATCATCAGCGGCAGGATCAGGATCTTCTCCAGCACCCGCCCGATGACCGACGACCGGTGCAGCAGCAGGGCGACGGACACCCCGAGGACCGTCTCGACGGCGGCGGCGCCGACCGCGTACAGGACCGTCACCCAGGCGGAGTTCCAGAACGCCTCCTGGGTGAAGACGGTCGTGTAGTTCTCCAGCCGCACCAGGTCCGGCTGCGGCTTGCTCGCCGAGAAGTCGAACAGCGTGTAGTACAGGCCGAGCCCGAACGGGTACAGGATCCCGCAGGTCAGCAGCAGGGCGGGGACGATCAGGAGGTACGGGCGCAGGGCGGGCCGCCATCCCATCGGCTAGCCCACCTTGTCGGCGAGGTCGCCCGCCAGGCCGTTCAGCACCGACTTGGCGTTCTCGCCGCCGTAGATCTCCTGGAGGGCCGCCGCCCAGCTGGTGGTGGCGTCGAAGAACTGCTCCTGCGGGGTGAACTGGATCTTCGTCTGGTCGACGACCGTCTCGAACGTCTCGATGAAGCCCGGCAGATGCTTCATCTTGTCCTTGTACGCCGGGTCGTCGGCGATCGACCTGCGCACCGGGTCGATGTGGTTGTGCGTGATCGCGCTCCTGCGCAGATGCTCCTTGCCGGTCGCCCACTGCAGGAAGAGCCAGCTCGCGCTCTTGCGCTTGCTCCTGGCGTTCATACCGAGCGACCAGATCCACATGTTCGTGGCCAGCGAGCCGTCCGGCCCCTTCGGACCGGGGTGGAAGGCGATCTTCCCGGAGGCCGGGCTCGCCCCCTCGACCGCCTGGAAGTAGGCGGCGGTGTCCGCGTCGAACAGCATCCCGGCCTTCCTCGCGCCCAGATCGCTGGAGCACTGGTACCAGGTGTACGACGTCCACGACGGCGGGCCGCCCTGTTTGACCATGCCGGCCCAGTCCCGGGTGAACGCGACGGCCTCGGGGCTGTTCATCGCCGGGGTGAGTTTTCCGCCCTCGACCGTGAAGTCCTTCAGGCCGTTGCGCGCGTACATCGTCATGAAGCCGGGGTGGATCGTCGCCCAGCTCCGCGAGCCGCGCACGGCGATCCCGTACATGCCGTCGAACCCGGCGCCCGGCGCCTTCCGCTTGATGGTCCCGGCGATGTCCCGCAGCTCGTCGAAGGTCTCGGCGGGCCTGAGGCCCAGCTTCTTGAAGACCTCCGTGTTGTAGGCGACGACGTTGGTCTCCCAGCCCCACGGCAGCGCGTACTGCCCGCCCTGCCCGAGCGGGGCGCCCGCCTTGAGGGACCACTGGTCGGCCTGGAGGAGGTTGGGGAAGAAGTCGGCCTGGTCCCATTCGGCCGCTGTGGCCGAGGAGTTGCGCATCCAGGGGCCGAGGTCCTCCAGCCAGCCGGGCGGCCCGTACTGCCACACCATGTACGCGCCCAGCATGAAGACGTCGTAGGAGGCGCGTCCGCTGGACAGGTCGACGGTGAGCTTGTCGAAGTAGTTGTCCTCGGGGAAGACGTCGTACTCGACCTTGATCCCGGTCTTCTCGGTGAACGACTTCAGGTCGGCGATCAGGGCGTCCGTGTACGGGTGCTTGTTCAGCAGCGCCTTGACGGTCGTGCCCTTCTCCCGCTTCCAGTCGAAGGAGCCGGTGACGTCGTCCGCCGCCGAGCCGTCGCTCTTGTCGTCCCCGCCGCCGAAACCGGTCCCGCAGGCGCTCAGCAGCGGGGTGGCGGCCAGGGCGGCGCCCAGCGCCAGGAAGCGCCGGCGGTCGTGCGCGTGCGTGTCCATCCGTGACCTCCACGTGGGGGCTCGGGCCATCCGGGTGCGAGGGGTTGCAACACGGCGAGTCGACTCGTTAACAGAGGGTGGAACCACGGAAGTTGGGCGTCAATCCCTCGCGCACGGGAAAATATCGGTGCAGAGTGAGAAGTTAACGTTTCCAACTGTGCGGGAGGCCGGATGGCGGACCGGGACGAGGCGGCCTGGCTCGGGATCGACCTGGGCACCCAGAGCGTGCGCGCCCTGCTGGTCACCGGGGACGGCACGGTCCTCGGCAGCGGCTCGGCGCCGCTGGCCGGCCGGCGCGACGGCGTACGGCACGAACAGGACCCGGCGTCCTGGTGGGACGGCCTGTGCGCCGCCACCCGCGCCGCCCTGCGCGGCCGGACCGGCACCCCGATCGGCGGGCTCGCGCTCTGCGGGACCTCCGGCACCGTGCTGCTCACCGACGGCGCCGGCCACCCGACGAGCCCCTCGCTCATGTACGACGACGCCCGCGCGACGCAGCAGGCGGCGCGGGCGCGCGCCGCCGGGCTCGCCGTGCAGGACACCTGGGCGCTGCCCAAGGCGCTGTGGCTGACCGAGACCCACGGGCCGGGCCGCATCACCCACCAGCCGGACCTGATGGTCCTGCTCCTCACCGGCGCGCTGCCCCCGGCCGACTCCAGCCACGCCCTGAAGACCGGCTACGACCTGGAGCGCGGCGCCTGGCCGGACGCGCTGGCCCGGCTCGGCCTGCCCGACGAAGCCGTCCCGGACGTCGTGCCGCCCGGCACCCGGCTCGGTGAGGTGTCCACGTCCGCCGCCGACGCCACCGGCATCCCCGCCGGCACCCCCGTCATCGCCGGTATGACCGACGGCTGCGCGGCCCAGATCGCCTCCGCCGCGCTGCGCCCCGGCGCCTGGAACTCGGTACTCGGCACGACGCTCGTCCTCAAGGGCGCCTCCCTCACCCCGGTCCGCGACCCGTCCGGCGTGGTCTACAACCACCGTGCCCCCGACGGCAGCTGGCTGCCCGGCGGCGCCTCCAGCGTGGGCGCGGGCGTCCTCACCGCCGCGTTCCCCGGCGCCGACCCCGCCGTCATGGACGAGCGGGCCGCCGCCCACGAGCCCTCCGGCGCCGTCACCTACCCGCTGGTGTCACCCGGCGAGCGGTTCCCGTTCCTGGCCCCCGGCGCCACCTCGCTCGTCCTCGGCGAACCGGAGTCCGACGCCGACCTGTGGGCCGGGCTCCTCCAGGGCGTCGCCTTCGCCGAACGCCTCTGCCTGGACTATCTGCACCACCTCGGCGCCCCCGTCGACGGCCCGCTCACCTTCACCGGCGGCGCCGCCCGCAGCCCGTACTGGAACCAGCTGCGCGCCGACGTCCTCGGCCGGCCCGCCCGGGTGCCCCGGCAGACCGAACCGGCCCAGGGCATGGCCGCGCTGGCGGCGTACGGCACGGGCGCGGCGCCGGCGCTCACGGACGCCGCCGAGGCCATGGTCCGACTCGGCCCGCCCGTAGAGCCCCGCCCCGGCCGCACCGCCCGCTTCGCCGAGCCCTACGCCCGCCTGGTCGACGAACTGATGGCCCGCGGCTGGCTCCCGCCACCGGTCGCTGCGCACGCACACGCCCGCCTCGACGACGGGGATACTGCCGACTCATGACGACGAGCTCGAGCACGACGCTGCTCCTGGCCCGGCACGGGCAGACGATCTGGCACGCCGAGAACCGCTACGCCGGGATCAGCGACGTGCCCCTCACCGACACCGGGCGCGCCCAGGCCGAGGCACTGGGCCGATGGGCCGCCGCCCACCCGGTCGACGCCGTCTGGACCTCGCCGCTGTCCCGGGCCGTCGTCACCGCCGAGCCCGCCTGCCGCGCCCTCGGCCTCACCCCGCACCGCGAACCGGGCCTGCGCGAATGCGACTTCGGCGTCCTGGAGGGCCGTACGCTCGCCGAGTTCGCCGCCGAGCACCCGGCCGCCGCGGAGGCGTACCGCGCCGACCCGGTGGCCCACCCGTTCCCGGACGCCGAGGACCCGACGGCCGCCGCCCGTCGCGGAGTCACCGCCTTGCGGGAGATCGCCACCGCCCACCCCGGCGAACGGGTGCTCGTGGTCGCCCACAACACCCTGCTGCGGCTGGTCCTGTGCACCCTGCTCTCGATCCCGCCCCGCGAGTACCGCCGCGTACTCCCACGCCTGCGCAACACGGCCCTCACCGAACTACGCCTGACTCCGCAGGGACAGGCGGCACTTCTCTCCCTGAACGTCCCCTGCGAACCGGACCTGCGGAGCACGATGACCCCATGACGGAGATCGACTGCCGTTGTGGCGCCCGGAGCCCGGCGCGGGGCACTCCGTCCGATCGGCCGGCACGGCGGGCTCGCCCGCAACCCCTGGTGCCTCTGACGCCGGAAAGCCCCCGCGAGTCACGTCCTCGCGGGGGCCTCCGTTTCTTCCGCCTGCCCTGCGTGAGCGGTGAGAAGACGATCACGAGGCAGGACGACTCACGGGATCAGGGGGCCAGCAGCAGCGCGTCCGTGCGGGAGCGGGCGGCCGTGTAGCGGGCGGCGACGTCCTGCCAGTTCACGACCTGCCACATCGCCTCGATGAAGTCCACCTTCTGGTTGCGGTATTGCAGATAGAAGGCGTGCTCCCAGGCGTCGAAGACCAGGATCGGGGTGGCGCCCTGGCCGACGTTGCCCTGGTGGTCGTAGACCTGCTCGACGATCAGCCGGCCGCTCAGCGGCTCGTACGCGAGCACGCCCCAGCCCGAGCCCTGTGTGGTCGCGGCCGCCTTGGACAGCTGGGCCTTGAAGTGGGCGAAGGAGCCGAAGGATTCTGCGAGGGCGTCGGCGAGCTCGCCCACGCCGTCCTTCTCCAGCGGCTCACCGCCGCCGTCGCCGGACATGTTCCGCCAGTAGATGCTGTGCAGGATGTGCCCGGACAGATGGAAGGCCAGGCTCTTCTCCAGCCCGTTGATCGACCCCCACGCCTCCTTGTCCCGCGCCTCGGCCAGCTGCTCCAGCGTGTCGTTGGCTCCCTTGACGTACGCCGCGTGGTGCTTGTCGTGGTGCAGCTCGATGATCTCGGGGCTGATCACGGGCGCGAGCGCGGCGTAGTCGTAGGGCAGGTCAGGGAGTGTGTAGACGGGCATGGAGGTCCCCTCGGCTCTCTTGTTGCAAGTAGCTTGCAATAACAAGCTAACAGCAAAAAGCCCCCGTGTGGATCACACGGGGGCTTCGCCGGGGGAGCGGACCGGTCAGCTCCGGGCGCGCGAGCGCTGCCAGGCGTAGCCGACGGCCGCCAGGACCAGGGTCATCGCGCCGGTCGAGTACAGCTGCACCCGCGTGTCGGCCTCGCGGGCCATCAGCACGAAGATCGCTGCCATCCCGGCCAGGGCCACCCACGTCAGCACCGGGAACGCCCACATGCGCACGACCAGCTTCTCCGGCGACTCACGCTCCAGACGCTGGCGCAGCCGCAGCTGGGACACCGCGATGAAGATCCAGACGACCAGGATCACCGCGCCGATCATGTTCAGCAGCCACGGGAAGACGTCGTCGGGACGCCAGTACGACAGGACGACGCACACGAAGCCGAAGACGGACGACGCGAGCACCGCGATCCTCGGCACACCGCCCGCGACCTTGCCCAGCCCCGCCGGGCCCTGGCCGCGCTGGACCAGGGAGTAGGCGATCCGCGAGGAGCCGTAGATGTTGGCGTTCATGGCGCTCAGCAGGGCGACCAGGACCACCACGTTCATCAGCTGCCCGGCGCCGGGGATGCCCAGCCGGTCGAGGGTGGCCACGTACGGGCCCTTCTCGACGACCGCGGCGGAGTCCCAGGGGACCAGGGTGACCACGACCGCCATCGAGCCGATGTAGAACAGGGCGATCCGCCACATGGCGGTGCGCACCGCGCGCGCCACCCCGCTGACCGGGTCCTCCGACTCGGCCGCGGCGATGGTGACGGTCTCCATGCCGCCGTAGGCGAACACCGACGCCAGCAGGCCGATGATCAGTCCCTCGGTGCCGTTCGGCAGGAAGCCGCCCTCACCGGTGAGGTGTGCGGTCCCGGGCGCGTCGGTGCCGGGCAGCAGACCGGCGATGGCCAGCCCGCCCAGCACCAGGAACAGCGCGATCGCGCCGACCTTCAGCGCGGCGAACCAGAACTCGAACTCGCCGAAGTTCTTCACCGCGGCCAGGTTCGCGCCGCAGAACACCACCATGAACAGGGCCACCCACGCCCACTCCGGGGTGCCGGGCAGCCAGCCGGTGACGATCTTCGCCGCGCCGATGCCCTCCAGCCCGACGGCCGTGCACAGCAGGACCCAGAAGGACCAGCCGGCGGTGAACCCCGCCCAGGGGCCGATCGCCCGCTCGGCGTGCGCGGAGAAGGAACCGGAGGAGGGATACGCGGCCGACATCTCGCCGAGCATCCGCATCACCAGCATGACGAGGAGGCCGGAGACGACATAGGCGACGACGATCGACGGTCCGGCGGCGGCGATGCCCGCACCGGACCCGACGAACAGCCCGGCGCCGATGACACCGCCGAGGGCGATCATCGACAGATGGCGCTGTTTGAGGCCGTGGGACAGGGGGGCGTCGGCCGCCTTCGCGGGCGTCGACTCGGTGGTGCTGTTCTGCATGGGCGCGGCTCGTCCAATGCGTGAGAGGGCAAAAAACCCCCACAGCATGGGCAGCCTCTCCGCTCAGGAGGAGAGGCTGCCCACTATGCGGACACCGGCCGCACCCTGTGTGATCCCTGTGTCACGCGGCGACCGGCGTGTAGTGCGACGCGTCCCCCTCGATCGAGTAGCTCTCCTTCCCCTCGATCCCGGCCGGCACGTCACCGGCGACGGTCACCCGGTGCAGCCGGCGCGGCAGACCGTCGTAGTTGTCGACCGCGTAGTGCTGGGTGATGCGGTTGTCGAAGACGACCAGCTGGTTCTCCGACCAGCGGTGGCGCAGGATGTTTTCCGGCCGGGTGACGTACGCCTGCAGCAGGTCGAGGATCTTGCGGGACTCGCCCGGCGACAGACCCACGATCCGCTGGGCGAACCCGCCGATGAACAGACCGCGCTCCCCGGTCAGCGGGTGGACCCGCACCACCGGGTGGACCGTGCGGTACGTGATCGACGTGAATTGGGCGCGCTGGGCGGCCTGCCGCTCGTCGATCTCCTCGTCCGGCACCGCGTAGTCGTAGTCGTTGGTGTGCTCCGCCCACAGGGTGTCCGCCAGATTCCGGAGCGGTTCGGGCAGCTGGCGGTAGGCGGCCGCCGCGTTGGCGATCAGCGTCTCGCCGCCGTACGGCGGGAGGGTGATGCTGCGCAGGGTCGTGGCCTGCGGCGGGTTGAGGACGAAGGTGACGTCGGTGTGCCAGTGGTTGGCGGCACGGCCCCGCTCGCTGTCCACGGGCAGCACGTTCGGGGCGCCGGCGATCGAGGAGACCGTCGGATGGGCGGTGGTGACGTCGCCGAAGTGACGGACGAAGTCCTGGTGGGTGGCGTCGTCCAGGTTCACGTCGTCGAACACGAGCGCCTTGTGAGTGTTGAGGGCCTCGCGCAGCGCGGCGACGGTCTCCCCGTCGAGCGGCCGGGAGATGTCGACGCCGGACACACGGGCTCCGATGTGCGCGGTGACCTTCTGGATCTCGATGCCTGACACGGGCGTGTCCTTTCGGTAGGGGTGACTCGGGGGACTCGGGTGACTCAGACGAGGGCGTTCTCGCGGACGGTGTACTGGTTGGCGGGGCGCGGCAGGCCGTACCGCTCGCGCAGCGTCCGGCGCGGCCCGTACGCGGTGCGCAGCAGACCGCGCTCGCGCAGGATCGGCACCACGTGGTCGACGAAGGCATCCAGACCGGACGGCAGCACCGGCGGCATGATGTTGAAGCCGTCGGCCGCTCCCTGCGTGAACCACGTCTCGATGGCGTCGGCGACCTGCTCCGGGGTGCCGGCGAAGGTGAGGTGGCCGCGCCCGCCGCCGAGCCGCCCGATCAGCTGCCGGACCGTGAGGCGTTCGCGCCGGGCCAGCTCCACGACCAGCGTGTACCGGCTCTTGGCGCCCTCGACGGCGTCCTCGGACGGCAGGTCGGCGGGCAGGGGGGCGTCCAGCTCCAGGGAGCCGGGCTCCAGCTGCAGCAGGCTCTCCAGCCGGGCCACCCCGTGCGTGTGCACGATGTGGTCCTCCAGCACCTGCTCGGCGTCCCGCGCCTCGGCCTCCGTGGAGCCGATCACCGGGACGATGCCCGGCAGCACCTTGATGTGGTCGGGGTCCCGGCCCGCCTCGGCCGTACGGGCCTTCAGGTCGGCGTAGAAGGCCCGCGCGTCCTCGATGGTCTGCTGCGCGGTGAACACGGCCTCCGCGTAGCGCGCGGCGAAGCGCTTGCCGTCCTCGCTGGACCCGGCCTGCACGAGCAGCGGGTAGCCCTGCGGGGTGCGCGGCACGTTGAGCGCCCCCTGGACCTGGAAGTACGTCCCCCGGTGCCGCGGCGGATGGATCTTCGCGTCGTCGCCCCACACCCCGGCCGCCTTGTCGGCGACGATCGCGTCGTCCTCCCAGCTGTCCCACAGCTTCTGGGCGACGTCCAGGAACTCGGCGGCCCGGGCGTACCGTTCGGCGTGCGCGGGCTCGGCGTCCAGGCCGAAGTTCCGGGCGGCCTCGGCACCGGCGGTGGTGACGATGTTCCAGCCGGCCCGGCCGCCGCTGACGATGTCCAGCGAGGCGAACTTGCGGGCCAGGTTGTACGGCGAGTTGTAGGACGTGGACGCGGTGGCGATCAGCCCGATGTGCTCGGTGGCCGTCGCCAGCGCGGTCAGCAGCGTCAGCGGCTCCAGGGCGCCGGCGGGCCGCTGCGCGAGATTGCTCCACAGCTGCGGGCCGTCGGCGAGGAACAGTGAGTCGAAGGTGCCGCGCTCGGCGGTCCGCGCCAGCCGTACGTAGTGCGCGAGGTCGACATGCGCGTACGGATCGCTCTCCGGGAGCCGCCAGGAGGCCTCGTGGTGGCCGGTGTTCATGAGGAAGGCGTTCAGATGGAGCTGTCGGGTCATGGGAGTCCTCGGTCGGGGGGAGAAGGGGGCGCGATCGTGGGAGCCGGTGGTCACCTCGGGTCCTCGGTCACGCCGAGCGCCGCGAGCAGCCGTTCCCGGTACGCCGACCGGGGTGTGTCGCGGTCGATCGTCACGTCGAGCGCAATCCGGCCGTGCTCCAGGACGAGCACCCGGTCGGCGAGCACGATCGCCTCGTCGACGTCGTGGGTGACGAGCAGGACGGACGGGCGGTGGCGCTCCCACAGCTCCCGCAGCAGGTTGTGCATCTTGATCCGGGTCAGCGCGTCCAGCGCCCCGAACGGCTCGTCCGCGAGCAGCAGTTCCGGCTCGCGCACCAGGGACCGGGCGAGCGCGGCCCGCTGCGCCTCACCGCCGGACAGCTCGTTCGGCCAGGCCCGTTCCCTGCCCTCCAGACCGACCTCGGCGAGGGCTTGGCGGCCCCGCTCCGCCGCGTCCTTGCCGTCGAGGCCGAGGAGGACGTTGTCCAGGACCCGGCGCCAGGGCAGCAGCCGGGAGTCCTGGAAGACCACGGAAACCCGCTCGGGGGCGGTGAGTTGTCCACTGCCGGTGACCTCGTGGTCCAGGCCCGCGACGGCCCGCAGCAGCGTGCTCTTCCCGGAGCCGCTGTGCCCCAGCAGCGCCGTGAACTGGCCGGCGGGCAGATCGAGGTCGATGCCGTCGAGGACCGTCCGTCCGTCGAACGACCTGGTCAAGCCGCGCAGTTGGACGGCGGGACGGGTCAGCTGCTCAGTGTGCGGCGCCACGACAGCACCCTCCGTTCGATGAGGCGGACAGCGGTGTCGGAGACCAGGCCGAAGATGCCGTAGACGACGAGCCCGACGAGGATGACGTCCGTCTGGCCGTAGTTCTGCGCCTGGAACATCAGATAGCCGAGGCCGCTGGTGGCGTTGATCTGCTCGAGCACCACCAGGCCCAGCCAGGACCCGGTCACGCCGAGCCGGAGCCCGACGAAGAAGCCGGGCAGCGCGCCCGGGACGACGATCTGCCGGATGAAGCGGAGCCGGTTCAGGCCCTGCACCTCGGCGAGTTCCACGAAGCGGCTGTCGATGCCGGACAGCGCGGCATGGGTGTTCAGATAGATCGGGATGTAGACGACGATGGCGATGATCGCGATCTTGAAGGTCTCGCCGATGCCCAGCCACAGGATGAACAGCGGGATGAGACCGAGCGTCGGGATGGCCCGGTTGAGGTTGACCGTCCCGTCGATCAGCGCCTCCCCGGTCCGGGTCAGCCCGGACGCCAGCGCCAGGACGACCCCGGCGGTGAGCCCGATGACGAACCCGGTCGCGGCCCGCTGCAACGACGTCAGCACGTCGTCCGGCAGGGTCCCGTCCGTCCACAGATGGGCGCCGGTCTCGACGACCGTCCAGGGCGCCGGGATCGCGCCGGGGTCGAGGGCTCCGGCGGCGGAGGCGGCGGCCCACAGCACGACGAGCAGCAGGGGGCCGGCGAGCCGGGCGGCGGGGAGGCGGCGGCCGGGGGTCAGGGGGCGGCGCCGGCGGACGCGGCGGTCCGGCCCGGCGAGGGGTGGTGCCTCGGGAACGGTCGTGGTGGTCATGGCGGTCACCTCCGGTATTCCGCGGACACGGCCTTGGCCGCGATGCCCTCGAAGCGGTGGTCGAAGAGCTCGCCGACGTCGAACTTCTTCACGAAGCCGCCCTCCGCGAGCAGATCGGCGGTCTCCTGCTCCCACTCGATGGCCTCGCGCCAGTTCGGCGGGAACAGCGGCTTGTTGGCGAGCTCCGTGATCGCCTCGGCCTGCGCCAGGCTCAGGTTCTGCGTCTTGACGTAGAACTCCCGGTTCCAGACGTCCGGGTGCTCGTACGCCCACACCTGGCCCTTCGCCCAGTACGGGATGTAGGCGGCGACCGCGGCGGCCTTCGCCTTGTCGTTCAGCACCGAGACCGGCGCCCACAGCAGGCTGAGCAGGTCGACGACGTCGGTGGGGATGGTGCGGGCGCCCTTGCCCTCGTACTGCTTCAGATACGCGGGGGCCTGGCTGTTGGCGAGCGGGGCGATGTCGACCTGGCCGGACTGCAGGGCGGTGAGGAACTGGTTGCTGGTCAGCGGCACCAGCTCCACGTCGTCGTACTTCAGGCCCGCCTTCTTCAGCGCCCGCAGCAGGACGACGCCCTGCGCCTGGCCCTGGGAGAACGCCAGCCGCCTGCCCTTGAAGTCCGCGACCGTGCGGATGTCGCTGCCGGGCTTGGTGGCGAAGAGGTAGTTCGGCTTACGGGTGATGTTGATCGCCACGATCTTCGCGTCGAAGCCCTGGTAGTACGCCTGGATCGGCGGGATCCCCGCGTTGTTGGCCAGCTCCAGCGAGCCGGATCGGAAGGCGTTGATGACGTCGGGACCGGCGCCGATGTTCAGCCAACTGCTCACCTTGAAGGGTGGGTCGCCCAACTTGGCGAGCTTGAGCTGCAGTTGCTGGGTGTCCTGGTACGAGGCGATCTTCAGCGAGGTGCCCGCGGGCACCTTGGCGGCGAGCGGGGCGGTCGAGGCGCCCTCACTGCCGGCGGCCGCGCTGCCGGCGCAGCCGCTGAGGCCCGCGACACCGGCCACGGCACCGAGCGCCGAGGTCAGGAAGAACCGCCGGTCGACACCGGACACGGGGGAGGAAGGCATGGGAGGACTCCAGAGGGAGATGGAAAGGGAAACCGGAAAAAGAGCATGCGGAATTCAGGGAGCGGGCCGGAAAAAGGCCGGGAAAAGAGAATTCACGCAGGGGAGGATGAGCGCTTCACACGCGGCGACGTGTCAGCAACAGTGGGTGCGACAGCTCACGAACAGGCTCATGACCAGCATGTTCCCGTTCGCGGGTGATCGCTGTCAATATTCGGAGTTTCTGAATTAAATAACCTCAGGTGAAACGCCCGAGGGCACACCCAGAGGGTCCCGGTAGAGCACGTCCAGAGCCACCGAACCGCCCGCCACCGCCAGCACGGAATCCGGGAAACCCGACGGCACGACCGACGCCGCGCGCCCGTCGCCCACCGCCGCGCGCAGCGCCCCGAGACAGTCCTCACGGCTGAGGACACCGATCTCCGTGACGACGACGGTCTCCGGGTTGAGCACGTCGAGCAGCAGCCCCACCGCCCGGCCGGTCGCCCGCGCCCGCTCGGTCAGCAGCCGTACGGCCGTCGCGTCCCCGTCCCGGGCCGCGCGCACCACATGCCGGGGGTTCCAGCCGCCGATGACGCCGGCCGCCCGCGCCCGGCGGCACAGCGTCCGCTCGCTCAACTCGGCCTGGAGGCAGCCGGTCCGGCCGCAGGCGCACCGCTCCGTGCCGCCGGGCACCGGCAGATGGGCGATCGCGCCGGCCTGCGACCGGGGACCGTGGTGCACCTCGTCGTTCGTCGCGAACGCCGCGTCGACCACGTTGCCCACGAACAGGTGCAGCACACTGCGGCTGCCACGCGCCCGCCCGAACAGCCGCTCCGCGTTCACCAACGCCCGCGCGTGCCCGTCCACATGGACCGGCAGCCCGGTACGCGCTTCGAGCACCTCGCGCACCGGCACCTCCCGCCAGCCCAGCAGCGGATGCTCGACGACCGCCCCCGAGGCCCGGTCCACCCAGCCCCCGGCCGCGAAGCCGACCCCGAGCGGCCTAACCCCGGGCCGCTCGCCGAGCAGCGCGGCCAGCGTCCCGGCGGCCCGGTCCAGCACGTCGTACGGATCGGCCGGACCGGAGTGCGGGATCTCCCGGTGCGCCACGACCCGGCCACGCAGATCGAGCAGCGCCACCGTGGTGTACGGCACCGCCACATGCACCCCGCCGACCACCAGCCGTGAGTCGTCCAGGTCGACCGGTACGTGCGGGCGCCCGACCCCGCCGGACGGCCGGGGCGCGGCCGCCTCACGGATCAGGCCCAGCCCGGCGAGCCGGGCGCAGTGGCCGGTCACCGACGCCGGGGACAGCCCGGTCAGCCGGGCGATGGTGCTGCGCGCCACGGGCCCGTGCTCCAGCACGGACCGCAGGACGACGCTCGCGCTGGTCCGCCGCCGGTCCGGGTCGGCGACCCGGGGAATCGGGGACGAGGAGAGGGTGGTGGAGGGGGACGACAGGATGGGTGCCGCGGTACGGGGCATGGGGGAACTTCCTCGGGATCCGGTCCGACACTGCGCCGTGGAGAACGGCGAGCCGGGCCGGGTCACCCGGGCCGGCTCACCCCGGACGGCGACAGGCGGCGGCACCCACGCGTCGCAGGTCGACATGGCGACGCGACGTGAAGTTCCGGGACTGGGCGACCATGCGTTCGAAGCTAGCAAAGCGCGCCGGTGCTGCCCAGACGGCGACCGACGGGCGAGACGGTTCTTCATACGCGGGCAACATGATTGGTGGAACCCTACAGACGGCCCGGACCCCCGGCCTGTGAGCCGAACGTCCCTGCCTCAGTGACCGGCATCACCCCGGACGGTGTGTACGGCACCTCCTTTGTCCGGAGCCCACCAAGCCCATGATCCCGCCTTTGTCGACCACTGACGGTGAGGGAGCGGAACACCCTGGGATAGCGTCACAGCGTCCCGTACCGCCCTCACTCCGCGGAGTCCCCATGAGCACCGCCGCCGCAGCCCCCGCACGCACCGGACAGGTCCTCGCCGACCTGCTCCCCGCCTCCCGCGTCCGCGACATCGCGCTCGTCGCCGGCGGTGCCGCCCTCACCGGCCTGGCCGCCCAGATCTCCGTGCCCGTGCCGGGCTCCCCGGTCCCGGTGACCGGCCAGACCCTCGCCGTGCTGCTGGTCGGCACCGCGCTCGGCGCCGGCCGCGGCTTCCTCTCGCTCGCGCTGTACGCGCTGGCCGGCATGGCGGGCGTGCCGTGGTTCGCGCAGGGCACCTCGGGCGCCACCGCCCCGTCCTTCGGCTACATCCTCGGCATGATCCTGGCCGCCACCGTCGTCGGCGCCCTGGCCCGCCGCGGCGCCGACCGCACCGCGCTGCGCACCGTCGGCGCGATGCTGCTCGGCGAGGCGATCATCTACGCCGTCGGCGTCCCCTACCTCGCCCTCGCCACCGGCATGTCGGCGTCCGCCGCGATCGCGGCCGGCCTGGTGCCGTTCCTGGTGGGCGACGGGGTGAAGGCGGCACTGGCGATGGGCGCGCTGCCCACGGCCTGGAAGCTCCTGGACCGCTGACGCGACGTCACCCTGGACGAGAGGCTCGCCGGGCGCACACGCGACCGGCGAGCCTCTCGTCCTTTCCGTTCCGCCTCTCAGCCCTGCGGGGTCCGCCGCAGCTGCGACCACCACAGGCCGGCCGCGCCCACCGCGAGCAGGGCCGCCCCGGCCGCGCCCAGCGGCAGGACGTCACGGGCGAGGCCGGTCTTGGGCAGTTCGTCGGCGCCCGGCGCCACCGGCTTGTTGTCCGTGCCCAGCAGCAGCGGTGTGGCCGGGGCGTCCGGTGACGGATTGGTCGTCCCGAACGGCACCGGGCCCTGCTGCCAGTACGTCTTCTTGCCGTCCCCGGTCTGGACGGGCAGGCAGATCTTGCCCTCCTTGCGTACGTCGAACGTCGCGTCCACGGCGTACGACTTCGACCCTCCCGCGGGGAGATTGTCGAGCGGGCAGGCGAAACCGCTGTTCGAGCCCTCGGGGAGGGCGGCCTTGTCGATGGCCGAGCAGCCCTCGACATTCTTGACCGTCAGGCCGTCGAACCCGACGACCAATAGCTGGATCTTTCCGCTGTCCTTGGTCCCTTCGTTCTTGACGGTGGCAGTGATCCCGGTTTTCTGCGAACTGTTGTCCACCGAGATTTTCTCGGGCAGTTCGGTGGTGAGCTTCACTCCCGCCGGTGCCTCGTCGATGACCTTTCCCCCCTTGCTGCTGCCGGGTCCCTGGTCATCCGCACTGGCGGTGAACGAGAAAATCATCACTGCCGAGAAAGATGTCGCGACCAGCGATCCCGCGATGGCCGTCGTGCGACGAGAACTCATGTTCGTCCCCCTTGCCTGCGCCTGAATTCGCAGTACTTGAAGAGCTACCACAAGATTTCTCCGCACTATGCTGGTACGGCCTGAAGTGTGACCATTGTGTTTCAATGGCGGATGTCCGATGCGGCATCGAGGGGGTGCAGCGGATTGCCGGGGAATACGAGAAGCGGTGGGGTTCCGGGTTTACTGGTGACGGGGCGCTATCGATTGGTCGAGAGTATCGGCCAGGGGGGAATGGGGCGGGTGTGGCGGGCGGTCGACGAAATGCTCGACCGGCTGGTCGCCGTCAAGGAAATGCGGATAGACGGCCTCGATCCCGAGGACACCCGCACCCGCCGTGAACGCACCCTGCGCGAGGCGCGGGCGACGGCCCGGATCGACCATCCCCATGTCGTACGGGTCTACGACGTCGTCGACGAGGGTGAACACCTCTGGATCGTCATGGAGTTGGTGGCCGGCCGCTCCCTGGAACGCATCATGGCGGAGGACGGCCCGCTGGGCCCCGCCGAGACCGCCAGGATCGGCCTCGGCCTGGTGGCGGCTCTGCGGCAGGTGCACGCGCGCGGTGTGCTGCACCGGGACATCAAGCCGGGGAACGTCCTGGTCGAGACGGAGGCCGCACGCGGGCGCGGGCGGGTGGTCCTGACGGACTTCGGCATCGCGGCCATCCAGGACGCCAAGGCGCTCACGATGGTCGGCATGCTGGTCGGCTCCCCCGACTACATGGCGCCCGAGCGCATCTCCGGGCGCCGTCAGGGGCCGCCGTCGGACGTCTGGTCCCTGGGCGCGACCCTGTGCGCGGCCCTGGCCGGCCGCTCCCCCTTCTCCCGCGACACGACACTGGCGACACTGCACGCGGTCCTCTACGAGGAGCCCGAACTCCCGTCCACCGCAGGCCCCTTGCGCCCCATCCTCACGGCCCTCCTCCAAAAGGACCCCTCCGCCCGCCCAACCCTGGACACCCTGGAGTCCTCCCTGCACCCGGTGGCCTCCCCACCCCCGACACCCACAGTCCCGGTCCACCCCGTGGCCGTTCCGCCTCCGCGCCCCGACGCTCCCCAGGCAGCCGCCCTCTCGACGACGGAGGGCTTCGCCCCCGCGCCGCACCCGGCTTTGGAGCAGGCGGGCGGCCAGGGCACCGATACCGCGGCGCGGGGGAACGCCGTATCTGGACAGGGTCTGGTGGGCGCCGCGCCACCGGCGCCGGAGGCCGTACCTTCCGAGACACCGGAAACTTCCGGTACGGCGCCGACCTGGGCCGGAGTCCCCGCGCCCGAGCCGGGTGCGATCGCCGAGGGGCCCTCTGTGCCGGGGCCGCCCGGTGCGGAGTCCGCATCCGGTGTGGCCACACCCGCACCGCCCACCCCGGACGCCCCCCGGGCCCCCGACCCCCGCCTGCCGAACGACGTGCACGACGCCGTCCCGACCAGGCGGGCGCCCGACTCCGAGCCGGACCACCAGGCCTCGACCCCGGCACCCCCGGCGCC